>JBDTRR010000012.1:0-100487 GCA_039931615.1 Acidobacteriota bacterium
AGGTGCGATCGGGATCGAAGATGGTCGTGCCGGTCGGGAAGACGGTCTGCGCTATGAGCGTGGCCGTGACCACGCATCCCAGTGCCACCAGGACGCCCGCGCGGATGAGACGCGTCATCGTTGTTACCTCACTGATCATCGCGATGCCGGCGGTGGCGGCGCGGGGAAATACATGACAATCCGGTCGTTCAACGTGAACTCCATCGCGAGCAGCGGATACTGGCGCAATACATTCAGGTTGTGTGTGCTTCGCTGAGCGAGAACTGCGGATCGATGAGCAGGATGTCCTTCTCGCCGATGACCAGTGTCGAATTGACGTCATAGCCGACCTGACCGCGGCCGGTGTGGACCTTCAGTGTGAATTCCGATTGGGCTTGCGGTGCGGTCGCAAACGCGAGCGCCAGCAGCGCACAGGCCGGCATTTTCAGCATCGAGTGCTCCCTCCGTCGGATCCGAAGTATCTCACCGTCCTGGGACCGGCGCGGTCAAATTCCCGGCAAAGCGCGCCCGCTCGTGCGTGCGGGACGCGGCCGTCCGTACAATCGCGGCGCACGATGGGACGAAGGCTGCGAACGCGCCCGACACGCAGAGCCCGGCTTCGTCGCGATGGCCCGATGACGCTGGCGTCTTCGAGTACGCCTGCCAAACCTCCGCTGCCGCGAAACCAAACGTCGTCCTGAATCGTGACGAGGGGAAACTACGGCCTCATCGACGGTAGCTCCTTTCCGATTTGATTTTTTTTTGAGCGCCGCAGGTTCCGCGTTGACATAGGCTCAGCGGCGTTGGCAGCCGAGCCGGTCGGTCACTCGATCACTGAGGAGCCTCCGCATGCCTGAGTCGCGACAGATTCTGCTCGTCGTCTCGATGATCCTGGCGCTGCCGTTGTCCGCATACGCGCAAGCGTCAATCTCCGGCGTCATCAAAGATGCGTCCGGCGCCGTTCTGCCCGGTGTCACCGTCGAAGCGGCGAGCCCGGTCCTGATCGAGAAGGTACGAACCGCGGTCACCGATGGCGATGGCCAGTACCGCATCGTCGATCTGCGGGCCGGAACCTACTCCGTGACGTTTGCGCTGACGGGCTTCAACGCCGCCCGGCGCGAAGGGATCGAGCTGACCGGGTCCTTTAACGCGACCGTGAACGGCGAGCTCAAGATCGGTGCGATTGCCGAGACCATCACCGTCACCGCCGAGTCGCCGATCGTCGACACCCAGAGCGTCCGGAGGCAGACGACGATGAGCAACGAACTCATCACGTCGATCCCGTCCTCTCGCGCCTACGCAGGCCTCATGCAGCTGATGCCGAATACGACCGTGGCGGCGGGGGCCGCATCGGACGTGCAGGTGATACCCGGCATGGTCGTGTTCGGCGGCGCCGGCGGACGCGGTAACGAAGGCCGCCTGCAGCTGGACGGGATCAGCGTCGGGTCGGCATTCAACGGCGGCGGCGTCTCGGGGTACATCGCCGACGTCGGCAACGCGCAGGAGGTCGCGATGACGAGCTCGGGCGGCCTCGGCGAAGCCGAAGTCGGCGGACCGTCGATCAACGTCGTCCCGAAGACCGGCGGCAACGCGGTGAAAGGCAGCGTGTATCTGTCCGGCGTGACGAAGGGGATGATCGGCAGCAACTACAGCGACGACCTCAAGGCTCGAGGCCTGGTGACGCCTGGCGCCAACCTGAAGGTCTGGGACCACAACGGCGCCGTCGGCGGACCGATCAAGAAGGATCGGTTGTGGTTCTTCTACACCTTGCGCGACGAGGGCAACCATCAGACCGTGCCCGGGATGTTCGCGAACCTCAACGCGGGCGATCCGACCAAGTGGACGTACGCGCCCGATCTCAATCGGCCCGCCGTCCAGGCTGCGTCATTCCGCACGACCTCGCTGCGGCTCACCGCGCAGGCCACGCCGCGCAACCAGGTCCGCGTCTTCTGGGATGAGCAGATGCCGTGCGAAGGCGCCGCGTGGCCGGGCTCGACGGCCAAAGCCTGCCGCCAGTCGGGCAACAACGAGATCATCGCCGGTGGCACCGCGGCGCCAACGCCGGCGGCCTCCGCGACGGCCGCACCGGAAACCGCGTCGTACCGCGATTACGGGACGCGCTTCCGGCAGGTCTCGTACCAGTCACCGATCACGAGCCGTCTCCTCGCCGAAGCGAGCGTCGGCAACTACGCGAGCCGGTATCTCGGCAACACGATGCCCGGCAGTCCCGCCTTCGACTTCATTCAGGTCACGGAACAGTGCGCCGCCGGGTGCCCGGCCAACGACAACCGCGCGGGCTTGGTGTACCGGGGCGGCACCTTTGCACAGGGCTCGTACTGGCAGGGGTCGAACAACTGGCGCGCCTCGTTGTCGTACGTCGAGGGCAAGCACTCGATGAAATTCGGTTATCAGGGCGGATACCTGATGCAAAACAGCTTCCCCTACACGAACAGCCAGTTCATGACCTTCCGCGTGAACAACGGCGTGCCGAATCAGATCAACGAGATCATCGATTACAACGCGGTCCTGCAGCGCGTCCAATACAACGCGTACTACGCGCAGGATCAGTGGACGATGGGCCGGATCACACTGCAGGGGGCCCTGCGGTTCGATCGCGCGACCAGTATCTTCCCGGAGGCCACGATCGGCGGCGTTCGCTTCCTGCCGACGGTCATTTCGTTCCCGGAAACCAAGGGTGTCGATGCGTACAAGGACCTGACGCCGCGCGGCGGCGCCGCGATCGATCTCTTCGGCGACGGCAAGACGGCGCTCAAGTTCAACTTCGGCCGCTACCTCGAGGCGGCGCAGAACGGCGGCCTCTTCAGCGCCAGCCGTCCTGCGGGGCGGGTCTCGACGACGGCGTCGCGCACGTGGACCGACTTCAACGGCAACTTCAGGCCCGACTGCGACCTGCTGAACAACGCGGCGCAGACGGTGGTCGGCGGCGATTTTTGCGGCTCCGTCGCGAACACCAACTTCGGCAAGAGCGTGTTCGACTCGACGCAGGATCCGGCAACCTTCAGCGGCTGGGGCGTCCGCTCGGGCGACTGGCAGTGGGGCGCGTCGGTTCAGCGGCAGATTGCGCCGCGGGTGTCGGTCGAGCTCAGCTACCTCCGCCGCTGGCTGGTGAATTTCGTCGTCACCGACAACCTCGCGATCGCCGCGAGCGAATACGACAGGTTCACCATCAACGCACCGGTCGACGCGCGGCTCCCGGACGGCGGCGGCTATGCCATCCCGGGCCCGCTATACAACGTGAGCGTGCCGAAATCGTCGGTCGCGGCCAACAACTACGTGACGCTCGATTCCTTCAGTGCCCCCGGCCAGGGCAACTACACCCGACAGAACCAGATCTCGAATGCGATCGCGCTCAACGTCAGCGCGAGGCCGGCGAAGGGCTTCGTCATTCAGGGCGGGTTCAACACGAACAACACGTCGTTTGACGCCTGCGCGCTCCACGCGCAGATTCCCGAGTTCACCGTCGCCGGCTTGCTCGGCCCGACCAATCCGTACTGCAGTTACAACACGGGCTGGATCACGCGCGTCACGGCGCTCGGCTCCTACACGATTCCGCGGATCGACGCGCTGATCGGCGCGACCATGCGCAGCGATAAGGGCGGCATGCTCGCGGCGAACTGGGCGGCGCCGAACTCGGCCATCGCGCCGTCGCTCGGCCGGAACCTCTCGAACAACGCGCCGAACGCCACGGTCAATCTGATCACCCCGGGGACGTTGTACGGCGACCGCGTGAACGAGCTGGACCTGCGGCTGGCAAAGATCATCCGCGTCGGCCGCGTGCGAACCAACGTCGGCTTGGATATCTATAACGTGTTCAACAGCGCGCCGGTGTTGACGTATAACCAGACGTTCGTGGCGGCGACAGCCACCTCGGCCGGGAGTTGGCTGACACCGAACTCGGTGCTGCAGCCGCGGTTCTTCAAGGTGAGTGCCCAGATCGACTTCTAGGCACGGGGAACACGAAGGGCTGCTCAATGCACGAAGGGCACGATCGAGGCGCAGAAGAAGTTCTTGGTGGACACGCTCGGCGGACCGCGATGAAGTTCGGGCCGGACAATCGAGGGGCTTCGAGCGATCCCGTAACACGTGGAAGCGTCCAGTGGATTTCTCACCTGAAACGCGCACGGAGGCCTGAACGATGAGACGCAAGGCATTGGTCGTCGGCGCAATTCTCCTGCTGGCCGTTTCGCGACGGCCCCAGGCGCAGCAACCGACCGCCTTCTCCCCGGCTGACCTCGTGGGGACATGGACGCTTGACTCGGCTGAGCCCGCCGACGGCGCTGGGGCGCGAGGACGCGGCGCTGGCGCTCCCGCCGCCGCTCAAGGCGATGGCGCAGGTCGGGGAGTCCGCGGCGAGGGCGCCCCAGTCGCCGGTCGCGGAGGCGGCGGACGCGGCGGGAGTCTCAAGGGCCTCCTGATCTTCGATGGCGCCGGGCACGCGTTCGAAATGATCACCCGCGCCACCCTGCCGCAACCAGCCGGGGTGCAGCCTCCGCTCACCGATCAGCAGCTGCGGTTCGCGATGTCGGGCGGCTTCTGGGGCAGCTACAGAGTGGACGGACAGAAGAAGATGCTGACCTTCCAGACGGAAGGCGCGGTCAGCCCGAACATGATGGGCCGCGAGCTAACGCGGTCGTTCGAGTTGGCCGGCGATCGCCTGACGGTCATCTACGGCGGCAGCGAACACTACGCGCCGGCGGGCACGAAATGGACGTTCGAGCGGGTCCCCACCGTCGACAATGTGCTGGCGCCGACCTATCGGAAGGTGATCGGATTCTGGCAGCACGTCGTCGAGAAGCGTGTGAACCTGACGACCGGCGCCACGCTCTCGGAAACCCGCCGCGCGCCGAGCATCATCGTCTACTCCGCATCCGGGTACGTCGGAGTCCACTTTCCGCCGCTCAACCGGCAGAAATTTGCCGCTGACGCGCCCACCGACGCGGAAGCTCGCGCCGCGCTCTCGGGCTACGTCGGCTACTTCGGCGCGTTGAGTGTGTACCCGAACATGGTGTTTCACCAGATTCTCGCGGGGATCAGCTTCACCGGCGGCACCACGTTGAAGCGGCCGATCGAGATGTCGGCGGCGGGAGACGAAGTCACGATCAAGTTCCCCGTGAACCCCAACCAGCAGGGTCAGCAGACGACGACATGGGTCACGCTGCGCCGACTGAGCGGCGAGAAAGAGATGGTCCCGTCGCGGGCTGCCGGAAAATAGCGCAGCAGCGACCAGGCTTCCTTCGATCTAAACCAGACCTTGGTGGCCAACGGATCCTGGCTGCTGCCGACCGGCATCCTGGGGGCGCGGTTCGCGAGGATCACCGGCCTGGTGTGCCGACGAATTATGAGCGTCGCGGCCGCGGATTTGTTCGCATTGCTGCGAAATACTCCCCACGTCCCGCCGTGACGTGCTCGGCCGTCCGGCTGGATCTGACGCCCTGCCGCGGTCATTGAGGTCGAGGGAGCCGCGAGGCCAGGACGAGCACAACCATGCCGACGATGGCCGTCGTCGGCTGCATCCACGCGCTTCCCTCGAGCCATTCCGTTGGGACGCCAGGAGCGCCCGCCAGTCCATAGTAACCGCCACCGAACGCGTTCAAGGCGCCGAAGGCCAGTAGACCTCCGAGCGGGTAGCGGATCGCCGGCCGCTGCGCCTTTCCAATCATGGGTCTCCGGCCGTTGGGACGCGAAGGCGAGTCGTTGGATAGAGCACGCTTTGTACCGTTGGCGGAAGACCACGAGGTAGCTGGCCGGCGCGTCCGGCCCTGGTGGGGTCGCTCACTCGGCATCGCTCTTGCGCAGTGACTCTGACAGTCAAGGTTGACTGCCGGAATTCAGTCAACGGACGTGGAGGTGCCCGATGGAACGCACTGATAACCCTGTCACGTGTCATTGGTTGACGCCGACCCGGATCATGCCGTCTCCCTATTCGTTTGAGGCAGGCGGCCGGCCGTGGAGCTGCCTGCGCGACGGCTGCCCGCGTCCCCTGGATGCGAAAGAGCTCCATCAGTGCGCGACGTGCGCGCGCTGGGAGCCGCGCACCTTCGACTCGGTGAAGCGGGATCTGGTGTACGAAGCGTGGGGCGTCGGGGAGGCCGTCCAGGTCAGCACGACATTCGACGACGTGCGGCGGAAACTGGTGTTGGAGGCGTGGGGAGTCGCGAGCGACACGTCAGCTGGATGAGTCGACGCGCCTCCTGATCGCCGGGAATCCGCAATATGATCAGGCGATCTGCCGGAAATTCGGCGGCTTGCCTTGACCACACGCAAGACGCGCTGAATCCGGGCGCCGATGGCAGGTGTGCGCAGCAGTCCGCTCCCGAAGATGCAGTTCTGGGCGCGTAAGGCTGAGCGTTGTGCTGCGGCCACGCTGATTTTGTACAAGTACAGCGACCGTACTGCCTGCTCACAAACGTTCCGGAGGGATCGGGTGCTCCGCGGACTTCTGACGCGCACGCCAGCGGTGGAAAAGCTTCGACACCTCAATTACCGTGACCGGCCCAAGCGCCACCAGCAACGTCAGCGCCGCGTCAGCGGCCGAGAGCGGTCCGATGGCAAACACCGCCCGAGCGGCCGGAAGCTGATGGAGCCCGAGCTGCAGCAACATCGAGCACAGGACCGCGGTAAGCAGCCGGAGGTTGGTGAACGCGCCCACTTCCCAGAACAGACGGGTCGAACTGCGGGCCGCGAACGCCCGGAACAGCTCACCGAACACGAGCGTCGAGAATGTCAGGCCGCGTGCTTCGGGTAGACCGCGGGCATTCAACGCCCACACGAAGACACCCAGGGTTGCGGCAGCCTCCAGCAAGCCGATCGTGACGACGAAGCGCCATTGCGCGCGGCCCAGCATCGGCTCGTCGGGATGACGGGGTGGCCGCCCGAGGACATCTTCCTCGGGTGGATCGAAGACCAGGGCGATCGCCGGCAGTCCATCGGTGACGACGTTGATCCAGAGCAGGTGCAACGGCAACAGCGGCAGCGGGAGCCCGCCGACCGCCGCCACGAGCATCACCGTGAGCTCGGCCGTGTTGCCAGACAGGAGGTAGACGAGCGTCTTGCGGATGTTGTCGAAGATCCCGCGACCTTCGCGGATGGCCGCGACAATGCTCGCGAAGTTATCATCGGCCAGTACCATGTCCGATGCCTCGCGTGTGACCTCGGTGCCCGTCAGCCCCATGGCGATGCCAATGTGGGCCTCACGGAGCGCCGGGGCATCGTTGACACCATCACCGGTCATCGCCACGATGGCGCCGCGCCGTTTCCACTCGCGAACAATCGCAATCTTGTTCTCCGGCGTGGCGCGCGCGTGTACCAGACCGGCCGGCGCGTCGGCGCTGGTCAGGATCCCGAGCTCCCTCGCGATGGCGCGAGCCGTCACGGGGTGGTCTCCGGTGATCATCACGGTGGTGATGCCGGCGGCCGCTGCGGCGGCGACAGCGTCAATCACCTCGGGGCGGGGCGGGTCGGCCATGCCGATCAGTCCGAGCAGCGTGGCCTGGCGGTCGGCGCCGGCGGGTGACACCGCGACCGCGAGGATGCGAAGGCCGCGCTCGGCCAGTTGGGCATGGGCGTCAACGGCATCATCCACGCCTGCGACACACAGCGGGAGGACGCTTTCGAGGGCGCCCTTGATGTAAAGGAACCCGTCGGCGCGCGCGACGGACATCCGCTTCTGCACGGGGTCGAACGGGATCTCCGCGACGCGGGGATTGGCCGCTTCGATCTCCTCGCGGTGAATCCCACGTTCGGCGGCCGCCATCAGGATCGCCAGCTCGGTGGGATCCCCGATGGCGCGACGGCCATCGCGCCCCAGCTCCGCGTCGGAGCAGGCCGCTCCCGCCCATAACAGCCGCTCGTGATCGCGACCCCACAGTTCGCGAACGCGCATGACGCCAGTGGTGAGCGTGCCCGTCTTGTCGGTGCAGATCACCGTCGCGCAGCCGAGCGTTTCGACGGCCGGCAGCCTCCGGATGAGCACGTGGCGGGCGGCCATGCGCTGCACGCCGATCGCGAGGGCGATCGTGACCACCGCGGGAAGCCCCTCAGGAATGGCCGCCACCGCCAGCGAGACGGCCGCCATGAACGCCTCCATCGGTGACCACCCGCGCAGCAGTCCCGCCAGGGCGACCAGGACCACGATGCCGCCGCAGATGTAGAGCAAGGTCTGACTCACGCGCGCAAGACGTCGCTGGAGTGGCGTCTCCGTATCTTCTGCGGTGGCCAGGAGCTGGGCGATTCCGCCGAGCTCCGTGTGCATCCCTGTTGCGACCACGTCGCCGAGGCCCGTGCCGGTGGCGATGGCCGTGCCCATGAACACGAAGTCATGACGTTCCGCGAGCGCCGTGCCAGGCGCCGTCGGTTCGGTGCTCTTCTGGACCGGTGTGCTCTCGCCGGTCAAGGGGGCTTCGTTCGTGGTCAGGGCGTGAGCGGTGAGCAGGTGCGCGTCGGCCGCGGCGACGTCACCCGCTTCCAACACGAGCAGATCGCCGGGGACGACCGTGGCCGCTGACACCACGACGCCGTGGCCGTCTCGCAGCACGCGTGCGCGTGGCGCGGTCATCGAACGCAGCGCCATCACCGCGCGCTCGGCCCGGTGTTCCTGCAGGAACCCGATCGCCGCATTGATCAGCACAATCGCACCGATCGCCATCGCATCGAGCCATTCGCCGACGGCCGCGGACACGACGGTGGCGCCGAGCAGCAGCCAGATCACCGGACTCGCAAACTGCCGGGTGGCCAGCGTCGATGCTGTGGTCGCCCGCTCGCGCCGGATTTCGTTCGGGCCGACCTCGGCAAGTCGACGCTCCGCTTCGGTGCTAGAAAGGCCCGTCCGGCGAGGCAATGCAGCCCTCCTTTTCGGCTCCGACGACGCCATGGCAGACTTCATGAGACGCCCTGACGAGGAGGTCCGGTAATCCTCAACCCCCTGGACAAAGCGGACGCCGTTCTGGACGCCGGCGGACGAGCTCCGCCTGGACGCCGAGGTGGAAGCTGAAAGTGCTCTCGTCAGAAGAAGTCACGAATTACGACATTCACCATCCACGAATTCGATATCACGGTCACCATTACCGGTCACATGGCGACTTCCTACAATTTCGTGCAACTCGATGACGGTGATAGAGCGAATCTTGCTGTAAGCTCTGGCCAAAATCCGTCGTCCGTTCGACCCGATCACGCTCGGATTACCCTTCGCGAGGGAGGCTTATGAGTACGCGTGTTCCTTCGCTCTCGATCGCCCTCGGCGCGGCTCTGCTGTTTCTCTCAGCTCCAGCGGCCGTCGAGGCTGCATACACATCGACGGTCGTGGGGTCGACTGCCACGATGACCGGCGATGCGGCCGGCGATATCGTGACGATCACGGTGCTTCGGGCCTTCATGACCGCGCCCGCGCTGTTCTATCACAATCGGTTCACCGCCGGCGACCCCGGGTTCAACAGCGAGTTCGATTTCGACACCATCGTCGCTGGCGACCAGACACTATCGAGCGCCACCGGGATCATCAACATCAATGCGGGGGACGGCAACGACACCATCGTGATCGAAGGCAGGAGCAGTCTGGGAGGCACGATCAACATCAATGCGGAAGACGGCAACGACACCATCGCGATTGCAGACTTTACCAATCTGCGGGGCACGATCGACGGCGGTCCGGGCGTGGACACGATCGACTACTCTGCGTGGATCGGGAGTGTTGGCGTGAACCTCGGACTGGGAACCACCGGGTCGGCGGCGACGCTCCGCGCCGACCAGGAAAACCTGCCCACCACCCACCCGGCCACCGGCACGGCGACCGTCACCAACTACAACATCAGCACGCACAAATTCGATATCACGGTGACCGTGACGGACCTGCTTCCTGCCGACGTGACCGGCTTCCATATTCACCAAGGTGCGGTCGGGGTGAACGGGCCGATCATCGTCGATTTCGTCCCGCTTGGTGGGCTGATTCCCCTAGGGACGGGCTTTACGTTCACGGCCACCGGCCTGACGCTCCCGACGGTGAATGAGGCGGGTTTCCTTGGCGGCGGCACCTACGTCAACGTCCATACCGCGGCGTTCCCGGGAGGGGCCATTCGCGGTCAGCTGTTCTCGGGTGGCAACGTCAACCTGACCACCGGCGCCGCGACGGGAGCGGCCAGCGTGACCAACGTTGAAAACGCGACCGGAGGGACGGTGGCCGACAGCCTCGTGGGCAGCTTCGCGGTCAACACGCTCAGCGGCGGCGCCGGCGCGGACTGGATCGTGGGCGGCCCCGGAAACGACACGCTTCGTGGTGACGCCGGCGCGGACGTGCTCGTCTGGAGCAACGGCGATGGCACCGATGTCGACGAAGGCGGCGCAGACGCGGACACGGTCCAGGTCAACGGCAACGTCGCGAGCGTCGATGTCTTCACGATGGCGGCGAACGGACCGCGGATCAGATTCGACCGCACCAACGTCGGCCTGTTCAGTCTCGACATCGGCACCACCGAAACCTTGATCGTGAACGGCATCGGCGGGGACGACAGCTTCACGGTCAACGACCTGACCGGCGTCGCGTCGTTGGCCGCGCTGAACCTCAACGGATTCGACGGCAACGATCTCTTCACGTTTGTCCCGGCCTCGGCGGGTCCGGTCCTGTTCAACGTCGACGGTGGTCCCGGCACCGACACGCTGCAAGGCCCGAACGCCGACAGCACCTGGAACGTCACGGCTGCGAACCTGGGCAATATCACTGGCCTCGTGAATTCGCTCCGCTTCGTCGAAGCCGCCAGCGGGGGGACGGCAATCGATACGTTCAACGTCAAAGCGTTCACCAGCGGCACGCAGACGGTGACCGGGGGGGGCGGCGCCGATACGCTCAACTACAACGCCGAGTCGCGGGCCGTTTCGGGAGACACGATCCCTCCGGACGGAGTCATCGATTCGCCGGGCGTACAGTCGGTTGCCTTCTCGCAAATCGAAACCGTCAACATCACCAATCCACAGCCGCTGATCAACATCAACGATGTCACGGCCGCCGAGGGCGGCACGCCGACCAGCGCCGTCTTCAATGTGACCTTGAGCAATCCGTCTCTGCTCCCGGTCACCGTCGGTTTCATCACCGCCAACGGCACCGCCACGGCTCCTGGCGACTACACGGCGCAGACTGGCACGCTGACCTTCGCCGTCGGCGAGACGCTGAAGACCATCGCGGTCCCGATCACCGTCGACGCCGTTCCCGAGCCGACCGAGACCTTCGTCGTCTTCCTGTTCGGCGCCGGAAACGCCGTCATCGCGGACCCGCAGGGCGTGGGCACGATCACCGATAACGACGTCAGCAGCCTCTCGATCGACGATGTAACCGTCATCGAAGGTCAGGCGGCCACCGTCTTCACTATCAGCCTGACACCCGCGAGCATCGCGACCGTGTCGGTGAACTTCGCGACGTCGAGCGGGACGGCTCTCGCGCCGGGCGACTACTCGACGATCAGCGGCACGTTGACATTCACGCCGGGGCAGACGAGCCGGACGATCTTCGTGCCAATCACCAACGACGCGCTCCCGGAAGCGCCCGAGACGTTCTTCGTCAACCTGTCGGTCCCCATCAACGCCACCATTTCGGCCGCCCAAGCTCAGGGCACGATCCTTGACGACGACAGAGGGTCGATCCTCGATCTGAACGGTGACGGCAAGGGCGACGCGTTTCTCTACAATGTCGCGAACGGCGCCTACTCCAATCAGGTCAATAACGGAATCGGCTCATTCGCGAGCAGCACCGCGTTCTGGGACTCCGGCTGGCAAGTCTACCCGGTCAATCTGAATACAGACATCTACACCGACGTCTTCCTCTACAATCCGGCGAGTGGCGTGTGGGTGCAAGCGCGCAATAGCGCGGGAAACGGCACCTTCGCCTATACCTCCGGCAGGTTCGACCCCAATTGGCAGATCTATCCGGCTGATCTCGATGGCGACGCCATCACCGACATCTTCGTCTACAACGTCACGACTGGATTGTGGGCGAAGTGTTTCGTCAACGGCAGCGGTGACTTTTCCAACTTCACATTCGGGCAGTGGGATCCGGCGTGGACGCTGACCACGGCGGATGTGAATGGCGACGGCCGGGACGATTTCCATCTCTACAACCGCACCAGCGGCGTATTTGTCCAGGCGTTCAGTCAGGCGGGGCTCGGGACATTCGACTACCCGGCGGCGGGCCAGTGGGATCCAGGCTGGCAGATCTTCGCCGCGGATGTGAATGGCGATCGGCTGGCGGATCTGTTCCTGTTGAATGCGGCGGGCCTACACGTGACGGCGCTGAGCCGCCTGAGCGGCGACTACCTCTATATCAACGAGTCGCAGTTTTCGCCCGGCTGGTCGGTGTTTCCGGGCGACTTCAACCATGACGGTCGGGCGGATCTGTTCCTCTACAATCCAGTCAACGGCGTCTGGGTCGAGGCTTTGAGCGACGGCTTCGGCGGTTTCACCTTCCCCGGCGCGGGCCAGTTCGACCCAAGCTGGACGGTAGGGGTGACCGATCTCAATGCGGACGGCCGCGCCGACTTGATCCTGAGCAGCCCCGCCGGAGTGTTTGTCCAACTCACGAACACGGCCGATGGGGTCTTCACCGCCAGCGTGGGAAGCTGGGGCACCGGTTGGAAGGTGTTCACGCGGCGCCTGCCGTGATCGCGATCAGGCTGTAATCCGACTGCAGCCAGTTGCTGGAAGCCAACTGGAAAGGAGTGTCCGCCTCACAAGGCGAACACGACCTTCGATTCTCTTCCTGCAACGACCTCGCTCCGTCTGTCTCTTCAGCGTGCGCGAGAACGGTGGCGCGGAGGCTGAAGCCCCCGCGCTGCACCACTGTGAAAAAAAGGGCTCAGCAGATCTCTGGCGGCTGTCGAGTTTCGGTGCTCAGGGAACGACCGAACGTACGCTCCGGACCACGACGTTGTCGATGGCGACGCCGCTGTGGCCGGGGGCGGTGGGCGGATCCGATAACGCCTCTTCGGTTAACCTCTCTAAGTTGAAGGGCGAAAGCCACGACACCGACGATGAGCCGTGCCGATTGGTCGCGTTCTGTCAGGGAGCGGCGATTGACCCAACGTGCCGCGAAGAAGACCACGGCGAGCATCAACGGCACTTCCGTGAGGCGATGGCGAGGAGATCTTTCCCGCGACAGAGCGGAGTATTTCCCAGTCAGAGCCGCGGCGAGCCTGCTGCATTGCTCGCGATCGGCCAGATGCTGGCTCGAGCTTGGACGCGCAGAAAGGAGGCTGCCAAGACCGCCACCCACAGCATCGTGGCGTAAATATTGGCTCGCTCAGCGAGACCCAACCATGGCGTTGGCTCCGGCATGGGACGAGCCAGGAAACCTGCCCAGGCGCCAAACAGTACGACCGTTGCGATGGTCGCGAATACAGCTCGCTGACGGTTTGAGAGGCGGAGCGGTAGGCCTCTCACTGCGTCGCGACAAAAATGTTCATGGCGATATAGAGCCGCGAAGAGGGGACACCGCAGATGAGCGAGACTTTGCGTAACATTCTTCACCTCCACTGGATTGTCGCGAGCCTCCCGGTCGGTGAGCTGACTCACCGGATGGTGAAGTCCATCACCACGGTGACCCGGACGTCGACGGGAGCATCCCCCAGCCGGCCCGGTTCGAACCGCCAGCTGCGCACCGCACTGATCGCCTCCTGATCGAGCCCGCCCGTATCGAGCGACCGGGTCACCCGAACGTGGTCGACGCGACCGTCCCGTGTCACGACGAGCTCCAGCCACACCGAGCCCTGGATCTTTGCCAGCAGTGCGTCCGGCGTGTACCGCGGCTTGGTTTGCGAGATCAGCCGCGGCGCCGTCACGGCCCCTCCGGGACGATACACGCTGCCACCGGCGCCGCCGCCAGAGCCTGCCCCGATTCCGTGACCGCGTCCCGATCCGATGCCGGTGCCAACGCCGGTGCCAACCCCGCCGCCGGATCCGGGCCCGGTCGAGGTCCCGTACGACACGCCGCCAACCGGCAGTCCGATCTGGTCGACGGCGCCGGACGCCAACGGCCGCGCATCGAGCAGCAGCAGAAACGGCGTGCTGTCGTCGATGACACGATCTGCGGTCGGAGGCTTTTGCGTGGTTCGCAATGTCACCGTGTCGCGTCCGACGCCCTGCGCATGACGAATCGGCCCGTTCTGCCGGTTTCCACCGCCTCCGCCTCCGCCACCGACCGATTCGCTCGGACGGAACATCAGCGAAGGCAGTATGACGCGCATCACTTCTGGGGCTGTCAGCGCCGCATCAGGCGGGATCTCTCGACCAGACGCCGCCATGAAAAGGAGCGTCACGCCCAGGACATGAATCACTCCCGCGATTGCCACCATCGTCGCGTTGACTGTCCAACGGCGCGGCGGCAGCCGAGGTGACTCCCTGGCGAGAAAGCCGACGCTCATGACGATGTCGACTGGGTACTCGTGTTGCGCCGGAGCTTCAGTGCGGATCATCGGCACCGGTGCCGGTGTCGCGCCCCCCGCCACGACGCCGCGGACGATCGCCTGATCCGGCGTGGCGGCCTGTGACCAGGTGGGAGCGACGGCGTGCCGCGCGGGTGACGGCAGCAGCACTGGACGGATGGTGGTCGTGCGCATGCGTCTGCTGACTGCACAGGCGATACCGTCGCAAACAGTTTCTGTTTTTCCTTGAACTCCTGGGGGCGGGTCTCGAGTTGCCGGAATTTCAGCAGCCGGCAGGGCAGCCGTTCGCTGGGCATTCAGGCCTTCAGCCGAAAGACCGGACGCCTCAGGTGCAGCGAGGCGGGAAACGACGATGTTGGTGAGTGCCGGCGTCCGCCCGTACCAGGGCTGCCGCTGAGCCGGTCTGGCCACTTCAGAGAATCGGCAACGCTGGATCGATTCCGCATCGGAGCCGGCGTCGTCTACGCCTGGTGATGCGGCGCGGCTGGCGCTGCGTCGCAGCGGCCATCAACGGCTGGGATGGCGTCTCCGATGAAGGCATCGAGCACCGACCAGTCGGTGAACTCGTAGTCGCGTGAGGTGTCGGTGGGCGCGCCCGCCTTGCGCGCGATCCGCTTCATCACAAACCGAATCAGGAAGTTGTACCGACTGTAGGCGAGCGCGCCGGCCACCGGCAGGACGCGCGCGGGCCGCCAGGCCGTCTCCTCCACGAAGACGTCGATCATCTGTTGCGCCTCGGCGGCGGACCGTTTACGAAGTGTCGCCTCGATTGAAGAGCGCACCAGTAGGTGCCGCCGCGTCTTCCCACGACATGAAGAAGCGCTGCTCCTCGAGGTCGAGCGGCTCGAGGGCGCGTCGCTGCGCGTCCAGCACCTCGATCGTCGCCTCGGATGGGTCATCACCACGTTGACGGCGCCCGGCGATTCGTGCGCGTAGCGTGGTGTCAGGCGCCTCAACCGCCAGTATCACGAACGGCACACCAAGCGCCGAGGCAGTCTCACGGAACATGTCGCGTTGCCAGCGCTTCAGGAACGCGCCGTCGACAACGACCCGATAACCCGCCCGTGCGACCGCGCCCGCGAGCGCGCACACCTGTCCGTAGGTCTGGCGGGTGGCCTGCTCGGTGTACAGCCCCTCCCCGACGTTCGATGCGGTCGACGCCAGCCCCGCGAAGCCGTGCAGCCGCTTCCGTTCGACATCGGTGCGAATCCGGACGGCTGCGGTGTGTTCGACCAGCCATTGCGCACAGGTCGTCTTGCCGCTGCCGGCCAGCCCGTGCGTAATGATGATGGCGGCCTGCGGACGTTGACCAAGACGCTGAGCCAGCGCGATGAAGCGACGGTATTCCGCGTCGATCTGCTCCTGCACGTCACGCGATTTGAGCTGACGCCCCCGGAAGCGCGCCACCTTCGCCCGCACCATCGCGCGGTAAACGAGATAGAAGCGCAGGACACAGAGGCCCTCGTAATCGCCGGTCGCTTCGAGGTAGGCGCTCACGAAACGGGCCGCCAGGTCCGGCCTCTGGTGCTCCTGCAAATCGGCGACGACGAGCGCGACGTCGTTCATGACGTCAATCCACCGCATCGAGGCGTTGAACTCGAGGCGGTCGAACAGCGTGACGCGACCGTCGATCAGCGCGATGTTGCCGAGATGGAGGTCGCCATGGCACTCGCGCACGAATCCCTGGCCGCGGCGGTGGAGAAAGATGGCCGCGAGGGTCGTGTGCTCACCGCCGGTCCAGGTTCGGAGCGCCTCGAGCTCCGTCCGCTCGCGTGGTTCATCGACGATCGCGAGCAGCTGGGCAAAATTCTCGAGCGCCGGCTGCAGGATGTCGTGGAGACGTCCGTACGGCGCGTCCCCGTCCGCTCGGCCCGTGCTCTGATGAAACGATGCGACCACCGTCGCCAACTGGTCGATATGGGCCCCGGTCAGGGCGCCGCGCTGGAGCATGGCGGAGAACAGTCCGTCCTGGCGGAACTGCCGCATCTTGAGCGCATACTCGAGCACCGGGCCGTCGCCGCCGATCACCGGCGCTTCCATGGTGCCGGTGATGGCTACGACCTCGAGATAGACCGACGGCGCCAGCGGGCGATTGAGGCGGAGCTCCTCGAGGCAGTCGCGGCGCCGCGCCGACAGCGTCGAGAAGTCCAGAAACTGCAGGTCGACGGCCTTCTTGATCTTGTAGGCATGCGCCCCGGCCAGCAGGACGTACGAGATGTGCGTCTCCATGACCTCGACTGGTTGCGTCCCCGAATCGAGGACGCCTGGCTGACACAGCGATTGGATCAGCTGTCGTTGATCCGGGTGCGGTGGTGCCTCTTCCGTCAAACGATGCGGCGCATCCGTCAGCGCGACCATCACACCCTCCAACTCTGCAGCGTGCGAATGTCGTGCGCCCGTTCGAACAGCAGGTCAGCACTGGTCGACAGCGCCACGCGCGGAGGATGCCAGGCACGAACCTGCTCGCGGGCGTCCCGGGCCGTCCCTGCCCCTGGAGGTTCGATCGATCCCGTGTGTGGTCTGGATCCCGGTGCCGAATACTGCTGGCAACCTGCGACCTGCAGAACGGTCCGCCACCGGAGATTGATGGCTGGCGACACGGCTATGGCTTATGTTCGTGGGCCGCGGCGTCCTTCGACATCGAACACTGCGCCATCATGGCGGTCATCGATTCCTGCATCTCGGTCCGCGTCGTCGTCTGTTGCTGAATCGTCCGGGTCAGCAGGTCGGCCATCGCCGCGATCTTGGCATCTCCCGTAGCGGCGTTCATGGCGGCGACCAGGCGATCGAGATCCGCATCCGATGCGTGCATCTTTTGCATCATCTTCCGGCGCATCTGGGCCGTCGGTGTGTCCTGCGGTTGCGCTTCGACGGCCGCGCCATGCTGGGCGGGACCGGCGACACTGCGCCTGGCACCCATCACCGGCGTCATCGCCAGGACCGCCACCAGCACGATAAGTTGTCGTTTCATCACTCTCCTCCAGTTAGACCTGAGGTGGCGCGGGACGACCGACCTTGTCGTCGGCGACCGCGGTCTCGGCGAGCGCGTCGCCCGGTATGACGAACTCGCGCTCGGGATGGCGCACCGTCAGTACCGGACAAGGGGCGGTCCGTACCACGTGTTCCGCAATGCTCCCCATCAGGAAGTGACCGACCGCACCCCGGCCATGGGTGCCCATGACGATGAGATCGATGGCGTGGTCGCTGGCAAAGTCGACGATCGCGGCGGCCTTCGCCACGGCGGTGATGACCGCCGGTTTGGCCCGCAGCACCACGCGGTCCTGCTCGGTGAGCAGTCCTTCAAGTTGCTGGCGCGCCGACGCTTCGACATCCTCTTGCATCTCGGGCAGCAGCGTCGAGTAGCCCTCGAGCCCGTATTGAAGGGTCAGGTTGTCGGTGACGTGCAGGACGTGCAGGGTGGCGGCGAAGGTGCGCGCCAGCTCCCGCCCGTAGTTGAGCGCGGCGTCGGAGGGCTCGCTGAAGTCGGTGGCGACGAGCACGTGCTTGATCAGGATCATCAGTGCCTCCACAGGAGAACCCGCCAGGTTCGACGGGCGTTGCCCGGTGAAGAGCACGTCGTGTGCCACAGGCTGTTCCGGCCGGACCCGCACGCGTGTCTCGATCGCCGCATGACATGAGGTGACGAACGCCTGATTCCCGCCGGCCGATCCGGCGGCTGCTGAAAAATCGGCACCGATCGTGAAAATCTTCCCAGTCTTCTCACCGTTCCCAGCGGTCCGGCGCCGGCTGCCGCCGGACCCGGGCGGTTGCCAGCGGGCCGATCGATGGCGACGGAGGTGAATGCCCCGGGATTCTTCATATACTCAGCGCGATGCCCACCCCGACGATTCTGGTCGTCGACGACGAGCCACTGATTCGCTGGTCGTTGACGACGCGGCTGAAGGAAGACGGCTATCGACTCCTGGAAGCGGAGACCGCGGCCGGCCGCGCTCAAGCGGTGTCGCGATGGGGACTGAGCGCCTCGAAGGACAACAAGTCACGCGCCGCCGAATTGCTCCAGATCAAGCGCTCGACCTTGGGCGATCGGATCAAACATTGCGGCCTCGATCGAAATCCAGTGCAATCGGCCGCACCGGTGACGGGCTAATCGATGAGATACTCAGTGCCGATGAGGAGAGCGTCAATGATTCGAGTCGCAGCGTACGTCGTCGCGGTGAGCGTCGGTCTCGCGGTGCCGGCCCTGGCGCAGGACGCCAAGGCAACGGGTGAGAAGGTCTACGCCGAGCAGAAATGCGCGGTGTGTCATAGCCTTGCCGGCAAGGGCAACGCGAAAGGACCGCTGGACGAGGTCGGCGCCAAGCTGACGGCGGACGAGATCCGCGCCTGGATCACCGACGCGAAAGGGATGACCGCCAAGACCAAGGCCGCCCGCAAACCCGAGATGAAGGCCTACGCGTTGCCGAAAGAGGACGTCGACGCGCTGGTCGCCTATTTGGCGGCGATGAAAAAGAAATAGCGGATGGTGGGCGACGTTCGGCTGATCCGGAGCCCCCGGTCGGTCGCGGGGATGGTGCTGACGACGATCAGCGCCGCGCTGTTCCTCGTAGTGTTTCTCGCCGATCTCTTCGGCCTCCACACCAATCCCTAATCGGGATCGTCTTCCTCCTCACCATGCCAACATCGTCATCGCCTCGCTGGGCGCGTATCGCGGCGTCGAGTACATGGATTCGGTCGGCTTCTGTGGCCAGCTGTGCCATGCGCCGATGCGGCCGGAGTTCGTGGCGCACCAGAACCAGCCGCACGCTCAGGTGAAATGCGTGGCGTGTCATGTCGGCCCGGGACCTCGTCATTTGCCAAGGCGAAACTCGCCGGCACGCGGCGCGTGCTGGCCGTGGCGTTCGGTAACTATCCCCGTCCGATCGTCGCCAGCGCCGACCAGCTGCTCGCCGCCGGCGACACCTGCGAGCAATGCGAATGGCCGGAGCAGTTCCACGGCGACACGGTCCGGCGCACGTCGAGTACGCCAACGACGAGAAGAACACCGAGTCGGTGACCACGCTGCGCCTGCACGTGGGTGGGGGGGGACGGCCGGCTCGGCGCCGCCGCCGGCATCCACTGGCACATGAATGTGGCGAACGAGATCGAGTACATCGCCACCGATGTCGAGCGCCAGGTCATTCCCTATGTCCGGGTGAAGGAGCGCGGCGGGACAGTACGCGAGTACTTCGCGGCGGGCGTGACACCCGAGCAGATCGCGACCGGCGAGCGCCGTCACATGGACTGCACCGACTGCCACAATCGTCCCAGCCACGCGAATGCCGCCACGGCGGAGCGCGCCGTCAACCAGGCGATGGCGCTGGGCCATATCCCGGCGACGCTGCCGTTCGTCCACCGCGAAGCGGTGAACGCGTTGAAGCGGGCCTACCCTCGCACGAGGCGGGAACGGGAGAGATTGCCCGGGTGTTGCGGGAGTTCTACCGGACGGAGCAGCCGCAGGTCTCCCAGGCGCGCGCGGCGAGCCTGTCAGCACACGCATCCAGCGTGCATCGGGTTATTCTCCGCGCATCTGTCCAAAGCCGAGACTGCGGCGCTGAGCAGGATGTCACGCGAGGTCCTGGCGACTCCCGCTGCGCGATATTCCCCAGACTGCGAAAAAACCACCATCGCTGTGCCGCCTGCTCCGGTCACAGGATCGGCATGGTCCGGACCGTGTGGGTCGCCGCGTTGGACGCGATGGCGTGACCAGGCCCGCCGCCACACCCCCACGATCATCGTTGCCGGCGGCGCGGGAGCGGCGTGAGCGCCGGTAATCCGTCACTGCAGGCGGCGACGGGGTCGATCGGCGCCGTCCCAGGTTGCGGCACCTGTCTTGCGTTTTCTGGTGTGACGACATGGCGACGATCACACACATCCTGATGCTCATCGCCTTTCTCGCTGGCCCGCGCCTGGTCGGCTCGGTTGACGCCGCTGCCCCCGGGCTGGGTCAGGCGAGATTGCCAGGCGTCGCGCCGGCCATTCATGCTCTCCTCGACCCCGACCGACATCCGTCGCTGGAATTGCTCGCCGCCGCGGAGCGACAGCAGTTGACGGCGCTCTACGCGCCGGGCTGCAACTTGCCAATCTGGGTCGATGCCGAGGGACGTCCGAACCCCGACGCGCGTGAGGCCTTGATGCTGCTCAAGAGTGCCGGTGCCGACGGTCTCAGTCCGGCAGCCTATAACGCCGTCACCCTCGAAGAATGGGCGGCGCGCCTGGAGGCCGCTCCCGACACGGTGCCGAACCTGGCGGCCTTCGACGTCCTGCTCAGCCTGAACACGCTGCGCTACTTCCGCCATTTGCACGCGGGCCGCGTCGATCCCCACGCCATCGGATTGCGTATCACCGTGCCGGCAGACGGTCACGATGTCCCGGCGCTGCTCCGCGCCGGCCGTAACCGCCACCGGATCGCCGCCGCCGCTGCAGACCTGGCGCCGCCACTCGCGCTCTACCGGCGGCTGCGCGGCATGCTGGCGCGATACCGGTCCCTCGCCGCCGATCCCGCGTTGACGTGGTCGCCGGCGTTCGGCGGGGTCCTGCACCCGGGCGAGCGGCACGTCGAACTCCTCGCGTTGCATCGCCGGCTGCTTGCCCTCGGTGATGTCCTGGCGGCCGCGCCTGCTCCAGCAGAGGGCGCCCCATATGAGGGCGTTCTCGTCGATGGTGTGAGGCGGTTCCAAGTCCGGCACGGACTTCAGCCAGACGGCGTCATCGGCGCCGCCACCCAGGCGGCACTGCGTGTGCCCTTCTCCTGGCGCGTGCGGCAGATCGAACTGGCGCTGGAGCGGCTCCGCTGGCTGCCGCATCTCGGCGAGCAGCGGTTCCTGGCCGTGAACATTCCGATGTTTCGCCTGTGGGCCTGGGACGAGGTGCTGGCGACTGGGGTGCCCTCATTCGGGACGGGTGTGATTGTCGGACGTGCGCTGAATACCCAGACGCCGATATTTGTCGAGGAAATGCGAGACGTCATCTTCCGGCCGTATTGGAATGTTCCGAGCTCGATCCTTCGCCACGAGATCCTGCCGGCCCTCGCCCGCGATCCCGATTATCTCCAGCGGCACGACATGGAGATCGTGTCGGGGGAGAGCGACAGTGCGGCGAGCGTTGCCGTGACCGCGGACAACCTCGCGCGCCTTGGCGGCGGACGGCTCCGCGTGCGGCAGCGTCCGGGGCCGAACAACGCCCTGGGCCTGGTGAAGTTCGTGTTGCCAAACGACTCCAATATCTACCTGCACGGAACGCCCGCGCCCGAGCTGTTCAGCCGGGCCCGCCGTGATTTCAGTCATGGCTGTGTCCGGGTCGAAGACCCGGTCGCGCTGGCCGAATGGGCGCTGAAGGGTCAACCAGAGTGGACGCGGCAGCGGATTCTTGCGGCGATGAACGGCCACACGTCGCGCCGGGTGCCGCTGACTCAGCCGATCACCGTGATCCTGTTCTACATCACCGCTGTCGTCATGCCGGAAGACGATTCGATCCACTTTGCCGACGACATCTACGGCCACGACGCCCGGCTGGACCGCGCGCTGGCGGCAGGAGGGCTGTCCCCATGACGACGGGGTGCCGTCTGCGCTCCGCGGGCATGGGTTGCATCGTGTTGATGGCGGCGATGGTGTGCTCGGCCCCGACCGGCGCGGCGGCGCAGGATTCCGACCGACCGTCGCCCGTGCTGGACATCGTCAAGCGAGTGGCGTCGGACCCGACGACCTACGTGCCGGCGGCATTGGCGTACGAAGCTCACCATCTCGATTGGAAGAGCTCGCAAGTGTTCTTTCAGCATGGCTTCCTCGAGCACAACGGGGAATTTACGCTCAGCGGCAGGGCGGATGACACTCCGGTGAGCGATGGCGCCGGCAACTGCACCATCGTGGCGGGCGGGTTCGCCGTCCTGGGCACATCGATGGTTCACAACGTCTCTGGCGCCTTGATCGAGCGCCTGCTGGTTGAGCGGTATCCGGGACACCGCAGCCTGCTGCGCCGCCTCGGCTGGATCGAGCGAGTCGCCTTCGCGTCTTACTTGTCCTATCTCCAGTCGGCGGATCACCTCCGCCAGTGGCGACGCAACGAGCGACTGGCCCGGCAGCTCGGTTATCAATAGGGGAACTGGCATGAACATCACCGATCGTCGGCTCGCCTCCTTAGTCGTTCTATTCAGCCTCTGGGTGTCGGGCACGGCATTCGCGCAGACGACGCCGGCGGGTAATCCCTGGAGTCACGGCACCACGCTGAATGTCTTCAGTGGCGTCAGCTCCGCCTCGTCAGAGCGCGGCGCCATCGCTGGCGCCGCGGTCGGATGGGAGCTCAACCGGTGGCTGGCGGTTGAAGGCATCGGGTCGTGGCTGGATCGTGGGACGGGCGCTGATGCGTTCGCGGCCGATCTGAAGGCCATCATTAGCCCGGTGAGCGTGCGTGGCGTCGTGCCTTTCGCTCAGGCCGGTATCGGGATGTACCGTGCCGCGTTCCAGCTCTCGCGCGCCGAGCTGCCGGACTTCTATCGGTCGCGCGTCGTGGCGATCGGCCCAGGTGTCGATTCGATCACCTTCACCGACCCGTCGTTCATCGTTGGTGGCGGCGCGAATCTGTTCGTCACACCGCACGTCGCCATACGGCCGGACATCCAGGCCACGATCGTCAGACGCGACTCACGCAGCTACGTGGTCACCACGGTCGCGGTGCATCTGGCGTATCACTTCGAAACGCATCAGGTCACGGAGGGACATCGATGAGGCCGTGCGACTGTCGAGACCTGCATCGCCGACGGCGGATCGTCTTGACCGGCGGCCCTGGAGCCGGCAAGACGGCGGTGCTCGAGCTCGTCCGCCAATCCTTCTGCCCGCACGTGAAGGTCCTCCCTGAAGCGGCGGGAATCCTGTTCACAGGCGGGTTTCCGCGCCGCGACAGTGAACCGCGCCGCGCCGCGCAGCGGGCGATCTTCTATGTGCAGCGCGAGCTCGAACTGGCCGCCGACGCCGAGAATCTGGCGATCGTGCTCTGCGACCGGGGCACGGTCGATGGCTCGGCGTACTGGCCGGGCCCCGACGACTTCTGGGCGGCTCTCGGGACGACGTTGACCGAACAGCTTCGCCGGTACGACGCCGTCATTCATTTGCGGAGTCCCGCGCTCGGCCAGGGTTACAACCACCAGAATCCACTCCGTCTCGAATCGGCCGCGGCGGCGGCGGCGATCGATGAGCGGCTCGCGACGGTGTGGACAGGCCACCCGCGACGCTTCGAGGTGGCGTCGACGTCAGACTTTCTCGACAAGGCGGGCCGGGTGCTCGAGATCTTGAGTGGCGAGCTCCCTGATTGTTGCAGACGCCATCAGCAGGCGGATAACCGTCCCAGGGATTGGCGGACGGCGCCAGAAGGCACGACGGCCTCCCGTTTCCCTTCATGACCCCCTCCCCCGTGGTAGACGCGGGGAACCGGACACCTCTATGCCAGAGACTTGAGCGTCGCAGCCGCGGAATTCTTCGCGCGCCTGCGGAATAGTTCCCATCGTTCCGCCCGGACACTCTCGGCCGTCGTGCCGGAAGCCCGACGAACCGGCTCTCCTTGACGAACATGGGCGCGCCAACCGCGCGGTCCGCATGTTGCTCCTCTCCCGGTCAGAGTGATGGCGCCGTCTGGCGCAGGAGGTTCCGACGTTTGATGAGCTGATTCGGCGGTGGTGGATCGTGGCGGCTCGGGTCGTCGTGGTCGTGGCATTCTTCGCCGCGACATTAGTCGCACCCGAGCAGACGATGGTGGTGCTGGTCGCGCCGTTCCGTTGCTGAGGGGTCATATGCCGTGCCCATCGAGTGAGGTCGCCGTATCGATGCAGCTCGGAATTCCGGGCTACACGTTCGCCGATCTTCACGATCCCGACCGTCTCGCGTCCCTCTCCGAGCGGTTCTGTGAGGAGGTGGAGGCGTTCGATCCGCGGTTGTGGGCCGAGTGGGACGACTACCGGCGGGCGCCTGACGCGCCGCGGGCACCGGTGACGCGGTCGCGCCTGCTGGTGAGCATGGCGCCCTACGTCAGCCGGTTCGTGGCGCGGTTGTTTCAGATTGAGGCGGAGTCGGCGGCGGTCCGCCGCGCCACGTCGGCGCAGGACGATCTGTTCCGCTTCAAGATCGAATTCGTCAGACGCCGCGCGTGGCCGCTGGCCAGGGCGGCCGCGACGGTGTCGTCCACGCCTGACGACGACGAGGTGGTCGATCGTTTGACTGCTGGCGCGTCGGCCGACGATCGAGAACTGGCGGTCGCTCGCGCCGGTTGCTCGCTGATGGATCAGCAAAAGGCGCTCGGCGGCACCGTTGTGCACACTGGAGTAGGAGCCACCCGCGTCGCCCGCGACATCGGGGCGTTGACACGATGGTGTGCCGCTCGGCTGGACCTTCCCGCGTATGGCGACTGGGTGATTTTTCGTCTTCCCGGCCAGCTCGACTGGGGGCATCTCGTGAACGTGGACCGGTCCGACCCCCTGGTTCCCGAAGAGCTAAGCGGTCCCGATCGGAAGCTTCGTCGTCGCGACGGCTTTGACCTGACCGATTGCCGCATGACGCCACGCGAGGTGCTGAGTGAGATTCACTATTGCGTCCTCTGTCACGAACGGGACAAGGACTCCTGCTCCAAGGGGCTCCGCGAACGGGACGGCACGGTGTCGACCAACCCCCTGGGGGTCCGACTGCAGGGTTGTCCGCTCGGCGAGACGATTTCCGAGATGCACACGGTCCGGAAATCGGGCGACGCGGTCGGCGCGCTGGCCATCGTCATCGTCGACAACCCGATGTGTCCGGGCACCGGTCACCGCATCTGCAACGACTGCATGAAGTCGTGCATCTATCAGAAGCAGGAGCCGGTTAACGTCCCCCAGATTGAGACCGGCGTGCTCACCGACGTGCTGGCGATGCCATGGGGCGTCGAGATCTACGGACTCCTGACCCGGTGGAATCCGCTGAACGTGCGCCGGCCGTACGCGTTGCCCCACAACGGCAGAAATATTCTCGTCGTCGGGCTCGGTCCGGCGGGGTACACGCTGGCGCACTATCTCGTCAACGAGGGCTTCGGCGTGATTGGCATCGACGGGCTGAAGATCGAGCCGCATCCGGCTGACCTCGTCGGCACTGACACCGAGGCGCCGAGGCCGATCCGCGACTGGCGCGAGCTCTATCGGGGACTGGACGAGCGCGTGCTCGAAGGGTTCGGCGGCGTCTCGGAGTACGGCATCACGGTGCGCTGGGACAAGAACTTTCTGACCCTGATCCACCTGACCCTGGCACGGCGCCGGGGACTGCGACTGTACGGCGGCATTCGCTTCGGCGGCACCCTGACGATCGCCGATGCGTGGGCGTACGGGTTCGATCACGTTGCGATCGCCACCGGCGCCGGACGTCCGACGATCATCGACATCAGGAACAACCTGATCCTGGGGGTCAGGAAGGCGAGCGATTTCCTGATGGCGCTGCAGCTCACGGGCGCGTGCCGGCGCGACGGGCTCGCGAACCTTCAGGTGCGGCTGCCCGCGATCGTCGTCGGCGGCGGACTGACAGCCATCGACACAGCGACGGAGTTGATGGCGTACTACCCGCGTCAGGTCGAGAAGACGGTGATGCGGTACCAAGCGCTGACCGATCGGCTCGGGGAAGCTCGTGTCCGGGCCCGTTACGATGCCAACGAGCTCGAACTGCTCGACGAGTCGCTGGCACACGGCCGGGCGATATGCGAGGAGCGGGCACGCGCGGAACGGCTGGGCGAGCTGCCGGATTTCGTGGCGCTGGTGCGATCGTGGGGCGGCGTTACCGTGGCGTACCGCAAGCGCCTGGTGGACGCGCCGGCGTACCGGCTGAATCACGAAGAGGTGACGAAGGCCCTCGAGGAAGGGATCACGTTCGCGGAGAACCTGAGTCCTGTGGAGGCGGTGCCGGACGAGCGAGGCGCGGTCAGGGCGTTGCGATTCGTTCGGGAAGGCCGTGCCGACACGGCCGGTACGGTAACGCTGCCGGCCAGAACCGTGCTCGTGGCGGCAGGCACGACGCCGAACATTACCTACGAACGGGAATACGCCGGCACGTTCCAGCTCGACGGGAAGAGGAAGTTCTTTGCGCCCCACGCCGCCGCGTTCCACGCCGGAGACGATCGAGTCCGTCTCGTGGCCGATGCGAACGGCTTCTTCACCTCGTACGAATGCGACGGCCGGTTGGTCAGCTATTACGGCGACAATCATCCCCGTTATGCCGGCAACGTGGTCAAGGCCATGGCCTCGGCGAAGGAGGGGTTTCCGCAGATCGTGCGGCTCTTCGCCCGCGAGCTCGCCTCGCTCGATCCGGCGGGCCAGTCCGAGCGCGACGCGGGGTGGCGGCGTCTCTGCCAGCGACTCGACCTCGAACTGACGCCGCGGGTCGAGCGCGTCGTCCGTCTGACGGCGAGCATCGTCGAGGTCATCGTCAAGGCGCCCGCCGCGGCGCGGCACTTCTCTCCCGGCCAGTTCTATCGGCTGCAGAACTATGAGGCGGTCGCGCCGCGGGTGCGAGGCGACGGAGATGGTCCCGGCGTGCCGCTGCTGATGGAGGGCCTGGCGCTGACGGGCGCGGCGGTCGACAAGGCAGGCGGTCGGATCTCGCTGATCGCGCTCGAGCTCGGCGTCTCGAGCCGCCTCGTCGCGTATCTGAGGGAAGGCGAGCCGGTCGTGCTGATGGGTCCGACCGGTGCGCCGACCGAGATTCCGGAGCGGCAGCAGGTACTGCTGCTCGGCGGTGGTCTGGGCAACGCCGTGTTGTTCTCGATCGCCAGGGCGCTGCACGAGCGGGGCAACCGCGTGTTGTACGTCGCCGGCTACAAGAAGGGAGACGATCTGGTCAAGCGGGAGGAGATCGAGGCCGCCACGGAACAAGTCGTGTGGAGCACGGAGACCGGCGCGTCAATCGTTCCCACGCGGCCGCAGGACGCCCACTTCCGGGGGAACATCGTCCAGGCCCTGCTCGCGTACCAACGCGGCGAACTGGGAGAGTGCCTCGTGCCTCTGCCCACCGTCGATCGCATCATCGCGATCGGGTCGGATCGGATGATGGCGGCGGTCACTGCCGCGCGGCACGGCGTGCTGGCGCCCTATCTCAAGAACGATCACGTGGGCATTGTGAGCATCAACTCGCCCATGCAATGCATGATGAAGGAAGTCTGCGCGCAATGTCTGCAGCGTCACGTCGATCCCGCGACGGGCCAGGGGGCGATCGTCTTTTCGTGCTTCAACCAGGATCAGGAGATGGATCGGGTCGATTTCCAGAACCTTGCCGCCCGCCTGCGGCAGAACACGGTGCAGGAGAAGCTCGCGGACATGTGGCTGGATCTCCTGCTGGATGGCCAGAACCTGGCCCACGTCTGATGTCTGGCCGCTCGCGTCATGTCAGCTGGCCGGGTCGCCGCTGAGAGTCCGTCTGTGCCGGCGGAGTGCCGCGAGGCAGTCGTCACAGTGCATCGATTCTGTCAAGGATGGAGGTGTTCATGTCGAGCCCAGCGCCATTTGAGCCGATCGCCCAATTGCTCGAGCGCAGCTTGAGCATTCGTCATGTTTACGGCGAACCCGTCAAGCATGGCGACACGACGGTGATCCCCGTCGCTCAGGTTGTCTACGCGTTCGGTGCGGGTGGTGGGCAGGTTCCTCCTCGCCCTCGGAAGAATGGATCCAGTTCCGGCGATAGTCCGTCGGGCATAGACACCCGGCCGGAAGCGCAGGGCGCGGGCGGCGGCGGAGGCGTCCGGATGACGCCGGTCGGCGCCCTCGAGATTGGGCCGCAGGGCACACGGTTCATTCACTGCCATCCAGTGACGCCCTGGCTCACCGCTGGTGCTTTCGGACTCGTGGCCGGGTGGCTCCTCGGTCGGCGCCGGTGACTGTCGGGACCGGAGTCAGCGGCTACTGGTGGGAACGCGGATCGCCCGGCGCACCAGCTCCTCGACAATGGTTCGTGGAATGTTTCGACATCCGCATGCCTTGGCATGGGCGAGATGCCAGGATACGCGCCGCTCCAAGCTCGGACGTTTCGGCATGACATGCCGTCGATGCCAGTTCGTGTTCACAATGGTCTCACCTTCTTGACACGCTCTGAAGGCCCGGCACCACATCTGCGGATCAGTCTCTTCGCATCTGAAGGAATAGCGTCGTGCCGTGCCGCGAAACGAGCAGGAAGACCGGCCGGCCCGGTTCCACTCGAGCCAATTCGCGCCTGGCGTCAGCCAGTGTTCTGACCCGATGGCCGTTGATCGTCTGAACGATGTCGCCGGCGACGAGCTCGGCATCATCGGCGGGACTGTCCGTGGCCACGTTCAAGACGAGCGCACCGCCGGCGGCGGATGCCGCGGCCCAAGAGTCTTCCTCATGCGGCGTCATCTCACCCAGGGTCAAGCCGTCGTCGGTCTTGACCGGCGGCACGGCGGCCGGTTCGACGGCCGAATCGATCGGCTGCTCTTCAATCGTCACCGTCTGGATGCGGAGTTGCCCTTCTCGGAACAGCTTCACCGCGACACGGGTGCCGGGTGAGGTGGCGGCGGTACGCGCGATCAGGTCGCGTGTGTGGGCGACCGGCACGCCATCGATCTCGACGACGACGTCGCCTGGCTTCAGGCCAGCACGTGCGGCCGTGGAATTGGGATCGACGGTCATCACAATCGCCCCGCTCGCCTTCGGCAGGCGAAGCGCGATCGCCTCGTCCTCCAGAATTGGGCCGCCATGGAACTCGACGCCGAGTTGGCCGCGCACGACTTTACCCGTTCGCAACTGAGGGAGCCACGCTCTCAGCGTGTTGATTGGGATGGCAAATCCGATTCCGACGGGGCCGCCGCTGTCGGTGTCGAGCATCGCCGCGTTGATGCCCACGACTTCGCCGCGAACGTCGAACAACGGCCCGCCGGAGTTCCCGAGGTTGATCGAGGCGTCGGTCTGAATCAGGTCCTGCCACCGCCCATCCTCGACCGCGACAGGACGCCGCGGAAAACTGACGATGCCGACCGTCGCGCTATGCCCGAGGCCGAAGGGATTGCCGATGGCCAGGACCCAATCACCCGGCTCGACGGTGCTGGAATCGCCGAGCGTGGCCGGCTGCAGGTTGGGCGGCGGGTTTGCCAGCCTGATCAGCGCGATGTCCGTCTGCGGGTCGCGTCCCACGAGGATGGCCCGGTACCGTTGGCGCTCGTGTCCGAACAGGCTGACCTCGATGCGTTCAGCGCCCTCGACCACGTGGTTGTTCGTGAGAATCTCACCGGCGCTGCTGATGACGAACCCCGATCCGATCGCCCGGCGGACGCGTGGGGCTTCGTCCGGCCGAAGGAGGTCGGACAGGCGAAGGACCTCGTGCTCGTCTGTCCGCCGGGTGCCTGCGCCCGATCGGACGATGACCGACACCACCACCGGATTCTGGCGCCGCGCGATGTCGCGGAATAACGTGATCCCTGATGACGCGGGCGTCTGCGGCTCGCGATGCGTTGGCGTGAAGGTTCCTGACACGCTGGCGACGAGCGTCGCCAGCACGAATGACACTCCGGTGGCTCTCATGATGCTGCCCAGAGCAGAGATCGTGCCGCTGCCGCGTCGCCCATTCGTCCGACCGAATCGCCGGGAATCCGCCGCGCTCATCCCGTCTGCCAGGAATCCGGCGGCTTGCCCGCGCACCCCGCGGGTGCTGCACACCGCGAGAGCGTGGGCGCCCGGCATCGCGTTTGCGAGATCGCCCCTGGGAGTCGCTCAACGCCGTCAACCGCGAGGAATCACCATGACCATGATGAAAGCCGTTGTTTTCAAAGGCAAGGATTGCCTGGCGATTGAAGAGGTGCCGAGGCCCAGACCAGGCGCGGGGGAAGCGGTGATCCGCATCACCGCCACGACCATCTGCGGAACGGATGTGCACATCGTCCGGGGCGAGTACCCCGTCAAATCCGGCCTCGTCCTTGGACACGAACCGGTCGGCGTCATCGAGGAGCTTGGCCCGGGTCTGCACGGACTCTACGCGATCGGGCAACGGGTGATCGTCGGGGCGATTACCCCCTGCGGTCAGTGCTTCTATTGTTTGAACGGCAACCACTCGCAGTGCGGTGGCGGGCTTGGCGGCTGGCGCTTCGGCAACACCATCAACGGCGCCTGGGCGGAATACCTGCTCGTGCCGGACGCGCGGGCGAACCTCGCGCCGATTCCCGAGGGCCTGACCGACGAGGACGTTCTACTCTGTCCGGACATCTTTTCGACTGGCTTGTCGGGTGCAGAGAGCGGCGGCGTCAGAGTCGGTGACGCCGTGGTCGTCTTCGCGCAGGGACCGATCGGGCTGTGTGCCACACTGGGCGCGAAGTTGAACGGCGCTGCCCTGATCATCGGCGTCGATTCAAGTGCACAGCGGCTCGACGTCGCCGGCCGCTTTGGCGCCAACGTCACATTGAATACTCAGGACGGCGATCCGGTTCCAGAGATCAAACGTCTCACCGGCGGCCGCGGTGCGGATGTGGCCATCGAGGCGCTCGGACGGCAGGAGACGTTCGAGAATGCGCTGCGCTCAATCCGACCGGGCGGGACGCTCTCGAGCCTGGGGGTGTACTCGGGCAAGCTGGTCGCGCCATATGACGCCTTCTACGCCGGGCTCGGCGATCAGAAGATTGTCACGACCCTCTGTCCGGGCGGGCACGAGCGGATGCGGCGGTTGATGGCGATGGTCGAACACCGCCGCGTCGACCTCACGCCGCTGGTCACGCACCGGTTTCGCCTGGATCAGATCCACGAGGCGTTCGAGCTGTTCAGCCATCAGCAGGACGGCGTCCTCAAAGTGGCGCTCTACCCCTGACCGCATCGTCCCGCCGACCTTGATGGCGATTGCCCGCCAGAGTTCAGACAAGCGAGCTCCAAGGTGCGACATTCAGAAGTGTGGCTGGGGATGGTCGAGGTCAGCGGGACGGTCGTCCGGGGCCGACGATGTCGCGGCGTTCGAGCATTGGACGCGACAAGTCCCGCCTGCCCGCTGTTGATCGCGATTCCGGTGGCGATTGTCAGGTCGATCGCGCCGCCGCGCGTCGTGGGGTGATCGTTAAGGGATCCCGCCGCGCTCGAGCAGTTGACGCTGTGCCAGACGATGATTCTCAACGACGCGCCGGCGCTGATGGCGGCGACTGTGGGCATTGCCTTCGGCCAGCACAGCGACGTGACCTCGGAAGCCGCGCGCATCGTCATCATCGATTCGTCGTTGTCCAGGGTCGACGAGGTCATCCACCTCAGCCACCGCCTCCGGCGGGTGGCCCTGCAGAGCGCGATTGGCGGCATGGCGTTCAGCGCTGTCGGGATGCTGTTCGCGGCGTTTGGTGTCCTGTCTCCAGTCGCCGTGGCGCTGGCTCAGGAGGTCATCGATCTGGTGGCGGTGCTCAACGCCCTGTGGACGGCGAAACCACCCGCCGAGGGGGCGGACTTCGATCGTTGACCAGCACGCATCATGAACAGAGACGCGCATGGGTGTGACGCGACATCGCGGCCGCCAATTCTGACGAGGCGCTGTCACTGGGACTCGACTTGAGATCAGGGCAAAAGTCGACGACGGAGACCGAGCGGTCGCGACCGCGGAACATTCCGCACCGCGTGCGGGATATTCCGCGGCGGGCCAGGTCCCCAGAGTAGACCCGCCTCGGCATGTTTCATCTGTCTTCTGCTTTGATGACGCGGTCAACGCAAGCGCTGTGCCCACCGCTCGTCCGCTCCGAATCATCGCAAGAGAACCCGTGTGCCTGACTGACGGCAGTGCGGGATTCGAGTGGACATGACGGCCGGCTGAGGCGTCGACCCTCCCCGAGGCCGGGGGCTCGGCAGCACTCTTGCTCCTGGTCTGACCAACGGGTCAGAAATTCCCGGCCGGCCAGATTCAATCGGCTTAACGTGATCGGACAGGACCACCATGCGTAAGCACCTGCAGCGAATCTTCTCGACACTTGCCTTCGTCTGCATCGCGACAGGATTATTTGCGCAGGTCCCGGCGGGACAAATTCGCGGCACCGTCACCGACGAAACCGGTGGGACGCTGCCCGGCGTCACCGCGGAAGCGCGGTTGCTGGCAGGCGGCGTCACGGTTTCGGCGGTCACGGACGGCGCCGGGGCCTACTCGCTCGACGGTCTGGCGCCCGGCCGTTACCTCCTGACGTTCACCCTGATCAATTTCGCCACGGTCAGTCATCGCGACATCGACATCGGGGCGGGGGTCACGACGGCAAGCCCCGTGCTGCATCTCGCCCTCAACGCGGAGGTGACCGTTATCGGCAAGCGCACGTTTGCAAATCTGGCCGACGTTGAGAACCCGGCCGAAAATCTCGTCGGGGTGGCGCAATCATCGAGTCAGGGGGCCATCACGGCACGGCAGTTGGACGTCCGGCCGATCATGCGCGCCGGCGAAGTGCTGGAGACCGTGCCGGGCATGATCATCACGCAGCACAGCGGCGAGGGCAAAGCCAATCAGTACTTCCTGCGCGGATTCAACCTCGATCACGGCAGTGACCTGGCGCAGACGATCGCCGGTATCCCGGTCAACATGCCGTCGCACGCGCACAGTCAAGGGTATTCGGACATCAACTTCCTGATTCCCGAACTGGTGGCGGGCGTCCAGTTTTCAAAGGGCCCCTACTTTGCCGATCAAGGCGATTTTGCGACGGCGGGAGCGTCCAACATCAACTACGCGACCACGCTCGATCGCCCGATCGCGCACGTCGAGAAAGGTACCTACGGCTTTGGCCGGGCGTTTTTCGGCGCGTCTCCCAAGGTCGGACCCGGCCATCTCCTCATCGCCTTTGAGAGCTCGACGAACTCCGGTCCGTGGTCGATCCCGGACTCCTACAAGAAGCTCAATGGGGTAATGAGATACAGCCAGGGGGATAATATCAACGGCGTCTCCGTCACGTTCATGGGCTACCACGGCAAATGGAACGCCACCGAAGCCTCGCCGGAGCGTGCGGTGACGGACGGGCGCATCGATCGATTCGGCTCGATCGATAAGAGCGATGGCGGCAATACCTATCGCTACAGTCTTGGCGCGGAGTGGCAACACAGCGGCAACAAGACGCTGACCAAGATTACGGCGTACGGTCTGGCCTACAACCTGGACCTGGTCTCAAATTTCACGTTCTTCCTGGACGATCCGGTCCACGGCGACCAGCAGGAGCAGGTCGATCGCCGCTTCGTCACGGGCGTCAAGGTGGCGCACCGGCGGCTCGCGACCTGGTGGGGACGCTCGGTTCAGAACACGTTCGGGATGCAGATCCGCAATGACGACATCCCGGAAGTCGGGCTCTACCACACAGAGGGCCGCGTGCGGCTCGAGACCAGGAGCAGGGACGCGCTGCTCGTCACGAGCGCTGGGGTGTACGGTCAGAACGAAGTGGCCTGGACCCACTGGTTTCGCACTCAGCTGGGCCTTCGGTTCGACGCGACGCATGCCCGGGTCGAAGCGCTCGACCCGGCGAACAGCGGTGCCTCGAACGCCGGCATCGTCAGCCCGAAGGCTGGCGTGACTCTCGGACCGTGGAAGAGTACCGAGTTCTACGCCAATGCCGGCACCGGCTTTCACAGCAACAACGCGATTGGCACGACGCTGACGCGGGACGTTGGCGGAAATCCCGTCGATCGCGTTACTCCTCTGGTGCGAGCCGTTGGCGGCGAGTTCGGCGTACGGACCGTGGCCATTCCGCATCTGCAGACGACCTTGTCGCTCTGGGACCTCCATCTGGGCTCCGAGTTGGTGTACAACGGCGACGTTGGCGCGACGGAGCCCGGCCCGGCCAGCAACCGGTACGGCCTCGAAGTCGCCAACTACTACAGCCCCCGCAAATGGCTCGTTTTCGACGGCGATGTCTCGTGGTCGCGGGCCCGCTTTACCGAATACACTGCCGACGGCCAGTCCGTGCCCGAAGCAGTTGGCGTCGTGGTCTCGGCGGGCGCTGGTCTGGATGACTTCAAACATGCCTACGCCGGCGTCCGGTTGCGTTATTTTGGGTCGCGCGCACTGGTCGAGGACAACTCCGTGCGGTCGCAGCCGACGTCCCTCATCAACCTGCAAGGCGGCTACGATTTCGCAAAGAAGCTGCGCGTGACCGCTGACCTGTTCAACCTGTTCGATGCCAAGGTCAGCGACATTGACTACTACTTCACGTCTCGCCTTCCAGGCGAGCCACTGGCCGGCGTCGATGACGTCCACTTCCATCCTGCCGTGCCGCGCACCCTGCGTGTCAGCATGGTCGTCGGATTTTGAGAACGCACGCGAGTACCGCAAATCGCGATCGGGACGCTGGCCACCAGCTCCAGCGACACGATCGACGTGCGGACGACCAGCCCCCATCTCGCAACGATTCGACGACGCCGGACCGCATGGGATGGTCGAAGGAGGCCGCGCTGCCGTCACCGTCCGTCACCGCGTGTCGGCGAGCTTCTCGATGATCTCGGGCAGTCGCGCCATCGCGACGCCTTTAGTCAGCTCTTGAGAAGGCGGCACGCCGGCGGCGGTGTTGTCGGTCGCGATTATGCGATCACTTCGACCCGTTTAGATCTGAGGTGGAACTGGGTGACCGGGACTGGCGATCCTGATCCGGGCGTCAACAATCCGGCAACCTTTGCCGGCGGCGAGCGCCATGACCGGGTTGAAGCTCAACCATCTCCGGGATCGCTTCGGCCAGCTGGGAGACGCGTAACACGACGTCCCGGAGTGCTGCCACATCAGCCGCGGGGCGGCCGCGATACCCCTGCAAGACCCGAGACGCGCGGCCGTCGCGCAGGAGCTCGTCGGCGTCCTGGTCCGTCAGGGGCGCGATGCGAAACCGCATGTCACCGAGAATTTCGACCTGTGTGCCGCCGAGCCCGAACCCGACCAGCGGGCCGAATAGGGGATCCACGGTCAGGCCGACGATCGTTTCGACCGCCGCCGTGATCATCGGCTGGATCAGCACGCCGTCGGAGGCGTCAGCCGACGGCGGCTCGGGGGTGGACGCGCGGATCGCGCGAAAGGCGTTCTGAACCTCCTGGGCGGTCGTCAGGTTCACGCGCACGGCGCCGATGTCGCTCTTATGCACCACTTGCCGCGACGCCAGCTTCGCCACCACTGGAAAGCCGAACCCGGCCGCCAGCGCCGCCGCCTCCTCGGCCGTCCGGGCCACCGCGCCCGCCGCCACCGGTAACCCGAAGGCGTGCAGCACGGCATGCGCGTCCTCCGTCGTCAGCCATCCTTCGCCCTGCCGGGTGATCGCCTGACGGCAGATGTGTCGCGCCGCGTCGACCCGCACGTCATCGCAGCCCCAGAACAGGCCCGGCGACTGACCACGCCACCGGCTGTAGGCGGCGATCTTCGCCAGCGCGCGCGCGGCGTTCTCCGGGAACGCGTAGGTCGGGATGGTTTCGCCATCGACGCGCAGCGGATCGCTGTCCCAGGAGGAGATACCGATGATCGCGAACGAGCGGGTTGAGACGGACGGACCTCTCTCCATGTCTGACGCCTACTGGAGCATTGACGCCGACATCGTCGTCAGGGGACTGGGCTCGGCAGAGCAGGGCCTCACAACCGCTGAGGCCACGCGGCGGCTTCGCGAGCATGGACCCAACCATGTTCGCGAGCACCGTCGCCTCACGCGGATGCGCGTGGTCGTGAATCAGATCCGAAACCCGCTCCTTTGGGTGCTGATTTTCGCGGCGGGGGCATCGGCCATGACCGGCGAGGTGGTGGATGCCGTCATCGTCTTGGTGATCGTACTGGCGACGGTGAGCATCGGCTATGGGCGCGAGTACCACGCGGCGGCGGCGGCGGCGGCGCTGCAGGCGCGCGTGCGTTCGAGAGCGCGCGTGCTGCGCGATGGGCAGTCCATTCACGTGCCGACCGAGGAGATCGTGCCAGGCGATGTGGTCCTGTTGTCGGCCGGCAGCCTGGTGCCCGCGGATGGCCTGATTCTGGAGGCCTCGGACTTCTTCGTCAGCGACGCGGTCCTGACCGGCGAGAGCTTCCCGGTTGAGAAGCGGTCAGGGCCCGTGGCCGCCACCGCAGGACTGCGCGATCGGCTCAATTGTGTCTTTCTCGGCACCAATGTGCGGAGCGGTACGGCCCGCTGCCTGATCGCGAACACCGGCCTCGAGACCCAATTCGGCGCCATCGCGCACCGTCTGACGTTGCGGCCGCCTGAAACGGAGTTCGACCGCGGGATTCGCCGGTTCGGCTACCTGCTGGCCAGCGTGATGCTGGTCATGGTCGTGGTCGTCTTCATCGTCCACGTGCTCAACGGACGGCCGCCGATGGAGACGATGTTGTTTTCGATTGCGCTCGCGGTCGGGCTCAGCCCCGAGCTGCTCCCGGCGATCTTGAGCGTCAATCTCGCTCGCGGCGCGCAGATGATGGCGCGGCGCGGCGTCCTGGTTCGGCACCTGACGGCGATCGAGAATCTCGGCAGCATGGATGTGCTCTGTACGGACAAGACGGGCACGCTCACGCAGGGGGTGGTGGTGCTCGAGGGGGCGTACGACGCCCTCGGCGTCCCGTCGGAGGGCGTGCGCCGGGTCGCCGCCCGGAACGCGGCGCTCGAGACCGGCCTTCCAAGTCCGCTCGACGATGCCATCCTCAGGGACGGTGCGCCCGATCTCACGGCGGTGCGAAAGCTGGCCGAAATCCCGTTTGACTTCGTCCGCAAGCGGGTCAGTGTGGTGGTGGAGGCGGAAGGCCACACGTCCCTGATCACCAAGGGTGCGTTTCGCCACGTGCTCGAGATCTGCACGCGGTCTGCCGAGGGCTTGCTGCTCGATGCCGCCGGGAGAGCGCGCCTCGAGGCGCGCTACCAGGCCTGGAGCGAACAGGGGATTCGGGTCCTGGCCGTCGCCTCACGAACGATTGCACCACAGCCCACCTACGGTCGAGACCTTGAGCGGGAGCTGAGCTTCGCCGGGTTCCTCACCTTTCTCGATCGGCCAAAGGAAGACGCCGCCGAAGCCATTCGCAGCCTGGCCGCGCTGGGGGTGTCGATCAAGATCATCACGGGCGATAGCAAGCCCGTCACGCAGCACCTCGCCGGCCTGGTCGGTATGCGCGCCGACCGCGTGCTCACGGGCAGTGACCTGCAACGCCTGTCCGACGAGGCGCTGTGGCGGGTGGCCGAAGCCACCGATCTCTTCGTCGAGGTGGATCCCAACCAGAAGGAGCGCATCATCCTGGCGCTCAAGAAGATGGGGCACGTCGTCGGCTTTCTCGGGGACGGTGTCAACGACGCGCCCGCCATGCATGCAGCGGACACGAGCCTGTCTGTCGAGGAGGCGGTCGACGTCGCCCGGGAGGCGGCGGATTTCGTCCTGCTCGACCGCAGCCTGGATGTCATCGGCCGCGGCATTCAGGAGGGACGCAAGACCTTTGCGAACACGCTGAAGTACGTGCTCACGACGATGAGCGCCAATCTCGGCAACATGATCAGCATGGCCGGCGCCTCGTTGTTCCTGCCGTTCCTCCCGCTCCTGGCGAGCCAGATCCTGTTGAACAATCTGCTGTCCGACGTGCCGGCGATCGGCATTGCCGACGATGCCGTGGACCCGGAGCTGATCGAGCGGCCGCAGCGCTGGAACATGCGCTTCATTGGCCGCTTCATGGTGGAATTCGGGGCGGTCAGCTCGCTGTTCGACTTCCTCACATTTGGCGTGCTCCTGTGGGTATTCCGGGCCGGGCCGGACCTGTTCCGGACCGGATGGTTCGTCGAATCGCTGCTCACGGAGTTGGTGATCGCGCTGGTGGTGCGCACCCGCAGGCCCTTCTACCGAAGCCGTCCGGGGCGAGTGCTGTTGTGGTCGACAGCGTTACTCATGGCACTGACCTTCGCGCTGCCCTATCTGCCCTTGATCGGGGTGTTCGGGTTCGTGCCGTTGCCGGGTCTGCTGTTCGTAACGGTGACGGCGATTACCGCCCTATACGTCGTCGCGACAGAGATGACCAAGAGTCGCTTTTACCGACACGTGGTATGAGATCCCAGCCGAGTTCGGCCGTAGGCGAAGTATGAAGGGGCGGCGAAGCCTTGGGAAATCGTCGATGGCGACCAGTGCGTCCGTTCCCTGGTTGAAATACTCAACGCCCAGTCGCTCACCAGTGTGGGTGTGCGCGAACCGCAGCCCTCGCGTGTCCGATGATCCGCCGTGCGCCCTAGCAGGCTCCTTGCAGAGAACGCTGTCAGGCGACAACTGCTGCCGGAAATCCGGCAGGCTGAGGCGCTGCGGCATTCGCAGCGGGAAGCAATCCGATGACGATGGCCTCAATCGGTGCCCTGTGCTCGGCGCACATATCGACGCGGGTCACGGACTTGGAAGGTCATGTGACGAAAATCATCTGTGGCGAATATGACAAATCGACCGGACGGTGCCGCCTGAAGCGATCAGCGCTTCAGGGCGGTCCATTGGCGCGACTGCTCGAACGCGTGTCCGAGGCGGGGCTCAACACGCGCAGCACACTGTGCGTGTTGCGCGCGAGATGAATGGAAAGCGACCGGTCACGCGAACTCGGTAGCTACTCGGGCATCCGTCGGTTTGATTGTTCTGGATGCGAGCGTTACGGAGAAAGGTCCGGTTCCCGATGTGTGCAAGGAAGAAGCTGATCGCTGTCGCCTGTCCTCTCTGCGGATCGGGCGCAGAGCTGCACCACGACGTTCGCGCGTCGCTGCTCTATTCATGCCAGGTCTGCATGCACGAATGGGAAATCGACCCGGCAGAAGAGACGTCGCTACCGGATCGGGTTGCCGAACGCCGGCGAAGGCGTTCGCGAGGCAAGCCAACTCGGCCTCCGAAACGGTAAACGGGCCGAGGGACCTCGACATGTGCCTATTCAAGGTCGGCGTGACGGGGTCGTCCGCTGGGGCGATCAGGTGTCCGCCCTGGCCGGCGACCGCCAGCCGGTCGTCGACCTGCGTGACTCCTGGCGGCGCCCATCCGTACCGGAGTTCCATAGATGATGCCGGCAAAGATCGGGACCAGGGCACCAACGAAAAGGGGGCGCGGGTGGACGCTCATTCGTGACCCTCACTTCTGACGACGATTGCGAAAGTGGCTCGTGAAGCTCATCAGTGCTGTTCGCAGCACACGTGCCATGGATTCATGCGGTTGAACGGTTAGTCGAGGGCAATGCCACGGTGGCCCGGGAGCGGGCGGAGACGCCGCTGGTGCTGGGCGAAGAAGGGCGTGCGGAATGCTCCGCACTTTGGGTGTGGAATATTCCCCAACAACGTCGCAGTACTAATCATCTCGTCCCGCACGAGCGACATCATCGCCGGTTCGGGACGCGGGTCGTTTCTTTTCGCGATGGCCGCGTGGGCGGACCAATCGTTGCGAACCGGCGGACGCCGGAGAGCGTGCCGCAGGCGTTGCCGGGCGGGCAAGCGACGCGCGGCTGATCGATTGAGTCGACGATGCGGATGCCGGAAATCCGGCACTGGTCCATCGCATCAGAGCTGACCGAAACGACATCCGTTGCGGCGGGGCATATGACTTGCTCTTGTCACGATCATGGCGTTAGCCGGACCAGCGGCGGTCAGACACTCTGGCCCCAGCTTGATCGCACTGATCGAGCGCGAACGCCAGCGGCGTCACCGGCGACACCTTACGTGGTGGCTGGCACTGGGTGGCATTCCGATCGCCCTCGCCGGCGCCTGGATCGCCTTGCGGCCGGGGCCGGTACCGGTCGCCGCCCGGTTTCGGATGCAAGCGGTCTCACAGGGCGATCTGGTGCGCGAGGTCCGCGCCACGGGACGCATCGAAGCGGTGACCACTGTCCAGGTCGGCGCCGAAATCTCAGGCCGAATCGCGACCGTCGAAGTCGACTACAACGCGCGGGTGAAAGCGGGCCAGGTGCTCGCCCGTTTCGATCGCGCTGCGCTCGGTGCGCAACTGGCGCAGACCGCGGCTACGCTCGCCGCCGCGCGCGCCGCTCTCGAACAGGCCAGGACCGATCGTGAGCGGACGGCGGGCGACCTCGCCCGGGCCGAACAACTGCACGCCCGGGCGATTCTCGCTGATGCCGACTATCGGACCGCCGTGGCGACGGCGCGCTTGAACGAGCAGCGCGTGACCGCAGCCGAGGCCCAACTCGCCGCGCAGCAAGCCGCCTATACCGTGGCCCGGACGAATCTCGATCACACGGTCATTCGGGCGCCGATCGACGGAGTCGTCATTACGCGCAATATCGATCCGGGACAGACGGTGGCGTCGATGCTGCAAACTCCCGTGTTGTTCACCGTCGCCGCGGATCTGCGCCAGATGCGTGTCGTGGCGGCGGTCGATGAGGCCGACATCGGCGAACTGGCAGTGGCGCAGCCCGTCTCGTTCACTGTCGACGCCTATCCCGACCGTGTCTTCCACGGCCTGCTGACGGAGGTCCGCAACTCGCCAGTCGTCGTGCAGGACGTCGTGACCTATGGCGCGGTCGTGGGGATCGACAACCACGACCTGGCGCTCAAGCCGGGCATGACGGCTTCGGTGCGCGTCCAGACGGCGTCGGCCGCTCACGTTCTCCGTGTTCCGAACGCGGCGCTGCGCTTCACGCCTCCGGGCCAGACCGGCCGTGACGCGCCGGGCGTCTGGGTGCTCGAGGGCGGCGCGGTCCATCGGGTTGTCGTACAACCGGGGATCTCGGACGGAGAATCGACGGTGATCGCGCCAGGTGGCCTGGCCGTCGGCGCGCAGGTGATCGTGGATCTCACGCCGGAAGGACGGGACGCCTATGGCGCCGGCCGCTGAGGGTGTGGTCATCGAAACTGCCGCGCCCGCTCCTCTTCTGTCGCTGCGCGGCGTAACCAAGATCTACGGTGAAGACACCGCGGCCGTTCGAGCCCTCGACACCGTTGATCTTGACATCGAGGCTGGGGAGTTCGTTGCGATCACCGGCGCGTCCGGTTCGGGCAAGTCCACGGCCCTGAGTATTCTCGGGTGCCTCGAGTTGCCGAGCGACGGCGACTACTGCATCGAGGGGATCCCGGCGCAGGACCTGTGGCCCGAGGTGCTCGCCGCGCTCCGCAATGCGCGGTTCGGCTTCGTGTTCCAGACATTCAACCTGCTGCCCAGGACCTCGGCGCTCGAAAACGTCGCGTTGCCACTGATCTATGCGGGCGTCGGGGCGCGCGAGCGGCAGCGCCGCGCCGCCGACGCGCTGGCGGCGGTCGGCTTGAGCGGACGCGAGGACGCCAGACCCAATCAGTTGTCGGGGGGGCAGCAGCAACGGGTCGCCGTCGCGCGCGCGATCGTCAACGATCCCGACGTGATCCTCGCTGACGAACCGACCGGCAATCTCGACACCAAGATGGGCGCCGACATCATGCAGCTGATTACTCGACTGAATGCCGATCGCGGCATCACGGTGATCATGGTGACGCACGACGCCACCTGGGCCGCGTATGCGCCGCGCCAGGTCGTCTTTCGGGATGGACGTATCGTCTCCGACCAGGTCCGGAGCCGCCCGTCATGACGTTCTCGGCCGCCGCGCCTCTTGCCGTAACGGCGCTGCTGCGCAATCGCCTGCGCTCGTTGCTCACGACGCTCGGCATCGTCATCGGCGTCGCCGCAGTGCTCATGATGCAGGCGATGGGCGAAGGGGCGACGGCGTACGTTGGCGAAGCGATTTCCGGGCTCGGGACCAACATGCTGATTCTCGTTCCGGGGTCCGCTCGCGGCATGGGCCCGCCGACGGCGGGGGTGCCACTGTTCTCGACGGCCGACCTCGAGGCAATTCGCCGCCAGGCGAGAAGCGTCGACCGCGTGGCGCCCGTGAACTCGCGGATGTTTCGCACGGTGGCCGCGTCGCGCAATCGCAACGTCACCGTCGCGGGTGTCACGACGGAGTACTTCGACATCCGCCAATGGGGCGCCATCGAGGGGCGGCTCCTGACTCCCGAGGACACTCGCCGCGCGTCGCCGGTCTGTGTCGTCGGTCAGACCGTTCGGGATGCAATGTTCGAGGAGAATCCGGTTGGCAGGGAACTGCGGGTGCGTGATCTGGCCTGCCGCGTGGTGGGCGTGCTGGAGGCGAAGGGGTCCGCCGCGTTCGGGATGGATCAGGACGATATGGTGCTGATGCCCTTCACGACGTTCTCACGTCGTCTGATCGGGAACGATCGTGTGGCGACGATCATGGTCTCGGCCGTGTCCACGGATCGGATCGACGACGCGAAGCGGGAAATAGTCGGGGTCCTGCACCAACGGCGGCACATCCTGCCCGGCGAAGACGATGACTTCGCGGTGCGCGATCCGCGGGAGATGCAGGCGGTGCTGCAGACCGTGACGGGAATGCTGACCACGCTGCTGGCCGGCGTCGCGGCGATCTCGCTCGTCGTGGGCGGCATCGGCATCATGAATATCATGCTGGTGTCGGTGACGGAGCGGACCCGTGAGATTGGCGTCCGTCTGGCGGTGGGCGCGCGGGCGGGGGACATCCTCGCCCAGTTCCTCGTGGAAGCGGTGATTCTGTCCGCGCTCGGCGGTGCCATCGGCGTGGGGGCAGGGCTGGCCGGCGCCTATGGCGTGGCCCATCTGATTCAGGTCCCCTTCGTGGTCCCTCGCGTGGCGATGCCGGTGGCCTTCGCCGTCTCCGTGCTCGTGGGCATCCTGTTCGGGGTGGTGCCGGCCCGGAAGGCGTCCCGCCTGAGCCCGTTGTCGGCGCTACGCTTTGAATAGCCCAGACGGGACCACGACCGCCGCCCCTTCGATCCGGCCGTCGCGAACGGTATCGACCTCTTAATTCGCGCTGATGCTCTCGCCGGGTAGTTCGCGCGGGAGCTGGATGCACGATGGGCGGGCGGGTCCGATACCGGCGCTAGCGCTGATCGGCGACCGCCCAGCGGATAGGTGCGCGCGAGAGATTCGAGCGTCAACACCCGGGCGTAAGGACCATTGGAGGAGGCCCGGGCGAGAGCGGGGAGGACGTAGCGGGCGAACAGGACGACACCGGCAACCAGCGGCATAGCCACCCAGGCAATTCGCACGATCACCCGAACCCCCGGGCGACCGTCACGGCCCCGAAACGCGCAGTACGTGGCGACGCCGAGAACATAGGCAGGTGCCACCGCGGCGTGTTGCTTGAATCCGGCGGCCGCGAATGGCAGCACGATCGCGCCGATGCCGTTGAGGAATGATCCTCCTGCGACGAACCGTGCGGCCAACAGCGTGGCAAGCAACGTCAAGGTCAACGTTGGCACTTCGCCGAGTCCCGCAGCCAGCCAGGCCATCGGTGTGTAGGCCACCGGATGGATCAGAAAGAGACCGCCGGCCGAACGGCCGATCGCCGGCTGCCGGGGGGCGAGCCGGGCTAGCAGGCATTGCACCAGCCACGCGTTGAACACGTGGAGAGCAAAGATGAGCATGTGAGGCGGCTCTGGACGGAGGTCAAATACAGCCCCGAAGATGGTGAACGCACCCTGCAATGAAAAAAACCGCTGCTCGAAAATCTGAATCCACGAAGGCCATCTCGGCGTGACCGCCGACGCCAAGGCGACGAAGTCATCCACGGCGTAGAACGTGGTAAACGCCCCTCTGAACACGGCGATCGCCAAACCCAGCAGGAATGCCGCCGTCGCGTAGATCGGCACTCGACGAGCGCGTAAAGGCGCAACCGGACCCGGAGGGTGAGCCGGGTCGGACGACCGGCGCAAGAAACGGCGCAACACGGTTGGTAATGTACCCGAACGCGTCCCCGTCAGCCGGCGACGGCTGGCTCGGCGGCATCGGCCGGGCGAAACTGCATGTGGTAGAGGCGGGCGTAGAGGCCATCGCGCGCGAGGAGCTCTGCGTGAGTACCGCGCTCCGAGATCACCCCGTTGTCGAGCACGAAAATGACGTCGGCGTTTCGCACCGTCGCCAGACGGTGGGCAATCGTGATCGACGTCTTGCCCTGCATCAGCCGCGAGATCCCTTGGAAAATCAGCGCTTCCGACTCCGGATCGAGCGCCGCCGACGGTTCGTCCAGGAGGAGGATGGGCGCGTTGCGGATGATGGCACGGGCAATCGCGATGCGCTGACGCTGACCGCCCGACAGCGTGTCCCCGCGTTCGCCGAGAACGGTGTCATAGATGCCGTTTTCCGCACCACGTCGACCGGCGGTGCCGAGATTCCGGCAGCCCGCACGGCAGGGGAGGACGTCTGGGAAAACTCACACCAGATGGGGAATAGTCCGCGGCCCGGTTGCTCATGTCGGGTGCGGCGGCACACCGTCATCGCCAGAAGTTGTGCGACTTGCCCAGCACTTTCAGTCGGCATATCCATTGCCACTACATGCTCAGGTATGAAGACTGGTCTGATCGGCTTTGCCTTCTCGCTCCTCGGCGCATGGCTTGGCGCTGGACTGGTCACCGTCCCAAGCAACGCAGCGCCCCAGACGATCGTGGACTTGCAGCCGTTTCGCCAAGCCCAGTCGATTTCGATCCGTTCGCCTCAGGGACGCGACGGAACGGCGACCCTCGTCAACCTCAACCCGACGATCGGCGTCTGGTACGTGCTGACGATCACCTGGAACCACGGTCCACCCGAGCGCGCGTATCATTTCGAGAATCCGCGACCCCAGTCGCAAACGCTGCGGCTCGACCAGCCGCCCGCCGCGCTGGTGATTGCGGACGGCTCGGCTCAGTACCGCTGCGATCTGTTCAGCACGGCGTCGCCCGACCGGCTTGAGCTCACCGCCGCCGGATCGATTTTCCAGCCCGTGTGCGGCGCGCGTCTCTACCTGCGCAACCGGGCGACCGGTCGCCATTCGCGGCTCGAGGCCGCGGCGGACTTCCTGCGCGAGCACGTCTGGGGAGGCGAGAGCATTCTGTCACTCGGTCATCACGTGATGGGTGACCGCAATCTGGACACCGGGACGATGGGACGTCAGACGGGAAGCGACCAGGCCGGTCGGATGCTGCAAGCCGGCCCGCTTGCCGCGCTCATCGATCCGAGCGTCGCCGGACGTACGGTCACCTCCGACAATCTCGGGATCAGCGTCGACAATGGAGGCGCGGGACTGGCCCCGGGCGTCTGGTACGCCGCCACCGGGAGCCCCGGCGTGTACGTCAGCGTCCTGCAACCCGGCATGGTCGCCGCCCGCATCCTCCACGGCGGTGAGAAGACCGTGAACGCACTGGACCGCGTCGAAGCGTCCGCCTTGTGCTACGCGATTGCGTTCGATCTCGATCGGTTCGAGATCGCGTACGCCGGTGGCACGGAACATCCGTCCGTGGAGTGGTCCGCTCATCTGCGGCCGGAGATGAAGGATGCACGACTGGCAGGCCCGGACGGCCTCGGCACCCTCGCGCCGCTCGTCGCCACCGGCCTCGTCAATCCCGTCGATGCGGCCCGGACCGTGGCGGTCTTCACCGGCGGCTTCAAGCGCGCCCATGGCGCGTTCCTCTCCGGCGACCTGGCGATGACGAACCGGGGGAGCCACTACGGCTTCATCGAGAACGGTACGGTCCTCAGCACGCTGCAGCCTGGCCTCGCCACGCTGTTCACGCTGGCGGACGGTCGCGTCGACATGAAGACCTGGGAGGCGGCCGACAACACGCAACTCCGCTACGTCCGCCACGCCCGTCAGAACGGCGTCCCGGTAGTCGAGGTCGATCGGCAGTCGCAGGCGATCGTGCCGGGGCGCCTGGTCAATCGGTGGGGACCCGGCAACTGGTCCGGGTCTGAGGACCGGAGCCTCCGCACCATCCGCGCCGCGGCGGCACTTCAGAACACTCGCGACAAGCAGTTCCTGATCTATGCGGTGTTCTCGGCGGCCACGCCGTCCGCCATGGCGCGGGTCTTTCAGGCCTACCAGTGCCGGTACGCCATGCTGCTCGACATGAATGCACTGGAACACACCTATCTGGCCCTGCATCAGCGGATCGGATCGCGCATCGTCCTCGAGCATCTCGTTAAGGGGATGAGTCAACTCGACCAATCGTCGAACGGCGCGATCGTGCCGCGATTCGTCGGGTATCCTGACAACCGTGACTTCTTTGCCGTGATGGAGCGCCGCGAGGAGGCACGACCATGAAGGCGATCCGATTGCTGGTGTCGGGGGCCGCCGCGCTCTGCGGCTCGGTCGTGCTGGCGCAATACCAGACACTCCCGGAGCAGAACGCCGCGATGCTGCGGCGGCTGCAGAGCGTCCACGGCTTGTCGGACGGGCAGATGGCCGGCATCCGGCAGGTCTTGACGAAATCCGGGTACGCCGGCCAGGGCAATCCGGCGATCAGCCGCCATCCCGTCACGCCGGAGCAGTGTCGCGCCAAGCTCGACACGCTTGGCGTCCACTACGAAAATCCGGCATTCGTCGCGATCTGCCAGGCCAAGTACATGGCGCCGTTGTACGACCCCTCGACCGAGCGGCCCGAAGACGCGGCGGCCTGCATCGACCAGTTCGAGTTCCCCAACATCCCGTGCGACTACCCGGTGGTGTGGACGAAGGCGCGCGAGGCGGCCGAGATCTGCGCCGCCGAAGGCAAACGGTTGTGCGACGCGCACGAGTGGGAGGGGGCCTGCGACGGCGCGCTGGAGCCGCCGGACTACCGCTTCGATCTGGCGTCCGGTTCCCCAGCCCCGGCGATCGCGCGCATGGCGGCGGCGCACAACCAGGCGCATCGCACGACGCAGCGCTGGAGCTACGGGCCGCAGTACCAGAAGGGCATCTGCGCCGCGTCGAGTCAGAAAAGCGAGAACTGCAACGGCGGGGGGTGGAAGATCTGCGGGTCGAACACGTTCCCCGACGGGACGTTTCCGGACTGCCGGAGTCCGCTTGAGGTGTACGATCTGAACGGCAACGCCGCCGAGCACATGAACCTGCCCTTGAACACCGATCAGATGTCGAGCCGCGGGAGCAGCGAGCTCGGATACACGGAGATGAAGGGCAGTTGGTTCATCTTCGACCAGTACCGCGCGCATCAGGATTGGTGCCGATGGCGGGCGCCGTACTGGCACGGCAGCCGCGTGATGGACCCGCGCAGCCACGCGAACTACCACCTCGGGTTCCGCTGCTGCAAGACGCTGAAGTGAGGAACGTTGGGCGAGCGACGATCTTCGGCTGATAGGGGAAGGGTCGTGTGTGGTGCGGGGATCCCGGGCCGCGCTAGTGGCCGGCTTGGACGCCGATGCTGCAGGAGGATGAAAACGATGCCACGCGGATGACACCTTCATCGCTCAGCGCCGAGGCGAGAGACCCGTCGCGCAGCATCTCGCGCACCGGCCGCAGCTCACCGTCTTGCCACGCCCGGTCGGCCACCAGACGCACCCCGTGGCTGTAGTCGACGTAGCAGGCGCCATGGACGATGCTGAGCGGCTGAATCGGTGCGCCGTTGGTTCGGTGCCACCCGTAGATGGCAAGCCGCCCCGGGGTGCGCGTCAGCAGATTGGTCAGCACCACGTCTTTCTTATGGCCTGATACCAGCGTGCCGGGGGAGACGGCGGCCGCGCGCGCCTGCTTCTCGATCAATGCGTTGTGCGCGCGGTAGTAATCGGTGGACGTCATGCGCGGTCCTGCCGGCAGCGGCAAAGGCACGAAATGATGACCGGATTGCTCGTAGACGGCGTTGACCATCTTTCTGGTGGGCAGGACGAAGCCGAAGGCATCGGCGATCGTCGTCGCCGTCGCCAGATTCATGGGGATCCGCAGGAAGTCGTCGTCTGATCCGATCGCCAGGTAATCGGGCGTCACGAAGATCGTGGCCGACACCGTGCGGCCGGCGGCGCGGTAGCTCAGTTCAACCGGAGCGAGCTGCCTGAGAAACGACGGCATGTTGCCGTCGAGGATCTCGCCCAGGATCGTCCGCTCGCGGCCGCGCGCATCGAGGCCCGCCAGCGCGTCGGCCACGCGCGAGCCGGTGCGGGCGCGCGGCGACCGCTGCGGAATCCGCCGTGTGAGGGTGTCGATATTTCCCGGAGATGCTGGGTGACCGCCCAGGGCGACGCATTGCGACCACGCGGCGATAGCGCTGACAACAGCCACGATCGGGCGGTGCACGGGACCTCCCTAGTTCAGACAACAGCAAGAGGGATGCGCACAGTCGGGGCGAGAACACCTGCAAGAAGATGGGGATTCTATCACGGGCCCCCGCCGAGGTTCCGTTCGAAAGGAGCCGACGCGCTTCGCCACTCTGGCCGCACCGCGCCGTTCATCACGCCCGGTGGTGCGCGCGCGCATGCAAATGTTCCAGATCCGGGTCAGGCCGCGCTGGCCGTGGCGACCCGAGGATTTCGGATCTGCGATTAGTTCCCGCTCCTCTGGCCGCGTCCTTGTGCGAAGAACACCAAACGGCGACGCGCCAAGACCTATTTCAGCGGGCTGATCGGCGGCACAGCCATTGCCTCGGTGCGGAGCGGTTTCCAACGCACTGCGACTGAGCGCACCGTGGTCGTCGGTCCGAGCGTGCGGCAGACGTGCAGATGTGGCGCCGCACAGACAGCAACACCTGAGATGAGGGGCAACAGCCATGAAAGTGCGAGAGCTGATGACCAGCGTCGTGCGGACCTGTCGGCCTGAGACGAGTCTGGAGGAAGCGAAAGAAAACATGTGGGCAGGCGATTGCGGGGCGTTGCCCGTCGTCAACCATGAAGGCCTTGTCACCGGCGTGATCACCGAGTGGGAGATCTTTATCGCGGTCGCCAGCAAAGGTCGGTGCGCCCGTCGCATCGCGGTTCGCGAGGTGGCTCAGGGCCAGCCGCACACGTGCCAGCCAGACGATGACGCCGCCGCCGCGCTGGAGACGATGACGTGGCATCAGGTCCGACGGCTTCCGGTGGTCGATGCCGAAGGCCACGTGCGCGGCATGCTGTCGCTGAACGATGTTGTAGCGCATGCCGGGGCGGCTACGCCAACCGAGCTGGCGAGCACGTTGGCCAGTATCCGCGCCTATCTGCGAGCATCGTCGGCCGGTCGCGAGAATCGGGGCCTCGTCAAGCCGTAGTAAGAACCGCGCAGGTTCGGACCGTAGGTCCCGCCGAACGACGACCGACATCATCCGGCAGATGTGGTCGGTCTTCACGCCCGGGCGGGCTGAACCATAGGCGACCTCGGACCTCAAACGGTCTCGAATTCGTCGCCAAGCAAGTCGTACCTGCCGCGAACCGCGTTCGCCATCTCGGGCACCGTCTGGCCGCGGGAACCCGCCCGGTATCGTTGCTCAAGGCGTCGCAGGTCATCGGCAAGGGCCCGATCTCCAAACACATCCGCGATCCAGCGCGAGAAGTCGCCGCGCACGAGATACCCCTCCAACAGGGGCGGCGGTGTTCCCTCCAGCTCAGACACGAACTGGCGGAGCGTGCGGATCCCGTGCCTGGGTTGACCGTTGGCGTTGAAGACGAACGCGCGGTGTGCGCTGACGGGGACGTCGACGTACTTTTCCCGGTGACGGACATGCGTCGTGAGGCGCGGCGCAATGGTGAACAACTTCAGCTCACCTTCGGCCTCTTCCGTGATCGGCAGGGCCACTGCCTGGCCGACGTTCAAGTGACCGAGGATCGCCCATCGTCCGGCATCAATCGCGCCACACTTCGCGCAACAGGCACGGAGCGCTTCCATCTCGGCCGGGTTCGACTCGCACGTCACAATCATCACCTCGGTGGCGGCGAGGAGGGCCTGGGGCAGCCGTGAGCCGCAGTAGGTCACGATCGTATAGCCGTTCCGCTCGAGGTCGAGCAGTTGAGGCGCATCAGCATCGTGCAGGTAGTAATGCGCTTCGTCGAGCAGAATGCGATGCGGAAGGCCGGTCCGACGTCTGAGCACGTTCAGGGCTGGCAGTACCGCGCGGATGTACTGGACCTTGTCGTCGTGCGGCTGACGCGAGAGGTCGATCACGACGCTGCGATCGGGATATCGGAGGGCCCGCAACAGTTCGCGTGGTGTCGGCGGCGGGTCTTCCCGGCCGAGAACCGTTACGCCCGGCAGGTTTTCGAGGGAGCTGTAGTCGCCTTCCGGGTCGATGGCGCACACGCAGTATCCATGGAGAATCAACTGCTCGCACAGGAGACCCGCGGCCCAGGACTTCCCGGATTTGGCATCGCCGGTTACCAGGACGTTCCGGCCACGCACCGCGAGTGAGAACTCGCGACCGTCTTCAAGATGTCCCAGCAACAGACGACGTCGGCCGCGTCGCGGAATCGGCAGACTGCCGGATGCCGCGAGCTTTCGGATATAGACCGCGACCGCCGGCGGGCCGCTGCCCGCCAGCACGACGTCGGCAGCGGCCTGCAGGGCCTGGCTGCCCCATTCGACCGCCACGCCCACTTCCACCAGGCGCAGGAGCTCGTGATCGTTCTCGGCATCGCCGATCGCCACGGTGTTTCGTGCCGATAGCCGCAAGGTCTCCAGTGCCACGCCAAGCCCGGTGGCCTTGCTGACACCCTGCGGCGACGTCATCACGCGTCCACGATTGAAGATGAGGACGAGCGGCAATTCGAGCGCGCGAATGACCTCCAACAGCCGCGGGGCGTCGTTCGCATCGGCGTCGACCAGGCACGTTCCGGCAGCGAATGGAAGGCCGCGGCGGCGCAGTTCAGCCAGGAATCGCTCCGGCACCTGAGGCGCCAGCAGGGAAGTCCGTCCGCTCTCCGGAAAGTGGAGAACGGCGCCGTTCTCGGCGATGACGCCATCGACGAAGTGAAGGTCGCCGGCCACGCGCCGTAGTTCGTCGAGAATCCGGCCGGTGACGAGGAGCACGATGATCCCTGCCGTGCGGGCGGCCGCGATCGCCTCGCGTACGGACGGCTCCAATGCCTCCCCGCGCGCGATGGTGCCGTCGTAGTCCAGCGCAATGACCGACAACTTCACAAATGCCTCCTCATCGGGTTTGAGCAAGTGGTCTGCCACGACGCTCGGCTCCGGAATGGAGATTGACCGGGCACGGACGACGCGAAGAATTCCCCACGGGTGGGAGTTCTTCCGCCCATTTGCTGACTGGCGCACCGTTACCAGACCACCACTGCCGGACGGCCAGCGTGCCGATCGATTCGTTCAGAGATCGGCTACCCGAGACAGCGGAACGGCCGATGCCCGCGCGGCGACCACAGGGGAGAGGCTGCGGCACATGGCTTGCTCCCACAAGGAATGACGCCGCATGATGTCCAGGAGGGATGACGCGATGACCGCGACACGCGACCGAATCGAAAACCTCGTCCTACGAATCCAGCGTGACTTCCTCGACCACTCAACGCTGTCGCTGACGTTGTCGGCCGCCGAGAAGCAATTCGGTGTCGACGAACTCACCTGTGTCGGTGTGCTCGGCGCGCTGGTGGAGGCACGGGTGCTGACGGAGCAGGAAGGCGCCTTTCGCAGGCACTTTCCACGGCCTGCGGCACGACGAGCGGCCTGAATCGTGGAACCGCAGGGTGCCAGCTCCCCCGGCGGGATATGCACGCAGGACGCCGTGATGATCGAGATTCGACGAATCCTCTGCCCGATTGATTTCTCGGACTACTCGCGTCGTGCGCTCGATCACCCCGTCAAGATTGCCCGATGGTACGAGTCCTCGATCACGGCTCTCCACGTGTTCTCGCCGGTCCCCGTCGCCGCTTACGGTCCCGGCACGGTGGGTTTGACCCGATCGGGCTGACACCGGCCGATCGCGATCAGCTGCCCGCCGAGACTACGGCATTCATCGCAGCGGGGAGCGCCGTGTTACCACCGAGGCGTAACTGAACGCCAGGTCTGAGCCATTGAGTGCACCGCTGCCCGTAAATTCGCTTCTCGAAAGGTCTTATGCACATTACAGAGCGGCGTCGGATGGTCGGGGTAGCAGCCGGTCTTGCCCTGATGGCAACGCTCGCGGCGGCTCAGACACAGACTGGCAACCGCCAGGACGTGGTCAAGCCAGTTATCCCAAGCGACGCGACCGTATTGGAGGGCATGCCCACCGTACGACTCGACGTCACAGACCAGGGAACGAAGCGACAGGCGCTCGATCGGAAGCACGCCGCCGCGGAAGCGCTCAAGATCGAAATCGTTGACGGTCGGTACTACTGGACGAGTCGAGAGAAGCAGCCGCTGACGGTGACCACCTCGGGGGAGTTCACGTACCTGACGTCGACCGAGCCCGGCAAGTACGTCCGCTTCAAAAAACTCAACGACAGGATCTCTTATGTCGAGCACGTGGACATGGAGTTCGGCAGCGTTACCTATTGGGGACAATTGAGAATCATCGTCGGCCAACAGCGATGAGTCATCGCAGTGGGGACGCCCGAGTGGCCACGACGGTCCCGGCGAGGACGGCGTCCTTTGGGTCCGAGCAGCGCGCCGGGGCCTGACGCGTTTCCGGGACGCGGATCGCGGCCATGATCATGCTTCGGCCTCGCCTTGTTGTTCGAGCCAGCAGTCGTCACCTCTCTCGACCGATCTCTCGGCGCCTTCCGCCAAGACCGCTCATGCCGTCAACATGTCGGCACGGAATCGCCGACCCGGGCTTGGCGCTAACAGCACCGCCGCGACGGTGCCGTATCCGTCAGACCCCATGGGAACGCACCGCGACCGAAGCCATCTCGCTCATTCGTCGCTCTTCGCATTATCGCGAAGGCCCCCGATGCTGTTAAGTGCGGGCGACTCAACCAGCTTGCGATCAGGTCGACCGATCGTGCTCGTCCACTAGTCACCTCCTCCGTTTTCGTATTGGCGGGCCACGCGGATCTGTCGACGAGGCAGCGCTACATGCACCTGAGCCCGGCGGCGACCGCAGACGCCATTCGGTTGCTGGATGGGCGCGGGCCCAACCACGATCTCGCCCGTAAATTTGGAGACATTTTGGACACGAGATCGTCGCCGGCCGAAAGTGATTGATTTTAAATGATTTAGTGGAGCGGGCTACGGGGATCGAACCCGTGTCCGAGGCTTGGGAAGCCTCTGTACTACCATTGTACTAAGCCCGCCGGCGACGACCCGTATTGTACAAGCGACACCCGAGCCGATCAACGCATGGTGTGTCCCGCCCGTCTCCTCATGGCTGCGGGCCGAGTGTCCGCTCGAAGAACTCGCCGGTCGCGGCGGCCGTCGCCCGCCAGTTTCGCCACAGCAGCGGGTCGTGGACATCGTCGGGCAGGACCAGTTCCTCGACCCTCACGCCCCTCTCCAGCAGCCGGCGCGAGAGATCGATCGTCTGACGGAAATCGACCGTGCGATCGTCGTCGCCGTGGATCAGCAGCACCGGCGATTTCCAGGTCGACACCGCGGCGATCGGTGACGATTCGAACTCCACCTTGAGCGCCTGCCTCAGGTCGGCCTCGCTCAGGCCGTCCCCGACGAGGGCGTGCGCCAGTTGGGCCGGGTTGATCGCCGGCAACCGATCGTGGACGCCGTGGATGTCAACGCCGGCAGCGAAAACATCGGAGTTGCGCCCGAGTGCCAGCGCCGTCAGGTAGCCGCCGTACGACGCGCCCCACACGCCGATGCGCCGCGGGTCGACGTCGGACCGTTTCTGCAGATACTGGCCGGCAGCCAGGATGTCGCGATATTCGGACGCTCCGCGCGCCCCGGTCCGCTCCGCAAGCTGGAACGCCTGGCCGTAGCCGACGCTGAGACGGTAGTCGACCGACAGGACGATGAAGCCGCGGCTGGCCAGGTACTGGTTGATGCCGTAGTCGTTGGCATACTCCCATCGGTAGTGCCAGCCGAGCAGCATCTGGCGCGGGCCGCCGCCGTGGACGTAGACGATGGCCGGCCGGCGCGCCGCCGCGCTGGATGCGGGCGGTTTGAAGAGCTGGCCATGCGCCTCGATGCCATCGCTGGCGCGGAACGACACCTGCTCGGGCACCACCAGCTGCGCCACCGGAAAACTGCTGATCCGATCACCGCCGACCAGGCGCGCCGGCCCGCCGCCGATCGGCATGACGGCGGGAAGAGGCGGGCGGGTGGCGTCTGCGGAGAGGAAGGCGATCGTCTGTCCGTCGGCGGTCGCCACCGGATTCCACTCGATACCCGTGCCGGCGGTCAGCGGGACGGGGGTGGCCGTGTCGACCGGCACCCTGAACAGATGGCGGCGCGCGATGTCACCGCGCTCGGATCCGGTGTTCGCGTTGTAGACGATGAACCGGCGGTCGGCGGAGAGGGTCAGCTGCTCGACCATGAACGGCCCGGGCGTCAGCAGCACCGGCTTGCTGCCGCTGCCTGGACGAGCGAGGCTGTAGAGGTGCGGCCAGCCGTCGCGATAGGAGTTGAAGATCAGGGTGTCGTCGGCGGCCCACTGGAAGTGAAGGCCGTTCGGGTTCTGCAGGATCGGATCGATGGGGGAGTCTCCGCTTGCCGCCGCCGTCACCGGCGCGGCCTGAGGGCGATCCACCTCGGCGACCAGGATCGCCCATTTCGTCCTGACCTGGACCAGCGGAGATCGCGGGGCGCCGCCGGCACCGGGCTGGCGGAGGAACGCGATCCTGCGCCCGTCGGCCGACCAGGCGGGCGCCGAATCGCGCGACGTCGACGGCGCGAGATACCGGATCGGCTGGCCGGGTGTGAACAGCGCGATGAAGCTGTGGTCGCCGCGGTTGGAGACGAACGCCAGCGTCCGTCCGTCTGGAGACCAGACCGGCGACTCGCTACCGCCGCGAGCGAAGAACGCGGCCTCGGCTGGCGTCGATCCGTCGGCTGGCGCGATCCAGATGCGCCGATCCCGGACGAACGCGACGTGCGCGCCGTCGGGTGCGATGGCCGGGTCGTCGCCTTCGCCGAGCAGCGCCGGCGCCGATCCCGCGGCGGCGACCGACCACACCTGCACTTTCGGCTGAACGGTGAGGCCGGCCGGATTGGGCGCGTCCGTCGGCCGGTTGGATCCGTGATCGCCGCCGCGGACGTAGACGATGGTGCGGCCGTCGCTCGAAAACGACAGGCTGGTCAGCTCCTGCCCGTCGTCGTCGGCGTAGGGCGTGACGCGCCGCGGGACGAACTCCGGGCCGTCGGCGGCGTAGATGTTCCGCCGGCCGCGCTCGTTGAACGTCCAGGCGATCGTCGAGCCGACCGGCGAGGCAATCAGGTTGTCGGGCTGCGGGAGGTCGAGAATCTGCTCGACGGTGAAAGACGGTGGCGCAGCGGCGAAACCCGCGAACAGGATGCTGACAGCCAGGACAGCACGACGCATCGCACCCTCCCATCGACGACGGTCCACGTTCGACAGTTCACGTACGTAGTGTCCGGCTTCAGCCGGACCCCGTACCGGACTCTACGATCACGGTCCGCCTGAAGGCGGACACTACGTACAGAAACCCGCGTCAGGACCGGATCAGGCTCAGCACCTCGTCGCGCTTCTCTTCCATCAGGCCCGCATTGGTCGCCTCGAGGTTGAGCCGCAGCAGCGGCTCCGTATTCGACGGCCTGACGTTGAAGTGCCAGTCCGCATACTCGACCGAGATGCCGTCGAGCTCGTACTGGTTCCCGTCGCTGTACTTCGCCGCAATCTGGGCCAGCTTGTCGGGGACCGCATCCATGCTCGCCAGCTTGGTATTGATCTCGCCGGAGATGAAATAGCGCGCCCGCAGCGGCACGAGCAGCTCGGCCAGGCTCTGTCCCTTTTTCGACATCAGCTCGAGGATCAGCAGGGCCGGGATGAAGCCGTTGTCGGCGAAGAAGTTGTCGCGGAAGTAGTAATGGCCGGTCACTTCACCGCCGAAGATGGCGTTGGTCTCGCGCATCCGGCGCTTGAAGAAGGCGTGGCCGACGCGGTTCATCAGCGACGTCGCGCCGTAGCTGGCGGCGACGTCCCGGATGGCGTGGCTGGCGCGCAGATCGTAGATGACCGTCGCGCCGGGATGCTTCAGGAGAAACGCTTCGGCGAGCAGCGCGGTGATGAAGTCGCCGCTGATGAACTCGCCGGTGCCGTCGATGAAGAAGCAGCGATCGGCGTCGCCGTCCCAGGCGATCCCGATATCCGCCTTCTCCTCGACGACCCGCGCCACGATGTCGCGGCGGTTCTCCTCGATCAGCGGGTTGGCTTCGTGATTGGGAAAGCGGCCGTCGATCTCGAAGCAGAGGCGGGTGGTCCGGCAGGGGAGGCGATCGAACAGCCGCGGCGCGACCAGCCCGCCCATGCCGCTGCCGGCGTCGAGCACGACGTTGAACGGCCGGATGACGTCGGCATCGATGAACGACATCACGTGGGCGAGATAGGCGTCCAGCACGTCGGCGGTGGTGACGCGGCCGCGCGCCGCGGCGGGCGGCGGCAGCCGATCCTCCGCGATCATGTCGCGGATGTCGGAGATGCCCTCGTCGCCGCTCAGCGGGAACGCGTGCTGCCGCACCATCTTGATGCCGTTGTACTGGCCGGGGTTGTGCGAGGCCGTGATCTGGACGCCGCCGTCGTGGCCGTCGCGCGCCACCGCGAAGTACAGCATGTCGGTGGCGATCATCCCGTAGTCGACGACGTCGGCGCCCTGCGCGGTGGCGCCGTCGATGAACGCCGCGGCGACGGCGGGCGAGGACAGCCGCATGTCGCGCCCGACCGCGATCCGCCTGGCCTGGAGATAGGTGACGAACGCGGCGCCAATCGCCCGCGCTGCCGCCTCGTTGATCTCGCCGGGATACACGCCGCGGACGTCGTAGGCCTTGAAGATGGTCGGGTTGAGATCCATGGGTCGGTTCCGGGATGGCGCGGCGATCCGCTCGCGGACGCCGGACGGCCGGCCTGGAGCGGACAGCCGGAGAGCGCTAGAGTTTGCTGTAGTCCGTGATCACCGACTTGTCGCCGAGGACCGCGCCGTTCTCGACCAGGGCGCTGCGCCCGATATGACAGTGGCGGCCGACGATCGAATGCCGGACCATCGCTTCCTGGCTGATCCGGCAGTTGGCCCACACCACCGCATCGTCGATCTGGGCGTGCTCCTCGATGTGGCTGTTTCGTCCGACCACACTGTACGGGCCGATCCGCGCGCCCGCCTTGACGATCACCCCCTCGTCGATGAAGCAGGGGGACTCGACGATGGCGCCGTCTTCGATCCTGGCCTGGGGAGAGACCCAGGCGGTTCCCGGCGCGGCGGCGAACGGCGCCGCCTTGTAGCGGCCGTCCATGATGTCGCGGTGCACCTGCATGTACTTTTCCGGCGTGCCGATGTCGATCCAGTAGCCGCGATCGATATAGGCGACGAACGTTTCGCCGCGCTCGATCAGCGACGGGAAGAAGCTCCGCTCAATCGACCACGGCGTGTCCTTGGGGATCCGGTCGAAGGTGTCGGGCTCCAGGATGTAGATCCCGGCATTGATCGTGTCGCAGGTGATCTCGTCCGCTTTCGGCTTCTCGACGAAGCGCAGGACGTTGCCCTGGGCGTCGGTCTCGACCAGCCCGTAGGCGGTCGGATTGGCGACCGGCGTCAGCACGATGGTCGCCTTGGCGCCGCGATCGCGGTGCAGCCGGATGACGTCGCCGAGGTCGACCTGCGTCAGGACGTCGCCGTTGAACACCACCACCGACTCGCGCAGCTTGTCGCCGGCGTAGCGGATCGCCCCGCCGGTGCCGAGCGGGGTCGGTTCGACCACATACCGGATCCCGAGGCCGATGTCGCTGCCGTCGCCGAAAATCTCCTCGATCCGGCGCGGCTGGTAGTTGAGGCTGAGGATCGCCTCATCTATTTCAGGGACCTGCTTCAGCCGATCGAGCTGATAGTGGAGAAACGGCCGATTGAAGATCGGCACGATCGGTTTCGGCGTGTGGATGGTCAACGGCCGGAGCCGGGTGCCCTTGCCCCCGGCCAACAGGATCGCCTTCATTCGCAGCCCCCGATGTTATCATTGCTTCCGAACGCTCATGAATCTGCCGAATTCGCTGACGATCACGCGGATCTTCCTCGTCCCGCTGCTCGTGGTCGTCCTGCTGACGCAGTTCGAGGGGCGGATGATTTTCGGCGTGCCGAAGGAGATTGTCGGCGCGGCGATCTTCGGCCTCGCCTCGCTCACCGACTGGGCCGACGGCTATCTGGCCCGGCGGCGCAAGCAGATCACGCCGTTCGGTCAACTGGTTGATCCGCTGGCCGACAAGCTGCTGATCCTGGCGGCCCTGTTTTCGCTGGTGCAGATGGAGCTGGTCGACGCGTGGATGGCGACCGTGATCATCGGCCGCGAATTCGCGGTCACCGTTTTTCGCAGCATCGCATACGCGCGTGGGGTGGTCATACCGGCCTCGCCGCTCGGGAAGATCAAGATGGTCGCGGAGGTGGTGGCGATCCTGGCGCTCATCCTCGGCCATGAACAGCTGCGCGAGTTCGTCGTGATTGGGAAGGTCGGGCTCTGGGTGGTCCTGGTCTCGGCACTGGTCTCGGCCGCCGACTATTTCCGGCGCTTCCACCTGCTCCTCAACCCGCGCGTCACCGATTTCGCGGTCCGGCGCGACCAGCACCCCGGCCGCAAGGTCGGGTAGCGCTCTGCCGCCGCCGCGGCCGATCGGCCGGGCCGGTTACGCCTTCGGGGTCATGCCGGCTTTGAGCTCGATGATCCGCTTGCGCGCCTCTTCCAGGTGCTCGCTCTGCTCGAACTCCTCGACCAGCTTTTCGTAGTAGGGCAGCGCCTGCGCCTGCTGCTTGATCCTCACGTACGACTCGGCGAGGTGGAAGTAGACCGAGTCGCGGCCGGTGAATTCCGGGTCGTCCATCAGCACGGTCTTGAATCGATCGATCGCGCCCGGATACCAGCGCTGCCGGAAGTAGAAGAACCCGACCAGGTAGTCCGCTTCGCTCAGCCGATCGCGCGCCTCGCGCAGCTTCCCCTTCACCTCCGGCATCAGGCTGCTGTCGGGGTAGCGGGCGACGAAGCCTTCCAGCTCCCGGATGGTGTCGCGCGTCTCGGTCTGGTCGCGCTGCGGCGCCCGCATCTGCTTGAAATGCGCGAACCCGAGCTTGTACTGCGCGTAGTCGGCGCGCTTGTTGGTGGGGTAGAACTGGAGGAACTCGCGGAACTCGTTGATCGCCAGGACCAGCGTCTCGCTGGTGCCTTCCCCCAGGTAGGTGTCGCCGACGCCGAGCTTGGCGTCCGGCCGGTAGACGCTGCCGGTGTAGGTTTCGACCACCTGCTTGAAGTACTCCCGCGCGGTGAGCCACTTCTTCGCGGTCAGCGCCTCGTTGCCCTTGTCGTAGAGAAACTTGTCCGGTTCGAGCGTGCCGGTCGGCACCGCGCCGCGGGTGTCGGTGAGGCAGCCGGTCGCGGCGGCGAGGCCGACGGCCAGCAGCACCAGGGCTGATATCTGTTTCACATTGTGTCCACTAGCCATTTGTACTCAGCAGTGAGCCCTTCTTCCAGCGTGACGGTCGGATTGAACCCGAGATCCGCCTCCGCCAGCGACGTGTCGGCGTAGGTGTGCCGCATGTCGCCCTTCTGGGCCGGGTCGGCGTTGACCAGCGGCTGGCGGCCCGTGACGCGGCCGATCATCTCGAGCACACCGTTGACCGAGATGCGGGAGCCGCCGCCGATATTGTATACGCGCCCGGGGACGCCGCGGGTGCCGGCCGCGATGGTGGCGCTGACCGCGTCGGCCACGAACGTGAAGTCGCGGGTCTGCTCGCCATCGCCGAACAGCGAGATCGGCTCGCCCCGCAGCGTGGCGCGAAGAAACCGGTGGAAGCCCATGTCCGGACGCTGGCGCGGGCCGTAGACGGTGAAATACCTGAGCGACACGGTCGGCAGCCCGTAGTTGACGTGATACAGGTAGCACAGTTGCTCCGCCGCCAGCTTGCTCACCCCGTAGGGCGAAACCGGCTGCGGCAGCGCGTCTTCGCGCATCGGCAGCGCGACGTTATCGCCGTAGACCGACGAGCTCGAGGCGTACATGATGCGGTCCAGCGTGTGCTTCGTGCACGCCTCCAGCAAAACCTGGGTCGCCTCGATGTTGTTCACTGTATAGACGTTGAAATCGCGTCCCCAGCTCTTTCGCACTCCGGCCTGGGCCGCGAGGTGGAAGACGTTGGTTCGATCGGCCAGCAGCGCCGGCAGGTCGGCGTCCTGGATCGTCGACTCGATCAGCCGGAATCGGGGGTGGCCGGCCAGGCCGCCGAGGTTCCGCTCCTTGATCGCCCGCGGGTAGTAGTCCGTAAAGCAGTCGATGCCGATGACGTCGGCGCCGTCCTTGATCAGCCGATCGGCAAGGGTGGATCCGATGAACCCGGCGACGCCGGTAATGAGCGCCTTCACAGCGTTAGTCCTTGCACATTAGTCCTTGCACATTGGTCCTTGCCCGAGCAGTCCCCGGACGCGTTCGGGCAGCCGGCACGGACGCCCCTCCCGGTCGAGCGCCGCGTGGACGGTCCGGCCCGTCGCCAGTGAGAGATCGTCCCCGGTTCGCACGACCTCGTATTCGAACTGCAGCCGCACCGGGGACATGACCGTGCCCCGCGTCCGGATTTCCAGGTCGTCGTCGTAGCGGGCCGGCCGCCGATACGCGCAGTGCGCCTCGATCACCGGCAGGCCGACGCCGCCGGCCTCCATCTCCCGATAACTCCAGCCCGACGCGCGCAGCAGGTCGGCCCGGCCGACCTCGAACCAGACGAAGAAATTCGCGTAGTAGACGACGCCCATCTGGTCCGTTTCCGCGTAGCGGACGCGGATTCGCGACACGGTGGGTGAAGGGATCGGGCGGGGCCCGTCGACGCCGGCCGGGGATGGTCTCCCGATCATCGCGGCGACAGGGTGTTGACGGCGGCGAGCGCGGCCGCCTTGAGCTGGCGCGTTGCGCCCTCCGGATCCCGGCCGGCCTGGCCCGTCGGGGAGAAGATCGCCGCCCCGGCGACGACAATCCGCGCGCCGGCGGCGACGACCGGGCCGACCGTCCGCAGGTCGATGCCGCCGTCGATCTCGACCGGCGCCGGGTTCCCCTCCCGATCGAGCAGCGCCCGCACCGCGCGAATCTTCGCCTCGCTGCTCGGGATGAACCGCTGGCCGCTGAACCCGGGGTTGACCGACATCACCAGAACGTAGTCGACATCGCCGGCGATCAGCTCGATCGCGCCGACCGGCGTCGCCGGGTTGATCACGACGCCGGCCTTGACGCCGAGCGCCTTGATCGCATGGACGGTGCGGTGCAGATGCGGCAGCACCTCGACATGGACCGAGATCATCGCCGCGCCGGCCTCCGCGAACGCCTCGATGAAGCGATCGGGATCGGTGATCATCAGGTGGACGTCGAGCGGCACCGTCGCCACCCGCTTGATCGCCCGGACCACCGGCGGCCCGAGGGTGAGGTTGGGCACGAAATGCCCGTCCATCACGTCGAGATGAATCAGATCGGCGCCGCCGCGCTCGGCGGCGGCGATGTCCTCGCCGAGCGCCGCGAAGTCGGCGGCGAGGATCGACGGCGCGATCAGCACGCTCACCGGCTCACCTCGAGCGAAATCGCCTCGTCCGGGCCAATCTGGAAGCCGGCCTGCGGGCTCTGCCGCAGCACCACCCCGGCCGGCACGCCCGGATAGGGATTGGATCCGACCACCGCCACCCGGAACCCGCGCGCCCGCAGGATCTCGGCGGCGCGATCGCCGCTGACCCCGATCAGGTCGGGCATCACGTAACTGGCGCCGCGCCCGCCGCGGTTGACCAGGACGGTCACGCTCGATCCGCCCGATTTCGCCGCCGGCTGCTGCCCGACGATGACGTCGGTGGGGTAGTCGTTGGAATGAATCTCTGACACGGCGGCCAGCGTCAGGCCGTCCTGCGCCAGGCGCATCTGCGCCGTCCGCTCGGTTTCGCCGGTCAGCTCCGGAATGATCGACGCGCGCTGGCCGGCGCTGAGCCAGATCTTGATGCTGCGCTGCGGCCGCGCGATCGAGCCGGCGGCCGGCTCCTGGGCGAGGACGCGGCCGGCGCCGATCTTCGGATCCAGCCGCCGGAGCTCGTCGACCCGCAGCGTCAGCCCGAGCGCGCTGGCCGCGACCGTGGCGTCGTTGGCGGTCTGATTGGTGAAATCCGGGACCTTGACCTCTCGCGCGCGCAGCGCGATCCGCATCGAGGCGGCGGCGAACAGGACGTAGGTCCCCAGCAGCGCGGCGATCAGGACGACGATTTTCCCCGCGCTCCAGACGCGCGTTCTGAGGGGCATTGGTGCGGGATCGTACTACACCTGACCGATCGCCGAGGCAGCGGTCTCCGCCGCGCGCACCTTCAAGCCCGGCCGTGCCGGACCAGCACGGCGCCGAAAAACGCCTCGAGGCCGTGGACGTGCGGATAGGTGCGCAGCTGGCCGCGCTGGTTGATCAGCGCCGGCGGCACCGCGGTCGTCGCCGCCAGGGCGGAGGGCGAGAACCCGGGCGCGCCGGCCAGAAACGCCTCGACCACCGCTTCGTTCTCCTCCGGCTCGCTCGAACAGGTGGCGTAGACCAGCCGTCCGCCCGGCGCGACCGCCGCCGCGGCGTGGCGCAGCATCTCGAGCTGCGCCGCCGCCAGCGTCCGCAGATCGTCCTCGCGCCGCCGCCACTTGATGTCCGGATCGCGCCGCAGCGTGCCGAGGCCGGAGCAGGGCGCGTCGACGAAGACGCAGTCGAACGCGGCCGCGAACGGCAGCGGCCGGAGGAGGTCGGCCTGGGCGATCCGCACGTTGGGCGCGCCGCTGGCGCCGACCGTGCGCCGCAAGAGATCAATCCGCCGATCGCGCACGTCGCACGCCACCAGCAGCCCGCGTCCCCCCATCGCCGCCGCCAGCGCCGTCGTCTTGCCGCCGGGCGCGGCGCAGGTGTCGAGCACCCGCGCGCCCGGATCGGCGCCGGCCAGCAGGGTGACGATCTGCGAGGCCTCGTCCTGGACGACGAACCAGCCGGCATCCAGGCCGCCGCCGCGAAGGGGATAGCCTTCGGAGACGATCAGCGCGTCGGGCGCGAACCGGGCGGCGTGAACGACGACGTCCTCCTTCCGCAGCCGCTCGATCAGCTCGTCCGGCGGGTTGCGAAAGGGGTTGGCGCGCAGCGTCAGCGGCGCCGGCGCGTTGTTGAACTGCAGCCACGCCTCGGCCGCAGCGAAGCCGTAGGCGTCGAGCCAGCGCGCGGCGAGCCAGGCCGGGTGCGACAGCGTGATCGACAGGTAGTCGATGGCGCGCGGGCGGTCGTGTGGATCACCGGGCCGCGGCGGCAGCGGCAGCGCATGGCGGTGGCGCGAGATGGCGCGCAGCACCGCGTTGACCAGGCCGCTGGCGCTCCGTTTTCCCACCCGTCCCGTCAGGTTGACCGCATCGTCGACCACCGCGGCGGCCGGGACGCGGGTCAGGTGGAGGAGTTGGTAGGCGCTGAGGCGGAGGATCTCGAGCACTTCGCGATCGAGCCGCCCGGCCGGGCGTTTGGTGAAGTGCGTGATCAGGTAGTCGAGGGCGGCACGTTGGCGCTGGACGCCGATGGCGATTTCGGCGGCGAGCGCCTTGTCCCGATCGTCGCGCAGCGTCGGCCGAGCGGCGGCGAGCGCATCGGCCAGGTCGGCCCGCCCCCCTTCCACCGCGGACAGGATCTCGTAAGCCGCGACGCGGGCCCGCCCGATCATGGCTGCGGGGTGAGGATCCCGCCGGCGTCGAGCGGATGGCCGGCGAGGAAGTCACGCGCCGTCATCGGCCGCCGGCCCTCGGCCTGGAGCTGCGTGATGACGAGCGTCCCGCTGCCGGTGGCCAGCTCGAGGCGGTCCCCGGCGGCGTGAAGGATGGTCCCCGGCGGCGCGGGGTCGGCCGCGCCCGCCGGCTCCGCCTGCATCTGCGCGACGGCCGATCCGAGCAGGATCAGCCGGCGGCCGCGGTAGAACGTGAACGCGTGCGGCCACGGGTACAGGCCGCGGATCAAGTCGTGGATGCGCGCGGCCGGCTGCGTCCAGTCGACGACGCCGTCTTCCTTGGTGATGCGGTGGGCGTAGGTGGCGTCGGCATCGACCTGGGGCGCTTCGGGAACCGGGCCGGCGGCCAGGGCGTCCACCGCGGCGGCCAGCAGCCGCGCGCCGATCTGCGCCAGCGCGCGCTCGACCACGTCGCTCGTGTCGTCCGGCCCGATCGGGTGGCGTTCGACGGCGACCATCGGGCCGGCATCGAGCGCCTTGACCATCTTCATGATCGTCACGCCGGTGACGGGATCGCCGTTGATCACCGCCCGGTGAACCGGCGCCGCGCCGCGGTAGCGGGGCAGCAGCGAGGCGTGGACGTTGAGGACGCCGAGCCGCGGCGTCGCCAGCACGGCGTCGGTCAGGATCTTTCCGTAGGCGGCGAGCACCACCAGATCGGGGGCGAGCCCGGCGAATGCGGTGAGGAAGGCGTCGTCCTTGAGCCGCTCCGGCTGCAGCACTGGCAGCCCGGCGGCGAGGGCGCGGGCCTTGACCGGCGGCTCGCTCGTCTTCTGGCCGCGGCCGCGCGGCCGATCCGCGCGCGTCACCACCCCGGCCACCTGGTGGCGGGAGCCGAGCAGCGCGTCCAGCGTCGGCACGGCGAACTCGGGGGTGCCGAAGAACACCAGGCGGAGCGGCGCCGCGCCTACCATTTGCCGGCGCGGGTCAGCTTCCTGATCCGCCTCACGATCAGATCGCGCTTGATGCCGCGCAGCCGGTCGACGAACAGCGTGCCGTCGAGGTGATCCATCTCGTGCTGGAAGGCGCGGGCCAGCAGGCCGGTCCCGTCGTGCTGCAGCGGCTGGCCGGTGCGGTCGAGGCCCTTGACCACGGCGCGCGACGGCCGCACCACGGTGGCGTTGAAGCCGGGGACGCTCAGGCAGCCTTCCTCTTCCAGCTGGACGCCGTCGCGCTCGACGAACTCCGGGTTGATGAAGACCAGCAGCGCCGCCGGGTCGTGGCCGAGCGAGATGTCGACGACGAAGAGGCGGAGCGGCAGGCCGACCTGGGGCGCCGCCAGTCCAACCCCGGGCGCGGCATACATCGTCTCGATCATGTCGTCGATCAGCTGCTCGATCTGCGGGGTCACGGCTTCGACCGGTCGGGCCGGCTCGTGGAGCACCTGGTCGCCGTATTTGAGGATGGGTCTGAGCATCAGGGGCGAAGGCGAATCCGTATGGAGTGGCCGCCTTCAGGCGGCCGTGACCCACGCGCGATGGTTTGTGTCGTTAGCGCGCTATCCGTTTGTACGTGGCGTCCGGCTTCAGCCGGACTGTCGCAGGTCCGCCTGAAGGCGGACCCCACGTACGATTGAACTGCCTCAGCGTTTCACGAACCGCGCGGCGGTGCGATCGCGGAACGCGTGAAAGTTGTCGACCATCTCCTGGATGGAGTCGCCGCCGAATTTATCCATCGCGGCATCGGCCAGGACCAGCGCGACCATGGCTTCGCCGACCACCGCCGCCGCCGGCACGGCGCAGACGTCGCTCCGCTCGATCGCCGCCGGGCTCTCGGCCATCGTCGTCAGGTCGACGGAGCGCAGCGGTTTCATCAGGGTGGCGATCGGTTTCATGTAGCCCGACACCCGCAGGTCCTGGCCGTTGGTGACGCCGCCCTCGAGGCCGCCGGCGTTGTTCGTCGGCCGGTCGACGCCGACGACCGGCCGGTCGCCGGTGCCGGGCAGGATCTCGTCGTGCAGGCGCGATCCGGGCAGGGCGGCCGCCATCGGCCCGCGCCCGATGCCGACGGCCTTGATGGCCGGAATCGACATCATCGCCTGCGCCAGGCGGCCATCGAGCTTGCGGTCCCACTGCGCGTAGCTGCCGAGGCCGGGCGGTACGGCGTGTGCGATGATCTCGAAGCCGCCGCCCATCGTATCGCCCGCCTCGCGGGCGCGATCGATCTCGGCCATCATCGCGCGCTCGATGATCGGATCGGCGCAGTGCAGCGGCGCGTCGGGGCTGATCGCGCGGGCGTCGGCGAAGGTCACCGCGAGCGGATCGGGGAGCGTAATGTCGCCGATCGAGAAGACGTGGCTGACGATCTCGGTGCCGAGGTGATCGAGCAACTGGCGGGCGATGGCGCCGACCGCGACCCGCGACGCGGTCTCGCGCGCGCTGGCGCGCTCGAGGACGTCGCGGATGTCGTCGAGCCCGTATTTGACGACGCCCGCCAGGTCGGCGTGGCCCGGCCGCGGCCGGGTGACCGATGAGCGATCCGGCCCGCCGACGCCGACGGCCATCTCGGGCTGCTCCGGCTCGACGTGCATGGTGCGGCGCCAGTTCTCCCAGTCCTTGTTCGGGATCATCAGCGCGACCGGCGCGCCGGTGGTGAGGCCGTGGCGGATGCCGGCGATCGGCTCGGCGCGATCGGACTCGATCGCCATCCGGCGGCCGCGGCCGTAGCCGCCCTGACGGCGGCGCAGTTGGGCGGTGACCGCTTCGAAGTCGATCGTCAGACCGGCCGGCAGGCCTTCGAGGATCATCACGAGCGCCTTGCCATGCGACTCGCCTGCTGTGAGAAAACGCAGCATTTCGATTTCATTCTATCCGGATGGTGAAGGGGATGCCCAGCGTTGGTCGCCAGGGGTCATCATGTCCGCGAATTTCGACGTGGTCCGGAGGACTCTCGCCAGACGCCCGAACGCGGGCACAAACGTGCTTCCGGCTCAGAAATATGAGACCCTCGGTGATCGTTGAACCGGTCTGTGTCGGCGCCGCCTCTCTCGCGTGACGCGGTCCGGGCGCGCGTCCTGTTGTCTCTCCTGACGACGGCGCTGCTCGCGGCGGCGGTCGAAGCTGCATTCCCGCGGCTGGTTCGCTTCGTTCCGTTGGCGCTCCAGCGCGACCTGCCCCCGGCCGTCGGTCTGCTGGCGCAAAGCTCCAAGCGCGGTATCGTTCCGCACGACTACACGGCCCTCCTCGGCGACTCATATGCGGCGGGGGAGGGCGACTGGCATCTGAGCGCAAACGGACGATCGAATCCGCCTTACCATTCCGCGCATCTCCTCCACCAGGGCGGGCTCGGCGACGTCATCTCGTTCGGCCAGAGCGGTGCGGGCAGTCTCAGCGGCATCGTGCAGTCGCCCCTGGGCATCGAAGCCAACCTCAACGCGCTCGGCCGCTTTCCGCCGCTCGAGCCGCCGCGCATCGCGCTGATCTACTTCTACGAGGGCAACGATCTCAACGACAACCTGCGCGATTGGCGCGCCAGGTTCCTTCCCGGCTTCGATTCCGGCCGGATGATCGACAGCGGCTACGCGCAACGCTTCATCGAGTCGCTGATCGCCAATGACCCGCTGGTCCGGCAGGCGCGCGCGATGAACTGGAAGACGCGGTTCCTGGCGGCGCGCTTCGTCCGCACGCTGTCGCGCCGGGTGCTGGGCCTCGATCCTCCGCCGGCCGGGATCGTCGATCTCTCGTCTGCCGATCCGGCTGAACACGCCGTCAATCGCGCCCGGGTGGGCCGCGATCTCGTCGATCTCCCGGATCAGCTCCAGGGCCCGGCGCTCGAACTGACCGACGAAGAGCTTGACGTCTCACAATGGCTGTTCCAGCAGGTGGTCGTCTTCATGACGCGGCACTGGACGACGACCCGGTTCGTCATCGTCCTGGTGCCGTCGCCGCTGTCCTGCTACGCGTTGGCAGGTGAGCGCGTCTCGACCCAGTCGTACGAGGGACGCGGCTCGATCTATCCGTTGGCCATGGTCAGGCAGAACTCCGACCGGATCGCCGGCGAACTTCGTCGCGTCGCCGCGGCGGCCGACATCGGGTTCATCGACGCCAGGCCCGAGATCGCGGCAGTCGCGGCCAGACGAATGGTTCATGGCCCACGGGACTGGAAACACTTCAACCGCGCCGGCTACGAAGCGCTGGCTGATGCGATCCTGGCCGGTCTGGGGCGCACCAGGCCAGTCAGCGGCCGGCCGGTCTCCTGACCCTGTAACCACCACATCGTCTTGATGAACGGCCGCGCCATCCGGGTTCAGGACGGGACAGATGTACACTCCCGCGACCGCTCGAGCAACGTGTGACCGATCTCCTGACATTCGTGCTCTGCATCGAGAACAATGCGATTCGGGCGCAGGCGCTGCTGTTGTGCGACAGCATCCGCCAGTTCGGCGGCCGCCACCGGCGCGCGCGGATTCTGGTCGTCGCGCCGCGCCCCGGCCACGGCGTCGACCGCTACACCCGGCAGCGGCTGGCGGCGCTCGAGGCCGACTATGTCGAGGCGCCCCTCAACGTCGTCTGTCCCGAATACGGCTCGGCCAATCGCGTCTTCACCGCCGCCTGGGCAGAGGAAGAAATCGGATCCGAGTGGATTGCCGTGCTCGATAGCGACACCCTGTTCCTGGGCGAGTTGGATCTGCCGCCGGACGCCGACGTGGCGGTCCGGCCGGTCGACGTCAAGGGGAGCGCAACGGCCGGGTCGGGCGATCAGTTCGAGGACTATTGGCGCCGGTTGGCGGACCTGCAGGGCATCCCGCTCGATCGCCTGCCATTCGTCACCACCACGGTCAGCGATCATCGCGTTCGCGCCTCCTATAACGGCGGGCTGGTGGTGGTCCGCCGACAGCAGGGAGTCCTCGGCGCGTGGGCGGATCTCTTCGCCCGTTCCGTTGCCGCCGGGCTGAAGCCGTGGCGGGGCCGCGACATCAACGTTCATGCCTCGACCGGATTGGTCGGACGCGAGGCGAGCGAATACTGGGGATCGAATCAGGCGGCTCTGGCGCTGGCCATCTGGAGCCGGACCGCTCGCGTCGTCCTCTACGCCCCTTCACACAATGTGCCGCTGCATCTGTTGCCGCAGCGCCCACAGCTGATCGCCGATCTGCGCCGATCGCCACTGGTGCACGTGCACTACCACTGGCTGTTCACGGATCGCTACCATCGCGCCGCTCTGGCCTTGATTCGCCACCTCGGGGCCGAGCCGGATCAGGTCGACTGGCTGGCCGCGCGGCTGCCGATTCGATAACGCGCGCGATAGACTCTCACCGTGGGCCGCATCGTCTGGCTGGCATCCTACCCGCGCTCCGGGAACACCTGGGTGCGGTCGTTGATCACGTCGTATCTGAACCCGCAGCTCGCGTCGCCGCTCGACGACCTGGTGGTTCGGACCAGCGCGAACGAACGGGCGCTGGTCGACATGATGATGGGTTTCGAGACCGCCGACCTTCTCGAGGATGAAGTGCAGGCGCTGCGGCCGCTGGCGTTCGAGCGATTGAGCGACCGGTCGGGTGAACGCGTCTACTTGAAGGTCCATGACGCGTGCGGCACCGTGCCAGGCGGGATGCCGCTCTTCACCGCCGCGGCAACCGATCGCGCGGTCTATGTCGTCCGGGACCCGCGGGACGTCTGCGTGTCGCTGGCGCACTTCGGGCCCGGTCGGAGCGTCGATCGGGCGCTCGAGATCCTGCTCGACAGCGAGCGTTGGCTGGCGCGCGGCGGCGGCGGGCGCGGCGACCCGCTGCCGCAGCGGTTGGGCAGCTGGCCCGATCATGTCCGGTCGTGGCGCATCGCGCCGGCGTTTCCGGTCCACACGGTTCGCTATGAAGACCTGCTCGAACGGCCGCGCCCGACGCTGTCCGCGCTGATCGATTTTCTCGACTGGCCGATCGATGCGGCGGCGATCGACCGGACCCTCGACAGCTGCCGGTTCGATCGCCTGGCGGCGCGGGAAGCCGAGCGCGGCTTCGGCGAGGTTGCGCCGGGCCCGACCGCCTTCTTTCGTGCCGGCCGCCGCGGCGGCTGGCGCGATGCGCTCTCTGAGGTGCAGGCCTCGCGCATCGACGCCACGTGCGGCGACCTGATGCGGGAGCTCGGGTATCTGGAGCCCGCAACATGAGCGGGCTGTTCGGCATCGTCCACCGCGACGGCTCACCGGTGCCCTGGCAGCATCTCGACCTGATGGCGGCCGCGCTGGCGGAGCTCGGCGTCGACGGTCAGCGCCACGTCTGCGATCGCGGCGCCGGGCTGGGTTGCCTGTGGTGGGACGACGTCGCCGGACCAGGCCGCGACGCCTCACTGCACGTTGATGCCGCGTCGGGTCTGGTGACGATCGCCGAGGGCTGGCTGGCGGACTCCGACGACCTGGCGCGCGATCTCCGCTTCGAACAGCCGCCGCCGATCGCCGAGCTCGTCGCGGCGGCCTGGCTGCGCTCCGAAGAGCGCTTCTTCGCCGGGTTGGCCGGCGAGCTGACGGTCGTGCTGTGGACGCCTCGCGATCGACGGCTGCAGCTGATCGCCAGTCCGGCCTGCAACCCGGCGCTCTACGTCTGGGAGTCGGCGCAGCGGGTGATCATCGCCAGCCGCACCCGCGCGATCCACGCCGTACCGGGCATCGAACGACGGATCGACCTCGGTCACCTGGCGAGATCCGCGGTGCCGGGGTTCGGCCGTTTGCGCCGACGCACGACGTTCTTCGCCGGCGTCACCCGGCTGCGGCCAGGTACCTTCCGCGTCTTCGGGCCGGACGATTCGCCGCCGCAGCAACGATGGTGGCAGGTTGACCCGGAGCGCGAGTTCGAGGGCACGGCAGACGAGATCGTGCAGGCACTCGAGGATCGGCTCACGAAAGTGCTGCGCGCCCGGATGGCCGGCGGGGCGCCGGTTGCCTGCCTGCTATCAGGCGGACTCGATTCCTCGACCGTGATGACGTTCGCGCACGTCGTCGCCGATCCGATGCAGCTGTTTGCGGTGTCGGCGGTGCATGCGGGCCGGTCCGGTCCGGACGACGATGAGCGGCGCTACATCGGAGCGCTGCGGGATCACCTGGGTCTCGATGTCGTCGAGGCGACAGCGGACGGCCGCGGGCCGTTCGACGACCTGACGTTGCTGCCGCGGGTGCTGGAAGCCGGCAGCACGACATCGCGGCACTATCTCTACACCGCGTTCGCCGGCATCGCGCGGCGCCGCGGCGCCAGGATCATCCTGGACGGTGTCGGGGGAGAGACGACCATCTCCGATCGCGGGACCGAGGCCGTGCTGGAGGGGCTGCTGGCGGGCCGGCCCGGATTCGCGGCGCGACTGGTCCTCGCGTCTGCCCGCGCCCAGGGACTGACGCCGTACCGTGCGGCGCGCTCCCTGATCGCCGGCCCGCTGTGGCGCGAACGGATCCGCCGGCGGCCGCGCTTCGATGTCGTGCGCAGTCTCATCGGATCACCGTTTCGCCGGGAATTCCTCCGACGGCACGGGGTCGACGCCGACGAACTGTCACGAACCATCAACCAGGCGACGATCGTCGGCGACCACCGCCGCGCGCTGGTACGGGATCTGGAGCACGTGCATGCGGGTGGGCACTTCTACGTCGGCGCCGATGCGGTGACGATGAGCTGTCCGTTGCTCGACCGGAGAATCATCGAAATCTGTCTGGCGGCGCCTCTGGCGGTCAAGCTGCGGGGCGGCTACCCGCGTGCGCTGGCGCGCCACATGCTGGCCAATCGGGTGCCTGACCTGATCCGGCTCCGTACCAGCAAGCAGGCGTTTTCGCCCGACTACGCCGATCGCTTCAATCGCCAGGTGCCGATGGTCGAGCGCGAATTGGCCGCGATTCCGAACGGGGATCCGGTGCGCGACATCGTCGATGTGCCGAAGCTGCAGCGGATGGCGCGTCATCGCATGACGGACCCGGATGGCGCCGGTCCGGCGGATTTCGATGCCACCCACAATCTGCCGGCCGGTGTCTACCTGATCGAATTTCTGCGCCAGTACCTCGATTGAAAAGCGATCGGCGCATTTTTTTACATGATCAGGAAAGCGTCGAACCGAGCATTCCGCCATCCATCCCGAATCCGGATCGTGTCTCGGTGTCCGCGACATCGAGGCTCTCCAGGGTCGGGCGCTGCCACGGTTCTCTTGGCGCAGACGGGGTCGCCGACGGCGCCGTCTTTTCACACGGGGCGGGTGTGTCGTTATCGTTCATGCAGCATTCTATGGACAGGATCCGGCCAACCCAACGCCAACTGCACGGAATTTTAGCAGCGGTGCAGGATCGGCGCGGCCAGCTGTTCCAGTGACCGGTGCATCGGACCGGCCGGCCGTTCCAGTACCTCGACGGGACACCGCTGCACGAGCTGGAGCAACTGCGCCGCCTGCTGTCCGGCCCGTCCCCACCCGAGCCGCGACAGGAACAGGTGCGCGAAGAGATCCTCGGCGCGGCGCCGCCCGAACGACCGGCCGGCTCCGGTGGGTGTGACGGTCGGGCCGAGCACGTAGATCGCGGCCAGCGGCAGGGCCGGCCTCAACACGGGACTGGCGGCGAGAATGAGACGTTTGTCGGACGCGGGCGCCAGCCGGGGATGCGCACGCTCGTCGTGGCCGAGGTAGCGTGCGCTGTCGGGCCAGAGCTTCTGCACGCCCGGACCGGGCAGCACGAGCGGCGCGCTGCCGGCGTTGACGATCCCGGCGAAGCCGTCGCTGTGGAGGGCATGACCGCGGGCGGCGAGGAACCCGGCGAGCGTGGACTTGCCGCTGCCGCTGGCCCCGGCGATCACCACGGCGCGGTTCGCCACCTCCACGACGCTGCCGTGCAGCGTCAGAACGCCGCGCTGCTGGAGCGCCACCGCCATCACGCTCGATACCAGCGGCTGCAGCAGCCAGGCCAGCGGGACGCCCGCCGCCATATCGACCACCACCTCGCGCCCGGCGCGGACCAGGAAGCGACCGACATCGTCGATTCTGATCAGGACCGACGTTTCGTCGGCGTCGAAACCATTCTTCCTGACCAGGGCGCCGGGCAGCGTCAGTGGCAGCGCGCCGACGCGAATCTCCAGATCGACGTCGCCCTCCGGCGCCGCCGGGGCGGGCAGCGGGATCTCCGACCGCGCCACCAATCCGAACAGCGCGAAGCGCTGGGTCATGCCGCCCACCCGCCAGAGCGGTCGTGAAGCCGATCCGTCAAGTCGGCGAACGGTTCGAGCTGGGCGCGCGGATCGAAGGGGCGCCAGGAGCGGAGCAGCCGGCCGATCCGGATCGATCCGGCCAGCGCGGTCAACGTGGCGAAGTCCCGCGCCGCCGACAATCGGCCGCCGTAAACGGGATGATAGCGGCAGCCCAGCAGGCGCTCGAGCCCATGCCGGCGCGACAGTGTCTCGGCCAGCAGGCCGCGATTCCAGAGCCCCAGCTCGACGACGCAGGTGGGGTTGACACGACGCCCGATGTGACGTTCGTCGAACCGGACCCAGCGGCACGATGAGCCCGCCCGGACGCACTCGTCGAGACCGCGAACCTCGCCAAGCCGCTCAGATGCATCGCGCCACAGCTTGAGGGACGGCAGTCCCGGCAGGGCCGTGATCGGTCCGTCCGCTGTTCGATCGATCGCCACCAGCGCGTCGCACTGCACATCCCATCCCTGCTCGAGCAGGGTGGCGAGCAGCGTGGAAACACCACTTCCGCCCGCGCCGATCAGCAGCACCTGGCGATCGCCGCGGCTGACGACGCCGCCGCGCACGACGGTCTGGCCGCGCTGATAGAGCAGCGCCGCCAGGGGAGCGCCGAGCAGCAGCAGCCCAGCCTCGCGTGTCGCGGCCAGCGAGGCCTCGATCCGGATCTGCCTGCCGTCGCGCACTTCGAAACGCGCCCAGCCCGGAATCGCAATCCGGGCGAGCCGATCCGAGACGTCGATCGGCGCGGCGACAATCGGACCGGCGGTCTCGACGAAGTCGACGGTAACGTTCGAGTTGGTCGAGCGACCGGCCGGCAGGTGAGGGAGCGGCAGGTTCGACACCAGATCGAAGCCATAGCAGTGGTAGGCGTGCAGCGCGCCGCCGGTTGATGGCGCGATCACGCGGTGGCGCCCCAGCGATGCCAGGCCTCGCGATAGACGTCTTCAACCGCTCCGGTGTACGCCGCCGCCGCGCCGAGCGGTGATCGCTCGATCCGCCGGCGCAGCGATGTCCTCAGCCCGGCGAGATGGCCGGTGCTGCGGGCCAGCGCGATGACGCCTGCGACATACGCGTCGACGTCCGCGGCGACCAGTTCGGACAGTCCGACGCAGTGGAGCAGACTGGCTGACGTGCGGCCGAGCGGATGCCGTCCGCGCAGCGTCACGACCGGTACGCCCATCCACAGCGCGTCAAACGTCGTCAGGCCGCCGCTGTGAGGCCAGGAGTCGAGCGCGAGGTCGATGCCCTGGTGAACCGCAAGGTAGCCGTCGAACGAACGGCGGGGAAGGCAGGTGATGCGATGTGAAGTGATGCCCAGCCGGTTGAACCGATCGAGCAGCGCCGCGGGCATCGCCGGATCCGCGAAGGAGGCGTCCATCAGCACGAGCCGGGCGTCGTCGAGGACGCGGAGGATCGCCGCCCACGCCGCCGACACGGCCGGGCCGATCTTCTCGACCCGGTTGAGGCAGCCGAGGGTGAGAAAGCCATTGGCCTGATACGGCAAGGGGCCCGGATCCGGGGCCGAACGGGGGTGCTGGTAGTACTGTGCGCACGGCAGATCGAGGAGCCGCTCGGGGAACAGGGATCGTTCACCGGGCGGTGCGACAATCCGATCGGTCAGGAGGCCGTCGATGCCGGAGATGCCGGGACCGGGCGTGTAGCCCCATCCCGACAGCTGGACGGGCGCCGGCCGGCGAGCGATCACCGGCAGGCGGTTGTGATCCATGTGCCCGCACAGGTCGACCAGGATATCGATGCGATCACGTCGGATCTGCGCGTCGAGGGCGTCATCGTCGAGACGCCGGGTCGTGCGCCAGGCGTCGACCTGAAAACAGAGATCGATCGAGGCCCGGTCCCAGGCGGGCGCGCCTGAGTAGCAGACGGTTTCGAAATCGTCGCGATTGGCGTGGCGCGGAATGGCGGCGAAGGCGCGCGCCACCGAACCGTCGCGGAGGTCGTTGGCGAGATAGCCGACGCGCAGTTTCCTGGTTTGTCGCGACGCGCCGGCGGCGCCGCGCGGCCCGGTGCGGGCGTGCGATCGAGCCCACGCCTGCTGCTCGCCTTTGATCGACGAGGTGTCGGCGGCCTCGGTGTAGGCCATCAGCCCGATCAGTTTGGAGTGAAGGGCGGCATCGGTCGGATCGATCGCGAGCGCGCGTCGCACCAGGGCCACCGCCTCGTCGCTTCGCCCCTGGATCAGGCGGACGGTGGCCAACTTCGACAGCGTCCTGCCTGAGGCAACCGGACCGATCTGCAGCGCCCGCACCAGCACCTCTTCGGCTTGACCGATGCGGCGCTGCCGGCAGAGCGCGGCGCCCAACTCGGTCAGCGCCGCGCAGTCGTCCGGGTGGGTTCGGCCAGTGATTCGCCGGAACTCGACATCATCCGGAGTTTCGCGTCCCGGATGGTTGCGGTCGTTGATCCCGTCCGCTGCCGATCGGTCGCGCGGCGGCAGACCGGTCGGGTGTGCGGTGCTCAGGGCGTCCACCCGAAGCTCGCGACCCGGGTGTAGCGCTCGTGGTCATCGCCGCCCGTGATCAGGTAGGGGCCCGATCTCAGGACCGCATGCGCCTCGAGCCGGCCGCGTTCCCGGGTGACGCACAGATAGAGTGTGCTCGAGATGCTGCGCCGGCGAAGCAGGACGTGAGCGGCGAGTGCCTGCGCCAGGCAGTTGCTTCGCCACGGTGTATAGGGGCTGACGCCGCTGATTGCGGCACCGACGCGCCGGGCCGCGTCCGTACTGCGGATGTCCTCGTCCGGTCGGGTCTCGTACCGCTGCCGGCCCAGGCGGTGCAACAGCCAGCGCGACGGCACGACGCACACCGAAAACCTGGCCAGTCCCAGACACAGGACAGCTTCGGTCAGGAGCCGCCGGTCGGCCCAGGATGCCCGGCGAATCCGCTGCATCCGGGGGCGCCAGCGGCTGAACCATGCCAGCATCGGCGAACTCTTCATCCGATTCGAGACGACCGTGTATCATACCCGCTTATCAGTGACCCAAAGGTGCCCGGCGGCAGGTCCAGCCCACGACTCAACCGGTTTCAATGGAGCGCTATCGCGTGTCACCCGACGACATCGAGCTCGACGCGGTGATCGAGCTCGGGGCCAATCATCTGTCGGCCAACCTCGATGACGACCTGGTGCTGCTGAACCTCAGCACCGCGCGGTACCACGTGGTCGGCGGTGCCGGCAACCGGATCATGGCTCTCATCAGCCGTCCGATCAGTGTCCGTGAGTTGTGCGATCGGCTGATGGAGCAGTGCGACGTGACGGCGGACACCTGCCAGCGCGAGGTTCTCGACTTCGTGCGCGAGCTGGTACGCCAGGGGATTGCGGCCGCTCGTCCGTGAACGGCGCGAACGACGACATCACAACCGAGCGCGAGCTGCTGCTGCTCGCGCTTGGTCCCGCGACGGCCCGGACCGCGGCGCGGATCCGAGGCCTCGCCGGCTCGGCGCCAAACTGGGACGAGCTGCTTTGGGACACGCATTGGCACCGGACCACAGCGCCGCTCGGGCGGGCGCTGCGCGCCTCGGCGCCTGATCTGATGCCGGCGCGCGTCGCCGACCTCCTGCGGCGGCACGCGCGGGCGACGGCGACCTATGCGCTCCACCAGATCCAGCTGCTGCGAAAGGCATCGCAGTGCCTCGACGCGCTCGGCATTCCCTCTGCCGCCGGGCGGGGGCCTCTGCTCGCGCAGGCGTATTACGGCGACGCGGCCGCCCGCGATCCGGTCAAGCCACCGGATCTGTGGATTCTGCCGGGTGATCGTGACCAGGCCACCGACGCGCTGCTGACCGCTGGACTCGAACTGCACCCCGGAGATGGGCCCGCCCGGTTCGAACAGCGGGTGCATCCTGACGGTGGACGTCACCGGTTCGAACTGCGGCTGCGAACCCAGGAGTCGAGGTCAAGCGGCGCCAGGGTCGATGCCGCGATGCTCGAGCGGTCCCGATCGGCGGTGCCGCCGATCCGGATCCTGGACCGGGCCGACATGCTGTTCCTCCTGGCTGCGCCGCTGGCCGCGCGACCCTGGCGGCGGGCCCAGGCACTGGCGGATTTCACGGCGGTGCTGCGTGGCGCCACGGCTGCCGACGTCGAGGCGGCCGTTCAGCGTGCCGGCGCCGGACCGCTCGGGATGGCGATGCAACTCGCGCGCGCGCTGACCGCGGATCTGCCGGCGAGCCGGCCTGCACCGCCGCCGGAGATCGACCCGGCGCTGTTCGACCTGTCGCGCCGCCTGCTGCGCGGCCGCGCCCGGCCGACGGCGGCAGATCTCGAACGGTATCGCCGTCTCGTCTCGCCGACGCCGGCAACGCCCCCCGCCGCAGCGGTCGACCGTGCCGGCGATCTCGGCGAGTTCAGCCCGAACGACGTCGCGATCATCGATGCGATGCTCGACCTCGCCGGCGCCCGTTCGTCGGACGTGCTCTACGACCTCGGGTGCGGCGACGGCAGGGTCATGATCCGGGCCGCGCAGCGCCACGGGCTGCGGGCGATTGGCATCGAATGGGACCCGGACCGCGTCGAAGAGGCACGCTGCCGCGTCCGCGACGCCGGCGTCGCCGGGCTGGTCGAGGTGCGGCAGGGCGACGTTCACACCTGCGATGTCAGCGACGCGACAGTGGTCTACACGTATCTGCGCGGCGTGCAGACCGCGCTGCTCCCGCGGTTGCGCGGCGAGCTGCGTCCCGGCACACGTCTGGTCAGCCGCGACTTCGACTATGGTGAGTGGCCGCCGGTGCGGACTGAAGTGCTGCCGCTCGAGCCGTGCGGCCCGCCGGTGTGGCTGTTCAGATGGTCGATCGGATCGCCGGCATCCGGCCGTCGGACCGGCTCCAATACCGCCCTTGGCTCGTGACCATTGCAGGACCCGGCATGCATTCCGGTCGACCCGTGGTTCTTGACCTGCTTGTCGATCGGGTGATCGATGTCCATCCCCATCACCGCCCAGTTCGACGTCCACGGGGACGCGAGCCGATGGCGACCCTGCGGCGAGTGACGCGAGACGCCATGCGAGAGAAGATCGCGCCGCTCCCGTTGGCAGTCAAAGCGTAGCGACCCGGCCGTGGTCACGAAAGTGGTCACAGTGGTCAAAGACCCGGGCCCTTCAAGTAGTTCCATCCCCCTCATCGTCCTATTCGAAGTTTTTGCACACTCCGACTGCGCCAGACGCGCCGTTGCCGCGAATCCGGTGAGGCGACGCTCTTGCAGCGTCGTCGCGGCATGCAACTGCTCGCCGATCGATTCGTCGTGGACGAGGAACAGACCGCCATCGACCTGGCCACCGGAGAACGCGTCTTACTTATCGTCACCTCCGCCGGAGGCGACAGCGATCAGCGGCGATGGGCACTTCGGTGCGACGTGCTGCAGCGGCTGCATCATCCCTCGATGGCACGGCTGATCGACTACGGAGCCCTCGGCGAGTCGCGGCGGTTCGAAGCGTGGCGATGCGGCGGCGACTGGCGCGGATCGGCGGCGCGGTCGGAGGCGGTCCTCCGCTCCGCCACCGTCGTGCTCCGCGCGTGCGGTCTGTCCGAGAGCGCCTGGCCGACGAACCTGGTGCGGACGGGGGCGGGAGGACCGATCGTAGTGCCCAACGCGGGAAGCGGCTACCCGGGCGAGCCCGACGACGGCAACAGCAGCGAACGCCTGCTGCCTCTTCCGTTCCATGCCGTCAGCACGATCGAACGGCCTGCGGTCGCCGCGATCAGCGAACTGTTCGAGCGCGGGAGCGGGACGCGGCCGCACGTCACCTCGCAATGGGGGCCGTCCGGGGCTGGTCGGAGAACGGCGCTCGACGACCTTGCCCGGGCGGCGCGGCTGCGTGGATTCGTGCCGGTCGCGGCGCGGGTGCTGCTCGAGTGGGCGGACCGGCTGCGCGGGCGCAGCCTGTTCGTCATCGATGGCGAAGAGTTGCGGCTTGGCTGGCGTGTGCTGCTCGGCGCCGCGCTCACATCACCGCGGCCGCACGTCATGGTGTTCGTGGGAACGGAGGAAGTGCCATCGGTCGAAGGCATCGGTCTGGATCCCCTGCCGCCCGACGTACTGGCCGGCGCCCTCTGCCCAGCGGCGACGGACCGGACGCTGTTACGGGTCCGGCAGATGGCCGTTCAGGCGGAAGGTTGGCCGGGCCGGTTCGCCAGACTGCTGTGGCGGACGCCAGTCGCGGCCGTGGCGCACGAGAGAACGGCAGGCAGGCGCAAGCGCCGATCCGACGACAAGACACCCGGCGGACGCGGGCCTCGGCACGATCGCGGGCTTCGTGCCGCGGAACAATCAGCCGTCTACGGTGTGGACAAATCGCCGCCGCCCACACAGCCGTCTCATTCCAGCAACTGGCCGGCGTCCGACCTCGCCGTTCTCGCCGGCAGACTGGATCTGGGCGTGCGCCTGGTCGCCAGGGGACGGCATGCCCCCGGCGAACGGATGCTGCGCCAGGCGATCGGCGCACTCTCGCGGCGTCAGGATTGGGTGCGCGCCGGCGAGGGCCACGTCGCGCTGGCGCGGATGCTGCTCTGCCGCGGCCGGGCGCGTGACGCACAGGCGACGCTCGAATCGGCCGGCGACTGCTGGCGGCGGAGCGGCGACGAATCGCGCTTGATCGATGTCGCCCTGCTGAGTGGAACGACGCTGATCGAACTGGCACGACTGGACGAAGCCGAGCCGACCCTCAGCGCCGCGCTCGCGGCCGCTCGATCGGCCGGCGATTCGCTACGCATCGTCGCCGCCTTGATCGCGCTGGCCCGGGTGCTGTTCTGGCAGGGCCGGTATGAGGAGGCTGAGCAGGCGTTTCTGTCCGCTCTGTCGGCGAACGGCAGCGAATCGATCGCGGGCAGTGCTGCGGCACCACCCCTGCTCAGCAGCGTTGGCGCCGCCACGGCGGTCGGGACGCGCAATCTCGACCTGGCGGTGTCGCGAGCAACCGCGTCCCTGCGACATGCGCAGGAGGGAATCGATCCCCGGGTGGTCGCGGTCGCGGCGTACGCGGCGGCCTTCGCGCACCTGTCGGTCGGCGATATCGGCGCCGTCGAGCGCGACGCTGCGACGGCCGTCGCCGCGGCGCGCGTGGCACACGAACCGCTGCTCGCCTCGCGTGTGCGCCTGCTGCTGGTCGAGGCGCTGCGGCGATCGGGCCGCGCGGCGGCCGCTGCGGCCCTGCTCGAGCGGATCGGCCGCGTCGGCTCGACGATGGTGCCGCCGATTGTCGGCGCCCGCAGCCATCTCCTTCGCGAACTGCTGTCGTCGTCGGCGCCACCGCATGAGATCGTCGGGCGGCACGTCGCGTCGACCGGTCTGGCCGCGCTCGCTTTGTACATCCCCCTCTCACCGGCGATGAAACGGGGCAGCGCACTCGATCCGATGGTCGACGACATCATCGACATCCTTGATTTGTGTCAGACCGCCTCGGATGAGACCGCGCTGCTGTCCGAGGTCTGCCGGCGGATTCGCGTTCGGGTGCACGGCGTGGCCGCGGCGTTCGCGGCGATCGAATCCGGTGTCTCCACGGTCATCACCTCAGACGGTGGACGAGTCGACCTGGCGATTGCCGGCCGCGTGCTGACCGCCGGGATGGTCATTGCGCCGCACCGTTGCGAGGACCGGGTCGAAGCGGCGGTGCCGGTTCGCTACGGCGGCGAGGTGTCCGGCGTGCTGGTGGTCCGATGGGCGATCGGCGCGCCGCATGATCTGTCGCGGGCCGGGTCGCTCCTGACCGCGGCTGCCGCCGCCGTCGCTCCGATCCTGGCCGGAGTGCTGGCGAAACGAAGACGGCCGGCGGTGCCCGATGCGGCGGGGCTCCTCGGCGTCAGCGCCGCGATGGCGGACGTCCGCCGGGCCGTCGAACGCGCGGCCGGGGCGCCGTTCGCGGTGCTGATCGAAGGCGAGAGCGGCTGCGGCAAGGAGGTCGTGGCGCGCGCGCTGCATCGGTGCGGTCCGCGCCGCGACCGCGCCTTCAGTACGTTGAACTGCGCGGCGCTCCCCGACGATCTGATCGAAGCGGAGCTGTTCGGCCACGCCCGCGGCGCGTTCACCGGGGCGATCGCCGAACGCCCCGGTGTGTTCGAAGAAGCGAACGGCGGGACGCTGCTGCTCGACGAGATCGGCGAGCTGGCGCCCCGGGCGCAAGCCAAGGTGCTGCGGGTCATTCAGGAAGGAGAGCTGCGCCGGATCGGCGAAAACGTCGTGCGCCGCGTCGACGTGCACCTGGTCTCGGCCACCAACCGGGACCTGCGGCAGGAGGTGAGGGCGGGACGGTTCCGGCTCGATCTCCTTTACCGCCTCGACGTCATCCGCATCGCGGTGCCGCCGCTGCGCGAGCGCCGCGAGGACATTGCCGTCCTGGCCGACCACTTCTGGCGCGAGGCGGCCGCGCGCGTCAACAGCCGGGCGACGCTGGCGACGGCGACGCTTGCCGCGCTGGCCCGCTACGACTGGCCCGGGAACGCCCGCGAGTTGCAGAACGTGCTCGCCGCGCTGGCCGTCCGCAGTCCGCGGCGCGGCGTCGTGCCGCCAAGCGCGCTCGGGCCCCAGTTCGGCGGACAGCGCTACACCGAGGCGGCGCGGCTCGAGCAGGCGCGGCACGTCTTCGAAGAGCGCTTCGTCCGGGCCGCGCTGGCCAGGAATGGCGGTCAGCGGATGCGGACGGCCGACGAACTGGGCGTCACACGGCAGGGGTTGACGAAGCTGATGACGCGGCTGGGGATCAGGGACGACCGCGAAACGGCGCCCGAATGAATCCCTCGTTTTCCGTAGGTGGGGCCCGCCTGCGGCGGACCTTACGTACCTGTGAAAACATGTTCCGGGGCACGACGTACGGTACAGTCGAGTGCCGCGTCGATTGAGATGCTCCGTTTCCTGATCCGCCGTCTCGTCCTCACCATCCCGGTCCTCCTCGGCGTCGCCACGCTGGTGTTCTCGCTGATCCACCTCGTGCCGGGCGATCCGGTCCAGGCCATGCTGGGGGAGAGCGCGTCGCCCGCCGACCTGACCGAACTGCGCGGCAAGCTCGGGCTCGACCGGCCCCTGATCGTCCAGTACGGCGCGTTCCTGAGCGGGCTGGCCCGCGGCGACCTGGGCATCTCGCTGCGCACCAGCCAGCCGGTCGCCGCCGCCATCCTGGAGCGGCTGCCGGCGACGTTCGAGCTGGCGATGGCGGCGATGCTCCTGGCGATCCTGTTCGCCATCCCGCTCGGCATCATCGCCGCGGTCCACGCCGGCACGCGCATCGACCACGCGGCGACGACGCTGTCGCTGATCGGCATCTCGATGCCGAATTTCTGGCTCGGCCCGCTGCTGGCGATCTTCTTCTCGATCACGCTCGGCTGGTTCCCGGTGTCGGGGCGCGGCACCCTGGCGCATCTGGTGCTGCCCGCCATCACCCTCGCCGCGCCGCTCGCCGCGGTGCTGGCGCGGATGACGCGCGCCAGCGTCATCGAAGAGCTCCGCGAGCTCTACGTCCTCGCCGCCCGCGCCCGGGGCGTGTCGCGGACGCGCGCCGTGCTGAGACACGCGTTCCGCAACAGCCTGATCCCGATCGTCACCGTCCTCGGGCTGCAGTTCGGCGCCGTCCTGACCGGCGCGGTGATCACCGAAACGATCTTCGCCTGGCCCGGCGTCGGCCGTTTGTTGATCCAGTCGATCAGCTTCCGCGACTACCCGCTCGTCCAGGGCTGTATCCTGCTGATCGCCGTCACCTACGTCGCGATGAACCTGCTCACCGACCTGCTGTATGGCTTCCTGGATCCGCGGATCCGCTATGAGTAGCCGGATCACCGGCGACCGGAACGCCGGGAACGCGGGTCTGCACTCGCTGTCATGCTGAAGGTGGGTGCGGTCATCATCCTGGTGATGGCGCTGGCCGCCATCCTCGGGCCGTCGATCACGCCGTTCGACCCGGCGCAGCAGGAGCTGCCGCTCCGCCTCGCCGGGCCGACGTGGGGGCATCCGTTCGGCCTCGACGAGCTCGGGCGCGACATCCTCGCCCGCGTCCTGGCCGGCGCCCGGATCTCGTTCTTCGTCGCGCTGGTGGTGGTGACGGTGTCGGCGGGCATCGGCACCATGCTCGGCGCCGTCGCCGGCTACTTCGGCGGCGCGCTGGACGATGTGATCAGCCGGGTGACCGACACGCTGCTCGCCTTTCCGGGGCTGCTGCTGGCGATCGCGCTGGTGGCGGTGCTCGGGCCGAGCCTGGGCAACGTGCTGTTCGCCCTGACCATCATCGGCTGGGTCGGGTATGCCCGGCTGGTCCGCGGCCAGGTCTTGCGCGCGCGCGAGTTCGAGTACGTCCAGGCCGCCCGGGCGCTCGGCGCCCACACGCCCCGGATGCTGCTTCGCCACATCATCCCCAACGCCTTGCCGGCGGTCGTCGTGCAGGCGACGCTCGGCATGGCGGGCGCGATTCTCGGGGAAGCCGCGTTGAGCTTCCTCGGGCTGGGGGTGCAGCCGCCGACGCCAAGCTGGGGCACGATGCTCAATGGCGGGCGGGCGCACCTGCTCGACGCGCCGCACCTGACGCTGTTTCCGGGCCTGGCGATCGCGCTGCTCGTCCTCGGATTCAACTTCGTCGGCGACGGCCTGCGGGACCTGGTCGATCCGAAGCGCCGCGGGTAACGCCTCGCGTTCGTGGCTCGAGATCGTCAGTGCATGGCGCGCTGGAGCGCGAGGAGCGCCGAGTCGCCGGGGTCTTTCTCGAGGCCGCGGCTGATCGTGGCGGCGGCCGCTGCCTTGTCGCCGGCCCTGAACTGCGCCACGGCCAGCGATTCCAGCAGCCGGACGTCGGTCTCGGTGCCGGCGTCGGCGCGCTGCAGCCATTCGACGGCGGTGGCGCTGTCGCCGAGCTGCAGCGAGAGCGCGGCGATCCGCTCGGCGCGGGCGGCGAAGCCCCGATCGTCTCCGACCAGCGCGTGCAGCTGAATCAGCGCCTGCCTGGCGGCCGCCGGATGGCGTGCCCGCTCCGCCGCCGTCGCGAAGAACTGATAGGCGGCCGGGTCGATCGGATAGCGGCCGATCGCCTGCTCGAGCGTCTGTTCGGCGGCCTCGACGCGTCCGCTCTGCAGCAGGGCGCGGCCGTATAGCGTCAGCGTCTCGCTCGTCGCGGTGCTGATCGACGCCGCCCGCTCGAGCGATTCCAGCGCGTTGCCGAGCGCCGCCGGGTCGTTGCGCGCCTGCGCGATGTCGAGCCAGACCCGCCCGAGCGCGCCATGCACGAGCGGATGATCGGGCGTCCGCTCGAGCGCCTCGCCGAGGGTCAGTACCGCGAGATCCTGATGGCCGGCGCGGCGTGCGGGCGTCTCCTGCGGATCGGCCGACCATCGGGCGTGGGCGAGCCCGACGGCGATCTGCGGCTCCAGCCGCTCGTGATCCAGGCCGGCGATTACCTGGAGCTGTTCCAGCTCGTCGCCGCGGCGGCCGATCGATCCGTAGAGGTCGGCCAGCTCTTCGCGCGCCGGAATCGAGCCGGGCGACAGTGCCACGGCCCGTTCGAGCGCCTTCCGGGCATCGGCGAGGCGGCGCCGATCGCGGAGGCAGAGACCGCGCAGGTAGTGGGCGTCGCTGGATTGATCGTCGAGGCGCAGCACGGCGTCGAGGGCGGACAGGGCGGCGTCGAGATTGCCGTCCCGGTAGCGGGCGAGCGCGAGCTTGTAGGCGACCGGCGCGGCGCGGTCGTCGAGCCGCAGGGACCGCTCGTAGGTGTCGGCGGCGTTGGCGAACCGCTGCTGCAGGTAGCGGACGTCGCCGAGCTCGTCGAGCGGGCGGGTGGCGGTTGGATCGCGCACCGCCGCGGCTTGAAAATCGCGCGCCGCGGCCTCCAGCTCATTGCGCCGCTGATAGGACTCGCCGCGCCTGAGGTAGGCGAGCATCGAATCGGGCCGGAGCGCGATGGCGCCGCTGTAAGCCTCGATCGCCACGAACGTCTGATCGTCGCGCAGCGCGGCGTCGCCGCGGGCGAGCTGGGCGCGGTAGTTGCGGTCGGTCGCCGCTTCCTGATAGCTGAGGATGGCGGCGACGAAGCCGAGCGCCAGCACGACGAGGACGATCCGCCCGCGTTTCACCGGACCCATCCTACCCCGGACCATCCCGGAACTTTTCGCCGGCATCAGGGTCTAACCGTGTGGGCTCGTCGATTGGTCCCTGTTATAGTTGAAGGAGTTACCCGTCATTGGCATCGCCACTTGGGGAGCTCTGGGTGAAGCAGGCGCGCGTTGCAAGTTGGCCGGAGGTTGGCGACCGCGAGGCCGCGTTGATACAGCGCTGCGCCACCGGCGACGAGACCGCGTCCGAGGAGCTGGTCGCCGAGCATCAGCGGGCGGTCGTCAAGCTCGCGACCAACCTGCTCGGCGATCGGGAAGAAGCGCTCGATCTGTCGCAGGAAGTGTTCCTCCGGGTCTTCAGAACGATTCATCGGTTTCGTGGACAATCGAGCCTGCGCACCTGGATCTACCGGATCGCGGTGAATCAGGCGCGCAACCGGCACCGGTTCTGGCGGCGCCGCCATCGCGCCGATCAGGTGTCGCTCGATCAGCACGTCGCGGCACACGGCGACGTCTTCTCGGGGCTGGGACCGACACCCGAGCGGGTCCTGGCGCAGAAGCAGCTGGCCGGTCGGCTGCACGATGCACTCGAGCATCTCCCGTTCGATCAGCGGACGGCGATTGTCCTGCGCGAGGTGGATGGATTGAGCTACGACGAGATTGCGTTTTCGCTCGGACTGGCGGTCGGAACAGTCAAGTCGCGCCTGACGCGCGCGCGCCAGGCTTTGCGTGCCGAATTGCACGACGCGAGGACGATGTGAAACCCCTCACCTGTACGGCGACACGCCGGCGGCTGCAGGCGTTTTACGACGGCGAGCTGCCGGTCGACGCCCAGATTGCCGTCCAGGCGCACATGGACTGGTGCGATGTCTGCGCCGCGACGCTCGAGGATCTCCGCATCCTCGGCGACGCCCTCCGGATCGGCGCCGCCGGCCAGGACACGCTGTCGCACGACGAAGCGACGGCGCTCACCGCAACCGTCGTCAACCGCCAGAAAGCCGAGCGGGACGCCTCGTTCTTCGCCCGATCGCGGCGGATGTTCGACGACATGCACCTGGTGTATGCCGGCGTCGGCGCCACCGCGGCCACGGCGGTCTGCGTCGTCATCATGCTGAGCATGCTGCGGTTCGCCTCGTTCGGCCGGCCGGACGCGACGCCGGCCGCCGACGGCCGGTCCGATTCGCTGGCGGCGATGCTCGACGTCCTGGCCACACCCGGCTCGAGCGCCGACGCGATGGCGATCGATGGCGCGTCTCACGCCCGGTGGGCCGCCAGGCTGCAGGCCGCCAACGAAACCGCCGAGCAGGACGCGGTCTTCGCCCTCGACGCCATGGTCACCCGCGACGGCCGGCTCGCCAACATGCACCGCCTCCGCACGCGCGGCCACAAGGACGAGCTCAACTTGATCGAGGCGCTGTCGGATACGGTCACCCGGCTGCGGATCGAGCCGGGCGCCATCGTCGCCACTCAGGCGCCGACCAACAGCACGATGGTCTGGCTCGTCACGCGCACCACCGTCCGCGCCAGCAAGAGCCTCAACGTCGATGTCGAGCTGCCGCCCGTCGCGAAAAAGCGCGGCGGCGTCGTCCGCTTGACGCCGGCAGCCCCGCTGGCGAGAGCCTGACATTCCACATCGTAGGTGGGCGGACGACGGAGTAATCCGGCTGAAGCCGGATCCCACGTACTAGGGGCGTGCCTTATCGACGCGGCCGCTCGGCGTGACCGGTCGCGACGTTGTTCATCGCGTCCAGGGCGCGGATGCTCACTCCTCGATCCCCGACCTCGCCGTCGATCACCACCTCGTAGTGCTCGAGCTTCGAATCGGCGACCCCATCCTTCGGGAACACCGCCCGCCAGCGCTGGCCGTCCACCGAGAACTCGACCCGTTGAATGGGTGAGTGATCGTCCTGCGCGTCGAACATCATCGTCGTCCGCCCGGCGTCGAACTTCACGCTCTGGATGGTGATGGCGGGCGGCGTGTTGTCGATCTCGAGCGCCGAGCTGTCCAGCTCGCCGGCCAGCGCAATGTTGCTCGCGTTCGAAGGCAGATCCGAGGCGACCACCTTGACGAAGTAAGTGCCGTTCGGCACGGTCGTGGTGTCCCAGACCAGAATCTGCTCCTCGACCGCCCGGCGGAGCGGCTTCCAGCTGGTTTCCCCTTCGCGCCGGTAGAGCACGTCGTAGAGCAGGTCGTCCTCGTTCTCGTCGTCGGCCTTCCAGACCAGGGTCTGCAGGCCTTTCTGGTAGGTGCGCCGCCCGAGCGCCGGCGCGCTGGCGGTGCCCTGCTGCCCGCTCAGCGCCGCCGAGGAGAGCTTGCGATCCGGCGTGGTTTGATCGCTGAACCCCGCCAGATCCGGCTCACCGGTCGCGAACGGCTTCTGGAAGACGATGCCGGGCGAGTGGATGGTGATCGAGCGGACCTGGGGCCGGAGGTTGCGCTGGAGGTAGGCCGCGGTGACCGACGTCAGCGCCGGGCCGTCGCCCTTGCCCGTCAGCACGGCGCGCCACTGCAGGTAGCGCGCCTTCGGACTGGTGATCGGCGAGCCGTCGGAGGTGGTGTAGCCCGCCGACCATGGGCTCCAGGTGTCGTCGGGTGTTTCGGTGTTGCCCGAGCGGGTGGAGAGCTCGATCTGGTTACCGCCGGACGCGGCGCCGTGCCAGCTCAACGTCCCCCAGGTCGAGACCATCTGGGCGTCGTGCGGCTCCGATTCGTAGGTGCCGCGCGCCGCCCGATCCGCCGACAGCCGGAAGAGCTTGCCAGGGTTGGCGGTCGCGTAATACAGGCGGCCGCGGCCGTCTTTGTAGAAGCCGGTGATCTGCTGGGCTGCGGCGCGCGCCAGCAGGGTCGGCTGCACCGGATCGCCGTCGAGTCGGTAGATTTTGCCCTTGTTGCCGGTGCCGACGATCACCGCGCCGTTGTCCGCGAACGTGAGATCGTACGGCGCGTCGTCGCGCGATTCCCAGAGCTGATCCCAGAGGCCGTCGGCGGCGATGCGGTAGAGCGCGCCCTTGGCGAGCCGCCGGCTGTCGCGCGCCGAGGCGCTGGGCGCGCTGCTGCCGCCGCCGCCGCTGGTGTCCACCACGGTAAACGACGTCACCTCGACGGTGACCGACGGGACCGGCGCCCGGCCGGTCTCGGCCGGCGCCGCCGGGCGGTCTTCGCCAGCCGAAGGCGCGCTGCCGCTGCCCGAGGGCCGGCCGCTCAACGCGGAGGCGTACAACGTGCCCTTGTCGTCGAAGTGCAGCGCGTGCACCTCCTCGAACGGCGAATCGAGCAGGACGAACCCCTTGGCATCCGGATCGATGCGCAGCACCCGGCCCGGCGAACCGGTGCCAACCAGCAGATTGCCGGCCCTGTCGACGGCCAGCGCCATCGCGTGCGTCGCCTTCGTCTCGTAGAACTTCGTGCCGGAGCCGTCCGGGGCAATCTTGTAGATCACCCCCTTCTCGCCGGTGCCGGCGTAGAGCGTGCCCTTCGCATCGACCGCCAGCGACCAGATGTACTTGTCGTCGGGATCGAAGAAGACGGTGTCCTTGCCGTCGCGATCGAGCTTGTAGATCCGTCCGTCCGGCGACGTCGCGACGTAGAGGCCGCCGTTGGGCGCGGGCGCCAGGGCGTGGGCCTCCAGCTCCGGCGCGTCGAAGAAGACAGTGCCGCGGCCCTGCTGATCGACCCGGAACACCTTGCCTTCGTTGCCGGTGCCGACGAACATCGAGCCGTCGGGCCCGGCGACGACGGACCAGACGAACGGCGCCGACGTTTCGTAGACCAGCTCGGTGGCCGGCCCGAGAGTGAGGCGCCCCTGGCTGTCGATCGAGAGATTCTCGACCTCGCCCTTGAGGAAATCCACCTGGGTCGCCGCCTGAAAGAACTTCGAGGACGAGGCGTGCAGGGAGGCCGCGCCAAGCGCGATCGCCACAGTCGTAGTGCAGGCCAGGCCTGCCAACGCGGATCTGGACATGGGCATGTGGCTGTGAGGCGGCGGGGGATCAGTTCGACGCGATGGTGACGTTGAGCGTCCGCGACCCGCTGACCGCGTGCTCCGTCGGCAGCTCCCATTCGCCGAGCGTGGCCGTGCCGAGCGGGTTGAAGCTGCCGCCGCTCCGATCCGCTTCGAGGACGGCCAGCACCGAGGGCGGCAGCGAGGACAGCGTCTCACCGTTGACCACGGCGCCGGCGTCCGACCCGAGCAGCTTGACGTAGAGGATGTTGTTGCGGCGGCCCTTGTTGAGCGTGCGGATCATCTGCGACACGCTGCGCAGCTGCTGCGGCAGGCGCGCTTCGCGCTGCTCGGCCTGCGCCAGCCGGGCGCCGTCGGTGACCAGAATCGACAGCGCGCCGGTCGCATTGGCGGGGATCGCCACCGGCAGCGTGGTGACGACTTCCTCGCCGCGGAAGGTCCGCAGCGCCACCTTCAGCGGTACCGAGCGGCCGGCGCGCGGCCGCGGATCGTCGAGCCAGACGCGCTGGAGCGTCGCGGTCTTCGGCTCCTCGCTGGTGCCGATGGTGTATTCGAGCCGTTCGAGCTCCACCTTCTCGAAGTCGTTGCCCATCAGGTAGGCGACCGGGGAGACCATGTAGCTGGCCGCCGCCGAGGACGCCGTGTCGCCGGCGAACAGGTTGTTGAAGGTGATGGCGTCGTGCTTCTTGATCATCGCCTTGCCGCGGACGCTGTAGCTCGCCACCCCGTTCTGCCGCTCGTACGAGCCGAGCGTGTCGAGAATCGCCGCGTAGGTCATCAACGGGGTGAACAGCTGGTCGTTGACGACGGCGAAGTGGAAGGTGCGGGGTGCGCCGCGCGGCGACTCGAGGGTCAGGGTGATCGGCGTCGTGCCCGGACCGGGGCCCAGACGTCCGGCGATCGCCGTCGCGCGATCCTGGAAGAACGTGCCAATCACCTCGCCGGTGGTCGAGAGCTTGAGCGACGAGGCCAGGCTCGGCAGCACCGTGTAGACGTAGGCGCGGGTCATCGGGAACTCGACCGGCCCGAGGTTGTACATCGGGTGACCGAAGGCGTAGACGCGGTCGCCGTCGATGTGCGTGACGGTGCCGGTCGCGCCCATTTCCATGTCGCCGGTCAGGAAGTTGACGCCGACGGCGTCGCCCGGCTTGAGCGGCCCCTCGAACGGCATTTCGCCGCCGCCGACGCCCCGCGTGCTGCCGCCGGTGGGGATGAACCCGCTATCGCGGAAGGCGGCGCCGAAGAAATCGGCCGTGTCGGGCTGGAAGCCGGACATGACGAGCGGGGTGGCAATCGGCCGCAGCAGCGTGCCGACCTGCATGTCGGCCAGCCCCGCGATCCCGCTGACGCCGACCAGCTGGGCGTCGTTCGAGCGATCCGCGAACGGGCGGTTCCAGTTGAGCGCGCGGCGGAACGCCAGCGTCAGATTCTCCGGCGTGAGGGGGAAGTCGAGCCGGACCCGGGCGGCGCGCGGACGGACCTGTGCCTCGCTCATCACCGTGGCGTCGGTCATTTCGGCGATTGGGGTGATGCCGGCGATCGGTTCCTTGGAGAAGCTGCCGAGCGAGTAGGAGACCGCGCCGATCAGCTTGCCGTCGATGTAGACCGGGCTGCCGCTCATGCCGGCGATGACGCCGGTATTGGCGAGGGGACCGCCTTCCAGCCGGGCCAGGATCAGATTGCGGCGGGTACCGATCACGTTTTCGATGACGCCGAGGATTCGCGCCTTGAATTCCTCGACGCGGGTCCCTTCAAAGACGGTATGGCCGATGCCGACCATGCCCGGCCGAATCTCGGAGACGCTCATCTGCGGCGCGGCGGCGAACAGACCCGGAAAACCGAGGCCGGACACACCAAGGACGGCGGCGATCAGAAGGAAAGCGGACCTGCGCATGGTGCATTCATTATTCGAGAGAAGTGCTTGAGGGTCAAGGAGAAATGGGCTTTCCTGTTGACATCCAAACGGCGGCTCTGTTATCGTCTCGGGTCTTGTCCTTGATTGCCCCGGCGCGCTCGCTGTCACACGCTCCCGGCCCGTCGGCGGGGATCCGCACTTTTGCGTGGCGGTGGTATCGCGTCATCCCAGAAGAGGCGACCGCCTTGGCTTGACCCGCCAACCGCGCGATTAGCAAGTGTTCGAGCCTCTTCAGCCCACTGGTTGAAGGGGCTTTTTTTATGTTTCCCGGCTGTCGACCGTGACCTGATGTCCACCCAGACCCTGTGCGTGACCGTGACCGGATCAGACCTGGCCGAGCTGCGCCGAAGGCGCGACGCCGTCACCGGCGCCGACCTCGTCGAGCTGCGGCTCGACACGGTCCGCGATCCGGATGCGGCCGGCGCGTTGGCCGGCCGCCGGCTGCCGGCCATCGTCACCTGTCGCCCGACCTGGGAAGGCGGCGCGTTCGCTGGTTCTGAAGAGGAGCGTCGCCGGCTGCTCGCCGGCGCCCTGGCTGCCGGCGCTGAATACGTCGACGTCGAGGCCCGCGCCGGATTCGACGATCTGATCGCCAGCACCGGCGGCAGGCGCATCGTGCTGTCGTCGCATGATTTCGACGGCCTGCCGCTCGATCTCGAGAGCCGCCTCCGCGCGATGCGCGGGACAGGCGCGGAGGTGGTCAAGGTCGCGGTCACGGTCGCGCGGCTGAGCGACTGCGTGACCTTGCGCGACATCGCAGGCCGGAGCAACGGCGGGAACAATGCCCAGAACAACGCCCAGAACCATGACACGTGCGGCCTGGTGCTGATTGGCATGGGCGAGTGCGGGGCGATCACCCGGGTGCTGCCGTCGCGCTTCGGCTCGCGGTGGTCCTACGCGGGCCTGCTCGCCGGCGTCGGCCAGCTGACGCCCGAGACGCTTCTGAACGAGCTGCACTTCCGCGATCTGGGCCCGGCGACCTCGCTCTACGGCGTCGTCGGCTCGCCGGTCTCGCACTCGGTCTCGCCGGCGATGCACAACGCGGCGTTCCGGGCGGCCGGCATCGACGCGATCTACCTGCCGCTCCCGGCGGCCGACGCCGACGACTTCGTGGCGTTCGCGCGCGCCTTCGGCGTCAAGGGGGCCAGCATCACGATTCCCTACAAGGTGGCGATGTTCGATCGCGTCGACCGGGTTTCGGAAATCGCGACGCGAGTCGGGGCCATCAACACGGTCCGGATCGATGGCGACAGCTGGCAGGGGGACAACAGCGACGTCGACGGGTTCCTGGCGCCGCTGGCCGATGAGAGGCCGCTCCAGGGCGCCCGCGCGGCCCTGGTCGGTGCGGGCGGCGCCGCCCGCGCTGTCGCCGTGGCGCTGTCCGGGCGCGGCGCGCAGGTCCGCGTGCACGCGCGCGACCCACGCCGTGCCGCCGAAGTGGCGGCGCTCGTCGCCGGCGCGACCGGCACACTTCCGCCGGCATCCGGCAGCTGGGATCTGCTGGTGAACTGCACGCCGGTCGGGATGTACCCCGAGGTCGACGCGACGCCGGTCCCGGCGGCGCACCTGTCGCCGGGGCTTGTCTACGATCTGATTTACAACCCGGATGAGACCAGACTGCTGCGGGACGCGCAGGCCGCCGGCTGCCGGACCATCGGCGGGCTCGAGATGCTGGTCGGGCAGGCGCGCAAGCAGTTCGAGTGGTGGACCGGGATCAGCCCGTCCGGCGCGGTGATGCGCAATGCCGCAATTGGGAAGCTGGCGGAATTCATGGCGGTCCGTTTATGAAGATCACGTCATTTGACGAGTTCACTGAGCTGGCGGGGCGCGGCACGTTCGTGCCGGTGTGCAAGGAGATCGTCGCCGACCTGTTCACGCCGGTCTCGGCGTTCCTGAAGATCGCCGAGCACGCCGACTACGCATTTCTGCTCGAGAGCGTCGAAGGCGGCGAGCACGTTGGCCGCTATTCGTTTCTCGGCAAGGACCCGTTCCTGATCCTGCGGGAGCGGGACGGCCAGCAGACGATCGAGCGGGCGGGGAAGCTGACCACCAGCGATCGCCCGTTCATCGAGACGCTGCGCGGCCTGATGGCCGACTTCCACTCGCCGATCGTGCCCGACCTGCCGCGGTTCACCGGCGGCGCGGTCGGTTACTTCGGCTACGGCGCGGCGTCCTGGTTCGAGCCGGTGCTCGGCGATCTGGGCGCGCCGACGGACGGCACCGACGCCGCCGGGTTCATGCTGTTCGACACCGTCCTGGCCTTCGATCACGTGCAGCACCGGATCCTGATCATCGCCAACGCGCGGATCACGCCCGACGAGGATCTGGAATCGCTCTATCAGTTCGCGTGCGCGAAGATCGGTTTCCTCGAGCGTGAACTCGAGCGCACGCTGTCGCACGGCGCCAGACAGCCGCCCGGCGATCTGGATCTGCAATCCAACTACACCCGCGAGGCGTTCGAGGCGCAGGTCCGGACCGCCAAGGAGTACATCGCGGCCGGCGACATCTATCAGGTCGTGCTGTCGCAGCGCTTCGAGGCCGAGGTCGGGGCCGATCCGTTCACGGTCTATCGCGCGCTGCGCCACGTCAACCCGTCGCCCTACATGTATTTCATCCGGATGGGCCCGGTCTCGGTGGTCGGCTCGTCGCCCGAGATGCTGGTCCGCGTCGAGGGTTCGCGCGTCGAGACCCACCCGATCGCCGGCACCCGCCCGCGCGGCCGCTCCGACGAAGACGACCTGCGGCTGGCCGAGGAGCTGAAGCGCAACGAGAAGGAGCGCGCCGAGCACGTCATGCTCGTCGATCTCGGACGCAACGACGTCGGCCGGGTCTGCGAATATGGCTCCGTCCGGGTCCCGCAGTTCATGGCGCTCGAGCGCTTCTCCCACGTGATGCACCTGACCTCGATTGTCGAAGGCCGGCTGGCCGCCGACCGCGACCGCTTCGACGCGCTGGTGTCGTGCTTCCCGGCCGGGACGGTGTCGGGCGCGCCGAAAGTGCGGGCGATGCAGATCATCAGGGATCTCGAGCCGTCGGGCCGCGGCCTCTACGCCGGCGCGGTCGGCTACCTCGATTTCGCCGGCAACCTCGACTTCTGCATCGCCATTCGCACCATCATCATGTCGGCGGGCAAGGCCTACATCCAGGCCGGGGCCGGCATCGTGATGGATTCCACCCCTGCCGCCGAATACGACGAAACACGGGACAAGATGCGGGCGCTGGTGCGCGCCCTCGAACTGGCGCAAGCCGGACTGTGACGGAGATCCATGGTTCTGGTCATCGATAACTACGACTCGTTCACCTACAACCTGGTCCAGTACCTCGGGGAGCTGGGCGCCGAGGTCGAGGTGGTGCGCAACGACGCGACGTCGATTGCGTCGATCGCCGGGAGTGCGCCAGAGCGGATCGTCATCTCGCCCGGTCCCGGCCGGCCGGAAGACGCCGGCATCACGATGGACGTGATCAGGGAGTTCGGCCCGACCATCCCGATTCTCGGCGTCTGCCTCGGTCACCAGGCGATTGGCGCCGTCTTCGGCGGATCGGTGGTGCGTGCCGCCGCGCCGATGCACGGCAAGACCTCGACGATCGAGCACGACGGCCGCGGTGTCTTCACCGGCCTGACCGGCCCGTTCGTGGCGTCCCGCTATCACTCGCTGATGGTCGCCGAGGCCGGCCTGCCCGACGATCTCGAGGTCTCGGCGCGCACCCGCGAGGACCAGACGATCATGGGGCTGCGCCACCGCCGCTGGCCGATCCACGGCGTCCAGTTCCATCCGGAATCGATCCTGACCGAAGAGGGCCGGCGGTTGCTGCGGAACTTTCTCGGCCGCCAGATGGATTGAGTGATGTTTCCGCTACTGATCGAAAAGCTCGGGCGCCATCAGGATCTGACGATGGAGGAGGCGTCCGCCGCGATGGCGCAGATCATGGAAGGCCGTGCCGCGCCGGCGCAGATTGCCGGGCTGCTGATCGGCCTGGCGATGAAGGGCGAGCGGCCGTCGGAGATCGTCGGCCTGGCCCGGACGATGCGCGCGCATGCCGTGCCGGTGGCGACCCGGTACGATCGCGTCTTCGACACGTGCGGGACCGGCGGCGATCGATCCGGCACCTTCAATATTTCGTCGTGCGCGGCGCTGGTCGTCGCGGCCTGCGGCGTCCGGGTGGCGAAGCACGGCAATCGGTCGGTCTCGAGCCGATCGGGCAGCGCCGACGTGTTCGAGGCGCTCGGCGTCGCCGTCTCGGCCGCACCTGAAGTGGTCGAGCGGTGTCTCGCCGACGCCCGCATCGGCTTCTTCTTCGCGCCGACGTTCCATCCGGCGATGCGGTACGCTGCCGAGGCGCGGCGCGATCTGGGAGTGCGGACCGCGTTCAACCTGCTCGGCCCGCTGACCAATCCGGCCGGGGCGACGCGGCAGCTGGTCGGCGTACCGCGTCCCGAGCTGACCGAGCTGATCGCCCGGGCCTTGATGCTGTTGGGATCGGAGCGCGCCTGGGTCGTTCATGGCGCCGACGGGATCGACGAGATTTCCATCTCAGGCTATACCAAGATCTCCGAGTGCCGCGATGGGGCGGTCAATACGTTCCACCTGCATCCGGCCGATGTCGGGCTGCCGAAGGCGGCAGCCGGTGCGCTGATGGGGGCGACCGCCCACGACAACGCGCTGATCATCCAGCGCGTGCTGGGCGGCGAGCGCGGCGCGCCCCGCGACGTCGTGCTGCTCAACGCCGGCGCCGCCCTGTTCATCGATGGCGTCGCGTCGTCGGTCGAGGATGGCATCCAGCGGGCCGGGCAGGCGATCGACCGCGGCGACGCGACACGCACGCTCGAGCGGCTGGTCGCGATTTCCACTGCCGCCGCCTCCCCGGCGGGAGCCGCCGGCCAGTGACCGGGGCCCAGTGACCGAAGCAATGACCGGCACGGCACCCGATCTGCTGACGACGATCCTGGCCGCCACCCGGCGCGGTGTCGATGTCCGCCAGCAACGCGAGCCGATGGCGGGCCTGGCCCGGCAGGTCGAGGCGCGCAGCGACGACGCCGGCCGGTTCCTGGCGGCGCTGCTGGCGGACGATCGCGTCAACGTCATCGCCGAATGCAAGCGGCGATCGCCGTCGAAAGGGGTGCTGCGCGCGAGCTACGATCCGGTGGCCATCGCCCGGAGCTACGCGGCTGCCGGCGCGGCGGCAATCTCGGTGCTGACCGAGCCGACATTCTTCGACGGGTCGCTGGCGCACCTGGCGGCGGTACGGGCAGCGGTCGACGTCCCGCTGCTGCGCAAGGACTTCATCGTCTCGGAGTACCAGCTGTTCGAGGCCAGGGCGGCCGGTGCCGATGCCGTGCTGCTGATTGTCGCGGCGCTGACGCCGGCGGAACTGGTTTGGTTGAGTCAGCGGGCCGCCGAAATCGGACTCGACGTGCTGGTCGAGGTCCACACGGCCGGGGAGCTCGAGCGGGCGCTGGAGGCAAGGGCGCGGATCATCGGCGTCAACAACCGGAACCTGCGCACGCTCGAGGTCGACGTGCACGCGTCGGAGATGCTGATCGAACGGGTGCCGGGCGGCGTCGTGGCGGTCAGCGAAAGCGGACTGCGTACGGCCGATGATCTGATCCGGCTGCGGCGCCTCGGGTATCGCGCGTTTCTGATTGGCGAGCGCTTCATGGCGGCGGAGGACCCGGGGGCGGCGCTGCAGGGACTGATGAGGGAGGCCTCTGCGCCCGCCGCGTCCTCGGGAGGGGCGAAGCCCGGATCGGGAGGGGCGAAGCCCATATGGTAATCAAGATTTGCGGTATCACCCGTCTGGAAGACGCCCGGTTCGCCGTCGCGTGCGGGGCGACGGCGCTGGGCTTCGTCTTCTGGCCGGACAGCCCGCGGGCGATCGATCCGGCGCGGGCCCGGGCGATCGCCGCGTCGTTGCCGCCGTTCGTGACGCCGGTCGGCGTGTTCGTCAACCAGCCGGCAGACGAGGTCACTCGCGTGGCGGCTGATGTCGGACTGGGCGTGGTGCAGCTGCACGGCGACGAGAGCCTCGAGTTCGCCGCCAGCCTGAACCGGCCGGTATTGAAAGCGATGACGCTCGATGGTGCGATAGAGAGCTGGCCCGGCGAAACGATGATCCTGCTCGACGCGCACGATCCGGTGCGGCGGGGCGGCACCGGCCGGACGATCGATTGGACCAGGGCGGCGGCGATGGCGGCGCGCCGGCCGATCGTGCTGGCGGGCGGGTTGAATCCCGACAACGTCGCCGAGGCCATCGACCGTGTGCGGCCGTTCGGGATCGACGTGTCGTCGGGCGTCGAGTCGGCGCCCGGCATCAAGGATCACGGCCGGCTGACGCGGCTGTTCGAGTCAATTGGCGAAGCGGCGGCAGTACAGAGGACACCATGGACAGCACGGTGACGGGATCGGCTGCGACTACGGCAGGGATCGCGGCCGCGACCGCGCGGCGCGACCCTGACGCGCGCGGCTACTTCGGGGAGTTCGGCGGGCGGTTCGTGCCCGAGACGCTGGTCGAGCCGGTCGAGGCGCTCGAACGCGCCTACTTCGAGGCGCGGGACGATCCGCAGTTCCGGCAGGAGCTCGATCGGCTGCTCGAGCACTACGTCGGACGGCCGACCCCGGTGTCGGAGACGGTCCGCCTGGCGCAGGCCTCCGGCGGCGCACGCATCTTCCTCAAGCGCGAGGATCTCACGCACACCGGCGCCCACAAGATCAACAACGCGCTCGGCCAGGCGCTGCTGGCGGTGCGGATGGGCAAGCGCCGGATCGTCGCCGAGACCGGCGCCGGCCAGCACGGCGTCGCGACGGCGACCGTCTGCGCGCTGCTCGGCCTCGAGTGCCACGTTTACATGGGTACCGAGGACATGGAGCGGCAGGCGCTGAACGTCTTCCGGATGCGGCTGCTCGGCGCCACCGTCTGCCCGGTCGATTCGGGCAGCCGGACGCTGAAGGACGCGATCAACGAGGCGATGCGGGACTGGGTGACCAATGTCGGGAGCACCTATTACCTGCTCGGATCGGTGCTCGGGCCGCATCCCTACCCGTTGATGGTGCGCGAATTCCAGTCGGTGATCGGCCGCGAAGCGCGCCGGCAGATGATCGCGCTGACCGGCGGGCTGCCGGATGCGATCGTCGCCTGCGTCGGCGGCGGCAGCAATGCGATGGGCGTGTTCGACGCCTTCATCGCCGACCCGGCCGTGCGGCTGATCGGGGTCGAGGCCGGCGGCGAGCGGATCAGCCGCGGCCGCCACGCGGCGCGGTTCGCCGGCGGCAGCGCCGGCGTGCTGCAGGGCACGCGGACCTTCGTCCTGCAGGACGAGGACGGCAACATCGAGCTGACGCATTCGATTTCGGCGGGCCTGGACTACGCCGCGGTCGGGCCGGAGCATTCCTGGCTGCGCGCCATCGGCCGGGCCGAGTACGCCTACGTCACCGACGAAGAGGCGCTGGCGGCGTTTCAGAGCCTGGCCCGGCTCGAAGGTATTCTGCCGGCGCTGGAATCGGCGCATGCGATCGCGCACGCCGGCAAGCTGGCGAAGGAGCTCGGCCCGGACGCCACGATCCTCGTGAACCTGTCGGGTCGCGGCGACAAGGACGTGAATACGGTGGAAAAGGTGCTGGCCGCCAAACCGGCCGTCGAGAACCCGGCGTGACGCTTGAGTGGTCCGAGAGTGTGCTGACGATGTTTTTTCCTCGGCGTCCTGGTCGCCCTCGGCGTCCTCGGCGGTAGAGATTCCAAATGCCATCTCGTATCGATCAAACGTTTGTCCGGCTGAGGGCCGCAAAGCAGCCTGGGCTGGTGACGTTCACCACGGCTGGCGATCCCGATCTGCCGCGATCGGCGGCGATCCTGCGGGCGCTCGACCGCGCCGGCGCGGACGTGCTCGAGGTTGGGGTGCCGTTCTCGGATCCGCTGGCGGATGGCCCGGTGATCCAGCGCGCCACCGAGCGGGCGCTGGCGGCCGGCGGCAGCCTGCGTGCCTCGCTGGCGCTGGTCGCCGAGGTGCGCCCGGATGTCGCGGCGCCGATCGTCATCTTCAGCTACGCCAACCCGCTGCTGCGGATGGGGATCGAACGCTTTGCCGGCGCGGCGGCGGCGGCCGGCGTCGACGGCGTGCTGGCGCTCGACCTGCCGATCGAGGAAGCGCAGGGATTTCATGAGACGCTCAAGGCGGCCGGCCTCGATACGATTTTCCTGTTGAGCCCGACCACGACCGACCTGCGGATCCGGCGCGCCGCCGAGATCGGCAGCGGGTTCCTCTACGGCATTTCGCGGCTGGGCGTGACCGGGGCGCGGGCGACGGTGGCGTCGGGGGCCGCCGATCTGGTCACCAGGATTCGGGCGCATACCGCGATGCCGGTCGCGCTCGGCTTCGGGATTTCCCGCCCCGAGCACGTCGCCGAAGTGACGGCGTATGCCGACGCCGCGGTCGTCGGCAGCGCGCTGGTATCGCTGATTGGCGAGGAGCGCGGCTCACCGGCGCTGATCGATCGCGTCGAGGAGTATGTCCGGTGGTTGAAGGGCGCGCCCGCCGCGGTGGGTTGATTCTGCTATGACGAGCTACACGCTGGACGATTTGCGGCGCGACATCGACCGGGTCGACGAGGTGCTGGTCCGCCTGTTGAACGAACGGGCGCGCTGCGTCTGCGAGGTCGGCCGTTTGAAGAAGGAGCAGGGCGTCGAGGTCTATCAGCCGGACCGGGAAAAAGAGGTCCTGGCCCACGTCCGCAGCATCGGCGCCGAGGGCCCGCTCGGCGCGGAAGCGATCGCCCGGCTGTTCGAGCGGATCATCGACGAGGCGCGCCGGCTCGAACGGCGTGTCGTCCACGACGGGATCGACCCGCGGGAGGGCGCAGAGACGGCGGGCGGCAGCGATCCGGCGCCGGCGCCGGATCGGCGCGACTGAGCTGGCACAGCGGCTGTCAGGGCGGCTGTCAGGGCGGCTGCCAGGGCGGTTGCCGAGGGCGGATGGCAAGGGCGGTTGGGAAGGACAGACACCATGGTCGTGATAATGGAGGAGCGCGCCTCGGAACAGCAAATCGAGCAGGTCGTCGCCCGGCTCGTCGAGATGGGCATGGACGTGCATCGCTCCACCGGTGTGACGAGAACGGTGCTGGGCGCGGTCGGCCAGGGCCGGCCGGACGCCGCGTTGATCGAGCTGCTCGACGGCGTCCACGAAGTGGTGCGCATCTCCGAGCCCTACAAGCTGGCGAGCCGGACCTTCAAGCCGGACAACACGGTGATCACGGTCGGCGACGTGCGGATCGGCGGCGATGAAGTGATCGTCATGGCCGGCCCGTGCTCGGCCGAGAGCGAGCGCCAGGTCCGCACCACGGCGGCGGCGGTCAAACGCGCCGGGGCGAAGATCTTCCGCGGCGGCGCGTTCAAGCCGCGCAGCTCGCCGTACAGCTTCCAGGGACTGGGCGAGCCGGGGCTGCAGCTGCTGCGCGACGCCTGCACCGCCGAGAACCTGCAGCTGGTATCCGAAGTGATGGACGCCAGCCAGATCGGCGTCATCGATCGCTATTGCGACATCTTCCAGGTCGGCGCCCGCAACATGCAGAACTTCACGCTGCTGCGCGAG
>JBDTRR010000013.1:0-97409 GCA_039931615.1 Acidobacteriota bacterium
CCCGCGCGCGCGGGGGAGACGGGTCTAAGACGGCAGCGAAACTACTGGCTGAGGGTGCATCCCCGCGCGCGCGGGGGAGACTCTAGAATTGCAGGCCTTTTTTAACATCGCCATCGCCGGTTGCCGCCGCCCCACTCATTGTAGACTCGGCCGTGCGATGAGGACAGCGACTCTGCCGGACCGATTCGTCGCCATCGACGTAGAGACCGCGTCACGGTCGCCGGCGCGCATCTGCGCGGTCGGGGCCGCGCGCATGGAGTTCGGGCAAGAAACCCGATCCTATCGTTCGCTGGTCCACGTTGACGGCCGCGTCCGCTTTACCCACATCCACGGTCTGACAGCGGCTGATCTCCGGGCCGCGCCGCTCTGGCCGGACGTCTGGCGCGGCGTCATTGACGTCATGGGGGAGATCCGTACTCTTGTGGCGTTCCGCGCGAGCTTCGACCGCGCGGCGATCTTGGCAATGTCCGCTCACTACGGCTTTCGACTGCCGCGCCTGAGGTTTGTCTGCGCGGCCGATCTGTTCGAGACACAGCATGGAAGCAAACTCAGCCTGAGCGCGTGCTTGGAAGCCTTGCGAATCCCTTTTCCTGGGCGTCCCCATGAGCCACTGGCAGACGCCAGAGCGGCCGCCGCCCTCGTCCTGGCGTGCCTAGCCGCTCCGGACGCCGTGCCGCCGCCGTGAGGCGCTATTCAGTTGTCAAAGAACGAGGCTCCGATCGATCGAGCCACAAGCCGTTCAGTTCGATGAGTTCCTTCTTCGGCCAGCCCAGTACGAGCACGGCCTGGCCGCTGGGCTGCTGCTTCTCCTGCCACGTCATGAGGACGCCGCCGTCGTCGGGAAGCGCACTGGCCCACTCGCAGCATGTGGCCCACACGCGCTCTCTGACCGCCCGGCTCATATGCGGGCTCGTGTACACGCCGGGCGCGAGCTCTAGCATGCAACTGGCCAGGAAGCCCCGATACCGGTCAGGCGCGTTGCGCGTCACGACGACGGTCAGGCCGTGCCTCCCTGCGCCGGCTCCTGCGTCGCTTCCTGATTGCCGAACAGTGACTTGATCCGGTCGATCATCGAAGGAATGACCTGGTGTTCCCGGAGCGCGCGGCCGGCAGACCGGCGCGCGTGCCGTTCCAGCGGCTCATTCGGATGCTCCTCGAACTGTTTCACCGCGCGGAACGCGGCTGGCACACAGACGCTTTCGCGATAGATATCGGCCACGTCGAGACAAAACGCGTTGCTCGAGTCCTCGTGAATAAACCCGAGCTGTGGGACCGTGGAGGTCGCCGCCACCGCGATCATCGCCGCCGCCCGGATCGCTGCGGACCCGTGATTGAGCGCCTGGTTCACGCGGTCGGTCGCCTCCGGGTCTTCGCGGTCGTACCGCCGTCCCGCCCAGTTCACGCCGAATTGCCGCGCGAGCGTGCGATACAGCGACTTGACTCGCGCGCCCTCGATGCCCCGTAGCACCGTCAGGTCCGCGGACGGCAGGACTTCGCCAAGGCGCCACGCGTACATACGCCGGGCTACTGTGACGCGTTTGTCTTTGTCAGCCCAGATGAGTACCTGCTGCCGAGCCAGCGAGCTGTCATCCTGGCCGAATGGCATCGAGGCGTAGAAACGCACGCCCTCCTCGCCGGTCGCGACAAGACCGGTGCCGTGGCGCGCCAGCAGTCGCAGGGCGTCGTGACTGACCGTCGAGCCCGGCTCGAGGAAAATAGTGCTCACCGTCTGAAAGGGAATACCGTAGTCACCGGGTGCAAGATCGTCGCTGCCCGCGGTAGCGAAGCGCAGCGTGCCGTCTTCAACGACGAGGGCACCACGGCGTAACCACAGGCATCCGTGGCGGTCGGAGTGAGGTACGCGCGCCGTTTCGAGCCCGAGGCGTCCTTTGAGCATGCCGCCCTCCGTCAGACCGTGTGCGTCGTTCCGGGAGGTGCCAAAATCAGCGCACCGAAGCCGAAGGCGCGATGGCGTCCCACTCCGTGCCTAAGCCATGCATTGAAGCGCTCTCCATCGGTGACGACCAACGTTCCCTCGAACCGAACGTCCGGCCTTTCGAGGCGACTCGCCTTGCGCTCATGGCCCTGAGTGCGTCGAACAAGACGCTCGCGCGCGATGCCGGCGATGCCGACGCTTTCGAGAGTCACGCCAGTAGTGGCCTCACGATTGACCTTCGTAGCAAGCCAGTCCCGGTACACGGCCTCTCGAGACACGACCGCCTCCTTGCCCGCGGCGAAGGCTCGCGCCAGAAACGCATCGACCTCCGCCCCTTCGCGATGACCATGGCTCGCCTGCGTGAGACGCACCACGGGGCAGGCGCGGAGGAGAAATCCCACCCGCCGTCCTCTTGCGAATTGAGGCATGAGCTTGCTCACGACGCCGTCGACCGCGGTGATGGCGGCCAGAACAGAAGGATCGCCGAACGCCCGAGCGTGGTCGACGAGGGCTGCCGCTTCCACCGAACTGTAGCCCCAGGCATCCAGTGTTCGCCCGCGCCCGCGCAGGACAAATGGTGCAGGCGCGAGCGATTGCCAGAGCTCACGCATGATGCAATGGCACAGATAGCCGTCATCGAGATCGCGCAGCGGGAGGCCGCGACCTCGTGCAATCGCGATCAGTTTGTCGGCTCGCAATGGAACCTTCACGAGGTGGAGCGAGTCAGCCACGACTTGCCTCCGGAGGGTCGACGCGCCCTTCACGTGTGAGGCGGCGACCGACGTGTACACGGTTGCTCCAGTCTCGTTCGTCGGTCACCGGGACGACTAGAGAATCGCGGCTCACGCGTCCAGCTTCGTCGCCATCCCACCATGAGGCTGGCAACAGCCCCGCATCGGCTCGTCGTGCGCGTGGAGTGGAGACCAGTGCGCTCGTCAGCGACTCAGCCTCCACCGTGTCAAGGAGAAGCGGGGCAGCAGGCAGGCAACACTTGCGTCCGATGAACAGCGGGCGAGCAGGCTCACGCAACGCTCCGGCGACATCGTCTAGGCTGGGGGGGCCATCGCCGGTGAGCGTGAGCGCGAGGGTATGAATGCTGTCGGCCCGAAAATGACGGTACCGCTGATGAGTGCCCACGGCGCTCGCGCCGCCACGCGTCGCAACCCGCCCGTGTGTCGTCCAGCCGGCATTCTCGGGAAGCATCCACGCCGAGCCAAGATCGACCGTCTGGTACTCGATGAGTGCTTCTCCGCGTCGATCGATTCGCGCCGCATAGTGCAGGCGGCCCTGGAGGTCTTCCAGCTTGTTGATGTCTCGATGATCCCAGCCGAGCGCGTTTGCGATCAGGCCTGTCAGCATCGACAGTGCCGGGAATTTCTGCACGATCCCGTTCTGATCGATGGACGGTCCGCCGAAACTGACAAGCGGCGCATCGAGACGCAGGATGAGAATCCTCATTCCAGCACCTGAGCCCTGCTCCAAGCCGCCAAATCGTCGAGTGTCTTCTTCTCTTCGAATCGGCCGTCGGTGGCGAGCCCCGCGTGCGCCCGTTGCTCACTCTTGCCATACATCCCGTCGAGGTCAGCAAGATGCCGCTGCATGGCCATGTAGGTGTTCTCGATGAGGCTGCCTCTCGTGCTGACCGGATCGATGAACGCGTTTTGAAGTGTGCGTGGCTGAGTTCGGCCGCTTTCCACCATGACGAGATGACTGTAGGCGTACGGAGCGGTCGAACCTTTCTTTGCGCCCGGGCTCACGGTCGACACGATGTGAATGAGCCGGTCGACCACGTCACCGGCCAGGGCGCGGTCGTCGCCGAGATTCTTCACGAGTCCGTTGACGTCGACGACGACGTAGCCGTAAAACAAGCCGCTGGTCAGTTCGCTGGCATTGATGTGCCCGGATCCCTGCTCGCCATCTTCGCTGATGAGATCGTCGACGGCAGTGAAGTAGTCGCTCTCGGTCATCTGCGCGTGCACCGTCATCGCGTGAGCGACATGAATCGCGGCGTCGGTGCGCGACAGGATGTCGCCTGTCACCATGCGCCCGAACAACGCGGCGCCGAGGCCAGCTTCGAGCGATCCAGGTCTAAGGGCCCGAAGGTTGTCCTTGAGATCCTTTCCGCTCATGCGCTCGTCGATCGACCGCACCACCTTCTCAGGAACGCCGTGGGCGGCCTCGATGGCCTCTCTGGCAAGCTGACAGAGATAGTCGAGCTCAGGTCTTCCGAGAACCGTGACCTGAGCGGTGGCAACGGCCTTCTCGGTCGAAGCTGGCTCCTGACTGTCTTTCTTCTTGCCGCCCTTCTTTTCAGCTTTCTCCTGCTTCGCCTCACTTCCGAACACCATGCCGACCACTTTCTGAGCCGCGGTACGGGCCAAGTTTTCGCCGATGCCCTCCGCAACGAGGGGTTCGACCACGTAGCGCTCGAACGCGATCCGGGAACGCACGGACTCGGGCGCGTCGATCGAGCCGAGGCTATTCTCGCCGTCGTAGACCCGCCAATGCCGCTTCAGGCATTGGGACGAAATTCGCGTACGCACACCACCCCCGAAAGGCATCCGCTTCGCAAAGCCGGCATCATCACGGTTCAACAGCGAGGCCGCGTAGTTTGTGAGCGTGTGGATCTGCAGGAAACGGGCGGACATGCTGAGGCTCCTTTTGCTCCGGCGCTGAATCAGTGGCCTTCTTGGCGGGATAGCGACCCATAGTAGTCGCGCGCGATGTGTCGGCGGATGGGCTCCTCGTCACTGCGACCAACTGACAGAATCAGATGAGCTGCCGTCGTCCAATCGACCGGCGTTCCCTTTGCGGCCAGGAAACGCGCGAGTGCTGGTAACTCATCGGCGAGATGATCGGCATCCGCGCGCAGCAGCCGGGTAAACCGCAGTTCCGAGTACTGTGCATCGACCAAAGTGTGCCCGAGGCGACGTCCAGGTTGGTGGAGTGATCCCAGACAGGCGAGGCCGACGACGATGGCGGCCCAACGTGTCTCGAGGTCGGCGAGTAACGTGGCATCGCCCGGTAGTTGGTCGTCGAGGACGTGTCCCTCGATTTTGAAGAACCCTGCTGCGGGATGCCGCGGGTCCATGCGGCGCAACGCGGCCGCATCACCGTGGGAGATCATCCCGCCACCGCGAAGGAGCGTGGCGATGTGAGAGACCAGGGAGGTGAGGCGCCGTTCGACCGCCGCCGCGGTAGTGGTCATGCTGGCACCCCTTCGAGGGTCCGAGCTGAGGTGACGAGGTCCGGGAAGTTCTTCACGAGGCAGCCCCTGAACATGCTTTCTGCGGCGCTGATGGCTCTGAACCGGCGCGCATTGGGGACCCCAGATCGGTCGATGGCCCTCTGCAATTCTCTCCACGCGAGCTCTTCGACTCGCTTCTCAAAAGCGAGGCGAGCTTCTTCGTCAGTCAACGGGAGTGTGTTGAACAGATGGTCGAAGAAGATGTCGTCAATCCGAGCGTCGAGGTCGTCGGGCGCGACCTGGCCGCCGAGCGCGAGTTGTTTCAGGGCCGGATAGAGGACCTTGCTCCGCATGTTGCGGGCGGCCGTTACGCGGGCTTGGGCGCGTTTGCCCAACAGAGCGCGGCCATCCGGTTGACCGAGCTTCCGCCTGACTGGGCCGGTCAAGACCAGCGCGCGCTCGTGCAATCCCTCTGTCTTCCCTTGGCCCCGCACCAGCGCGGAGGCCACCCACAGCATCGGATCGCGGTCGTCCGTACGTGCGACCTGAGCCGCCGCCGGCTCGAAATCAGCCTCGAAAATCAATCTGGTGAGGAGGTGGTAGTCCAGACCATTTGAGCCAACGGTCAACGCTCCACGGGTCGCTCTTTCGATTGGTATCCATGGGTCGCCTACATCCCCAGTTTCGGCTTCTGGAAGGCATCGTCTCACCTGGGTGGTCGCGTAATGGCAGACGATTCCAGCTCCGTCCCGGAGGCAACGAACACGCCAGCAGACTTCGATGAAATGCGGAGTGAGCTCGTGCATCGGTAAAGATGTCCGACCATCCCAAGCCTGTGTCCAGACGAGTGATAGGGCATCATCGCGGTAGCCACGGTCGATCAGACGAGACCACGAATCCAGTAAGACACCCACGTCGTGGGAGAATCTCGAGGCAAGCGTCTGGTCACGAGTCAAGCCGACCATAGGTCGGTTACCGTACCCTCCCTTCATTCGGGCGATCCGGTTGTAACCTCGGCCGGGAAATCCCTGCATAGTCTGCAGCGTTGAGATCGCATAGACCCACGTTTCGGGATCGTTGCCATGCATCAATCCGGCCTTAACGTCGTGGCTCTTCGCTGTGACCAGCATGTCGATATCATCTGGCGCCTCGCAGATCTTCCAACTGCTGACGGTTCCCTCGGGCACTGGTGGCTGGAAGAAACCCGGCATCGAGAGGTCGTCGACGACGAGGCTCCATGGCTCGTGTGTATCGTTGGTGAGCCTGAGTAGGAGCTGACGCCACTGGTTCTCCGAAAGCTTGGGATCCGATCTTCCCGCCAGGTGAAGGGCGATTGCCGCAAGCTGCGTGAGAAACATGCACCACGGGTGCAGTTGGTGGGTTCGTAGCCTCGGGAAGTCGCCCAGCTCGCCGCTGGCAAGCCGCGCCAATGTGCCGGGCAACGACGTCTTCCCGCGCCGCCGCTGCGCATCACGCCACGAAAGGAGCGGTTCAACGAGCAGATCATGGTCCATCGTCGTCAGCAACTTCCTGCGCCAGGAGGTCCTCGGGGCGCAAACCGAGGCGATCGTATACGAATGATCGTCCACCGAACATGAAACGTGTGACGCCGTCGATGCTGGTTACCCTCTCGGCGAATTCGAGGTCGGATGACACGGAGCGGACCCACCAGGCGGGTAACACGAGATCCTCGACTGCGTGACCGAACGGACCGGCCACTGTTGGCACGAAGTGCACTCGACGATCGCCCTCTCCCAGTCGCGTCACAATGTGCTGATCAGCCGCATCTGGAAAACTCGTTTCCGCGTAAGCCCGCGTCCAATCGATCAAGTTCAACTCTGCTTGCCGCGTCTGACCGCGCGCGAGCCCGATCATCTCGACGGCATGTGCGTACCAGCGCGGACCGCCTTCTCGGACGATCGCCTCGAGAACGCTCGAGTGAAGCCCATGTTCGACGAGGTGACGATTCATCGCGGGGATGCGACACTCGGTGTGCTTTTCGACGAGACGCCAAGTCGCTTCGAGTATCCGCAGGTCTGGGTACACGTTGCCGAGCCCATGGTGACTGCTCGCACGGCCACTGTCAGCGAGCAACACGCCGAGGTCCCTATGGGCTGGGACAAGGACAACGGCGCGCGCTGTCCCGAAGCCCTCGGGCCGCGTGGGGAAATGCCTATGCAGGCGGCCGATGCGTTGCAGAAGGACGTCGATCGGACAAAGGTCAGTGAAAAGAATGTCGGCGTCGAGGTCCAGCGACTGCTGCACGGTCTGCGTCGCGACCACCACGCATCCACCCGGGGGTCGGTGCTTTCCAATACGTTGATCCAGCATGTGATCGAGGGCTTCTCGGTCGAGGCGGGCAAAGCGGGAGTGGTGAGGCGCAGCTAGGCCAGCACAGGCGAAGAGAACATCCCGCCGGCCACTTGCCTCCGCCTCGCGCTCGATCGCTTGTTGCGTTGTCAGGCAGTCCCTGACGGTGTTCTTGATGACGAGCGTCTTCGCTCCCTGCAGAGCCGCCGCAAATGCCATTCTTGCCACGGCTGCCGGGTCCTCGAGCCACGGTCTGGCCACCAACTCGACGACTCGGCCGGATCCATCTGAACGAACAAGGACCGCCTGATCGTGTTCAGCGCGGTGAGTAATGAGCGGGTACGGCGTCGTTTCTGCCGCTTCGAGCTCCTGAGGTATTGCGCGTTTCTCAGGGTGCAGTAAGCTGGCTCGCGCTTCGCTTCCCAAGGTCGCCGACAGCAAAAGTGCGTGGCCGCCAGCGGTCATGTGTCGGGCGAGGACGGACTCGAGAATGCGGGTCATGTACGCATCAGAAGCGTGGACTTCGTCGACCACGAGCAGGTGGCGAAGAAGGGCAGTAGCCCGGAGGTGGGCGTGCGTCACCATCAAGGACGAGAGGAGCACTTGGTCGACCGTGCCGACAGCGATGCAGCCGACGAGATAGCGCTTAGCACTCTCGGCCGCCCAGGCGCGATAACGAAAGCGATCGCGATCACTGTCAGGCCACAGTACCTCGAAGGCTGGGAGCTTTTCACCAACGACGTCATCGACACGAAGGTAACCGGGTACCGCCAGAATCACAGCGGGCGGGTGCTCGAAGGCCCGTCGAACGGCGGCCAGCACACGGCCATGCATCTGCGTAGCGGCCGAACGTGTCGGCAGCGCGAAATACATGCCGTCGACGAGACCCGCCTCAAACAGCGACACGAAGCGCGCGAGTGCCGCCTCGGTTTTGCCGCTGCCAGTTTCAGCTTCGAGAACGGTTATGGAACCTTGCTCGTCGTGCGGCAACGTGAGCATGGCATCCTGTGCTGCTCGCGGGCGGTAGTCGGCGGGGGCGATACGCTCGAACGTGCCACGACCTGATGCATCCATTCGTGCCGTGAGGGCGAAATTCAGCGCCATGGCCTCCACGGCTTTGCGGGCCTTTGGGCGCGCAACGATCATGCGGTCGTCGTCGCCCTCCTCAGTGAACTCGAAGAATCTCGTGTCCGAGCCGATCCAGTCCGCCAGCATCACGAGGCCCGCGAACGCATGGGAGAACGCCGAGCTGTCCGGGAGTGGTGAGGCGCTCATCTCAAAGGCCTTCGGAAACCAGACTCGGCAGCGCGCCAGCAGATCCTCCGCGCCAGCGCGTGGATCCAGATTCGCTCGAGGGGTCCACCAACTGGACTGCCAGGCGCTGTCGGCCACCATGTCGGCGTCGTATGGCCGGCCATGATGACAAATGGCGGCCACGAACAACCCTGTGACCGCATCGCCAAACTGGGGCAGTTCTCGATCGAGGCAAGAAAGTACCGGCTTGAATAGAGCGCCGATCGCCACACTTACGTGTCCGGCCGTCGTGCCCATCAGTGCCGGGCGGCCCTTGGCCTGAAAACCGATATTCAGCTTTCCGATGTCGTGCAATGCCGCCAGGACGCACAGGCGAGCGCACGTGACGTCGGAGAGATCTTCGCCGGCCATGCGTGCCAGGCGCCTCCGCCAAACCGGGAGGCAAAGCAATGCCTCTGCTACCGAGGCGACGTCAGCACAATGGTCTGCAAGCGGGTGCCATGCAGCGACACCGGTGCCGCCGTCCTGGCGGCTCAACTTTCCCCAGAAATTAGTCGGTTCACCCTGCACGTTTGCGTTCCACGTTGTAGCCGCGGCGCCATTGTGGCACACCGAACGCACATCGAGTGTTCTCATGCACAGGGGACCGAAACCTCGTCGGTGCCGTGACAGTCGCGCGGTCGCCGTCCTCCCTGCGATATCCTCATGGGAATGACGGCAATCGCGGTGCGGTGTCAAATGCAAGACGGATCGGTCAGCGATACGGAGTTGCCCTCCTTCGCGGATCCCGTCCAATGGACCGCGCGTGACGTCCGCGAGATCGCATGGGCCATCCAGCGCGCGCTGCAGGCAGGCGTGGTGTCCGCGCTGAGACTGGTCGAGGTGTCGGCGATGGAGGTCTGGCGGATCGAGGTCGTCGCTAATACGGGTATGGCCACGACCCGTGGCCTCCCCCGATCGAGCGCCGCGGTGGTGTGGTTGCAGGCGGCGAAGGGCGGCTCATCAAACCTCACGCTCCTGAGCCTTTTGGTGCGATGGGCTGGGCGGCTGTGTTCGCGTTAGATGAGTTGATAGGGTTGACCGGCGCGCTCGGGCGCGAGACGCCGGCCGAGGTCGTATCGGCGTCCCGGCTTGTTGGAGTCCGCGCCCTCCCGAGGACGACCCAACCTCCCCTCCGGCGTGGCTGAATTGTCGAGGCCAGCTTCATCGCTGGCCAGCGCGCAGGCGAGAATCCGCTCGTACTGCGCGTAGAGCTGCGGCGGCTGCTGCGCCAGGGTATCGACGACGATTTTCAGCGTCTGCATCGCCTCGCTGGTGCTGCCGACCTCCCACAGTAGCTCGGACTTGGTGAGGAGCGCGACCTGGCGGAGCAGAGGGTCGCCGGCGTCGCTGGCGAGCTGGATGAGAGAGTCCGCACTCGCCAGCGCGTCCTATGGGCGGCCGTTCTTGCAGAGTGATGCAGGACGTCTGCGACGCAAGCAGAACGCCCTGCGGGCAGGGTTGAAGGCTATGTGTCCCAAACAATTGAGAGAATCCAAAACCACATGATCGGTGCCTCCTTTCTCTCCGGCGTTTACAGTCGATTTGAAACGTTTCAATGAAAACTTGGCCGCACTATCGATTCCATCGGTCGAGACTTGTGTTCACATAATGGGACGTGCAATCGCGCGCTGAAGGTCATGCCACGTCGCCTTGGAGGTTGCGGCGGGGACATTCAGCCGGCCCGTCGAGGCAGCGGATCCTACGACTCGTGGCTCGGCCCGATTGTTCAGACAGCTGCAGGGCGCGTCTCGCATGCACCAGTCCGCGGTCGCAATCGGCGCGCATGATGGCGAGCGCGGTGCTGGTGATTTCGGCGTTGGTCTCGAGCCAGATATTCGGATCCTGCGCCAGGAGTTGGACGCCGAGCCGGGTGTGCCATTCGCCGCTCTGGCTGAGACCGCGCTTCGCCTCCATCTCGCCGAGAAAGATGTGCATGGCGGCGGTCAGTTGCGGGACGCCGAGCTGACGGACGCTGGCGCGGATGTCCGGCAGGATTGCCGCCGCGGCGTCGGGACCGGACCGCTCCGCCAGCACCAGCATCAGCCGCAGCTGCGACCAGCAGGCGCGCTCGGGGTCCCGGCCCTGCAGCGCCAGCTCCGCCGACCGCCGCAGCCGCGCCACCGCCGAGTCGAGGTCGCCGTCCTCGCGATCGAGCCGCGCCATCACGAACTCGCAGGCGCTCCGCTGCGGCAGCGAGATCGTCTTCGACCGCAGCAGCGTCTGCGCCAGCGCCCGCGCCTGCCCGTAGCGGCCGACCTGCTCCAGCAGATCGGCCCGCAGCACGTCGGCCGCGTGGCGATCCTCGCGCCCCGGCCCGCCCTCGTCGCAGATCTTCAACGCCTCGGCGAACCGGCCGGCCTTCTTCAGTCCCTCCGCCTGTGCGAGTGCGTCCATCGGCCTCCGACTCAGCAGTAGCGAACCACAGCATTCTGCTCACAGCGCCGGGGCGCTGGGAAGCGGAAACATCCACCGCGGAAAAGTTTCGTGCAAGAGCGGCGAGGTCGAGGAGTGGCGGGATGCCCGGCCCGTTCCGGGGCCGCGGCGCCGCTCGGGGGTTGCACCCTTCAATTGAACATCGCAGGCCTGAAGGCCTGCACTACGACTGATCTCCCGTCACGGTCCGGCTGAAGCCGGACCCCACGTACCGAGTGTCGCAGCGCGACCTGCCGCCTTCGCGCATTTTCGTGTGCGAGCGCTTCGCGGACCGCCGTAGCCCTGGCGGACGCTGGTCAGTTCTGCCCGGCGATCGAGTCTTTCACATGCCGTGAACGCCTGCACTACGACTGATCTCCCGTCACGTTCCGGCCGAAGCCGGACCCCACGGAGGAGTGTCGCAGCGAAGACCTGCCGCCTTCGCGCGCTTCGTGTGAGAGCTCCTCAGCGGACCGACGCAGCCTGGCGGACGCTGGTCAGGTCTCCCCGGCGATCGAGTCTTTCACATGCCGTGAAGGCCTGAGCTACGACTGATCTCCCGTCACGGTCCGGGTGAAGCCGGACCGGACGTACGGGCGAAAGGCGCCGCCGAGACCGATCGACAGCTCAGAACAGGCGGAACGATGCCAGCATCTCCGCCGAGTTCGCGCCGAGCGGCGTCACCGCGTAGACGCGGCCGCCCCGGGCGTAGTAGTAGAACTCGTTCGGCGCCAGCTGCTGCGGCTGCTGCACCTTCAGCCCTTCCGAGGCGCCGGCCAGCGTGATCGACGTCATCACCGCCCCCGCCGGCAGGCGATTCGCCGTCCGCAGCCACTCCCGCAGCGGCGGCGTCTGACCGGCGAGGATGAAGACCTCCACCATGAAGCGCGCCGGCTCGAGGTCGACGAACTGGCTGGTCAACAGCGCCTTGTCCTGGAAGCGGACCCGCGCCGCCGCGCCCGAGGGCGGCGCCGTGGTTTCCGGCACGATGCCGTACTCCTCAGGATAGGCAACGCCAAAGCCGTACTCGGCGTTGGTATAGGCCTGCCAGTTGACGGGTGCCGCCGGCGCGGGAGAAGTCGGGCTCTCGGACCCGTCTGACGAAGCGGCGGCGCAGGCCATCGTCGCCACCGCCGCCAGCACGGCCGCCAACCGGCCGATTCGTCGTCTCCAGCGGCCCGCCATCCAGGCAGGATACCTCGTTCGAGCCGCCAACGCGGCGGCCGTGCCGCCGCCGCACTGCGCGCGCTCACACTGCGCGCGCTCACACTGCCCGCGCTCACGCTGCCCGCGCTTACACTGATTGTCTACACGCTGATTCCGGGGAGCCGCGATGTCGTCTCTCATGCACTCCACCTCACAAGGGAAGACGCCGCCGGACAACCGGAAGCCGGGTCCCGGTCGGGAAGGGACATACGCCCTTGCCAGCCAGGAAGCCCGGCATCCTCCGGCGCGCCGCCCTCGACAATGCTGTCAGCAGTTTCCGACCCGGTGACCGCAGGCGGTGGTCCACATCGAGGTCCACTGCGCATCGAGGATCGACGCGCCCTGATAGAGCGGATCGGTCGCCACCGGCCCGTACGAGGTGATGCCGATGATCCGGTTCGTCCCGGTGTCGCTGCCGCCGCACCCCTCGTCGCACGTCGACTGCAGGCCGAAATTCATGATCCAGGGGCCGCCGCTCGACCCGCCGCGCATGTTGGATCCATAGGTGACGGTGTTGTTGGCGGCGTTGCCGTGCGCCTGCGCGGTCACCTGATGCATCTGGTTGCACGAGTCGAGATTGCACGGATACCCCATCAGGTGGGCGTGGTTGCCGCTCAGGCTGAGCGTCCGCCAGCCGAGCCAGCCGAGCAGCCCGCCGATCGTCGTGTTGTTCTTGTCGCCCAGCTCGATCATCGCGTAATCGCCGGCGTTCGGGACGCCGCCGCCGCCCGAGAACCACGCCGGCGTGGTGATGGCGTAGGCCCAGTTGTAGGAACCCCACGGCCCGGCGCCGTCGCGCAGCGCCGGCACGAAGGCGAAATTGCTGTACCAGGTGCCGGTGCCGCTCGCCACGCAGTGGCCGGCGGTGGCGATCAGCCGGTAGGAGATGATCGACGCCGAGCAGACGTAGTTGCCGGCCCCGGGAATGGTGAAGAACAGCTTGCCGATGACGCGGTGCGGATAGGCCTGGTCGGTGGTGGTCGTCGCCGGCACCAGCCGCGAGCTGCTGAAGCGCGCGCCCGACGTGCCGTACAACTGCGGGCTGACGGTGTCCCGCAACAGCTGGAGCTGCGACCGCGCCTCCGCCGGATCGTAGAGCTGCGCCGCCGCGGTCGGCACCTTGCCGGCCGGCGCCCAGGCATCGTGCGTCACCGGCGCCCCGCTGGCGTCGGGCAGGTTGAGGAGCGGGCTGGCGACCGGAATTTTTTCCGCCACCGGCTGCGCCGCCGCCATCCGCTCCGCGGTCCAGTAGCCGGCCGCCCCGGCCCGGTTCTGGAGCACTTCGACGGCAGCGCCGCTCCGCCCCAGCTGCGCGCTGACGCTCGAGGTCGTCACCCACATCGCCGCCGCCGCTGCCGCCCCGATGCCAATCGCCAATTTGAACAGTCTCATGCTGCACCTCGGATGAAAACACACGTTGCCCTGGCAGGCTCCCGCCGTCGATCACGGAGGCCGTGACGCGGCGCCTCGCCTCCTGCGGCGGCGGCGCACTATCAGTCAACCGTCGATTGGCAGTCGGTCGTCGACGGGCAGTCGGTCGTCGATGGGCAGTCGAACGTCGATGGGCAGTCGAACGTCGATGGCCGTCGAACTGTCGATTGGTCCTGGTGAGGTGCGTTGCCTGTAACAACGAGGGATCAGCGGAAGGTAAACAGCTGACGTATCACGGTCCGGACATGACGGACAGCCGCACGCGTCGTGGCGGGGACATCACGACAAACTGCGGCCACGAAAACACGGACGCCACGAAAACACGAAAACGCGACGGTACGAAGACGATTTTTCGTACGTGACTCCTCGGACCGGAGGACCTGGCATGGTCCGGCTAAAGCCGGACCTCACGTACAAGAAAATTCTGGACCCACTTACGAAAGATGAGCGGGACACCACGCACGAGAACTTCAGTTGGCCTCGATCGGAAACCGGTCGAGTGCGGGCGCCGGCGCCGCGGCCCCGGCCAGAGTGCTGCCCGGCACGCTGCCGACCAGGCTGGCCGCCGCCAGCACGTTCAGGCTGCCGGCCCCGGCGGCGCCCGTTTCCGGCGCCGGCACGCGCGAGCTGGTCAGCTGGATCACCGCCTTGACGCCGGCCGGCGTCAGCCGCGGATCGTCCTGCAGCAGCAGCGCCACCGCACCGCTCACCACCGCGGCGGCCATGCTCGTCCCGGAGAATTGGATGTAGCCGTTCGCGCCGGCGCCGCTGACGTGCCGGTCGGGATGCTCACGCGCCGCCACCGACCCGGCCGCCTCCGCCGAGACGATGCGGGTGCCAGGCGCCAGCACGTCCGGCTTGCTGACCAGGTCGTAGCGCGTCGGCCCGTGCGAGCTGTAGGCCGCCGCCACATCGTCTTCCCGATCCGGGGTCCCGCGGGTGTCGATCGCGCCGACCGTCAGCGCGCCGGGGTCGTTGCCTGGGGTGATGATGCCGCCGGACACCGGCTGGCCGCCGCGGCCGCGGCCGAGATTGCCGGCCGCCGCCACCACGACGATCCCGGCCCGCACCGCCCGCTCCACCGCCTCGCACAGCGGATCGTCGCGATAGGGCTGCAGCACCGGCGCGCCGAGCGACAGGTTGATGACGCCGATCCGGTAGCGCGCTTTGTTCTCGATCGCCCAGTCGATGGCCTCGACCACGCTGCTGATCACCCCGGACCCGTCGTCGCCCAGCACCCTCAGGTTGATCAGGTAGGCGCCGGGCGCCACGCCCTGCACATCGCGCGTCTCGACGGTGCGGCCGGCCTGGCCGGCGATGATCGCCGCGACGTGGGTGCCGTGGCCGTAGCGATCGACGCCGTCGCCGCCGGTGAAATCAGCGGTCGCGACGACGCGCCGCCGCAGCGCGCTGTGGCGCTCGCTGATGCCGGAATCGATCACCGCGACGGTCACGCCGCGGCCGGTCAGCGCCGGCGTGCCGCCGCTGCCGGTCCAGAGCCGATCGGCGCCGATCGCCGCGTTCGTGATCGCCATCACCGGCCGCAGCGGGATGTCGCCGGAGAGATGATCGACGTCGGGGTCGCGCCGCAGCGCGTCGAGCTGGCCGGCGTTGACGCGCAGGACGCCGCCGCTCCGCAGGCGCCGCGCGACCAGGAGGTTGTAGCGCGAGGCCAGGGCGTCCACCGCGGCGCGGTCGCCGTGGACGATGACGTCGATCGATTGCGAGCCGGCGGCGAGGTGATCGGCGAGGTCGGCGCTCAGGCGGGCGCTGTGCGCTGTTTGTGTCTGGGGTTGTGTCTGTGTCTGTGTCTGTGTCTGGGGTTGTGGCTGGGCCTGGGACTGTGTCTGGGGCTGGGCGAAGCCGGGCGCCGGCATCGCCGCGAGCGGAATCAGTATGGCGGCCGCGCCGGCGGCGCGGCGAAGCGCCACACGTGCCCGCCCCACGTTCATCGCGCATTACCATCGCACAGATCGCCGGCCCGGGGCCAGCGCCAGGAGCGTGTCAAGTAACAGGCACACGCTCCTGGTTGGACGGCTGCGCCGGCACGCGGCACACCTCCGGTGCCGCCCGGGAGAGGCGATTTCTGCCGCGGTGTTACGACTGGCTGCGGACCTCCTGCACCGAGTCGAGCAGCACGCGCTGCGATCCGCCGAGCGTGCGAATGGTCTGCAGACGGCCTTCACGGATACGGTTGTAGATGGTCCGCCGCGAGACGCCAAGAATCTGCGCAGCATGGTCCAAAGAGACACTCCGGCCGATGCGAGGTTCTGGATTTTGTGGGGTCGTTTCCGGGGTTTCCATGCGCGCCGTATCGCATGTCCGATGCCGGTCGAGCTGGTCGCCGCCGCGATGGCCGCAACCTCTTGCATGGTTTGAACTTGCTGCACTAACATTCCGGCGGGCAGCGAGGCGGGCGGGAGCCCGGAACGGCCAAGAAACTGGCCAAGCCGCCCGCCCGGCTCGAGATCCACCTGAAATTTGCACGCAATCCGCATGAACCGGTCGAGGTGGCCGGCGTTTTTATAGGCTAACTTCTTGACTGGTCGGCCAGATTCTCACCAGACAGATGAGGAAGGGCACGCGCAACAGCGTCATCGCCGCGATCGCGATCCTGGCCGCCGGGGCCGGCTACGGAGCGTTCGCGTCACGCCGCCACCGCCCGTCCCCCGGTGCGCCCGGCGCGGCGCTGCCAGCACCCGCCACGGCCCCGGCCGCGGCCCCGACGCCGGCGCGCGGCGGCGCCCTGGTGGCGTCCGTCCACACCGATCCGAAAAGTTTCAACCGCTATCTCCAGCGCGACTCGACCACCGACCTGATCACGACGCTGATCCACGGCAAGCTGGTCCGCCTCAACCGCGTCACGCAGGACGTCGACCCCTGGCTGGCCGAGTCGTGGACGCGCGCCGCGGACGGCCTCAGCTACACGCTGGCGCTGCGGCAGGGCGTCGCCTTCTCCGACGGCCATCCGTTCACTGCCGACGATGTGCTGTTTTCGCTGGAGGCGGCCTACGACGAGCGGACCGGCAGCGTGATCGCCGACACGCTGACGATCGGCGGCCGGCGGCTGCGCGCCGCCGCGCCCGATCCGTTGACCGTGGTGGTGACGTTCCCCGAGCCGTTCGCGCCCGGCCTGCGCATTCTCGACAACCTGCCGCTCTATCCCAGGCACGTCCTCGCCCAGGCGCTGCGGGACGGCACGTTCGCGGCCGCCTGGGGCGCCGGCACGCCACCCGATCAGCTGGTCGGCCTCGGCCCGTTCGTGGTGTCGGAATACGCCCCGGGACAGCGGATGGTGTTCAGCCGCAACAGCCGCTACTGGCGGCGGGCCGGTAACGGCGACGCGCTGCCCTATCTTGATCGGGTGACGCTCGAGATCATCCCGGATCAGGATCTCGAGGTGCTGCGGCTCGACGCCGGCCTGCTCGACATGACGGCCACCGAGCTGCGCGCCGAAGACTACGCGCCGCTGCGGCGCGCCGCCGATGCCGGCGAATTGGCGCTGCTCGACCTGGGCGTTGGCTTCGACGCTGACAGCCTGTGGTTCAATCTGCGGCCGACGGCAGGGCCGGGCGACCCGCGCGCCGCCTGGCTGCGGAGCGATCAGCTGCGGCGGGCGATCTCGCTGGCGGTCGATCGCGATCTCTTCGCCAACACCGTCTTCCTCGGTGCCGGCGTGCCGGCCTACGGTCCGATCACCGCCGCCAACCGGAAGTGGCACGCCGATCTGCCGCCGCTGCCGCACGACCCGGCCGCCGCGGCGCGGGAGCTGGCGGGGGCCGGCCTCTCCGACCGCGACGGCGACGGCCTGCTCGAGGACGCCGCCGGCCGGCCGGCGCGCTTCGCGCTGCTGACGCAGAAAGGCAACACCACGCTCGAGCGCGGCGCCGCGGTGATCCGCGACGAGCTGCGCAAGATCGGCCTGGCGGTCGACGTCGTCGCGCTCGACGGCAACGCGGTGATCGGCCGCTTCCTGTCGGGCGAGTACGACGCGGTCTATTTCCGCATCACCACCACCGACACGGATCCCGCCGTCAACAGCGATTTCTGGCTCAGCTCGGGCAGCTCGCACATCTGGAACCCGGAGCAGAAGACACCGGCCACCGGCTGGGAAGGGGAGATCGACGCCCTGATGCGGCGGCAGATGGCGGCCTTCGACGACGGCGAGCGGAAGCGGCTGTTCGACCAGGTGCAGGCGATCTTCGCCCGGCACCTGCCGACGATCCAGTTCGTCGCGCCGCGCGTCTTCGTCGCGGTGTCCAGCCGCGTCACCAACCTGGCGCCGACGGCGTTCTCGCGGCCGCAGCTGTTGTGGAGCCCGGACACCATTGCCGTGGTGCGGTGAGAGGGAGCGGGTCGAAAGACCCTGTCACGGTCCGGCTGAAGCCGGACCCCACGTACGAGGCGAACGCGGGCGTTCAGGAGCGTGCCCGTCGCACTCCGGCTGAAACAAAAAGCCCGGGCGGGTGGCTGGCGACGCGTAGACAATAGCAGGGCGTGCTCAGCTATCTGCTCCGGCGGCTCCTGTTCGCCCTGGCGCTGGTGTTCACCGTCTCGTCGGCGTCGCTGCTGCTGACGCGGCTGGCGCCGGGCGACTACGCCACCGACGCGCTCGGGATCGGTGCCAGCCGCGCCCGGCTCGCCGACATGCGCGCCAGGTACGGGCTCGATCGGCCGATCGCCGCCCAGTACCGCGACTGGCTGGCCGGGATGCTGCGCCTCGACTTCGGCCGCTCGCTGGCCTACGACCGGCCGGTGATGGATCTGATCCCCGGGCGCGCCGCCAATACCGCCATCCTGGCGGCGGCGGCGCTGCTGCTGGCTACCTTGATCGGCCTGCCGCTCGGCATCGTCAGCGGCTCGCGCCCGGGCGGCGCGGCGTCCGGGCTGATTCGCGCCGGATCGGTGGTGCTGCTGTCGCTGCCGCCGCTGCTGATGTCGCTGCTGCTGGTCTTTGCCGCGGCGCGGACCGGATGGCTGCCGATCGGCGGCATGCAGTCGGGGTCGTGGCCGGGAACTGGCGGCGGCGCGGCGCTGCTCGATCGGCTGCGCCATCTCGTCGTGCCGGTCCTGGCGCTGGGGCTGCCCCTGGCCGCGATGTTCGAGCGCCTCCAGTCGGAGGCGATCCACGAAGCGCTCGGCCAGCCCTACGTGACGGCGGCGCTGGCGCGCGGCGTGCCCCGATCGCGCGTCGTATGGCGCGACGCGCTCAAGGCGGCGCTCGGCCCGGTCGCGTCCGTCTACGGACTCGTCGTCGGCTCGCTGCTGAGCGGGTCGTTCGCCGTCGAGATGATCACCGCCTGGCCGGGCCTGGGCCGGCTGATGTTCGAGGCGCTGCGCGCGCGCGACGTCTACCTGGTGGCCGGATGCGCGGCGGCCGGATCGCTGTTTCTGGCCTGCGGCACGCTGCTCTCGGACGCGGCGCTCGCGCTCGTCGATCCGCGGGCGCGGGAGTAGCCGCTGGTGACGCCGGGCAGACAGCTGGTTGAACAGCGCGGCGGGCGACGCCCAGGACGATATACCACGCCGTCCATCGCCTCTGCCGGCGCGGCCCCGCCGGCTCGCGACCGGTCCCGGCCAGGCCGCTGCGCCACTCGACCGGCTCGGGATGAAGGACATCCTGTGCTACCGGTTCTGCCTGTTCTACGGGTTCTACCGGGGCGGCTGGAGATCGCATGAGCCGGGCCGGACTCGTCCTGGTCCTGATCGGCGTGCTCGCCGCCGTCCTGGCGCCGGCGCTGGCGCCGCATCGGTCCGACGAGCGATTCGTCAATCTGCTGAACGCGCCGCCGACGCTGCCGCGCCTGATCGACGACGCCGGAGGCTGGCGGGCGCCGTTCATCTATCCGTGGACGCTGGTCGATCGGCTGGCGCAGCGCTACGAGCAGGACCGCACCCGTCCGGTTGCCCTCGCCTGGTTCAGCCGCGGCCGCCTGGTCGAATCGGCGGACCCGCTCAGCCGCCCGCTGCTGCTGCTCGGCACCGACAGCTACGGCCGCGACGTCTTCAGCCGGCTGCTGTTCGGCGCGCGTGTGTCGCTGGGACTGTCCGTGCTGGCGGCGCTCGGCTCGATCCTCGCCGGCGGGCTGGCCGGCGGCGTGGCCGGCTACGCCGGCGGGATGGCGGACGACGTGCTGATCCGGACAACCGACGTCGTGATGGTCCTGCCGGCCATCTACGTCGTCCTCGCCTTGAGGGCGGTACTGCCGCTGGTCCTCGACCCGCTCGCCGTCTTCCTCTTCCTCACCCTGATCTTCGCCATTGTCGGTGCGCCGTTCGTGGCGCGCGGCGTCCGCGCCATCGTCCGCCGGGAGCGGCGGCTCGACTACGCGGTGGCGGCGGCGTCGCTCGGGGCGGGGCACATCCGGCTGCTCGGCCGCCACCTGCTGCCGGCGGCGCGCGGGTTCGCGGCGGTCGAGATGACGATGCTGGTGCCGGCGTTCATCATGGCCGAGGCGACGCTGTCCTATGTCGGCCTCGGCTTTCCCGAGCCGGTCGCAAGCTGGGGCACGATGCTGCACGACGCCTCGAACATCAGGACGCTGGCGGACTTTCCGTGGCTGCTCAGCCCGGTGGCGGCGATCTTCCTGTTCGTGCTGGGCCTGAACCTGGTGCTGCAGGGGGGAGCGGCGCGCGCCGGCCGGGGAATCGGCGGCCCGCATACGTAGGCTGGAGTCCGGCCTTCCGGCCTGGTCGACTCCTCACGGGTCCGGCTGAAGCCGGACACTACGTACGATGATCCGTGGTCCGACTGAAGCCGGACGCCACGTACGAGGTTTCGTTACAATTGGGGACCCATGAAGCTGTCCGGCGTGCTCACCCCCATCCCGACGCCGTTCGATCGCGACGACGAGGTCGATGTTCCGACGCTGCGGGCGGCGCTGGCCGGGTGGCTGCGATCGCCGCTGGCCGGGTTCGTGATTCTCGGATCGAACGGCGAAGCGGCGCTGCTCGACGAGGACGAATCGGATCGGGTGATCGCGGCGGCGCGCGATGTGGTGCCGGAGGAGCGGGTGTTCATCGTCGGCACCGGCCGCGAATCGACCCGCGGCGCCATCAACGCGACCAGGCGCGCCGCGGCGCTGGGTGCCGACGCGGTGCTGGTCCGGACGCCCGGGTTCTTCAAGGCGCAGATGACGACCGACGTGTTCGTCCGCCACTACCGCGCGGTGGCCGACGCCTCGCCGGTGCCGGTGCTGCTCTACAACTACACGGCGGTCACCGGCGTCAGCCTGCCGGTGGACGCGGTGGCCCGGCTGGCCGAGCACGCCAACATCGCCGGGATGAAGGAATCGAACGGCGATCTGCTGCGGATCGCCGATCTGGCGTCGTCGACGCCCGACACGTTCACGCTGCTGGCCGGATCGGCGGCGACCTTCTACGAAGCGCTGCGGGCCGGGGCCGCCGGCGGCATCCTGGCGCTCGGATCGGTCCTGCCCGATCTCTGCGTCCGGCTGTTCGAGCTGACGGGGGCCGGCCTGCTCGACGAGGCGCGGGCGCTGCAGCAGCAGCTGGTACCGATTGCCAAGCTGCTTGGATCCACCTACGGCGTGCCGGGGCTCAAGGCGGCGCTGACGCTGGTCGGCTGCGACGTCGGGCTGCCGCGGCCGCCGCTCGTGCCGCTGGCCGCTCCGGCCGTGTCCGAACTGGCCCGGGCGCTGGCCCCGTTCACCGCGGTCGCCCTGCTGTCGGCTGACAGCTGACCGCATTCAGTTCATTGACGATCAATCATCCATGTCCAGCCTGCTTCCGGATTTCGATCGCATTCTCCTCGGCCCCGGGCCCAGCCTGACGTCGCCGCGCGTGATGCGCGCGATGGCGGCGCCGACGGTCAGCCATGTCGACCCGCAGATGTTCGCGCTGCTCGACGACGTCCGCGGCCGGTTGACGCGGCTGTTCCGCGCGCCGGCCGGTTCGTTCGCGTTCGCTGTGTCCGGCACCGGGACGGCGGGCATGGAAACCGTCGTCGCCAACCTGGTCGGCGACGGCACGCGCGTGCTCGTACTCGTCAACGGCTATTTCGGCGATCGCCTGGCGCAGATGTGCGAGCGCTACGGCGCCGTGGTGCGCCGGCTGGAGGCGGAGTGGGGCAGCGCGTGCGACCCGGCCGCGCTCGCCGCCGCGCTGAAGGCTGATGGCGCCGACGTGGTGGCGATGGTCCATGCGGAAACCTCCACCGGCGTGCTGAATCCGATCGAGGCGCTGGCCGCGATCGCCCGCGCCCACGGCGCGCTGACCATCGTCGACGCGGTGACGTCGTTCGGCGGCCATCCGCTCGATCTCGCCGCCTGGGACGTCGACGCCTGCTACAGCTGCACGCAGAAGTGCCTGAGTGCGCCCTCGGGCCTGGCGCCGGTGGTGTTCGGTCCGCGCGCGCTCGAGCGCCGCGTCAAGTGCCGCAGCTTCTACTTCGACCTGCAGCTGCTCGAGGACTACTGGGTCCGGCGGAAGTACCATCACACGATGTCGTCGACGCTGGTCTACGCGCTGGACGAGGCGCTGGCGATGGTGGAAGAGGAAGGGCTGGAGGCGCGCTGGGCCCGCCACGAGCGCAACCATCACGCCTTCGTCGCGGGTCTGAAGTCGATCGGGATGTCGGTGCTGCCCCCGGCAGGGGCGCGGCTCTGGACGCTGAACGCCGTCCGCATCCCCGAGGGGGTCGACGACGCCGCGGTCCGCAAGCACCTGCTCGACGAGTTCAGCATCGAGATCGGCGCCGGCCTCGGTCCGCTGGCGGGAAAGATCTGGCGGGTCGGCTTGATGGGCGCGAGCTCGTCGCACCGGCTGATCGTCCTGCTGCTCGGCGCGCTGGAGAGCGCGATGGCGGCGCAAGGGCGGACGGTAGTGGCGCAGTCGGGTTGATCCGTCGTCCGACTGACGTCGGACGCCAGGTACGATTCTGGAGGGCGAGGTCTTGTCACACGCGCTCCAGCCGGACCGTCGGTTCCGTCAGCCTATGTACGCACCGATCGTCGCGCTGATGCTGGCGCTGCTGGTAGGCCCGTGAGGCGATCCCGCCGGCGGCCCCTGCGACGGCACAGCGCTGGACGCTGGGTGATTGGCGCCGCCGCGTGCGGCTTCGCGTTCCTGATCTACGTCGTCCTGACGCTCCCCGACGTCCGCCCGCTCCGCGCGTCGAATCCGGCGACGACCGCCTTCATGCAGCTGCGGGCCGCGGAGGCGCGCGCTGCCGGGCGCCCGGTCCGGGCGGCCCAGCAGTGGGTGAAGTACAGCCGGATCTCACCGCAGCTGACGCGCGCCGTGCTGGTCGCCGAAGACGATGCCTTCTGGCAGCACGAAGGGGTGGATTTCGAGCAGCTGCAGGAATCGCTGGAAGTCGATTGGGCGCGGGGCCGCCTGCTGCGCGGCGGCAGCACCATCACGCAGCAGCTGGCGAAGAACCTCTACCTGTCGCCCTCGAAGAACCCGGTGCGCAAGCTGCGCGAGCTGCTGATCGCGCGGCGCCTCGAAGCGGAGCTGCCGAAGTCGCGAATCCTCGAGCTGTACCTGAACGTGATCGAATGGGGCGACGGCATCTACGGCGCGGAGGCGGCGGCGCGCGCCTATTTCCATACCAGCGCGGCGGCGCTCGGCGCGGCGCAGGCGGCGCAGCTGGCCGCGGCGATCGTCAACCCGCGGACGATGAACCCCGCCCACCCGACCGCGCGGCTCCTGCGCCGCCAGCAGATGATCCTGCGGCGGATGGGCAGCGTGGTCCCGCCGGCCGAGACGCCGACCGATCCGCGAGTCAACCGCGTGCCGGTTCCTTCGCCCGGTGATCAACCGGCGCCGCCGTCCGGTGATGTGCCGGCTGAGCAGCCGGCGATAGAGGTCGCACCGCCGGTCGAGTTGAAGTGAGTGCGTTTCTCGTCAGTTCCGGGGGGCCGCCTTCAGGCGGACCCCCGTAATCCGGCTAAAGCCGGATCCCACGTACGAACAGAAGCGCCGTGCGAGGCAATAGCTAACGCGCCACGAACAGATCCGGAAGCTGCGTGCGGAGGTGATCGACCTTGGGCCGATCGTAGGTGGCGATGTACGGGTGCGCCGGATTGCGGGCGGCGAAGTCCTGGTGGTAGGCCTCGGCCTGGTAGAACGCCTGCAGGGCAACGACCTCCGTCGCGATCGGCCGCGGGAACACCCTGGCCTGGTTCAGCTGATCGATGTAGGCGCGGGCGACCTGCCGCTGCTCATCGCTCGAGGCGAAGATCGCCGAGCGATACTGCGTCCCGCTGTCCGGTCCCTGCCGGTTCAGCTCGGTTGGATCATGCGCCACCGAGAAAAACACCTTCAGCAGCTGACCGTACGAGACCTGGGCCGGGTCGTAGATGATGTTCACCGACTCGGCGTGGTTGGTCCGGCCGGTGCCGACCAGCTCGTAGTGCGCGGTGTCCGCGGCGCCGCCAGCGTAGCCGGACGTGACGTGCCTCACACCCTTGACGTGTTCGAAGACGGCCTCGATCCCCCAGAAGCAGCCGCCGGCCAGCACGGCGGTGCGGTCTGTCGCTGATGTCGCCGGCGGTTCGTCGACAGCCGGGTTGGGTATCGCCGCCGACGCCGTCATCACGGCCGGGCGGCACGCGGCGGTGGCCGCGAGGGCCGCGCCGATCGCCGCGGCGGCGACGAATCGGCGGGCGGCGACGGCGATTCCGGCTTGAGCGATCGGTTTATCATGCATACTTAAGCCTACCCGGATTGTGAAGTCGTGGCTGCACAAGTCTTCTTGTGTCTTGCCGCGATGAGCTTGACACCCGCGAGAACGCTTCGCTATAGTCTCGCGTCCCCGTTATCACAGCCGAGGCGGTCAGCGTGCGCCCTTCCGGCGGGCGCTCTATGGCGCGGACGATTTGTGTGGCGCGAACCGCATGATCAACTACACAGAATGCATGACGATGTTGATGCGAGACATCGTCGCGCGCGTGCCGAGGCTGTCCTTCATCGATCTCGCCGATGTGCTCGTCTTCGCCCGCGCCGGCCGTTCCGATGCCGACGGTGCGTTCGCCACCTGCCACTGCCTGACGCTGCCGCCGAGCGAGGCGGGGTATTACTTCTGGCGGGATCGGACCACCGGCCGCCTGACACGGCGGTCGGAGTGGTTCGTCACCCGGTCGCCCGCTGTCGCCATCGAGGCGCGGCCGTTGAGCTACATGATCTCGTTCGCGCTGCCGCGCTTCTGCGATCAGTCGCTCGATCGGACCCGCAAGGAGCGGTTCTATCCAGGCGCCGAGCCCTGGCTCGCCAAGCTCGACACGGTCGTCCACGAGCTCTATCACATCGATCCCGATCGCAGCGGCATCCGCCGGATCGAGCGCCAGGACGGGACCTATTCCGACAACTGCCACGGCCATCTGTTCTTCACCCAGGTCGCCGACATGGTGGCGACCTACGTCGAGAGCGGGCCCGATCCCGCGATTTACGACTTCCTGCGCTACGACTTCGACACCCTCGACGACCGCTTCGGCGGCGTTGCGGCGACGACGTTCCGGACGTTCCCGTCCTATCCGCAGCGCTATCTCGAGCGCGCCGAGCTGCAGCCGGTGTGCGAGGGCGACGAAGCCGCCGTCGTCGTTGAACCGCTCCGCCCCAATCAGATGCCGACCCTGTACACGGAGCGCGACCTGCAGCTCCGGCACTTCTCCAAGAAGACCTCGCGGCGGCTGCCCGAATTCCGGGCGGCCTGAGAGCGGCGTCCGGGAACGCCGGACACTATTGCAATCTGCGGGCGCCGATGTAGCGCTTCGACCAGTAGGTGCTGGCGAGGCGCTCGACTCGCACCACGCCGGTCGAGCTCGGCGCGTGGACGAAGGCGTCGCCGCCGATCGCGATGGCGACGTGCGACGCCCCCGGCGCGACGGTGCTGAAGAAGATCAGGTCGCCCGGCGCGATCTCGGTCGGCTTCAACGGCTTCCCGGTTTCGAACTGATCCCTGACGTTGCGCGGCAGCGCGATGCCGTGGCGGGCGAAGACGTACTGCGTGAAGCCGCTGCAGTCGAAGCCGGCCGGATCGGTGCCGCCGTCCCGATACCTGATCCCGCGCAGCGCCAGCGCCGTGCCGGTCAGCGCATAGGCGTCGACGCCGGCCGGACAGTTTGCGCAGGACGCCGCTGCCCCGGCGTCGGCGAGGCCGGTGTTTCCGGCGCCGTCAACCGGGGCCGGGACCGGGGCCGGTACCGGGGCAGGCGGAGGCGGATCGGGTGCGGGCGCCGGAGTCCGCGGGGTCGCGGGACCGGGCATGGGGAAGGGACGCGGCGTGGCGCCGGTCGAGGCGCAGGCGGCCGTGCACACCGCCGCGGCGACGATGAACAGCTCGCATGAGCGCTTCAGCATGGTCCGGAATGAGCGGGGCCGCACGGAGACGGTCATGATATCGGTCCTCACGCTAACCATCCGTCTTCGATGTGTTTACAGCGTCCGATCCTTGACACCTCTACCACCCTCGGGCAGAATTTAAACACGGTCGGGCCAGAACCCGTTTCCTACGATGGAACAGACGCTGCTCCTGAACGCGACGTACGAGCCGCTCAAGGTCGTCGACTGGCAGAAGGCCGTCACGCTCTGGTGCCAGGGGAAGGTCGAGATCATCGAGGTCCACGACCGCGAAGTGCGGGCGGTCTCGTTCAGCTTCAAGCTGCCTTCCGTCATCCGCCTGCTCCGCTACATCAAGATCAAGCGGCGGTTCGATTATGTGCCGTTTTCGCGCGCCAATATCTACGCGCGTGACGACCACAGGTGCCAGTATTGCGGCAATCCGTTTCCGACCAGCGATCTGACGTTCGACCACGTCGTGCCGGTCGCCCAGGGCGGCCGCAAGGACTGGGAAAACATCGTCACGGCCTGCGTCACCTGCAATCGGCGGAAGGGCGGGCGAACGCCGCACGAAGCGGGCATGCACCTCAGGCGAATGCCCAAGCGACCCGAGTCGGCGCCAGCGCTCCGCATCACCATCGGCCTCCGCAGCGCTCCCGAAACGTGGCGCGACTATCTCTACTGGAACCTCGAACTGGACGACACCTAGCCACAACGAACGTGCTGCAGGATCGACCAGGGAGGTGTGCGAGACAACCGCAGCCTCCAACCATACCCTTGAGCCATCAGCGATAATGAAGCGACGGGCTCCTCCGTCAACAGTCGACACTCGATCCCCCATGTCCAACAGTCCCGGCATCACCGCGGTCCGTCCGGCCTCCGCCATCCAGGGCGGCCGGATCGTCATCGAAGGGGCGGGGTTTCCGGTCGACGGTCCGGAACTGCCCGTGGTCCGCATCGGCGGCGAGCGCGCCCGCATCGTCCACGCCTCGCCGCGGGTGCTGGGCGTGATCGTGCCGCCAGTCGCCGACGGCGGCCGCGCCAGCGTGCGGATCGACGGCGTCCCGGATGAATCGGCCGTCATCGACGTGGCGTCGACCGTCGCGACCGGACTGCATCAGGTCGACAACCCGGTGTTCGATCGAGCCGGCAATCTCTACGTCACCTACAGCGGGACGCGCGGGCAGGAGGTGCCGGTCTCCATCTTCTGCGTCCGCCCCGACGGCATGCGCGAGACCTTCTCGTCCGGCATCGTCAACCCGACCTCGATGGCCATCGATCCGGAAGGGCGCCTCTACGTGTCGAGCCGGTTCGAGGGAACGGTCTACCGGGTCGGCCTCGATGGATCGTCCGAGTCGTTCGCCAGCGATCTCGGCGTCGCCTGCGGGCTGACGTTCGCGGCCGACGGCACGCTGTTCGTCGGCGACCGCTCCGGGACGATCTTCCGCGTCGATCGGGACGGGCACGCACGGGCGTTCGCCTCGCTGCCGCCGAGCGTGGCCGCGTTCCATCTCGCGCTGGCGCCGGACGGCGCGCTGCACGTGGCCGCCCCGACGCTGTCGTCCTACGACGGCATCTATCGGATTGCCGCCGACGGCGAGGTCACCCAGCCGTATACCGGATTCGGCCGGCCGCAGGGGCTGGCCTTCGATGCCAACGGCACGCTGTTCGTCATCGAAGCGCTCGCCGGCAGCAGCGGGCTGTATCGGATTCCCTCGGACGGCGCCCGGGAGCTGGTCCTCTCCGGCCCCGGGCTGATCGGCGTGGCCTTCGATCCCACGGGCGGCCTCGTCGTGTGCTCGAACGATACGGCGTATCGCGTGTCACCCTCGGGCGCCTGAACAATCACGGGACGGTCTCGAGACCGTCCCCTACACCCCCTGGCACCCGCTGGCAAGAAGTTCGCTACGCTGCCGGGCGTAGGGCACACCCTTCAGGGTGTGCCGCCAGTCGTGCAACGACGGGTTGCGACACGCCTGACGCCGGCCGCCGATCCGGCACTACGCACGATCTGCCATCCGCAATCCACTCTTCCGGTATCCGTAGGCGTAGTAGACCACCAGCCCGACCGCCAGCCAGAGTCCGAACCGGATCCAGGTGATCCACGGCAGGCCGAGCATCAGGTAGAGGCACGAGATGACGCCGAGGACCGGGACGAGCGGGACCCACGGGGTCCTGAAGGCCCGGTAGCGGTCCGGATCGCGCCGGCGCAGGATCAGGATGCCGACGCACACCAGGATGAACGCGAACAACGTGCCGATGTTCGTCAGGTCGACCATCTCGTCGATGCTGGTGAACATCGCGCACACCGCGACCAGCACGCCGGTCAGGATGGTCGTGACGTACGGGGTGTGGAACCGCGGATGCACCCGGGCGAAGCTCGGCGGCAGCAGGCCGTCGCGGGCCATCGAGAAGAAGATTCTCGGCTGCCCGAGCTGGAACACCAGCAGGACCGCGGTGTGCGCCACCACCGACCCGAACGCGACGATGCCGACGAACAGGTTGCTCCAGCGTCCGATGTTCGCATATTGCAGCGCCATCGTCAGCGGCTCGGCCTGCTCGGTCGCCAGCTTCTGCCGCAGCACGTCGTAGGGGATGATGCCGGAGAACACCACCGCCACGATGATGTAGATCAGCGTGCAGATGACCAGCGATCCGATGATGCCGATCGGCAGATCGCGGCTGGGATTGCGCGTCTCCTCGGCGACGGTCGACACCGCGTCGAAGCCGATATACGCGAAGAAGACGATGGCGGCGCCCGACTGGATGCCGGCCCACCCGTTGGGCGCGAACGGCGTGTAGTTGGCGGCGTGGGTGTAGTTCCAGCCGACGATGACGAAGAAGCCCAGCACGACCAGCTTCAGCATCACCATCGCGGTGTTGATCGTCGCGCTCTCGCGGATGCCGATCACCAGCACGATCGTGATCAGCGCGACGATGGCGAAGGCCAGGATGTTGAAGACGATCGGGACGCCGAACAGGTGCGGTGCGCTCTCGAACAGCCCGGGGATCCGGGCGGCGGTGCGATAGTCGGTCGACAGCCAGTCGGGGATGACGATGCCGAACCCCGAGAGCAGCGTCTTGAAGTAGTTGCCCCAGCTGATCGCGACCGCGACGTTGCCGACGGCGTACTCGATGATCAGATCCCAGCCGATGATCCAGGCGACCAGCTCGCCGAGGGTGGCGTAGGCGTAGGTATAGGCGCTGCCGGAGATCGGCACCATCGCGGCGAACTCGGCGTAGCACAGCGCGGCGAAGCCGCAGGCGACGGCGGTCAGGACGAAGGACAGGATCAGCGCCGGCCCGGCGCCCGGCCGCGTCGCGTCGCCGGCCGCGGCGGTGCCGATGGTGGCGAAGATGCCGGCGCCGACGATGGCGCCGATGCCGAGCATGACGACGTCGAAGGCGCCGAGGGAGCGGGCCAGCCGGTGCTGCGGCGCCTCGCTTTCGACGAGCAGGGCGTCGAGGCTCTTGGTGCGGAGCAGTTGTCTCAGCATCGCGGCGGGGTCTCCACGGATCCTGCCGCAGGATTATATGCAATGGCGCTTCGGGGCCCGGGCGGGAGCAGAGTGACTTCGATCACAATGGTCCGGTGGCGATAATCGGCCGGGTCACACGTACGGGAGAAGAGAGACCGATGCCAGGGCGCCGTTCGTCCGGTTTCGCCGCGAGAGGTCAGGCGCTGCTGCTGGCGTTGCTGATCGGGGCGGCGGGCCTTCACGGCGAGAGCCGTCAGATCGACACGGCGCAGTCGACGCTGACGGTGTTCGTCTATAAGTCCGGACTGTTCTCGGCGTTCGCCGACGATCACGTCATCGACGGCCTGATTGCCGGCGGAACGATTGCCGACACGGCGCCGTTGTCGGTGGCGATCGAGGTCAGGGCAGGCGGGTTGAAGGTCCGCGATCCGAAGTTGTCGGCGAGCAGGCGCGCCGAGGTTCAGATGCGGATGCTCGGCCCCGAGGTGCTGGACACGGAGAGGTTTCCGTTGATCGCCTTCGCGTCGACAGCGGCAGCTGCCGCCGGGCCGGACCGGTGGATGGTGACCGGCGGTCTGACGATCCACGGGGTGACGCGGCAGGTGACGTTTCCGGTCAGCCGGGCGGACGGGCGCTGGCGCGGGTCGGTGGCGATCAGGCAGCGCGACTTCGGCATCATGCCGATCAGCATCGCCGGCGGCACGGTCAAGGTGAAGGACGAGATCACGGTGAGGTTCGACGTGATCGCGCGTTAGCCCCGAACCTCAAACCCCCAGCCCCAGCCCCAGCCCCAGCCCCAGCCCCAGCCCCAGCCCAAGACAGCCTTGAGCGCGGCTCAACCGTTCCGGCGTGAGCGTGCTACGATCATCGTTTGGGATGGGCGGGGAATTCGCGTCAGGAACCCCTGAGCGCGCGCCCTGGCCTCGAACCCGGCACCGGACGCGATTCATGGCCCACGACTGGATCAAAGTGCGCGGCGCCCGCGTCCACAACCTCAAGAACATCGACGTCGACATCCCGCGGCACAAGCTGGTGGTGATCACCGGTCTGTCGGGGTCGGGCAAGTCGTCGCTCGCCTTCGACACCATCTACGCCGAGGGCCAGCGCCGCTACGTCGAATCGTTGTCGGCCTACGCGCGGCAGTTCCTCGAGCAGATGGAGAAGCCGGACGTCGATCTGATCGACGGCCTGTCGCCGGCGATCTCGATCGAGCAGAAGACCACCGGATCCAACCCGCGATCGACGGTCGGGACGGTGACCGAGATCTACGACTACCTGCGGCTGCTGTTCGCCAACATCGGCGTCCCGCACTGTCCGAACTGCGCCAGGGCGATCACCTCGCAGTCGCTCGAGCGGATCGTCGACATGGTGATGCTCTACCCGCAGGACGAGCGGATCAACGTGCTGGCGCCGCTGGTGCGCGGCCGGAAGGGCGAGTTCAAGAAGGAGCTGGCGGCGCTGCGGGCGCGCGGCTACACCAAGGCGCGGGTCGACGGCCAGTTCCATTCGCTCGAGGAGGACCTCAAGCTCGACCGCCGCCGCAATCACACCATCGAGGTCGTCGTCGATCGGCTGATCGTCCGCGGCGGCATCGAGCGCCGCCTGACCGAGTCGATCGACGTGGCGTTGAAGCTGGCCGACGAGATCGTGGTGATCAACTCGTTCGACGGCGGCGATCGGCTGTTCTCGCGGAAGCTGGCGTGCGTCGACTGCGGCATCAGCATGCCGGAGATGACGCCGCGGGCGTTTTCGTTCAACTCGCCGCACGGCGCCTGCCCGGACTGTCAGGGGCTGGGGGCGACGATCGACTTCGATCCGCAGCGCGTGGTGCCGGACGAATCGCGATCGCTGGCCGACGGCGCGATCGCGGCGTGGAGCAAGGGCGACCGGCGGCTGGTGCGCGAGGCGCTGCACGACCTGAGCCGGAACTTCGGCATCGATCTGACGGTGCCGTTCGGCACGCTGCCGCGCAAGGCGCGCGAGGTGCTGATGTTCGGCGTCGGCCGGCCGGCGGCCAACCCCGACGGCCCGCGCCTGCCGAAGGGCGGGAAGCACGGCTTCGAGGGGCTGATCCCCAACCTGCGGCGCCGCTACGAGGAAGGCAGCTGGACGGACCAGGAGGAGCTCGAGCCGTTCCGATCGCTGCGGCCGTGCCCGACCTGCCGCGGCGAACGGCTGAAGACGCAGAGCCTGGCGGTGCGGGTCAAGGGGCGGACGATCGCCGACTATGTCAACCTGCCGATCGCCGAGACGCAGAAGGTGGTCGAGAGCCTGCAGCTGACCGACCGCGAGGCGATCATCGCCGACCGGCTGCTGCGGGAGATCCACGATCGGCTGCGGTTTCTCAACGACGTCGGGGTCGGCTACCTGACGCTGGGGCGCAGCGCGGCGACGCTGTCGGGCGGCGAGGGCCAGCGGATCCGGCTGGCGACGCAGATCGGCGCCAACCTGACCGGGGTGCTGTACGTGCTGGACGAGCCGTCGATCGGCCTGCACCAGCGCGACAACCGGAAGCTGCTGTCGACGCTGGCCCGCCTCCGCGATCTCGGCAACACCGTGATCGTCGTCGAGCACGACGAAGAGACGATCCGGACCGCCGACTATGTGATCGATCTCGGCCCGGGCGCCGGGGAGCACGGCGGACACGTCATCTTCCAGGGGACCCCGGCGGAGCTGCTGGAGAGCGCGAGGGACGCGGAGGGGCGGGAAAAGGGGTCGGGAGTCATTTTCTCGCTGACCGGCGCCTACCTGACCGGCGCCCGGTCGATCCCGACGCCGAAAGCGCGGCGGCCGCAGCGGCGCGGCGACCTGGTGATTCGCGGCGCCCGCGCCAACAACCTCAAGCAGATCGACGTCCGCATCCCGCTCGGCGTGCTGACCGCGGTCACCGGCGTCAGCGGATCGGGCAAGTCGACGCTGGTCAACGACATCCTCTACACCTCGCTGGCGCGGACCCTCTACAAGGCGGGCGGCGAGCCCGGCGCCCACGATCGCATCGAGGGGATCGAACTGGTCGACAAGGTGATCGAGATCGATCAGTCGCCGATCGGCCGCACGCCGCGGTCCAATCCCGCCACCTACACCGGCCTCTTCACCTTCATCCGCGACCTGTTCGCGATGATGCCGGCGGCGAAGGCGCGCGGCTACAAACCGGGGCGCTTTTCGTTCAACGTCAAGGGCGGACGCTGCGAAGCGTGCCAGGGCGATGGCGTCATGGCGATCGAGATGCACTTCCTGCCCGACGTCTACGTCACCTGCGAACAGTGCAAGGGACGCCGCTACAACGCCGAAACGCTGGAGATCACCTACCGCGGCAAATCGATCGCCGAGGTGCTCGAGCTGACCGTCGACCAGGCGCAGCCGCTGCTGGAAAATTTTCCCGCCATCGCCAACAAGCTCCGCACCCTGCAGGACGTCGGGCTGGGATACGTCGCGCTCGGCCAGTCGGCGACGACCCTGTCGGGCGGGGAGGCGCAGCGGGTCAAGCTGGCCAAGGAGCTGTCGAAACGCGGCACCGGCCGGACGCTCTACATCCTGGACGAGCCGACCACCGGCCTGCACTTCGAGGACACCCGCAAGCTGCTCGACGTCCTGAACAAGCTCGTCGATCAGGGCAATACCATCGTCGTCATCGAGCACAACCTGGACGTGATCAAGACCGCCGACTATCTGATCGATCTCGGGCCGGAGGGAGGCGCCGCCGGCGGCCGGATCGTCGCGGCCGGAACACCGGAAGAGGTGGCGGCCAACGAGCAATCGGCGACCGGCCGCTTCCTGGCCGACATCCTCGATGCGGAGGGCGGACAGCCAATTCGTTCCGCCGCCGTTTGATGACGCATAGTGGTAATATGCCCACACCTTTGGCGGTCCAGCCTGTGGCTGAAATACCACAGCGACGATCCTGCCGGGGCGGATTCATTCCAGCTGATCGTGAGTAACCGCTTGTTACGTCTGTATGTTAGGGATAGTATTCATCCCCGACGCTGCCGGGCATTTTTTTTGCTGAGCCTGTGACGGCTCACTCTACTTTGCCCGTGAGGCTCATGGACATCCAGCGGACACTACGGCGTCCTATCTCGTGCGTCGGAATCGGTCTTCATTCCGGCAACAAGGTGACTCTCTCGCTGAAACCGGCGGCTGCCGATTTCGGCATCAGGTTTCGCCGCACCGACATCGGCCATCTCGAGGTGCCGGCGACCGTGCACAACCTGGCCGGCATCCAGCTGGCGACCGGCCTGGCGCGCGAGGAAGTGTCGGTCGAAACGGTCGAACATCTCCTGGCGGCGCTGGTCAGCATGGGCGTCGACAACGTCATCGTCGAGCTGAGCTCGCCCGAGGTGCCGATCATGGACGGCAGCGCGGCGCCGTTCATCTATCTGATCCAGGAAGCGGGCGTGAAGCGGCTGCAGACGCCGCGCAAGTACCTGAAGATCATCCGCCCGATCTCGATTTCACGCGGCGACAAGCGCATCGCGCTCTACCCGTCGGATCACTTCAAGGTCACCTACAGCGTCAGCTACGATCACCCGCTGCTGCGCCATCAGAGCCGGACGATCCGGATCACCGAGGACACGTTCATCGAGGACATCGCCCCGGCCCGGACCTTCACCTTCCTCAAGGACGTCGAGATGCTGCGGCAGAACGGGCTGGCGCTGGGCGGCTCGCTGGAGAATGCCATCGTGCTCGGCGAGACCGGCGTCCTGAACAACGCGCTCCGCTTCGAGGACGAGTTCGTCCGCCACAAGATCCTCGACGCCATCGGCGACCTCGCGCTGGTCGGCCATCCGGTGATCGGCCACCTGGTCGCGCACCGGGCGGGCCATGCGCTCCATACCGAGTTCGCCGCCAAGATCCTCGACGAGACGCACGCCTGGCGGCTGGTCGAGGCGCCGATGGATCAGGCCGCGCTGCCCGCCGCCGGGACGGTCCCGCACGCGACACCGCGGCTGGCCAACTGATTCAATTCACAATTCACAATTCACAATTAGCAATTCACAATTTTGTGAATCGTGAATTGTCAATTGTGAATTGCCCTGTCTACCTGACCCAGAGTGTCTTGGTCGTCGTCTCCGAGCCGCAGTGCTCGAACCAGTCGATCCCTTCACTGACCAGATCGAACTTGAGCGCGTAGCGGCCCGGTCGATCGGGCGCCGCGATCTCGATCGGCACGTCGGCGGTGCCGCCCGGGCCGAGCGTCCGGGGCAGCCAGGCGCGGGCGAAATCGCGGTTGATGATCGCGCCGCTCGCATCGCACAACTGCGCGCCGAGCCGCACCAGCCGGCGGCCGTAGGTCGCCTGGGCGGGGAACGGACGCGTCGACAGGTTATGGACGCGCGTGCGGACCTGCAGCCGGCGACCGGTCCGCGCCATCAGCGGGACGCCCGGCACCAGCGTCCGGACGTCGATGCGCGCCCGCGGCATGGCGCCGGGAATGGCGTTGCCGAGGTCGTTGTCGTCCCAGATTTCACGGCGGATTGCGGCCAGCTGGGGCGATCCGGGGCTGAACCGCCGCGAGTAGGCGGTCTCGGGATGATCGGTGATCTCCCAGCACAGCCGATCGACACCCATCCCGGCCGCCATCGCCCGGGCCCGATCCATCTCCTCGTCACTGTCGTTCCAGACGAACAGGATGTAGCGCCAGTTCAGGAACGGCAGATCCCGGCCCGCCCGCTTCTTCTCGTCGGCCATCGCCTCGAGCGTCCGGATCGCGACGTCGAACCGGCCGCGCTGCCGGTAGCGGCTGTAGCTCTCGGCGGTGGCGCCGTCGATCGAGAAGGTGACCTCGTCGATGCCCGAGTGCACGAGACGCCGCGCCTGGGCCTCGGTCAGCGCCAGGCCGTTCGTGCTGGTGTAGAGGTAGATGTGCGGGAAGTGCGTCTTGATGTACTCGCACATCTCGACCGCGCGTTTGTGCAGGAACGCCTCGCCGTAATTGAAGAAATCGATCCGCACCAGCGACGGCCCCGCCTCGTCGACGACGCGGCGGAACAGGTCGAAGTCGAGCATGCCTGCCTGCCGGGTCCGGGTGATGCCGGTCTCGGGCGCGCAGCAGGCCTCGGCGCACGAGATGTTGCAGGCGGCGGTGCACTCGATGTAGAGCCGCGACGGCAGCGCGCCGGCATCGACCGGACGCACGGCCGGCGTGTCCCCCTTCTTCAGCGGCAGCTTCAGGGCGCAATCGCCGCAGAACCTCGAGCCCCCGGCGTTCAACTCCGATCGCAGCGTGGTGATGGTCGAACCGCTCCAGACACCCGTGACGGACGACGACCGCGCGTCACCGAGCACGCGGTGGCCGTACGGGTCGGCGCAGCCGCAGACCAGCCGGCCGTCGCACAGCATGACCATCGTCGTCCACGGCCACGAGCACTGGAAACGGGTCGACAGGTAATTCAACGACACGGGATTGACAACTGGAATCGGCGATTGATGATTGCTGAATTTGTGAATCGTGACTTGTGAATCGTGACTTGTGAATCGTGACTTGTGAATCGTGAATTCCGTTATCTGCCCGCCAGCTTCCGCATGTAGGCCTCGAGCTTGTCGTTCTCGTACTTCACCGTGTTGAGGAACAGGCTCTCGGCCAGATAGGCGCGGCGCTCGCCGTCGTCCATCTGATCGATCAGATGCTGGATCTCCTTGACCAGGTCCTCGAACGAGCGCTCCAGTTCCCGTTTCGCGGTCACTTCCTGGTAGAGCGTTTCCATGACGGCCAGCAGATCGCCGTCGAGCGGAATCATGGTGCCGGTCGTGGTTTTGATGGTGCGCATGGTCCCTATGCCCCGAAGCTCTTGACGGCGGCCGGCTCGTCGGCGTGGATCTCGATGAAGTTCTGCGCCCCGGTCATCGTCAACATCGTTTCGACCCGCTTCTGGACGCCCGACAGCTTGAGGTGGCCACCGGCGCTGTGCACCTGCCGGTAGAGATCCATCAGGCAGCCGATGGTGGCGCTGTCGACATAGGTCACCGGCGTCAGGTCGATGAGGATGTCGCGCCGTCCGTCGGCGACCAGGACGCTCACCGCCGACGAGAAATCGGACAGGATCGGATACATCAGGCGCGTTTCGCCGACCCGGACGATCGAGATGGGCCCAACCTGTTCGGTCTTCACATTCATCGCTCGCTCCAATTCCTCATATGCTGGCCGCGTCGGTCATCCGCTTGACGTGCCGGGCCAGCTCGGTGCGGCCCCGGTTGATGCGCGACTTGACCGTGCCTTCCGGCAGATGCAGCCGGTCGGCAATCTCCTGGTAGGTCATCTCCTGGATGTCCCGCATCAGCACCGCCGTCTTGAGCGTGTCGGGCAGCTCGGAGAGCGCATGGCGGAGCAGCACGACGCGATCCCGCTGCTCGAGGTGGGCCATCGGGCTGATCTCGTGCGACGCCGGCGACAGCTCGTTCGGGTCGACGTCCCGATCGATCGTCTCGCGCTCCTTGCGCACGCTGCGGTAGTGGTCGATGCACAGGTTCCGGCTGACGCTGATCAGCCAGGTCTGGAAGTTGGCCCGCCGGTCGAAGGTGTTGAGCGACTTGAAGATCTTGAGGAAGATGTCCTGCGCCAGGTCTTCCGCGGCGTCGTGCTTGCCGACGAACTTGTAGGCGATGTTGAACACCTTGCGCCAGTACTGCCGGACGATCAGCTCCCAGGCGACCTGATCGCCCTGCAGGCAGCGCTGAATCAGCGTCTCGAGGGCCTCTCCCGTGAATGGCTGCGCAGCCTGTGATTCGGACGGCATTTTTATCAAGGGCTCTCACCGGTCGGCCCGCAGCGGCCGGCGCTCGATGGCGCGCCGGGGGCCGATCACTGGGAGCTGGCGGCTGAAAGGGTAAAATAGCCTATCACGTTGACTGAACACACCGGCTTCTATCGTGCGGACGAGGCACTCGTCTGCGACGGCGTGCGGCTGGCCGACGTCGCCGCCGCCGAGGGCACGCCGCTCTACGTCTACAGCGCCGCGGCGCTGCGCGGCCGCTACCAGGCGATCGATGCGGCATTCGGCGCCTACCCCCACGCCCTGCACTACGCCCTGAAGGCGAACTCGACGTTCGCCATCGCCCGTCTCGTGCGGGAGCTGGGCGGAGCGGCGGATGCCAACTCGATCTGGGAGATCGAGCTGGCGCGCAAGGCAGGGTTCCCACCCGATGCCATCGTCTTCACCGGCGTCGGCAAGTCGGCCGCCGAGCTGGAGTGCGCCGTCTCGCTCGGTCTGAAGGCGATCAACGTCGAGTCGGCCGGCGAGCTGGCGCGGGTCGAGGCGATCGCCGATCGAACCGGGGTGGTCGCCCGCGTCGCGGTGCGGATCAATCCCGACATCGACTCGGGCAGCCATCCCCACATTTCCACCGGCCTCAAGATCAACAAGTTCGGCGTGCCGCTCGACGATGCCCGGGACCTGCTGGCGACGATCGGCCGGCGCCGCGCGCTCAAGCTGGTGGCGGTGCACGTCCACGTCGGTTCGCAGATTTCGACGCTCGAGCCGCTGCGCCGCGCGGCCGCGATCGTGGCCCGCGTCTCGGCCGAACTCGGCGCCTCCGGCGCCGCGCTCGAGTACGCGGATCTGGGCGGCGGGCTCGGCATTTCCTATGACGGCCGCCCGGTGCCCTCGCCGGCGGAGTACGTCGGCGCCCTGGTCGACGAGATGCGGCCGACCGGCCTGCCGATCGTCATCGAGCCGGGCCGCGCGATTGCCGGTCCGGCGGCGGTGATTGTCGCCCGCGTCATCGACATCAAGCCGCGCGACGCGTCGAGCGACTTCGTCGTCATCGATGCCGGCATGACCGAGCTGATGCGGCCGGCGCTGTACGGCGCCTTCCACCGCATCGAGGCGCTGTCGCCGCGCGCCGCACCGCCGCGCGACTACGAGATCGTCGGCCCGGTCTGTGAGAGCAGCGACGTGGTCGGCCGCGACCGCCGGCTGCCCCCGCTCGAGGTCGGCGACCTCGTCGCCATCGGCGACGCCGGCGCCTACGGATCGGCGATGGCCTCGAACTACAATCGGCGCCCGCTGCCGGCGGAAGTCCTGGTCGACGACGGGACATGGCGGGTGATTCGACGCCGTCAGACACTCGAGGATATGCTGTCGCTCGAGAGCGGCAGCTGACGCGGACAGTTTCCAACCCCTATGCCCGGACACATCATCGCGTTCGAAGGCCTGGACCAGAGCGGCAAGCAGACCCAGGCGGAGCTGCTGCGCGATCGGCTGAAGGAAGAGGGCCACAAGGCGCGGCTGGTTTCGTTTCCCGACTACGCCACCTCGATCGGCGAGGAGATCGCCCGCGCCCTGGCCGGCGAGCGCGACTACGATCCGGACGTCATGCAGCTGCTCTACGTCGCCAACCGCTACGAGCGGAAGGCCGATCTGCAGCGCTGGCTCGACGGCGGACTGATCCTCGTGTCCGATCGCTACATCGCCTCGAGCATTGCCTACGGCGAGGCGCAGGGGCTCGATGCCGGCTGGCTGGCCGCGATGCAGGAATTCCTGCCGCCGCCGTCGCTGACGATCATGCTGGACATCGAGCCCGCGACCGCCGTCCAGCGCAAGGCGAACGACCGCGATCGCTACGAGCGCGACCTGGCGCTGCAGACGCGCGTGCGCGAGAGCTACCAGCGGCAGGCGGCCGCCAGCGACTGGATCGTCCTCGACGGGGAACGCCCCAAGGACGACATCGCCGCCGACGTCGTCAGCGTCGTGCAGTCACGACTCGGGCCGCCGTAAGCGCACGAACCTCGCCCGCCCCGGCCGCCTTCAAGGCCCGGGCGCACGCCTCCAGCGTCGCCCCGGTTGTCGACACATCGTCGACCAGGACGACCACGGCGCCGTCCAGGCCGCGCGCCGCCCGCGTCGCGGCAAACGCATCCCGGACATTGCGGTGGCGGCGGGCGGCGGGCAGCCCGGTCTGGGTTGGCGTCGCCCGGACCCGGCGCAGCGCATGGCGCACCGGAAGATCGAGGTAACGGGCGAGGTCGGCCGCCTGATTGAATCCGCGCTGCCGCCGCCGCGACGGGTGGAGCGGCACGGGAACGACATAGGACACGCCAACGAGGAGCCCGGCGGCGCGCCGGTGCATCAGCGCGGCCAGCCCGCGGGCCAGCGAACGGCGACCGTCGTACTTGAACGCGTGAACGATGGCCCGGAGTGCGCCGTCGTAGGCGCCGATCGCCCGCGCCCGGTCGATGCTGGGACGGCCGCGGCGACAGCGTGCGCACCAGTCGCGTGTGTCGCGCCATCCCGGCAGCGGATCACCGCACCGATCGCAGAGCGGCGGCGTGAGCGGGAGGATGGATTGCCAGCAGCCGGCGCAGACCGGTCCGCCGGTGGGGTGATCGAGCGGCTGGCCGCAGGCGGCGCAGGCCGGCGCGAGCACCACCGCGACCAGGGCATCCACGATGCCCGTCAACCGTACCTTGACGTGCCCTACAAGGAGTCTTGCAGGGATCACTCCGCGGACGACGAGCGGCTGTCGGCTGGCGCGCGCGGACTCTTCGGCGGCGGCGGCGCCGGAATCTCCACCCGTTCGGCGTTGCCCCACAGGCGCTCGAGACTGTAGAACAGGCGGGTTTCCGGGCCGAAGATGTGGACGATGAAATCGAAGTAGTCGAGCAGGATCCACTCCGCCCCCTGGTAGCCCTCGACGTGCGCCGGCCTGGCGCCGTCGGCCGCCAGCGCCTCCATGACGGCGTCGGCAATCGCGCGAGTCTGGCGCGGGTTGCCGCCCGAACAGATCAGGAAGTAGTCCGCGAATCCCGCCGCCTGGCGCAGGTCGAGCAGGACGATGTCGTCGGCCTTCTTGTCGTCGGCCGAGGCGATGGCCCGTTGAATCTGGGACGGAATCCGCGTGGGTTTTCGGCGCTTCTCAGTCTTGGCCATGCAACCTGCCTGCCCGTTGGGTCATGAGCCGCCGCCGGAGCCGGTCGCGGCCGTCACATCTTGATAAAGCGCGTGCTGTTCGATGTGCTGCCGCACCGCCGGCGGGACCATCCCGGCAATCGGCTGACGGTTGGCGAGCGCGCCGCGGATCGCAGTCGCGGACACATTCGCGGTCGGGACATCGATCAGAAAAATCACTGTCTCCTGCGTGGGGATCGGCTCAGACGCCGGCACGCCCTGAAAGGCGTGCCCTACACCAGACTCACCCAGGGGTGGCCGGTCATCAGACCGTCCCGCGAAACCAGCTTCGCGTCGCTCGACACCAGACTCTTGCAGGGGACGGTCTTCAGACCGTCCCGCGGCGCCGCGGTCTGCCTGGAAGCTGACCGCTGGATCCATCGTCCGCATCCGATCCGCCAGCGCCGGCAATCGCGCCGGCAGCTCGCCGACCGGTGTGCCGCGCCGCGAGATCACCGCGAAGTGGGCAAGGTTCAGCACCGCCGGGTAGTGCTTCCACGTCGCGATCTCGAGAAACGCGTCGGCGCCGGTCACGAAGTACAGTTCCTGCGCATCGAAGCCCTGGTGGTGAAGCCGGTGGAGCGAGTCGGACGTGTACGACCGGCCGTCCTCACGCAATTCGAGATCCAGCGCGCGCCATCCCCGCCGTCCGGCAATGGCCAGCGCCACCATCGCGAACCGGTGGTAGCCCGACGCCTCCGGCTGCGGCCGGTGGGGCGGGATGTTGGACGGCAGCACGAGGAGCTCTCCAAGATCGAGCGCGGTCTGCGCCGCCGCGCCGGCATCCAGATGACCGCAGTGGATGGGGTCGAATGTGCCCCCGAGTATCCCGACCCGCCTCGGCGCGGTCATCTCTTGCGGCCCGCGCCGGGCCGGCCGCGGCCGGAACGGCCGGTTCTGCGGCCTGGCTGCGCGTCGCGCCCGTCGGCGTGCTCGACCCGCGCGAAACGCACCGATCCCCGGCGGCGGCGGATGATCCCGGGGTCGGGGACCGGGGCCTCTTCCGCAAGGGATGGCTCGACCTGGTTCTCCTGGGACGCCAGCCGCTGCCACATCGCCTCGAGCAGGGGAGCCAGCCCCTGGCCGGAGGCGGCCGAGATCCGGAAGAACGGGAGACCGAGCGCCGCCGCGCGCTCCTCGAGCCGGACGACGCGCGTCTCGTCGTCGACCGCGTCCATCTTGTTGGCGGCCACCAGTTGATCCTTGGCGGCGAGCGCCGGCTGATAGAGCTCCAGCTCGGTGCGGAGAGTATCCAGATCGGCGACCGGGTCGCGGCCGGTCTCGCTCGTCATGTCGACGACGTGGACGAGGACCTTGGTCCGTTCGAGGTGGCGGAGGAACTGATGGCCGAGGCCAAGCCCGCGATGGGCGCCTTCGATCAGCCCGGGCACATCAGCCACCGCGAAGCTGCGATTCTGGCTCAGCCCGACCACGCCGAGGTTCGGCGTCAGCGTGGTGAACGGGTAGTCGGCGATCTTGGGACGGGCCGCGGAGATGCGCGAGATCAATGTCGACTTGCCCGCGTTCGGATAGCCGACCAGGCCGACGTCGGCGAGCAGCTTCATCTCGAGGCGGAGATTCTTGTCCTCGCCGGATCCGCCCGGCTCGACCCGCCGCGGCGCGCGGTTGGTCGCCGAGGCGAATCGGGCGTTGCCGCGTCCGCCATGGCCGCCGCGGGCAACCAGCACGCGATCGCCCTGGCCCGCCAGATCGGCGAGCAGTTTCCACGGGTGCTGCGCATCGCCGGTCTTTTCGTAGACCAGCGTGCCGAGCGGCACGGCCAGCTCGAGGTCGCCGCCGGCCTTGCCGGTGCAGTTCGATCCCATGCCGTGCTGCCCGCGTCCGGCGTCGAACTCGGGGTGGAACCGGTAATTGATCAGGGTGTTGGTGTGGGCGCTGGCGACGATGAAGATCGACCCGCCGGGGCCGCCGTCGCCGCCGCTCGGGCCGCCGCGCGGGACGAACTTCTCGCGGCGGAACGCCAGGCAGCCGTTGCCGCCGTCGCCGGCGACGACGTGAATCTCGACTTCGTCAACGAACATGGGGGAAATTGGCGAGCTGGTGCATTCGTGACTTGGTGAACACGTTCACATCACCAATTCCAAACCACCAACCCACCAATTATTCGAGCGGGAGCGTCTCGAGCGGGAGGATGCTGATGACCCGGCCGCGCGCGCCGTGATCTTCGAACTTCACGATGCCGGCGGTCTTGGCGAAGATCGTGTCGTCCTTGCCCAGGCCGGCGTTGCGGCCCGGACGGAACCGGCGTCCCCGCTGACGCACGATGATGGTGCCGCCGGTCACGACGTTCCCGTCGTGTGCCTTGACGCCCAGCCGCTGCGAGTTCGAGTCGCGGCCGTTGCGTGAACTGCCCTGTCCTTTTTTATGAGCCATTTCCTCAGATCCTGTTGAGCCTGGAGACGGGAAGGTTGAGGCTGGAAATTCCAGCGCCAACTCCACGCCCCAGTTCCTTAAAGAAGTATCTCTTTGATCCGGACGCGCGTGTATGTGGAGCGATGGCCGTTGGTGCGGCGCATGCCCTTGCGGCGCTTTTTCTTGAACACCCGGATTTTCGGTCCGCGCGTCTCGCCGTCGACGACGGCGATGACGCGGGCATCGGCGACGAACGGCGCGCCGGCGATCATGTCGCCGTCGTCCTTCTCGACGAGCAGCACCTGGCCGAGCGTCAGCTCGGCGCCCGGCTCGCCCGCGGTCCCGTCGAGGGTGGCGAACCCGCCCGGCGTGACCCTGAACTGCTTGCTGCCCGACTGGATGATTGCGAACATGATCGGCCCCTGCGAAAAAGGGTAAGTGTACAACCGAAATCCGCCAGTTGTAAAGGTCGTGATTGGAACGGGTTAGCTATCGCTGGCGCGGACGGCCGCACTGCCAGCACAGTTCGAACTGGCCCTCGACCAGTTCATTGCAGGCGCGGCACCGCCATGATCGGTACGACCGGGGATCCTTCAGCGGCTCATTCCGGCGGTACCGATCGACGATGACGCGCGCCCGTTCGATGTGCGCGGGGTCGACCACGTAGACGGACGAGCCGATGTGCGGGCCAATTCGGGAATACCGTGGGTCGGCGGTGACGATGGTCTCGATGCCTTCGACCTGGAGGAGATTGTCCAGCAGGGCGGCGTCGGTCCGGCCACCGGCGTAGACCTCTTCCCGGAACGGCATTTCCTTCATCGTCGTGGACCGCGGGAGACCGGCCGCGCTGCGCGTGACCCTGCTACCTCAGCAGGACGCGGGTGCCCTTGATCTTCTGGCTGCTGAGCGTGCTCAGGAAGTCCGGGACCAGCCGATCCATCAGCTCGAAGTAGGCCGACAGCGCGGGGGTGTTCTGCTGGGCGTTGTAGAGGATTTCTTCGCGGTGCGACGCCGAGTACATCGTGGCGCCCGTCCGGCCGTCGATGAAGACGAACTTCGGGCGCAGGATGAACCCCTTGCGCTCCATGTAGGTGCGGACCGGGCGAACGCTGCGGCGGCCGAACTGATCGTAGACTTCCTGATCGCGCTGCACGAACCCGGACGTCGAGTGCGGCGTGAACAGCACCGTGCCGGTGACGATCAGCGGGTTCTGATATTCCTCGCCGATCATCTTCCAGTAGGTGACGTTGGCGAAGAGGCGCTCGTAGGGCTCGAGGTCCTTCTCGTCCTTGATCCGCTGCGGCAGCGGCAGCGCCTGTCCGGCCACCGGCACGCTCACGGCGGGCGAGCTGACGGCGGTGACCGCGACGCCGTCGGCCGTGCCGGCATTTTCCGCGGCGTTGGCGGTCTTGTTCTGATCCTGCGCGATCTCGATGAGCGCCATCACGTCGGCGTCGATCACCTTGAGCGACGACTTGTTGCGGAGCTGGCTGCGCAGGAGACGGACGGTTTCCTGATTGGTGTCGAGGTCCTCGTTGCCGCCGGCGACGAAGCCGGCGACCAGCACCCGCTGGAATGGCGACACGTCCAGCTTGGGCTGGATCGGAGTCTCGATCGGGATTTCGAACGTGTCGGGGCCGCAGGCAATCAGCGCCGTGGCGCCGATCGCGGCCAGCGCGCCGACAAGCAGCCTACTGGTCCTTCGAGGAGCCGGCGCGGTCATTGATTTCCTTGAACAGCTCGAAGTTCTGTTTGATTTCGGCGTTGTTCGGGTCGAGTTCGGCGGCCTTCTCGTAGGCCTTGCGCGCCTTGTCGAGTTGTCCCTCGTGCTCGTAGGCAATGGCGAGGTCGTTGAAGGCCGCAGCGTAGGTCGGGTCGAGCTCGACCGCCTTTTCCCAGCGATAGATCGCCTCACGCCAGAGTCCGCGCTGTGCGACGCTGATCCCGAACGCGACCTGTTCCCGGGCGTCGGAGCGCGCGTCGGCGAACACCGGCGCGGCGGAGACGGTCGCCGCGGCGACCAGGATTGCAAGGCGTCCGATCATCACAGGACCTTCACCAATATAACGATTCGCGTTGCGGGCACGCAAGGCAATTGCGGCGTGTGCGAGGCGATCAGAGCAAGCGATGTGCCACGGCTGCGAGCCGTAAATGCCGGGGTTTTCGCCGACACGATGCCGGCACCTTACGCAAATCAGTCTACAATTGACGTCAGGAGGTCAGGTCCGCATCATCATGCGGCGCCGCGGCCTCCTTTTTCTTTGGAGGCGCGCCGACCGCGGAGGCGCCTTCATGACTGACCGCACCGACGACGCGTACGATCGGACCGGCGCGGGCGATGGCGCGGCGGAAGGGCGGCGCCCGCTGGCGTCCGGCGATCAGGCCGGATTCGTCGCCCTGTCATTGCTTCCGATTCACAGGTGGCGGGATGCGGCCGAACGGCTGAAAGCCGGCGAGACCGCGGCGGTGGCGCTCGACCATGTCCTGGCGATGCGGCCACCGATCCTGCCTGACACGGCGCCGGCGCTGCTGGCCAACGCAGCCGCCGCGCTGGCGCGTGGCGCCGCCTGCGGGCTGGCGCCGATCGTGTGGAGCGACGCCGCGTATCCGCCGGCGCTGGCGGCGATCGCCGATCCGCCGCCGGTGCTGTGGACGCGCGGGTCGCGCGCGGCGCTGGAGCGGCCCGCCGTGGCGATTGTCGGATCGCGCGCGGCGTCGCCGTACGCGATCGAGGTCGCCGAGCGGCTCGCGGCCGATCTCGCCGCCTGCGGCCTGACCATCGTCAGCGGGCTGGCCCGCGGCGTCGACGCCGCGGCGCATCGCGGTGCGCTGTCTGCCGGCGGCGCGACGGTCGCGGTGCTCGGGTGCGGCGCCGATATCGTCTACCCGAGGGAGCACGCCGGCCTGGCGCGGGCGATCGAGCCGGACGGCCTGATCATCAGCGAGCTGATCCCCGGCACGCCGCCGCGGCCGCAGTTTTTTCCGCAGCGCAACCGGATCATCAGCGGGCTGTCGCGCGCCGTCGTCATCGTCGAGGCCGGAGAGCGGAGCGGATCGCTGATCACGGCCCGCTGCGCCCTCGAACAGGGCCGCGACGTGCTGGCCGTTCCCGGCAACGTGCTGAGCGGCCGCAACCGCGGCGGGCACGCGCTGCTGAAGGACGGGGCCAGGATTGTGGAGAGCGCAGACGATGTGCTCGAGGAGATTGTCGGCCTGGCCGCGCCGGCGGCGCGCCCGGTCGCGGCGGCGTCCGCCGACCCGGTGCTGGCGTGCCTGACGCCGGGCGAGGCGTGCGATCTGGACGGGATTGCCGAGCGTTCGGGCCTCAGCCCGGCGCGGCTGCTGCCGCGGCTGTTCGAGCTGGAACTGCGGGGGCTGATCCGCCGAGCCGGCGGCGGCCGGTTCGTCCGGCTTGACAGATCGTGTTAGGGTGACAGCAGGTATGGCCAAGACCCTGGTGATCGTCGAGTCGCCCGCCAAGGCGCGCACGCTGTCGCGGTTTCTCGGTGATCGGTACCGTGTCGAAGCGAGCTACGGCCACGTCCGCGACCTGCCGGATTCGGCCGATCAGGTGCCGGAGGAGATCCGCAAGAAGAAGTGGGGGCGTCTCGGCGTCGATACCGACGGCGACTTCAAGCCCTACTACGTCGTGCCGTCGGACAAGAAGAAGCACGTCCAGGCGTTGAAGCTGGCGATGAAGGACGCGTCGGAAGTGGTGCTGGCGACCGACCCGGACCGCGAGGGCGAGTCGATCAGCTGGCACCTGCTCGAGGTGCTCAAGCCGAAGGTGCCGTTCCGGCGCATCCATTTTCACGAGATCACCGAAGGCGCGGTGCGGGCGGCGCTCGCCACCGTCGACTCGGTCGATCAGAATCGGGTCCGGGCGCAGGAGACGCGCCGCATTCTCGATCGGTTGTTCGGCTACACCCTGTCGCCCGTCCTGTGGAAGAAGGTGCAGACCGGGCTGAGCGCCGGCCGCGTGCAGAGCGTCGCCGTCCGGCTGATCGTCGAGCGCGAGGAGGAGCGGCGGGCGTTCCGCGCTGGCACGTACTGGGATCTCGAGGCGCGGGTGCGCGGCATCGACCGGGAGTTCACCGCGACGCTGGTGCGGATTGGCGCCGATCGGCTGGCAATCGGCAAGGACTTCGATGCCGCCACCGGCCAGCTCGCGGCCAACGCGAAGGCCAGGCTGCTGACCGAGGCCGACGGCCAGACGCTGGTCGAGGCGTTGAACAGCCACCTGCCCTGGACGGTCACGTCGGTCGAGGAGAAACCGTTCACCCAGCGGCCGGCGCCGCCGTTCACCACCTCGACGCTGCAGCAGGAGGCCAACCGCAAGCTCGGGTTCTCCGCCGACCGCACCATGCAGATCGCGCAGCGGCTGTTCCAGGGCATCGAGCTGAGCGACGGCCGGATGGAGGGGTTGATCTCCTACCACCGCACCGATTCGACCACCCTTTCCGAGAAGGCCCTCGGCGAGGCGGGCAGCGCCATCAACCAGATGTTCGGCGGCGACTACTACCGGGGGCCGCGGCAGTACCAGACGAAGGTGCGCAATGCCCAGGAGGCGCACGAGGCGATCCGGCCGACCGAGTTCGTGCTGACCCCGGAGCAGGTGCGCGGCCAGGTCGATGCCGACGAGCTGCGGCTCTACGACCTGATCTGGAAGCGCACGATCGCCTCGCAGATGGCCGACGCGCGGCTGCAGCGCACCACGCTCGAGATCACGGCGCTCGGGCCGAACGGCGAGGCGTGCGTGTTCACGGCGAGCGGCAAGGCGATCGAGTTCGCCGGCTTCCTCCGCGCCTATGTCGAAGGGAGCGACGATCCGGCGAGCGAGCTCGGCGATCGGGTGGCGATCCTGCCCAAGTGCGCGGTCGGCGATCTGATCGATCGGACGCCGGCCGGCGCCGGCCGGCTGACGCTGGTGCGGCTCGATCCGAAGCGGCACGAGACGGCGCCGCCGGCGCGCTACACCGAGGCCTCGCTGGTCAAGACGCTGGAAGAGGACAGCATCGGCCGGCCGTCCACCTACGCGCCGACGATTGCCACGATCCAGAAGCGGGGCTACGTGTTCCGTCAGGGCAAGGCGCTGGTGCCGAGCTTCACCGCCTTCGCCGTCACCACCCTGCTGCGCGATCATTTCGGCGATTACGTCAATGTCGGCTTCACCGCCAAGATGGAGGAAGACCTCGACGAGATCTCGAACGGCGAGCGCGACTGGCTCGATTTCCTGCGCGCCTTCTATCGCGACGGTGATGGCGACCGGCGCGGGCTCGAGGGGGCGGTCAGCGACGAACAGGGCACGATCGCCTATCCGCTGATCGATGTCGGCGCCGACACCGCGACCGGACAGACGATCAAGGTCCGGGTCGGCCGTTACGGGCCATTCCTTCAGGAGGGCGAAGGCGGGCCGGGCCACACCGCGTCGCTGCCGCCGAACCTGCCGCCCGCCGACCTGACCGTCGAGAAGGCGATGGCGATTCTCCGCGCCAAGGCGGAGGGTCCGCGGTTGCTCGGCGCCGATCCCGTCAGCGGCAAGAACGTCTACGTCATCAACGGGCGCTTCGGGACCTACGTGCAGCTGGGCGAGACGCCGGACAAGGGCGAGACGGAGAAGCCGCGCCGCTCCTCTCTTACCAGCGGGCTCCAGGAATCCACCCTCACGCTCGACGAGGCGCTGAAACTGCTGTCGCTGCCGCGCGAGCTCGGCGTCCACCCGGAATCGGGCCAGCCGGTCGTCGCCGGCCTCGGCCGCTACGGGCCCTACATCAAGCACGGCGACGACTACCGCTCGCTCGAGTCGGAGGACGATCTGTTCACCGTCGAGCTCCCGGCGTCGCTGGCGCTGCTCGCGGCGCCGAAGAAGCAGGGGCGCCGGCAGAACGCGGCGAAGCGGGTGATCCGGCAGATCGAGGTGACCGACGGCGGCGCGCCGCTGCAGCTGCTGGAGGGCCGCTACGGTCCGTACGTCACCGACGGCACCACCAACGCCTCGGTGCCGCGCGGCGCCGATCCGGCGACGCTGACGCTCGAGGACGCCCGGGCGCTGATCGAGGCGCGCGCCGGCGCCCCGCCGCGCGACGGCCGCCGTCCGGCGACGCGATCGAAAGGCGCGGCGCGGCCGCGCAGCGGCCGGGCCCGTGCGAAAGCCGCCGGCGAGGGCGGCGAGCCGGCGCTCAAGAAGAAGGCGGCGCGCAAGGGTGGCGCCCGCCCCGCTGCCCGCAAACGCGCCAGCTCGTAACAGATGATCCGCATCATCGGCGGTGGCCTGGCCGGTGCAGAAGCCGCCTGGCAGGCCGCCTCGCGAGGCGTTCCGGTCACGCTCTACGAGATGCGGCCGGTGCGGCCGACCGCCGTGCACAAGACGGACCGGCTGGCCGAACTCGTCTGCAGCAATTCGTTCCGCGGCGACAAGCTCGATAACGCCGTCGGCCTGCTCAAAGAGGAGATGCGGATCCTCGGCTCGCTGGTGATGCGGGCGGCGGAAGCGAGCCGCGTGCCGGCCGGCGCGGCGCTGGCCGTCGACCGCGAGCGCTTCGCCGCGACGGTCACCGGCGCTCTCGAAACGCATCCGCTGATCACCATTGTCCGCGAGGAAGTGACGGCGATTCCCGAGTCGAGCGAAGAACACCCGGTGATCGTGGCCACCGGGCCGCTGACGTCCGAGGCCCTGTCGGCCGGGCTCGTCTCCCTGGTCGGGCATGATCATCTGTACTTCTACGACGCCATCAGCCCGATTGTCCTGGCCGAGTCGATCGATCACGGGAAGGTGTTTCGCGCCTCGCGCTGGGGCAGGAACACGCGCCCCGGCGATGGCGTCCGGCTTCAGCCGGTCCCTGGCTGCGGCCTCGACGACGGCGCGGGCGACTACTTGAATTGCCCGCTGACGCGCGACGAGTACGATCGCTTCTACGACGCGCTGGTCGCCGCGGAGTCGGCGACCGTGCACGACTTCGACCACGAGCGGTTCTTCGAGGGCTGCCTGCCGATCGAGGTGATGGCGCACCGCGGCCGCGACACGCTGCGGTTCGGGCCGATGAAGCCGGTCGGCCTCGTCGATCCGCGCACCGGCCGTCCTCCGTATGCCGCCGTCCAGCTCCGCCAGGACAATCTGGCCGGCGATCACTACAGCCTGGTCGGATTCCAGACCCAGATCAAATGGGGCGACCAGGCGCGGGTGCTCCGGCTCGTTCCCGGCCTCGAGTCGGCGGAATTCGTCCGCTTGGGGATGGTCCATCGCAACACCTACGTGAACGGACCGGACGTGTTGCGCGAGACCTGGCAGGTCCGGGCCCGGCCGACACTGTTCTTCGCGGGCCAGATGTCCGGCGTCGAGGGTTACGTCGAATCGGCGGCGTCGGGGCTGCTGGCCGGGCTGAACGCGGCGGCGCTGGCGCGAGGCGAGCCGGTTGCGGCGGCCCCCCGCACGACGGCGATCGGCGCGCTCGCCTACTACGTCTCGCATGCCGACGCGCGGCACTACGAGCCGTCCAACATCACGTTCGGAATCATGCCGCCGCTCGACCGGCCGCCGCGCGGGAAGATGGAGCGCAAGCTGGCGCTGTCGCAGCGCGCGCTCGACGACCTGGCCGGCTGGATCGGCAATCGTCAAGCGGAGACCGCCGGCGTCAACCGGCCGCCATCCCGCTGGCGATCGGCAGCCGGTACGGAGATCGACGCGAGCGATCGATGACCAGCCAGCTGCAGGCGTTCCTTCAGTTCCTGCGGTTGAATGAGAACGCCTCGGCGCACACGGTGCGCGCCTATGAGAGCGATCTGTCGCAGCTGCTGGCACACGCCGCCGGCCGGGCCGGCGTCGCGCCGATCGATCTGCAACCCGCCGACCTCGATCGGGCCGGGATCCGCGCATTCCTGGCCCACCTTCAGGAGCAGAAGCAGTCGCGGGCGACGGCGGCGCGCAAACTGGCGGCGGCCCGGACGTTCCTCCGCTACCTGCGCCGGGAAGGCGTCATCGAGACCGATCCGGGCGCGCTGATCGGGACGCCGAAGCGCGAGGTGCGGATGCCGGCGCACCTGTCCGAGGCGGAGATGGCGGCGCTGATTGCGGCGCCGGCCGAAGACGCACCGCTCGGCCGCCGCGACCACGCGATTCTCGAGCTGTTCTACGCGTCGGGGCTGCGGCTCAGCGAGCTGGTCGGGCTCGATCTCGACGATGTGAACCTGAGCGGGCGGATGGTGCGGGTGCTGGGCAAGGGCGGCAAGCAGCGGCTCGTCCCGTTCAATGTCAGCACCGCGACGGCGATCCGCACGTATCTGAACGATCGCGAGGTGTTGACGCGGCGCGGTCCGGCTTCAGCCGGATCCCGGGCGCCGTCCGCCCGCGTCCGCGTCCGGGCCGACCGCGGCCTGCAGCAGCCGCTGTTCGTCAACTATCGGGGCGCGCGGCTGACGGTGCGGAGCGTCGATCGACTGGTGCGGAAGTATGTGGCGGCGACCAGCACGCGGCTGGGGATCAGTCCGCACGCGCTGCGGCATTCGTTCGCGACTCACCTGTTGCAGCGCGGCGCCGACCTCCGCTCGATCCAGGAACTGCTCGGCCATGCCCGATTGAGCACGACGCAGCGCTACACGCACGTCGATGTCGCCAGGTTGCTCGAGGTCTACAACAAGGCGCATCCCAGGGCGACGGGGAAGAGCTGACGATTAAACAATTCACAATTCACAATTCACAATTCACAATTCACAATTCACAAAAGACGAACGGCGAATTCTTGTGAATTGTAAATTCTTGTGAATTGTAAATTGCAAATCGTGAATCATTAATGGCCCGCCTGGCCGTGGTCCGCGGCGGCGGCCAGCGGCGATTCCAGCGGGGCGGCGCGGCGGCCGCGCGGGAAGTCGATCGCGAGAATCTTGATCTTGTAGTTCATCACCCGCGGGCTGATCGACAGCAGCTCGGCGGCGTCCTTCTGGACCCAGTTCGACATCTTGAGCGCCTCGACCAGCGCGTGGCGTTCGATGTCTTCGAGCGGGATGCCGGTCGGCGGGATCTTCACGACTGACGCCTGATCGCGGCCGCTGCGGGCGGTCGGCAGTTCGCCGAGCTGCAGGTCGCCGATGCCGATCGAGCGGCCCTCGGCGAGCAGCATCGCCCGCTCGATGGTGTTTTCCAGCTCGCGGATGTTGCCCGGCCAGTTGTAGCGCATCAGCAGCTTCTGCGCGTCCGGGTCGATGCCGTCCATCTTCTTCTTCAGCTCGGCCGAGAAGCGCCGGATGAAGAAGGTGGCGAGCGGCACGATGTCGTCCTTGCGCTCGCGCAGCGGCGGCATCTCGATCGACACCACCTTGAGCCGGTAATAGAGGTCCTCGCGGAACCGTCCGCTCTGGACCATGTCGCCGAGGTCGCGGTTGCTGGCGGCGATCAGGCGGACGTCGACGCGCAGCGTCCGGGTGCCGCCCAGCCGCTCGAACTCGTGCTCCTGCAGCACCCGCAGGATCTTGGCCTGGGTGCTCGGGCTCATGTCGCCGATCTCGTCCAGGAACAGGGTCCCGCCGTCGGCCTGCTCGAACCGGCCGATGCGCTGCTTGTCGGCGCCGGTGAACGCCCCCTTCTCGTGGCCGAACAGCTCGGACTCGAGCAGGTTCTCCTGCAGGGCGGCGCAGTTGACCTTGACGAAATTGCGCGCCGTGCGCAGGGAGTTGTGGTGGATCGCCCCGGCGATCAGCTCCTTGCCGGTGCCGGTCTCGCCCCCGATCAGGCAGGTGGTGTTGCTCTTGGCCACCTTCCTGACCATGTCGAGGACGCGCTTGAGCGCCTCGCTCGACCCGATAATCCGATCGAACTCGTAAATGTCCTGCTGGGTGTGGCGGAGGTAGTCGAGCTCGTTCTTCATGCGCTTCAGTTCCAGCGCCTTCTCGATCTTGACCTCCATCTCCTCGATCTCGAACGGCTTCTGGACGTAGTCGAACGCCCCGATCTTCATCGCCTCGACGGCGGTGGTGACCGAGCCGAACGCCGTCATCAGGATCACCGCGGTGGTCGGATGCAGCGCCTTGGTCGTGCGCAGCACCTCGAGGCCGTCGCTGCCGCCCATCTTCAGGTCGCTCAGCACGACGTCGAAATAGCTGTCGTGCAGCCGCTCGATCGCGGCGTTGCCGTTGGACGCCTCGTCGACCTCGTGCCCGGCCTCGGTCAGGCCGCGGACCAGGCCGCGCCGCAGTGCGTCGTGATCGTCGGCAATCAGAATTCTACCCATCGGTGATCCTCGGACTGGGAGACTCGGAGTCTTGGTAAATCGGAACTTCGTAAATTGTCAATTGACGATCGGCCCGCTACTTGAACCATCCCGCCGCGTTCGTCATCGGCACCGTGATGCGGAACCGCGTGCCGGTCGCGGCGCTGCTGCTGACGTCGATGCGCCCGTCGTGCGCGTCGACGATCTTGCTCACGATCGCCAGACCCAGCCCGGTGCCGGTCGTCTTGGTCGTGAAGAACGGATTGAAGATCCGATCGGTCAGCTCGGCCGGCACCCCCGGTCCGTTGTCGACGACGTCGACCACCACCGCGGGCGCCGCCGCGGTCTGGGTCGCCTCGTCTTCGGCGTAGGTGACCGCGGCCGTGATCGACACCGCGCCGCGGCCGTTCAGCGCCTCGAAGGCATTGGTCAGCAGATTGGTGAAGACCTGGCAGAGCTGGTGGCTGTCGCCTTCAATCATCGGCAGGTCCGGCGCCAGGTCGAGCGTCACCGCGATGTCGCCGCGGCGCGTCTTGGTCTCCGCCAGGATGATCGCCTGGCGCAGCACGTCGGCCAGATCGGTGTGTTCCATCTGCAGCCGGATCGGCCGCACGAACTCGAGCATCTCGACGACGATGGCGTTGGCCAGCTTGGCCTCGCTCATGATGTCGGCGAGCAGCGACTGGGCGTCCTTCGAATCGGGCACCTGGCGGCGCAGCAGCCCGGCCATGACCTCGATGCCGGCGAGCGGATTCTTCAACTCGTGGGCGATGCCGGCGGCCATCTCGCCGAGCGACGCCAGCCGGTCGCGCAGCCGCTCGCGCTCTTCGATCTGCTCGACCCGCGTCAGATCCTTGAAGAACATCACGGCGCCGATCGCCTGGTTCTGATCGTCGCGGACCTGGGACAGCGTGTAGCCGATGACCCGGTCGATGTCCTTCAGCCGCACTTCGGCCCGGTTCGGCAGATGGCTCATCTCGAACGCGCCGGCCAGCGCCCGCACGGCGTCCGGCCGCTCGCGCAGGACCTCGGTGTAGGGCTGGCCGATGTCCTCGGGCCGTCTCGTCAGTGCGAAGATCCGGTACGCCTCGTCGTTCATCAGCGCGACCGTCCGGTCGCTGCGAAGCGCGATCACGCCGTTCCGCATGCTGGCGACGATATGCCGGAAGAACCGATCGTGCGGGACTGAACCGGACCGCCCGGCCCGGCGCGGTGTCGGCGCTGCGGCACTGCGCGGGCGCACGGGAGACGGTTTGTTCAGGTCTGGCATCGGCACGGCTCGATGATCCCAAGGGGCAAGGGGTGTGCCGCGAGAAGAGGGCGGCCGATTGCGAAAAGCGCATGCAATCGGCATATTTCGTCTCAGGAGAAAATACGAGAATAACAGTAATGTAATTCGACCACGTTTATGTCATTGGAAGTCGATTGTGAGCGCCGTGACCTGGCGCTTCCCGGCGGCCGGAGGAAGAGGCTCGCTAGTCTGGAATGTCGGCGAGCTCGGCCGCCTGTTGCAGCCGCTCCCATTGGTGCATCAGATCGCCGACCTCCCACATCAGGCCCTGGTGCCGATCGATCACCGGCTGTGCCGCGACGCGGTCCTCGTAGAAGCCGGCCGAGCTCATCGTCTGCTCGATGTCGCGGATGGCGCGCTCGGTGTCGGCGATTTTCGCTTCCAGCCGGTCAATTGCCGCCCGTCGGGCCTGCTCCGCGCGGGTGCGCCGTTTCGCGTCGGCGTCGGTGCGCTTGCGCTCCTCACGAGTCGGCGCCGCCGGCACGGCCGGGGTGGACGGGACCTGGGTCCGGGCCGGGGTCTGGCGGGGGGCAGACCGGGGCCTGTCCGCTTTCGTCTGCCTGGAGTCGCGGGCCGGCGCCGTCGCGGCGGGCGGATCCAGCCGGCCCTGGCCGGCTGGATCGGGATGCTCCTTGTGCCACAGGAACTCGGCGTAGGTGCCCGGATAGACCAGCGCGGCGCCGTGGCCGACCTCGATGATCCTGGTCGCCAGCCGCTCGACGAAATAGCGATCGTGCGACACGAAGATCAGGGTGCCGCCGTAGGCAATCAGCGCGTCGAGCAGGACTTCCTTCGAGTCCAGATCGAGGTGGTTGGTCGGCTCGTCGAGCAGCAGCGTGTTCGACGGCCGCAGCAGCATGCGCGCCACCGCCAGCCGGGTGCGCTCGCCCCCCGACAGCACCTTGACCCGCTTGTAGACGTCGTCGCCGGAGAACAGAAAGCCGCCGAGCAGGTTGCGAATCGCCGCGACCATCTGGTTCGGCGAGCCCGACGCCAGCGTTTCGTAGACGGTCGGCGCCGGATCCATCCGCGTCGCTTCGTCCTGCGCGAAATACTGCATGACGACGTTGTGGCCGAGGACCCGCTCGCCTGAATCGGGCGCCTCTTCGCCGGACAGCAGCCGCATCAGCGTCGACTTGCCGGCGCCGTTGGGGCCGACCAGGGCGATCCGATCGCCGCGCTCGATGTGGAGGCTGAGATCGCCGAGGACGGTGAGGTCGCCGTAGGCCTTGCGGACGTGCTGCAACTCCAGGACGGTGCGCCCGCTCCTGGCGCAGGCCGGGAAGTGGAAGTGGATGGTGGCGCGCTCGGGCGGCACGTCGATCGGCACCACCTTCTCGAGCATCTTGATGCGGCTCTGTACCTGCGAGGCCTTGGTCGCCTGGTAGCGGAAGCGATCGATGAACATCTTGACGCGGGCGACTTCCTCGTCCTGCTCGCGTTTCGCCTTGCGCAGCGTTTCGATCCGCTCGTGATGCTCGATCAGATAGCCGCTGTAGTTGGTGTGGTAGTCGGTCAGCGTGCGCAGCGTCAAATCGGCGACGCGGGTGACGACGGCGTCGAGAAAGAAGCGATCGTGGGAGACGAGAATCACGGCGTGCGGGTAGGCGTTGAGATAGGTCTCCAGCCAGTTCCGGGCGTCGAGGTCGAGGTGGTTGGTCGGCTCGTCGAGCAGCAGCAGGTTGGGCTGGCCGAGCAGCAGCTTGGCCAGCGCCAGACGCATCTGCCAGCCGCCGGAATAGGTCTCGGTCTGCCGATCGAAATCGGGCGCGGTGAACCCGAGCCCGGTCAGGACGGTGGCGGTCTTCAGATCGATGCTGTAGCCGTCGTTGAGCCGGAAACGATCCTGCAGGTCGCTGTAGCGGCTGAGCATCGCCTCGTGCTCGCGTTCGGGGATGGACGGGTCGCCCAGCCGCTCCTCGAGCGCGTGCATTTCGGTTTTCATGGCGATCAGCGCGCCGAACGCGCTGCTGGCTTCTTCGAAGACGGTCCGGCTCGCGTGGGTGAGGCCGTCCTGCGGCAGGTAGCCGACCGTCAGCGCCGAAGGTTTGAGGATGGCGCCGCTGTCAGGCTCGTCGAGCCCGGCCATCATCCGCAGCAGCGTGGTCTTGCCGGCGCCGTTCGGCCCGCACAGGCCGACCCTCTCGCCCGGTCCGATCTGCCAGGTGACGCTGTCGAGCAGGATGCGGTCGCCGAAGGCTTTCGTGAGGGCGGAGAGCTGAATCATTCACCCAGGGCTTTGGCGGCGGCGGCGAGTACCTGCGGGACGCGGAACGGTTTGGTCAGGTAGCCGGCGACGCCGAGATTGACCGCTTCGATCGCGCTCGATTCGGTGGAGTAGCCGGTGATGATCAGGACCGGCAGATCGGCCTTGTAGCGCTTCGCCTCGCGGATGACGGTCAGCCCGTCCATGCCGGGCATCCGCAGATCGGCGATCAGCAGATCGTAGGGATACAGCCGCATCCGTTCGAGCGCGGAGCGGCCGTCGGCGGCGACGTCGACGTCGTACTCGGCCAGCGCCAGCGTCTTGGCCAGCAGATCGCGGATGCTGGCCTCGTCGTCCACGACCAGGACGCGCGGGCGGGTCGTCCCGGAAGCCGGCCGCGCCGGAGTGGCGGGTGCGACGCGGACGGCGCCGCCGCCGCGCGGGCGCTGACTGTCCAGCCAGGCATCGATGTCGCGCTTGCGAAACCGCCATTGCCGCCCGACCCGGACCGCCGGGATCTTGCCGGCCTTGATCAGGCGATAGACGGTCCTCAGGTTGACTTGCAGGTATTCGAGGACTTCTTCGGTGGTGAGAAACGTTTCGTCAATCATGCGTCAGCGTCCGTGCCCTTCCATCGCCCGCGCGTGAATCCGCCGCCGGGTTCTTCAGGCGATCGGTTTCGGGTGCCCGCCCAGTATCGTGGCTGGAACCGTATCGGTCAGTCCGCCCGCCGGCCACCGGATCGGCAGCTCGATCGTGAAGACCGCGCCGCCTCCAGGGTGGTTGGTGGCGACGATCTCGCCGCCATGTTCCTGAACGATGCCGTAGGTAATCGCCAGGCCGAGGCCGGTGCCCTGGCCGACGTCCTTGGTCGTGTAGAACGGGTCGAAGATCCGCGACAGGACGTCTGAGGGGATCCCCTTCCCGGTATCCCGCACCGAGACGATCACCCGATCGCGGGCGGGCGAACCCTTGGTCCGGACTTCGATGCGGCCGCCGTGTGCGGTCGCGGCGATGGCGTGCTCGGCGTTCATCACGATGTTCAGGAATACCTGGTGCAGGAGCAGGGGGTCGCTCTGCACACGAGGTAGCTTCTCGTCATAGTGTCGCACGACTTCGATCGCTGCGGCACGGCAGCTCGGCGCGCGCAGCGCCAGGACCTTCTGGAGGACGACGTTGACGCTGACGGCGCGCCGGACCAGCCGGCGCGATCCGGAAAAGGCGAGCAGGTTGCGGACGATCTTCGCGGCGCGGTCCGCTTCCCGGTAGATCGTCTGGACCTCGCGGCGCAGGCCGGCCGGAAACGCGCCGGTGACGCGCAGCAGCTCGAGGTGGCCGAGCACGCCCTGCAGCGGGTTGTTGAGCTCGTGCGCGATGCCGGCGATGAACTGGCCGAGCGCCGCCAGCTTTTCCGATTGGGTCAGCCGCAGCCGCAGCTCTTCCCGTTCCGCCTGCAGCTTGGCATGGGGTGTCAGATCGCGCGCCACCAGAACGCTGCCGACGCGCTCGCCCTCGTGGTTGCGCAGCGCCGTGACCGTGACGCCGAACGGACCCTTCAGGACCGGGTCAACGACCTCGAAGTTCACCGGGCCGTCGGCGTCCGACTGGGGATCGCCGGCGCCGTGCGCGGCCAGCCAGGCCCGCAGGTCGGGGCCGACGAACTCCTCCAGCGGACAGTCGATCAGCTGCTGACGGGTGCGGCCGACCCGGCTGGCGAAGGCGTGGTTGACGTGCACGATCCGGCCGCGCCGATCCCAGACCGCGACCAGGTGCGCGATCGAGTCGAAGGTATTTTCCAGCTCCCGCCGCGACCGCACCACGTCGTCGAGCAGCTGGATGTTTTCGATCGCGCTCGACAGCAGGCGACCGGCCTCGTCGGCCTGGTCGAGGAGCCCGGCCGCCCCCGACGATTCCGATCGAATGCCCTCGAACAGAATCGTGCCAAGCGCGCGCCGCGTGCCGTGCAGCGGCACGGTGATGGTCGAGGCCGCGCTGCCGCCGGCGCCCGGCTGGATCCCGGCGCGGGTCTGGCGCATCGCGCCGGCCGCCACCGAGAGCGGGTCGTCGGCCGGCACGCGCGCCAGGTTTCCAACGTGTTTGGGATCCGAGGAGGCGCGCCGGACCAGCTGGCGGGCGCGGCGATCGTGAAGCCAGACGACCGTGCGATCGGCGCCGAACACCGGATTGGCTCCCCGGCAGAATGATTCGAGGCCGGCCGACAGGTTCAGCGTCGTCGCCAGCACCGTCCCGACATCATCGAAGACGCGGCGGAGCTGGCGCTGCAGCGCGTCACTCTGCCGGAGCCGGAACAGCTCGAGCGCGGTGACGAAGGCATCGGCGACCGGGGCCAGGCCGGCGCCGGGAGGACCGGACCGAGGCAGACCGGTGACTCCAATCGCGAGCAGCCCCGGCCGATCCGCGCCCTGCGTCAACGGAAGCAGGACGGCCGATGGCGTGCCGAGCCGCGCCGACAGCTCCGGCATCCGTCGATCGGCATCCAGTACAAAGGTGGGCGGCGTGCGCGACAGCGCCGCCGCGACGAATCGAGCTTCGGTTGCGGCCGGCGTCCAGGGCCCGTCCGGCTGTGCGCCCGGGCCGCGGCCGGAGGTCGGCTGCATCGCGCCGGTGCGCGCGTCGGGCTCGAACAACACCGAACAGACCCCGCCGGCGGCCTCGATCGCGCGCTGGTGGAGCACCGGTAGCACGTTGGCGAGGGTCGTCGACGTGGCCAGCAGGGTCAGGAGCGAGCGGGACGGCTCGGGGGCGGCGTCGCGCTGCGGCCGCGCCGCGCGGCCGACCTGAGGTGGGCGCCTGGCGGGTCGCGGCTTCCCGCCCTTCGAGACGGAGACGGCGGTTCGAGGGAGGCGCGGCAAGCGGGCCATAGTACATCACGATCGCCCGGCCCGCCCGGGCGCCGGTAACCCTCCGCCAAATTTAAAGTTACGGCGTGCAACCTTATAATGACGACTGTGCCCGCCAGGTCCCGGCCGTCCGCGGAAGCCGACCGTCTAACTGGTGAAGAGAATGGGCCCGCCGCGCTTCGCATGACGTGGACGGACGAAGAACTCGTCGCTCGAACGACTGGCGGCGATGCCGACAGCTTCAACGAGCTCATCCGTAGATGGGAACGTCCCATTTACGCGCTTGCGTACCGTCAAATCGGGCGCGACGAGGATGCGCGCGATATTTGCCAGGATACGTTCCTCCGGGCCTATCGCGCCTTGCACGGCTTCCGGGGGCAGGCCAAGTTCTCGTCGTGGCTGTATCGCATCGCGCTCAACCTCTGTCGCGACTGGATGCGTCGCGAACGGCGGACGCCCGTCGTGCAGGCGCCCGAGGACATGGACTTGATGGATCTGGCTGCGGCACGGGAACCGTCGGAGTCGATCGAGGATCGGGTCGGTCGGCACGATCTGACACGGGCGGTGGAGCGGGCGATGGCGCTGCTGCCCGAAGAACAGCGTGTCGCGATCGTCTTGAAGGAGTATCAGGGCCTCACCTTCCAGGAAATCGCCGATCTGCTCGGCTGTCCGCTGAGCACGGTAAAAACCCGGCTTTACCAGGGGTTGACGGTATTGCGACGTGAGCTGGCGCGCGCGGGCGTGTCGGCGGCGGCGCGTTGATCACACACCATGGCTGACATTCTCTGCGGTTACACCGCCGACCGGGACGAAACGCTGACCGCCTACCTGTACGGCGAGATCGATCCGGCGCCGCGCGCCACGTTCGAAGGGCACATCGCCACCTGCGAGCGCTGCCGCAGGGAGCTGGCTGATCTCCAGGCGGTGCGCCTGCGCCTGTCCGAGTGGTCGGCACCCGAGCTGTCGCGTTCATTCGTCCGGATCCCGGCCGGCGCCGCGATTCAGTCCGATCTGCCGATGATCGGCCCGCGCAGCGGCGAGCCGGCGCGGGCGTCGAGCAGGATGCGCACCCTCCCGGTCTGGGCCCAGACGGCCGCGGCGCTGTTGTTCCTCGGCGTCTCGGCCGGGATCGCGAATCTCGACGTGCACTACGGTCAGGACGGCCTCAGCATCCGCACTGGATGGTCGCGTCCGCCGGTAGCCCGCCAGGGACCGGCGCCGGCTGCCGTCGTGCCCGCGGCGGCGCCCTGGCGGGCCGATCTGACGGCGCTCGAGCGCCAGCTGCGCGCGGAGTTTCGCACCGCGACGTCGACCCCGCCGGCGCAGCCGGCGTCGGATGCCGCGGCCGCGGTCGACGCGCAACTGCTGCGCCGGGTGCGCGCGCTGGTCGAGGACAGCGAACGCAAGCAGCAGAACGAGCTGGCGCTGCGGATCGCCGAGCTGGGGAACGAGTGGGAGACCAAGCGGAAGATCGATCTGAAGAACATCGACTGGAACCTGCAGGCGATCCAGAAGGACACCGGCTTCCGGATGTTGTCGGGGCAAAAGCAGATGCGGGCGTACATCGACAATACCGCGACGATCATGTCACGCACCCAGCGGTAACCGGACATGGGAACCGTGATGGGTGACGGGACAGGACGGACATCGCGAGCAGGGAGGTTGGCCGTGAGCGGTAAGGTTTCGGCGATCATCGCGGGGCTGGCGCTCGGCGTCGCCGTCGCGCCGGTCTGGGCGCAGGGCGCCGGGCAGCAGGCGCAGGATCAGGGGCGGGGCAGCGCGCGGCGGCAGAATCAGCTGGCCCGGCAGCAGGCCGAGGCGCGCTACCAGGTGCTGGTCATGGAACGCGTACTCGAGGACGCCGTGGAACACGGCGCCAGTCTCTGGCGGGATCGGCTGCAGGTGGTGCTGCCGGCGCAGACGCTGCTCCTCGACAACGCCCGCGTCATCGGCTACCGCATCGAGGACTACGGCGTCTTCTTCAACGTCGAGGTGCCGTCGCTCGAAACGACGATGACCTGGGCGGTGCGGACGCTCGACCAGAACGAGCTCGGACTGGAGAGCGCGATCAAGGCGGTCAGGGCGCACGTCGACGCCTCCGGCGACCCGAATCTCGATCAGGCCTGGCGGCGGGTCGAACTGCAGGTCGCTCCGCTCGGTGCGCCCGGCGGAGCCGGCGGCGATCTGAATGTCGCCGCCCGGACGGTGTCCGGATCCGCCGCCTTCGCGTCTGACGCTGCCGCGCCGGGCGATCCGACCGATCCGATCCTGAGCAATCCGGAAGAAGTCTTTCGCGCCGAAGTGGTGCAGTCGGTGATCGACAGCATGCTCGATCACAGCTCCGCGCTCGGCCTCTCCGCCAACGAGTGGCTGACGATTGGCGCACGCCGCAACGAGGTCCGGCCCCGGATCGGACCGCTCGACAGCAAGGCGCCGACGTTCGTCATCCGCGTGCGCGGCAGCGACCTGACGGCGTACCGTTCCGGACAGCTGTCCCGCGAGGACGCCATCAAGCGCGTCGAGGTGCGAGTGAACTAGAATACGCGGATGCGCGCGCGCGCCCTGCCGCTCCTGATCGCTCTCGTCGTGTGCGTGGGATGCACTCCGCCGGTCGATCTCGCGACCGGTCTCCAGGTCAACGATGTCACCACGGGATGGTTCGACGCCGGCATCGTCAACGGCCAGACCAAGCTGGTGCCGACGGTCACCTTCACGATCAAGAACGTCTCCGATCAGAAACTGGTGGTCCTCCAGGTCAACGCCGTGTTCCGGCGGGTCACCGAAAAGGATGAATGGGGCGCCGGATTCCTCAACGTCGCCGGATCGGAAGGCCTGGCGCCGGGCATGACGGCCGGGCCCCTGACCATCCGGTCACAGCTTGGCTACACCGGCAGCGAACAGACCCGCGAGGACATGCTGAACAACAGCCACTTCGTCGACGCCGAGGTCGAACTGTTCGCCAAGTACGCGTCGGAACAATGGAAGCGTGTGGCCGAGTCCAAGATTTCCCGGCGTCTGCTCATCAAGCAGCAGAAATAAGGGCAAGGCAAAAGTCGATTCTGCCTTGCCCTTTGCCCTTTCACTCTAATTCTTCCTCATCTCTCCTCGGTACGTCACCGTCTGGTCGGGTGTGATGCGCACGTCGACCATCAGCGTCTCGTACTCCGGGGCGCGGATCTCGAGGCGGTGCGGACCGGCGGCCAGGTGCAGACGCTGCAGCACGCCGTCGTAGTCGTCGACGTGGCCGACAAAGTAGCCGTCGACGTAGACCGACGCCTCCCTCGGTTTTACCTTGATTCTGACCGCGCCGTCGTCGTCCTGATCCGAATAGGAGCGGCCGCCGCCGCCGTAGGGGCCGTACCCGTACCCGCCGTAGCCGCCATATCCGCTCCCATAGCCGTACGGATCGAACGGATCGTAATAATAGCCGCCGTAGTACCCGCCGAGGCCGAGGCCGCCGTAGCCCCACGGGTAGAATCCGTAGCCGCCGGGGACGACGATGACGCCGCTGCCGCCGCCCCGACCGGCCGGTGGGGTGCGGCGCGCCACCGCAGTGCCCACGCCCGGCTGATCGCCGCGCTGCCGCCGGCCGGCCGCGGCCTCGCCGCTCCCCGATTGGGGTTGTCCGGCATCTTCTCCGGTCGTGCTCCTGCCGCTCGAGCCTGATCCGCCGCCGGCCGTCCGCGTGCCGCCGTCACGCGGCACCGCCGTGCCGGTCCGTTCGCCGTCGCCGCCGCGCGACCGCTGACCGCCACTGGGCCTCGAAGCGGGAGGCGCCGCGGGAGCCGGGGCCGGCGCACTCGCCGCCGGCTGGCCGCGCGGCACCGCCCTTTCCTGCGCGCCGGCTGCGGCAGGCACGACCAGAAGCCACGCCGGGGCGGCAATCGCCACCGCGAGGCGGGCCCAGGAGGAAGCTCTATTTTTCATGGATGGGTTCTTCATGGATTCGTCCCTCTGATCCGGCTGATGCCGGGCGTTCGCATGCCGCGTCCAGCTGACAGACGGACCGATGATATAGACCGAGCAATGCCGCTGCCAACGCATCCCGATCGGCGGCGTTGTTTTTGGCGTCAAAACACGCCTCGCCCCGCATCGCGGCGCGGCGGCGTTGTCCACCCCTGGCTTCACGCGTCCCGTTTTCCAGACACCGTGAGGGCCGCGTCTGATGATGAGAATGACACCGCCAGGACGACGGCGCTTGGCGTCTAACCGGCCGGGCAATCGCGGTAAGATTGAAATGGCCACCCTCTCCGCGGCGCCGCCGCGCATGACTCGGGTCAGAACAGGTCGATGATCCACAGCACAACGATTCTGGCGGTGCGTCACCGCGATCGGGCGGTGATCGCCGGGGATGGTCAGGTCACGCTCGGCCAGACCGTCGTCAAGCACAACGCGCGCAAGGTCCGACGGCTCTACAACGACCGGATTCTGGCCGGGTTTGCCGGTTCGGCCGCCGACTCCTTCGCGCTCTTCTCACGCTTCGAATCCAAGCTCGAGCAGTATCGCGGCAACCTGGAACGCTCGGCGGTCGAGCTCGCCAAGGACTGGCGCACCGATCGCATCCTGCGCCGCCTGGAAGCGATGCTGATCGTGCTCGACAAATCAACCACCTTCCTGCTGTCGGGCAACGGCGACCTGATCGAGCCCGACGATGGGATTGTGGCGATCGGATCGGGGGGGCCGTACGCGCTGGCGGCCGCCAAGGCGCTCGCCAGCAACACGGACCTCGATGCGCACGCCATTGCCGAGAAGGCGATGGCGATTGCCGGCGAGATCTGCATCTATACCAACGCGACGATCGCGTTCGAAGAATTGTAGGATCTGGTGCCGATCTACCTGCCCGAATCGACGCTGACGTCGACCGATGCCCTGACGCCGCGACAGATCGTCATCGAGCTCGACAAATACGTGATCGGCCAGACGGCAGCCAAGCGGGCGGTGGCGATCGCGCTGCGTAACCGGATGCGGCGCCAGAAGCTGTCGCCGGAGCTGGCCGAGGAGATCGCGCCGAAGAACATCCTGATGATCGGGCCGACCGGCGTCGGCAAGACCGAGATCGCGCGGCGGCTCGCCCGGCTGGCGCAGTCGCCGTTCGTCAAGGTCGAGGCGTCGAAGTTCACCGAGGTCGGCTACGTCGGCCGCGACGTCGAGTCGATGGTCCGCGATCTGGTCGAGCTGGCGGTCGACATGGTCCGCGAGGAGCGGCTCGAGGAAGTGCGCGGCAAGGCGGCGCAGAATGCCGAAGAGCGGCTGCTCGACGTCCTGCTGCCGCCGGCGCGGCCGGCCGCCCCGGACGAGGACGCCGCCGGCGCCCGCGATCAGCAGAATCAGACCCGCGAGCGCTTTCGCGAACAGCTCCGCGCCGGCCGGCTCGACCAGCGCGTCGTCGAGCTCGACGTCCGCGAAAAATCGTTCCCGTCCTTCGAGATCATTGCCGGGTCCAATGTCGAGGAAGTCGACATCAATCTCAAGGACATGCTGCCCGGACTGTTCCAGGGCCGTACCAAGAAGCGGCGCGTCAAGGTGCCCGAGGCGCTCGCCTACCTGACGCAGGAGGAGGAGCAGAAGCTGATCGACATGGACAGCGTGGCGCGGACCGCGGTCGAGCGCGTCGAGCAGGCCGGCATCATCTTCCTCGACGAGATCGACAAGATCGCGGGGCGAGAAGGCGGGCACGGGCCCGACGTCAGCCGTGAAGGAGTCCAGCGCGACATCCTGCCGATCGTCGAAGGCACCACCGTCAACAGCAAGTACGGCATGGTCCGCACCGATCACATCCTGTTCATCGCCGCCGGCGCGTTTCACGTCTCGAAGCCGTCCGACCTGATCCCCGAGCTGCAGGGCCGCTTTCCGATCCGCGTCGAGCTCCAGCCGCTCGGGCGCGACGAGTTCATCCGCATCCTGACCGAGCCGCGCAGCGCCCTGGTCAAGCAGTACATCGCGCTGCTGGACACCGAAGGGATCGCCATCCGGTTCACCGCCGATGCGATCGAGCGGATCGCCGACTTCGCGACCATCGTCAACGACCGGACCGAGAACATCGGCGCGCGCCGGCTGCACACGGTGATGGAGAAGCTGCTCGACGAGATCTCGTTCGAGGGGCCCGACCTGGTCGAGAAGGACGTCACCATCGACGCGGCGTATGTCGACCGGATGCTGGCCGAAATCGTCAAGAACGAAGACTTGTCCCGGTACATTCTTTGAGACCCGAATTCAGACGAGGTCCGCCGAGGACGCCGAGGACGCCGGGAGTGGAGCGGACCAGCGAACACTTCCGCCATGGACAGTCCTGTCTCCGTGGGCCGGGCCGGCGGTGGGTTGGCGCGGCGACCTCGGCGTCCTCGGCGTTGCTCATCACTGTTCTCGCCATGACCGCCTGCGGGAAGCGCGGCGCTCCGCTGCCGCCGCTGGTCCGGGTGCCGGCGGCGCCGGCCGACTTCACGGTCGAGCGGCGCGGCGACGACGTCACGCTGCAGTTCAAGGTGCCGGCCGCCAACACCGACGGCTCGAGGCCGGCCAACATCGAGCGGATCGACGTCTACGCCTTCACCGGATCGGCCGCCGTCAGCAACGAGCAGCTGGTCAAGTTCGGCATGAAGGTCGCGAGCCTGCCGGTGAAGGCGCCGCGCGATCCCGATGCGGCGACGGAGAGCGGCGAGGCGGTCGAGGAGCCGGATCTGGAGGCGGAAGGGCTCGATCAGGGGGCGGTGGCCAAGCTCGAGGATCCGCTGACGCCGGCGGCGTTCCGGTCCGTCGTGCTCCCGGAGGAGAAAATAGACAGGAGCCAGGACCGCCCGAACGCCTCCCGAGTGGGGACGCCGCTGGTCGGCCCGCCCGGCAGGGTCGAGTCGAGGATCTACGTGCTGGTCCCGTCGAACAAGCGCGGACGCAAGGGCTCGTTCTCGCCGCGGCTGCTGGTTCCGCTCATCGCCAAGCCAGAAACGCCCGAGACGCCGGCGATCACCTACGACGAATCGGGCGTCAACGTCTCCTGGCCGCCTCCACCGGCGGTGCCGATCCAGGCGCCGGCGACCGGGGATCTGCTGCCGGGCCGGTACATCGGCATGGAGACGTCGACCTACGCCTACCACGTCTACGACGTGTCGCCGCCGGCGGCATCGGAAACGGGGACCACCGCCACGCCGCAGCTGGCCACGGAAAAGCGGCTCACCGATGAGGCGGTGGCGGAGCCGCTGTATCGCGACCCGCGGGTGGAGTGGGGCGCGACTCGCTGTTACACGGTGCGCACCTTCGAGACCATCACCGGCCTGACGCTGCAGAGCGATGCGGCGCCGCCGGCGTGCGTCACGCTGGTCGATACGTTCCCGCCCCCGGCGCCGCAGGAGCTGCAGACCGTCGCCAGCGAGGGGGCGATCGATCTGATCTGGGAACCGAGCGCTGAAAAAGACGTGACCGGATACGTCGTGCTCCGCGGCACGGCGCCGGGCGGCCAGCTCGAGGAGATCAAGCGGCTGAGCGCGGGCGAGACCACGTTCACCGATCCGGTCAAGGCGGGCGTGCAGTACGAATACGCGGTGCAGGCGATCGACAGGGCGGGCAACGTCAGCCCGATGTCGAATCGCCAGGGGGACGCGGCCCGGTAGTCAGGCCTCGTCTAGGGGTACAATCCCGATTCTTCCATCGGCAATTCCAGGAGCACCAGATGAAGCTCTTCGTCGACACCGGCAGCATCAAGGAAATCGAAGCGATCGCCGCGCTCGGCATTCTCGACGGTGTCACCACCAATCCTTCCCTGCTGGCGAAAGAGGCGGGAGATTTCCGGCAGAACCTGAAGAAGATTTGCGACATCGTCCAGGGACCGGTCAGCGGCGAGGTCACCGCGACCGACTTCGCCGGGATGATGCGCGAGGGGCACGACATCGCGAACATCGACCAGCACATGGTCGTCAAGGTGCCGCTGACCCGCGACGGCATCAAGGCCTGCAAGACGCTGTCGGGCGAAGGGATTCGCGTCAACGTGACGCTGTGCTTCTCGCCGGCGCAGGCGCTGCTCGCGGCCAAGGCAGGCGCCACGTTCGTCAGCCCGTTCGTCGGCCGCCTCGACGACGTCGGCACCAACGGCATGGAGCTGATCCGCGAGATCCTGGAGATTTACGACAACTACGACTTCACGACCGAGGTCCTGGTCGCCAGCTGCCGGCATCCGATGCACGTGGTCGAAGCGGCGCGGATGGGCGCCGACATCGCGACCTGTCCGCCCTCGGTGATCGAGGCGCTCTACAACCATCCCCTGACCAGCATCGGCCTCGAGAAGTTCCTCAAGGACTGGGAGAAAACGCAGTCAGTCAAGGCTTGAGAAGGCGGTTGGGGACCGGAAGCCGGGGATTGGTATCGCCCTCTTGGTTCTTTCAGCCCCCGGCCCCCAGCCCCTAGCCCCAAGGCCCCAGACCCGAGTCTCCAGCCACGCATGAATCCTGACGAGACGCTCGCCGACCTGGAGCGCCGCGCCGAGCTGGGCGGCGGCGAAGCGCGCCTGCGCAAGCAGCAGGCGGCCGGCAAGCTGACCGCCCGCGAACGGATCGATCTGCTGTTCGATCCCGGCACCTTCGAAGAGGTCGACAAGCTCGTCACCCACCGCTGCCGCGATTTCGGGATGGCGGATCAGATCATCCCCGGCGACGGCGTGGTCGCCGGCCACGGCCTGGTCGACGGCCGCCAGGTCTTTGCCTTCGCCCAGGACTTCACCGTGTTCGGCGGCTCGCTGTCGGAGACCAACGCCGCCAAGATCGTCAAGATCATGGACCTGGCGATGAAGCTGGGATCGCCGATCGTCGGGCTGAACGACTCGGGCGGCGCACGGATTCAGGAAGGGGTGCTGTCGCTGGCCGGCTACGCCGACATTTTCCTGCGCAACACGCTCGCCTCCGGCGTCGTCCCGCAGATTTCGGCGATCATGGGGCCGTGCGCCGGCGGCGCGGTCTATTCGCCGGCGATCACCGACTTCACCGTGATGGTCAGGAACACCAGCTACATGTTCGTGACCGGACCGGACGTGATCAAGACGGTGACGCACGAAGAGGTGACCAAGGAAGAGCTCGGCGGCGCGATGACCCACAATGCGACCAGCGGCGTCGCGCACTTCGCGGCCGACGACGATCGCGAGTGCCTGCGGCTGATTCGCGAGCTGCTCGGCTACCTGCCGGCCAACAACCTGGACGACCCGCCGCGGCGGGCGAGCGACGACTCGCCGGAGCGCGAGGACCCGTCGCTCGACACCCTGGTCCCGGCGGCGCCGAATCAGCCGTACGACATGCTCGACGTCATCCATGCCATCGTCGACGGCGCCGATTTCCTGGAGGTGCACCAGCACTACGCGCGCAACATCATCGTCGGGCTGGCGCGGCTCGACGGCCGCCCGATCGGGGTGGTCGCCAACCAGCCCGCCATGCTGGCCGGGACGCTGGACATCGACGCCTCGGTCAAGGCGGCCCGGTTCGTGCGGTTCTGCGACGCGTTCAACATCCCGCTGGTGACGTTCGAGGACGTGCCGGGTTTCCTGCCGGGAACGGTCCAGGAGTTCGGGGGCATCATCAAGCACGGGGCGAAACTGCTGTACGCCTTTGCCGAAGCGACGGTGCCCAAGGTGACGGTGATCACGCGCAAGGCGTACGGCGGGGCCTACTGTGTGATGTCCAGCAAGCACATCCGGACCGATTTCAACTACGCCTGGCCGACCGCTGAAATTGCCGTGATGGGGGCGGAAGGCGCGGTCAACATCCTCTACAAGCGGGAGATCGACAAAGCGGCCGATCCGGTCCGGGCGCGCGCCGGAAAGGCCGACGAGTTCCGGCAGAAGTTCGCCAATCCCTACACGGCCGCGGCGCACGGTTTCATCGACGAAATCATTCCGCCGCGCGCGACACGCCGGAAGCTGATCACCGCCCTGCGGCGGCTCGAGAACAAGCGCGACAGCAACCCCCCGAAGAAGCACGGGAATATCCCGCTGTAGGAGTCGGACGTAGGGTCCGGCTTCAGCCGGACCGTGGGAGGTCCGCCTGAAGGCGGACACTACGTACGGACCTGAAGGCGGATGCTCCGTACGGAATGGATGCCCCGAAGAAGTAGAATTGTCCGTTCCGGTGAAGAAGATTCTGATTGCCAACCGCGGGGAGATAGCGGTCCGCATCATCCGCGCCTGCCGCGAGATGGGGTTGTCGCCGGTCGCGGTCTACTCGGAATGCGATCGCGCGGCGCCGCACGTCCGCGCCGCTGACGAGGCCTATCCGATCGGTCCGAGCGCGCCGCGCGACAGCTACCTGCGCGCCGACAAGCTGGTCGACGCCGCCCGCCGATCCGGCGCCGATGCCGTGCACCCCGGTTATGGCTTCCTGGCCGAAAACGCCGCGTTCGCGGCGGCCGTCCGCGATGCCGGGTTGACGTTCATCGGCCCGACGCCAGAGGCGATCGCGCTGATGGGCAGCAAGACCGCGGCGCGCGCCGCGGCGCAGCGCGCCGGGGTGCCGGTGGTGCCGGGGACCGCAGCGCCGCTGGCCGCCACGGCGGCGGAGTCCGACCTGGTCCGGACGGCGGACGGGATCGGCTATCCGCTCCTGGTGAAGGCGGTGTCCGGCGGTGGCGGCAAGGGGATGCGCACCGTCGCCGGTCCCGACGATCTGTCCGCCGCCGTTGCCGCCGCCCGCTCCGAAGCCGGCACGGCGTTCGGCGATGCCGCCGTGTATCTCGAGCGTCAGCTGGTGCGGCCGCGCCACGTCGAGGTGCAGCTGCTCGGCGACGATCACGGCACCATCGTCCCGTTCGTCGAGCGCGAATGCTCGATTCAGCGCCGGCATCAGAAGCTGGTCGAGGAGTCCCCCTCGCTGGCGGTGTCTCCGGCGTTGCGCCGGGCGATGACGTCGGCGGCCGCCGCCGTCGCGCGCACCGTCGGCTACACCAGCGCCGGCACGATTGAGTTCCTGCTCGACGGCGATGGCCGGTTCTATTTCCTGGAAATGAACACCCGGCTCCAGGTCGAGCACCCGGTCACCGAGATGGTGACCGGTCTCGATCTGGTGCGGTGGCAGATCCGCATCGCCCGCGGCGAGCGTCTCGACATCGATCCCGACGCGGCGCTGGCGCCGGCCGGCCACGCGATTGAGTGCCGGGTCTACGCCGAGGATCCGGACAACAATTTCCTGCCCTCGCCCGGCCGGATCAATCAGCTGCGCGCGCCGGCCGGTCCCGGTATTCGTGACGAGAGCGGCACCGGCGCCGGACTCGACGTCCCGATCTACTACGATCCGCTGATCTCGAAGCTGGTCGCGTGGGCCGAGGATCGCCCGCAGGCGATCGCGCGGCTGCGCCGCGCACTGGGCGAGTATCTGGTCACGGGCATCCACACGACGCTGCCGTTCCTGGGCTGGCTGCTCGCCCAGCCGGACTTCGCCGCCGGCCGTTTTCATACCACCTATCTCGACGACGTGTTGAAGACGCGCAGCGGGCGGCCGTTTGGCGAACCGGGCCGCGAGGTGGAAGAGGTCGCGATCATCGGCGCGGCGATCCAGGCATCGCTGGCGCGTGGTGGGGCGGACGATGCTCCGGGAACGGCGCTGCGCCCGGCCGATCGATGGAAGACGCAGGCCCGTCTCGGCGCGCTCCGGAAGGGCGGTCGCGTCGGGCGGGGAACGCGATGGTAGGGAGAGACCGCGTGCTCGGGCCGCTGGCGTGACGCCGGCGGCGAAGGATTCTGGAGCGCATGCACTACGAGGTCGAAGTCAACGGGCGCCCGCGGCAGGTCGACGTCACGCGCACCGCCGACGGTTTTGCCGTCGTGGTCGATGGCCGCCGCCGACAGGTCGACGTGGCGCGGATCGATGCGAACACGCTGTCGCTGTTGATTGACGGCGCGGCGGCGGCCGGCGGCGATCGACCGGGCCGCGACGGGCGCTGCGCCAGCCATGAGGTGGCGATCTCCCGCCCGGCCGCGTCCGGCGGCCCGCTGACGGTCTTCGTCGGCACCGCGCCGGTTGTCGTCACGCTCGACGGCGGGCGGCGCCGGCAGGCCGCCCTCGGACATCGGGCGGCGATCGGATCCGATGCCGCGCTGCGGGTGATCGCGCCGATGCCGGGGAAGGTGATCCGCGTGCTGGTTGCCGCCGGCGACGCGGTCCGGCTGCGCCAGCCGCTGGTCGTCGTCGAGGCGATGAAGATGGAGAACGAACTGCGCGCCGGCCGCGACGGCCATGTCGCGGCGATCCACGTGCGGGAAGGCGTCTCGGTCGATGCCGGCACGCTGCTGATCGAGCTGAAGTAGTGCCGGTCGCCTTCCTCCGCGTGCTGCGTCATCATCGGGCCTACCGCTACGTCACCCGCACGCTCGGCGTGGCGGCGGCGATCCTCGCCGTCTCGGTCGTGACGACCGTCACCGTCGATCTCGGACCGCTGGTGCGCGAGCGCGCCGAGCGGCTGGGCGGCAACAGCTGGAAGCGCCCGATCCACATCGGCCGGCTCAGCATCCGGCTGTTGACCGGCCGGATTCAGGTCGACGACTTCTCGATCGAGGGGCTGACGCCGGACGCCCGGCCGTTCTTCACCGCCCGGCGCCTCGACGTCTCGCTCGACTGGTCGACCGCCTTCAAGCGCGAGATCACCATCACCGCCGTCGACATGACCGACTGGCAGATGCTGGTCGAAAAGTGGGACGGCCGGAACACCTTCCCGAAATTCACCGACGATGCCGAGCGGCCGCCCGGGCCGCGGCGCTTCACGACGACGTTGCAGCACCTGCGGGCGTGGCGCGGCCAGTTCACGTTCGAGGATCACCAGGCGCCGTGGAGCGTCGTCGCCCGCAACATCGACGTCAATATCGGCAACCTGCCGAAGTACCACGGCACCGCCACCTTCACCGACGGCACGGTGTCGATTCAGCACTACGTGCCGTTCGCGGCGAAGATGCGCGCCAGCTTCGTCATCGACGACGGCCGGATTCACCTTGATTCGATCGACTTCGATACCGACGGCGCGAAGACGGTGGCGACCGGGGTCATCGACGCCCGGCGCTGGCCGGAGCAGACCTACCAGTTCAAGTCGAGCGTGCAGTTCGCCCGGATGCGCGAGCTGTTCTTCAAGGACGAGAAATGGGAGCTGGCCGGCGACGGCGATTTCACCGGCACGTTTCATCTGTTCAAGGACGGCCGCGACCTCGCCGGGACGTTCGCCAGCGCGGTGCTCGGCGTCAATCAGTACCGGTTCCCGAAGCTCCATGGATCGCTGCACTGGACGCCGACGGCGCTCGACGTGACCAGCGCGGGCGCGCAGCTGTTCGGAGGGGACAGTCGATTCACCTATTCGATCAAGCCGCTCGGCGCCGCCTCGCCGCCGACGGCCAGGTTCGAGGCCGGTTTCGCCGGCGTCGACCTGGCCTCGCTGACCGACTTCGAGCAGCTCAAGGGACTCCGTTTCGCGGGCACCGCCAGCGGCGAGCGGGTGGTGCTGGAATGGCCGCTCGGCCGGTTCGCCGATCACACGGGCAGCGGGCGCCTGGTGGTGACGCCGCCGGCCTGGGTCCAGGCGATGGCCGCGTTCCGCCCCGCCCCCTCCGGCGGCCAGTCGGGCGCCGTTGCGCTCCGCGAATGGGGGCCGTTCGCACCGGTCCCGCTGCCGCGGCATCTGCCAATCGCCGGCGAGCTGACCTACCGGTTCGGTCCCGATCAGGTCGAGCTCGAGGCCGGCCGGTTCACGACCGAGCACACCGACGTCACCTTCCACGGATCGACGGCCTGGGGCGACGCCGCGCACCTTGCATTTCACGTCACCAGCGACGACTGGCAGGAAAGCGATCAGCTCCTGGCCGGCATCATGACCGATTTCGGCGCGCCGACCAGCCCGGTCACATTTGGCGGCCGCGGCGAGTTCGACGGCATGCTGACCGGGGCGTTCCGCCGGCCGCGCGTCGAGGGGGAATTCCGCGGCGAGGATCTGCGCGGGTTCGACACGTGGTGGGGCGCCGGCGACGCGCACATCGTTGTCGAACAGGGGTACGTCCGGGTCCGCGACGGCATCGTCAGGCAGAACGACTCGGAGATGCGCTTCGACGGGCTGTTCTCGCTCGGTTTCCCGCGCGACGACGGCGGCGAGGAGATGAACGCGCGGATCCGCGTCGTGCGGCGCGATCTCGACTCGCTTCGCCATGCCTTTGGCATCGACGAGTATCCCGTCTCCGGTCTGCTGTCGGGCGAGTTCCAGTTGAACGGTGAATATCTGAAGCCGGTCGGCTTCGGCGGCATGACGCTGGACCGCCTGGTGGCGTACGGCGAGCCGCTGGACGGGGCGGCCGCGTCGCTGCGGTTCGACGGCACCGGCGTCCGGCTCGACGGTCTGACGGTAGAGAAGGGCGGCGGCACCATCACCGGCGCCGCGTTCGTCGGCTGGGACTCGACCTATTCGTTCAACCTCGCCGGCCGGCGCATTCCGCTGGAGAGCGTCTCGAAGCTGGCCTACCCCCGCGCGCCGCTGTCGGGGATTGGCGAATTCTCGGCCAGCGGCAGCGCCACCTTCGATCAGCCGCGGAACGACTACCGGTTCAGCGTCAACGACCTGTTTGTCGGCGACGAGGGAGTCGGCCAGGTGACCGGCGCCGTGGCGCTGCGCGGCGCCGAGCTGACCGGCGAGATCGACGCCGCGTCGCCGCGGCTGGCGCTCACCGCGACCGGACGCATCGCCGTCACGCCGCAGGCCGATTCGGAGATCATCGTCCGCTTCCACGACATGTCGCTCGATCCGTACGTCCGGCCGTTCGTGCCCCGGCTGTCGCCGTTCACGACCGCGGTGGTCAGCGGATCGGTGCGCGTCGCCGGCCGGCTGACCGACGTCGATCGGCTGCTGGTCGACGGGACGATCGACACCGTCGATCTGCGTCTGTTCGACTACGCCTTGAAGAACGCGGCGCCGATCCGGCTGTCGCTCGACAACCGCGTCGTCAAGATCGGTGATCTGCAGCTGATCGGCGACGACACCAGGCTGCGTCTGGCCGGCACGGTCGGCCTGCGCGACGAGCGGATTGCACTGCAGGCGGTGGGCGACGCCAACCTCGGCATCCTGCAGGGCTTCTTCCGCGACGTGCGCGGGTCGGGCCAGGCCGCGCTGACCGCGGCGATCGAGGGACCGCTGCGGGCGCCGGTGTTCTCCGGGCGCGCGACCGTGACGGGCGGCCGGGTCCGCCATTTCTCGCTGCCCAACTCGCTCGATGCGATCAACGGCGTGATGACGTTCGACGCCCGCGGGGTCCGGCTCGACGATCTGAGCGCGACGATGGGCGGCGGCAGCGTCCGGTTCGGCGGCCGGATCGGCTTCGACGGCTATGAGCCCGGCGATCTGAACGTCACGGTCCGCGGCGACGGTGTGCAGTTCCGGTTCCCGGAGGGGGTGCGTTCGGTCGTCGACGCCGATTTGACGGTGCGCGGCAGCGTCAAGGCGCCGACGCTGGGCGGATCGGTGGTGGTCAAGAGCGCCGTCTACAGCAAGCGGATCGACGCGCCGGAAACGATCCTGGATTTCGCGATCCGGCGCTCGTCGGATGCGGCCGTGCCCGAGGCCGCCGCCGCGCCGGCGGTGCCGTTGAAGTTCGACATCCAGATCCTGGTGCCGTCGACGCTGCGAGTCGAGAACAACCTCGGCCGCGGCGTGGCCAACGCGGATCTGACGCTGCGCGGGACCTACGATCGGCCGATCTTCTTCGGCCACGCCGAGGTCGAGCGCGGCGAGCTGACCTACAAGGGCAAGCGCTATCGAGTCACGAAAGGCTCGGTCGATTTCACCAACCCGGCGCGGATCGAGCCGTTCTTCGACATCGAGGCCGAAACCAACGTCCGCGCCGCCGGGCAGAACTACCGGCTGGTGGTCGGCGCCACCGGCCCGACCCAGAAGCTGGTGCCCTCGCTCAGCTCGGACCCGCCGCTGCCGGCGGCGGACATCCTGGCGCTGCTGTTCAGCGACGTCCGCCGGACCGAGGATGTCGAGCTCCGCGCGCTGCAGAATCCGACCCAGCGCCAGACCGACCTGCTGTCGGCGAGCGCGGCCGAGACGATCGCGCGGCCGATCTCGGAGGCCGGCAAGATCGTCCAGCGGACCTTCGGCGTCGATACCTTCCAGCTCACCCCCTTCCTCACCGACGTCAACAGCACCCAGGCCTCGCGGCTGAATCCGACTGCGCGGCTGACCATCGGCAAGCGGATCTCGGACCGTGTCTATCTGACGTTCTCACGCAGCCTGGCCTCGTCGATCAACGATCAGATCATCCTGCTCGAATACGACGCCAGCGAGCGGGTGTCGTGGATGCTGTCGCGGAACGAGGACTCACAGACCTACGCTCTGGAGTTCCGTGTGCGCCATACGTATTAGCTGGCGATGACGAGGACGCGGCGGTCGGGGAGGACGCGGCGGCTGAATGGGGTCACGATGAGTGCGACCCTCTGCGTCCTCTGCTTCCTCGTCAGCGCCGGCCCCGCCGAAGGTGCCATCGACGACTTCCTCGGTAAGCCGGTCGCCGTCGTCCGGCTGGTCATCGAGGGGCGGGAGACGGTGGATCCGTCGCTCTCCCGGGTGGTCGAGACCCGTCAGGGCGAGCCGCTGACGATGGCGGCGGTGCGCGACACCATCACCCACCTGTTCAGCCTCGGCCGGTTCGACGATGTTCGCGTCGACGCGACGGTGGTCGAGGCGAACCGGGTGGCGCTGCGCTACGAGCTGAGCCCGATTCATCCGGTGACCCACATCGCGCTGGCCGGCGCGATCGGCGCCGGCGTGGACGCCAGCCAGCTGCGCCAGTCGGTGGTCGATCGTTACGGCCCGTCGCCGCCGATCGCGCGCGCCGCCGAGGCCGCCGCGCTGATTGCCGACGGCTTGCGCGAGAGCGGCTACCTGCACGCCGACGTCAAACCGCGGGTCGACATCGCGCACCGGCCGGAGCGGGCGACGCTGGTCTTCACGGTCGAGCCGGGGCCGCGCACGACAATCGAGGCGATCGAGATCGCCGGTGCGCCGGCCGAGGCCCAGGCCGATCTGCTGCGCCGGCTCGATCTGGCGCGCGGCGCGCCGTATCGGCGCGAGGCGCTCAACGCGCGGATCGACCGCTACGTCGCCGACCGCCGCAAGGCCGGCTACTACGAGGCGCGGCTGACCGTGGCCGCGGCGCTGACCGACGCCGACCGCCTCGCCAGACTGACGCTGACGGCGATGCCCGGGCCGCACGTCCGGGTGGTGTTCACCGGCGATCAGCTGACCGCGGACAAACGCGCCGAGCTGGTGCCGATCGAGCGGGAGGGCTCGGTCGACGAAGATCTGCTGGAGGACACGACCAACGCCATCGTCGAGCACCTGCGCGGCCTCGGCTATCGCGACGCGATGGCGCCGCACTCGCGCACCGAGTCGGGCAGCGAGCTGGTGATCGCCTTCGACGTGCGGCGCGGCCGCGAATACCGGGTCGAGCGGGTCGAGATCTCCGGCAATCCGTCGGTGCCGTTGTCCGAGATCGCGGCGTCGCTGCGGCTCCGCGACGGCGAGCCGTTCGCGGAGGCGCAGCTCGACGCGGATCTGGCGGCGATCCAGGAGCTCTACCGGCGCCGCGGCTTTGCCGGCGCCCGGGTGCAGGCGTCGGAGGAGCCGCAGCCGGTCGAGCCGCGGGCGCCGTTCGTCCCGCTGCGGGTCCGGATGGTCGTCAGCGAAGGGGTGCGGACGGTGGTGTCCGCCGTGCACCTGCAGGGAAATGCCGCGGTCGCCGAGGCGGCCTTGAAACCGCTGCTCGGCGTGGCGGCCGACCGGCCCTACCTGGAGACGCAGCTGGCGCTCGATCGCGACGCGATCCAGCTGCACTACCTCAATCTCGGCTACCAGAACGTCAGCGTCGACGCCAATCCGAACTTCAGCGCCGACCGGACCCGCGCCGAGCCGATCTTCACGATCCGGGAAGGGCCGCGCATCTTCGTCGACCACGTGCTGATCGTCGGCAACGTGCGGACCGGCCTCGAGACGATCGAACGGGAGCTGCAGATGAAGCCGGGCGAGGCGCTGAGCGAGGCCGCCAAGATCGAGAGCCGGCGCCGCCTGGCCGCCCTCGGCCTGTTCCGGCGCGTCCAGATCGCCGAGCTGGCACACGGCGAAGAGGCCCGGCGCGATCTGCTGGTCACGGTCGAGGAAGGGCCGGCCACGACGGTCATCGTCGGCGGCGGCGCGGAAGGCCGGCTGCGCCCGGTGCGCAGCGCCGGCGGCGTCGTGTCGGAGCAGTTCGATCTCGCGCCGCGCGGATCGTTCCAGATCACCCGCCGCCCCCTGTTCGGCAAGAATCGATCGATCAGCGTCTTCACCAGCGTCAGCCTCAGCCTGAAGGATTCGCAGGTGTTCGGCGATGCCGGGACGCCGATCATCAGCAGCAAGTTTCCCGAGTACCGGGTGCTCGGCACCTACCGCGAGCCGCGGCTGTTCGATACCGCGGCCGATGCCTTCATCACCGGCACCATCGAGCAGCGGATTCGATCGAGCTTCAACTTCACCCGCAGCGTCGGCGGCGCCGGCTACGCCCGCCGCCTGTCGAGCGCGACCAGCGTCACCGGCAGCTATCAGATTCAGCGCACCCGCGTCTTCGATTCGCAGGTCAAGCCGGAGGACGAGCCGCTGATCGATCGCACCTTCTCCCGCTATCGCCTGTCGTCGTTTTCCGCCGCGGTGCTCCGGGACACCCGCAACGACTCGGCCGATCCGACGGCCGGCGGCTACCTGAGCGCGAACGGCGAGATCGCGGGACTGGCGATCGGCTCGGAGGCCGGCTTCGTCAAGTCCTACCTGACGGCGCAGCTGTTCCGGCCGGTGACGCACGGCGGCGGGATTCTGTTCGCCGGCAGCGCCCGGGTCGGCCTCGGCTTCCCGCGCGAGGCGGTGCGCAAGGACGAGCAGGGGCGCAACGAGGTCGGCGCCGACGGCCGGGTGATCATCGAGCCGGTCGACGATCTGCCGGCCAGCGAGCGGTTCTTTGCCGGCGGCGACACCACCGTCCGCGGCTTCGCCCTCGATCGGCTCGGATCGGCCGACACCATCAAGGACGGGTCACCGATCGGCGGCAACGCCGTGGTCATCTTCAACGGCGAGCTGCGCGTCTCGGTGCCCGGCAACGCGCAGATTGTCGGCTTCGTCGACAGCGGCAACGTGTTCAAGCACGTCGGCGATCTCGATCTCGGCCAGCTCCGTGCCGCGGTCGGGTTCGGCGGGCGCTACCGGTCGCCGGTCGGGCCGATCCGCGTCGACATCGGCTTCAAGGTCCACCGCCAGCCCGGCGAGGGGGCGGTGGCGTTTCATGTCAGCCTCGGTCAGGCGTTCTAGAACCAGGACAGGGATAGCGACGAAAGAACGAAGGAACGAGAGCACGAAAATGAGGGAACATCCGTTCGTGCCGTGTGATCGTGGCCGGTCCACCAGGAAGCGATGACGTTACGGATTGCGGAGGTCAGACTGTCGATCGGAGTGCTCACGCTGGCGATCGGGCTGGCTGGCGCCGTGCGCGCCGAGATCATCGACCGCGTCCTGGCGGTCGTCAGCGGCGCGGTGATCATGCAGAGCGACGCCATCGCCGCCTACGAGCTGGGCGTGGTCGCCCCGGAGACGACCGACGATCCGCTGGCCGGCGTGCTGTCGCAGCTCATCGATCGGCAGCTGATGCTGGCGGAGGTCGACCGCTACGTGCCGCCCGAGCCGTCGGCGGACGCGATCGATCAGGCGGCGCAGCAGGTGCGCGCCCGGTTCGCGTCGACGTCCGCCTACGAGTCGGCGCTGGCGCGGTCGGGCATGGGCGAGGTGCGGCTGCGCCGGCTGCTCCGCGACGAGCTGCGGATCCGGGCGTATCTCGACGAGCGCTTCGTCGTCCCGCCGCCGGGCGACGACGAGCTCGGCCAGTACTATCGTGAACACCCTGGTACGTTCAGCCGCGCCGGTCAGATCGTCCCCTTCGACGCCGCCCGCGCCGAGATCGCGGCCGCCGTCGTCTCGAACCGGCGCAGCACGCTGATCGGCGATTGGGTGAAGGGCCTGCGCCGCCGCGCCGACATCAGCAATCTGTATCTGGTCCGGCGCTGAGGGGGCCACGAAAACACGAAAGCACGAAGAAGCGACGGTCTGGAGCGCCTGTCATGTCAGTCGTAGTGCAGGCCTTGCAGGCCTGCCGTGTCTGGCAGGTCCGCACAACTCCAGCAGATTTTTCACACGCGTTTCCGGCCTGCCGGCCTGAAACATGACTGATTTCGTGATTTCGTGTTTTCGTGGCCTGGAAGGACGCTACCTTCCAGTCGCCAGGAACTGGGCGATCTGGATCAGGTTGAAGCCCGAATGGCTGACCACCGGGGCGATCACCGATCGCCGGCGCAGGTAGACGATGCCCCAGAACGCCCCGAGCGTGCCGGTGGCGATCGCCGCGTCGACGCCCTGGAGCAGATGGCCGGCGCCGAACGCGATGCTGGTGGCGATCACGCCGACCGTCGCCCCGCCCAGCCAGACCTCGAAGCGATGCAGCAGGAACGCGCGCTGCAGTTCTTCGCGGACGCCGCCGGCGACGACGACGATCAGCGCGAACAGCCAGGCGTCGCGCGGGGTGCGGATCAGCGCCTGCAGCGGATTCTTCTCGACGGTGTGCAGCGAGGGATAGTAGCGCTGAATCGTCGCCAGGATGACGATGCCGATGGTCAGGGCGAGGAAGATCAGGGGGACGCCGTACCGGGCTTCCGGCGCCACGCCGCGGTGGCCGAGAAAGACGTCGCGCGGCTGCTCGCCGTGCGCGTACAGGAAGAACACCATCAGGCCGACCAGCAGGGCGGTGTCGAGCAGGGACAGCGCGACCACGAAGCCGACGCGCAGGTCGCCGTTGGCGCCGAACGGGCCGTAACCCAGGGCGGTGAACGTCGCCGCCAGCGCCGCCTGCGTCGGGTAGTCGGAGCAGAGCAGCACCTCGATCAGCGCGACGGCGCGGTGCGTGAGCGGAGCGCGGGGGAGAGGGGCGGCTGGAAGCTCGTCAGTGCCCGGAGTGGCCGGCGGCCAGGGCCCGGAGCTGGGAGGATCGTCGTCGCCGCGCATTGCGATCAGCGTACCTCATCGCGGTCTGGTCCGATCGAGGCGGCCCGCGGGCGGCCGGCGGCTGGCCGGCCCCTCCGGCAGTCGGGGTGGGGAGCCTGCGCCCGGTCCCGTGTGTCGAGTACGATGGACCCGCGCCGGCACGGCGACCGGCACCCGGCTTCGTGCAGCTGGCCCCGCCGTGACCCCCCGCCGGTTGTCGCCTCCGGTTGTCGGCCTGGTTATTGCCCAGCTTGTTGCCCTGGTTCTGAAAGTAGTTGAGATCGCAGCCGAACCGGGCGATGCTGAGGATGTAAAAATGACATGCAGAGGTGAGCTTTGACGGTTGTCACCGATACCCACGTCACCGATCAGTCGCCGGCCGCCGTGGCCGAGCGCGTCCTGGTGGTTGAAGATGACACGGCGGCGCGCGTCGGCCTCGAGCAGCTGATCAAGAGCTGGGGCTTCGTCGCCGAGTCGGCGTCCGACGGCCGCGAGGCGATGGAGAAGGTCACGACCTTCCGGCCGGCTATCGTGATCACCGATCTGGTGATGCCCGGCATGGACGGCCTCGCCCTGCTGCGCGCCCTGCACCAGCAGGGCGCCGACGTCACGACGCTGCTGCTGACGGCGCAGGGCACCGTCGAGACTGCGGTCGAGGCGATGAAGGAAGGCGCCTACGACTACCTGACCAAGCCGATCGACATCCAGCGGCTGAAGATCCTGCTCGACAAGATCGTCGAGCGGCTCGAGACGCTGCGGGAGGTGAAGGCGCTGCGGCGGCAGCTGCGCGAGCACGGCAACTTCGGATCGCTGATCGGCACCGGGCCGGAGATGCGGAAGGTCTACCAGGTGATCGAGCAGGCGGCGCCGACCAGCGCCTCGGTGCTGATCACGGGAGACTCCGGCACCGGCAAGGAGCTGGTCGCCCAGACGATTCATCAGCTCAGCCCGCGCGCCGGGTTCCCGTTCGTGGCGATCAACTGCGCGGCGATTCCGGAGACGCTGCTGGAGAGCGAGATCTTCGGCCACGAAAAGGGGGCGTTCACCGGCGCCTCGGATCGGCGCGCCGGCTGCTTCGAGCTCGCCGATCGCGGGACGCTGTTTCTCGACGAGATCGGCGAGATGACGCCGACCACCCAGGTCAAGCTGCTGCGGGTGCTGCAGGAGCGCAAGTTCCGCCGCCTCGGCGGCCGGGCCGAGCAGTCGGTCGACGTCCGGGTGATCGCCGCGACCAACATCGATCCGGTCGAGGCGGTGCGCACCGGCAAGCTGCGCGAGGATCTGTTCTACCGGCTGAATGTCTTCGCCTTCCGCCTGCCGCCGCTGCGCGAACGGAAGGAGGATCTGCCGCTGCTGGTGCAGGCGTTCATCAACGAGTTCAACACGCGCAACCAGAAGGCGATCGCCGGGGTGGACAACCAGGCGATGCGCGCGCTCGAGCAGCACTCCTGGCCGGGCAACGTCCGCGAGCTGCGCAATGTGATCGAACGGGCGACGATCATCGCCGCCGGGCCGATGATCGAGCCGAAGCACCTGGCGTCCTCGCTGACCGTCGAGCCGGCGCGGCAGGATCAGCCGCAGGTGGCGCTTGGCCCGGGCGTGACGGTCGCGGAGGCGGAACGGCGGCTGATCCTGATGACGCTCGAGCACACGCGCGACAACAAGACCCGCGCCGCCGAGATTCTCGGCATCAGCCTGAAGACCCTGCACAACAAGCTGAACAAGCTCAGACTGCGGCCAAGAAAGATGGAGTAGAGGCTTGGGCCTGGCGCCAGGCGTCTGGACGAACACCGCGGGATTGTTCAGCCTCCAGACTCACGCCCCCAGCTCATATGCGCATGCGGATTGGCATCAAGGGGAAGCAGGTGATCGGGGTCACCTCGATCGTCGGCACGGTCGTGGTCGTCTTGAGCCTGTTCCATCTCGCCGCGCTGACCCACGTGCGGCTCGAGGAGAGCCGGGCCAGGGCCGAGCAGCTGGCCAGCGCCGTGGCGCAGCGCGCCAGACAGGTGGTCGCCGGGGGGGCCGATTTGAATCAGGCGCTGCGCGGCGATCCGGGGCTGCGGTCGATCCTCGAATCGGCGTTCCTGACCACGAACCTGACGTTTGCCGCGATCGCCGACCTGAACGATGTCGCGGTCGCGCATGCGGATCCGTCGCTGGAGGGGCAGCCGCTGCCGCCCGGCGGCGACCTGGTCCTGGAGCTGTCGCGGCCGGCGCTGGCGCAGCTCCGGATGCTCTACGCCGGGCAGGGGCGCAATCTCGAGGTCCGGCAGAAGCTGTTCCTCGACAATGCGGAGGTCGGATCGATTCGGGTCGGCGTCTCGACGCTGCTGATCCGGGACGACCTTGCGACCTCGCTGTGGCCGGCCGTCCTGACGGCGCTCGGCGCGCTCGGCGTCGCCGTGTTCGTCGCCACCATCCTGGCGCAGCTGCTGCTGCGGCCGATCCACGTCATCCGCAGCGGTCTGACGCGGCTCGGGCGCGGCGAGTTCGGCGTCCGTCTCGACCTCGATCAGGACGACGAGTTCGGCGAGCTGGGGACCTTCTTCAACGCCGTCAGCGCCCGCCTGTCGGCGGATCGCTCGCAGATGGCCGGACAGGTGGCCAACCTGGAATCGGCGGTCGAATACCTCGAGGATGCGGTCGCGATGGCCAGCCCGCGCGGCGAGCTGCTGTTCGCCAACCCGGCGATGCGGGCGCTGCTGCCGGAGGCGTCGAGCGGCGCCACCCTGACCGAGATGGTGGCGCCGGATCACCCGCTGCGGCGGCTGGTCGAGCAGACGCTGCTGAGCCGGCGGTCGCTCGGACCGGTGGCGGCGATGTTCGAGGAAAAAGGCGGCCGCGAGTCGGTCGAGCGGCTGATCATCACCCATGCCGTCAACGATCCGGCGGGCGAGCTGGTCGGCGTCATGGTGATTGCCCGCAATCTCGAATATCTCGGCCAGGTCCAGTCGACCATCCGCTACTCCCGGAAACTGGCGGCGCTCGGCAGCCTCTCGGCCGGCGTGGCGCACGAGGTCAAGAACCCGCTCAACGCGATGATGATCCACCTCGAGCTGCTCCGGCAGCAGTTCGTGCCGAGCCTGGCGATCGTCGGCGGCGGGCTGCCCAGGCGCGGCCGCGCCGCCGCGGCGGTCACCGGCGAGCCGCCGCCGGTCGACCGCACCGCGGCGCTGCAGCACGTCGACGTCATCGCCGCCGAGATCAGGCGCCTCGACGAAGTCGTGCAGGGGTTCCTGAAATTCAGCCGCCCCGAAGATCTCAAGCTGCAGCCGATCCGGCTTGCCGTGCTGTTCGCCGAGGTGACGCCGATCCTCGAGCCGGAAGCGGCCCGGACCGGGGTGACGGTCACCGTCAGCTGCGACGGCGCGCCCGCCATCAACGGCGACCCGGCGATGCTGCGCCAGGCCTTCCTCAATCTGGCGATCAACGCCTGTCAGGCGATGCCCGACGGCGGCACGCTGCAGATTCGCGGCGAGGCCGCCCGCGACCGGCGCGTCGCCATCTCGTTCACCGATACCGGTGTCGGAATCGATCCGCAGCACCTGCAGCGGATCTTCAACCTGTATTTCACGACCAAGCCGAAGGGCAGCGGCATCGGATTGTCGATGGTGTACCGCACGATACAGATGCACGACGGCGAGATTGAGGTACAGTCGACTCCAGGCTCAGGCACGACGTTCAGAGTACTTCTCCCCCGAGCGTGACCCCATGACCTCGCGAGCTTTCCTGGTGTTGGCGCTGGCGATCGGCCCGCTGATTTCGGGCTGTCTGCATGCGAGCGCGAAAACGATGGTCGACAGCCCGCCGCTCGAGATGCCGGCGCCGCCGCCGCGTGTCATTGAAACGGCCGAGGTCACGCCGCCAGCGGCGCCCCTCGAACTGCCCGAGGAGCCGCTGCGGCAGCCGGTCAGCCCGCCGGTCGCCGCCGTTCCACCCGCCCGTCCGGCGCCCCGCGCCGAGGCGCCGGCCCGGCTGGAGCCTCCAGCCAGGGTCGATCCGCCGGCCGAGCCGCGGGTCGCCGAAGAGGCGCCCCGCCCCGTCCCCACCCTGCAGACCACACCCGCGGTGGCCGAAGGAGAGGTCGCGCGCGGCATTCGCATCACCATCGACCGGGCGACCGCGGATCTGAAACGGGTCAACTACGCCGCGCTCAACGGCGATGGCCGGACGCAATACGACACGGCGAAGCGGTTCATCGCGCAGGCGGAAGACTCCCTGACCAAGCGCAATCTCGTCCTCGCGCGCAGCCTGGCGGACAAGGCGCTGGTCGTGGCGGCGCAGCTCGCGCCCCGCTGATGACCCGGGCCGGCGTGGCCTGGCCGGGACACTCGGGCCGGGTCGTCCTTCGATCGTGTCCGGGGACGGCCAATTGTCAACATCTTGCGCCTGCCCTAAAACAAAAGCACAATATGTAGTGTTTACACGCTTGACAAACCGCCCGTGTCAGGCTCATATTGATCCCCCGGTCGCGCCCCCGGTAAAACCGCGGAACCTCACGCTTCGAGGGAACGAGCCAGGGCGGTACGCAAGGAACATCTGCAGGACCCGAGTCATCCGGGCGCTCATTCAACAGAATTTTGTCGAGGTCGCTTTCAGACGGAGAGCGATCGGGATTGTGGAGGAGTCATGAAGGAAGGCGCTGCCTATCAGGCCGCGGGTGCTGGCCAGCAGACGGTCGAATCGAGTGCCGGATCAGCCGCGCTCGCCGGCGTCGATGCCGTCGTCGACAAGCCTCGCCCGAAACCGAAGGCAGCCCCCTCCGTGTCCGGTCTGTCGTTCCCACGCTTCTTCACCGAGGCCGGCAGCGATCCGTTCGACCAGATCGAATGGGAGCTGCGTTCGGCGGTGATCGCCAACGAGCGCGGCGAGATGGTGTTCGAACAGCGCGACGTCGAGATTCCCAGGTTCTGGTCGCAGCAGGCCACCAACATCGTGGTCTCGAAGTATTTCCGCGGCCAGATGGGCACCGCCGAGCGCGAGCGCAGCGTGCGCCAGCTGATCGGCCGGGTCGTCAACACCATCACCGAGTGGGCGCGCCGGCAGAAGTATTTCGCCACCGACGACGATCTCCAGGCGTTCAGCGACGATCTGAAGCACCTGCTGGTCTACCAGAAGGCGGCGTTCAACAGCCCGGTCTGGTTCAACTGCGGCTTCGAGGCGGCGCCGCAGTGTTCGGCCTGCTTCATCAACTCGGTCCAGGACACGATGGACTCGATTCTGAGCCTGGCCCGGACCGAGGGGATGCTGTTCAAGTTCGGGTCGGGCACCGGCACCAACCTGTCGCCGATCCGGTCGTCGAAGGAGCTGCTCGCCGGCGGCGGGACGGCGTCGGGGCCGGTCTCGTTCATGAAGGGCTACGACGCCTTTGCCGGCGTCATCAAGTCCGGCGGCAAGACGCGGCGCGCCGCCAAGATGGTGATTCTCAACGCCGATCACCCCGACATCGTCGACTTCATCAACTGCAAGGTCGAGGAAGAGAAGAAGGCGTGGGCGCTGATCGACGCCGGCTACGACGGCTCGTTCACCGGTCCGGCCTATTCGTCGGTCTTCTTCCAGAACTCGAACAACAGCGTCCGGGTCACCGACGACTTCATGCGCGCGGTGCTCGATGACGGGCCGTGGGAGACCCACGCGGTGCGCGACGGCGACGTCGTCGACACCTACAAGGCGCGCGACCTGATGCGGCTGATCGCCGAGGGCACGCACGTCTGCGGCGACCCGGGGATGCAGTTCGATACGACGGTCAACGAGTGGCACACCTGCCCGGAGACGGATCGCATCCATGCGAGCAATCCGTGCTCGGAGTACATGTTCCTGAACGACTCGGCGTGCAACCTGTCGTCGATCAACCTGATGAAGTTCGTCGGCGCGGACGGCGAGTTCGACGTCGTCTCCTACAAGGCGGCGATCCGCACCCTGCTGACGGCGCAGGAGATCATCGTCGACAACGCCAGCTATCCGACGCCGGCGATCGAGACCAACAGCCACGCCTACCGGCCGCTCGGCCTCGGCTACGCCAACCTCGGCGCGCTGCTGATGTCGCGCGGTCTGCCCTACGACAGCGACGGCGGGCGCGACTATGCCGCGGCGTTGACCGCGCTGATGACCGGCGAGGCCTACGCGCAGTCGGCGCGGATTGCCCGCGATCACGGCGGGCCGTTCACCGGCTACGAGCAGAACCGCGAGCCGTTCCTGCGGGTGATGCGCAAGCATCGCGACTCGATGCGCGACGTCAACGCCCGCAACGTGCCGTCCGATCTCTATTCCGCGGCCAAGGGATCGTGGGACGACGCCGTCGAGCTGGGCGAACAGTTCGGCTACCGCAATGCCCAGGCGACCGTGCTGGCGCCGACCGGCACGATCGGCTTCATGATGGACTGCGATACGACCGGCGTCGAGCCGGACATCGCGCTGGTCAAGTACAAGAAGCTGGTCGGCGGCGGGTTGATGAAGATCGTCAACCAGACCGTGCCGATGGCCCTCCGCAAGCTCGGCTACACCGCGCCGCAGGTCGACGCCATCATCGACCACATCGACAAGACCGAGACCATCGAAGGCGCGCCCGGGCTCAAGGAGTCGCACCTGCCGGTGTTCGACTGCGCCTTCAAGGCGACCAGGGGGCAGCGCTCGATTCACTACATGGGCCACATCAAGATGATGGGGGCGACGCAGCCCTTCATCTCGGGCGCCATCAGCAAGACGGTCAACGTGCCGAAGGACGCGACCGTCGACGAGATCACGCAGGCCTACATCCAGTCGTGGAAGCTGGGCGCCAAGGCGATCTCGATCTACCGCGACGGCAGCAAGCGGATGCAGCCGCTCAACACGTCGAAGGACAAGACGGCCGCCGAGATCGCCCAGGCGGCGGTCGCCGGCGCCCGGACCCCGATCCGCCGCAAGCTGCCGGACGAACGCCAGGCGATTACCCACAAGTTCGACATCGCCGGCCACGAGGGGTACATCACGGTCGGGCTGTTCGAGGACGGCCAGCCGGGCGAGATCTTCCTGGTGATGGCCAAGGAAGGATCGACCATCTCGGGCTTCGCCGACGCCTTCGCGCAGGCGATCTCCTATGCGCTGCAGTACGGCGTGCCGCTCCAGGCGCTGGTCGACAAGTTCAGCCACGTCCGGTTCGAGCCGTCCGGCATGACGCGCAATGCCGAGATCCGCTTCGCCAAGTCGATCGTCGACTACATCTTCCGCTGGCTGGCCACCAAGTTCATGTCGGCGGAAGCGCAGTTCCACGCCGGCGTGAACGGCCGCGAGCTCGAGGACGGGACCGCCGCGGCCCCGTCCTCGGCCAACGCAGAGACCGGCGCGCCCCAGAGCGCGGCGGCGAAAGCGGCCGCCTACTCGACCATCCAGAATCAGGAGGACGCGCCGCCGTGCTCGACGTGCGGGTCGATCATGATCCGGAGCGGCGCCTGCTATAAGTGCTCCAATTGCGGCAATACGTCGGGCTGCGCCTGAGGCTGTTTTTCAAAAACATACCCGACCCCTTTTCTTTTTTGTCACAAGGAGCACGAATCATGGTGCGTAGCGCGTACCTCGTTCCGGGAATCATGCTGATGGCGTCGGCGGCGGCTCTGGGCCAGGGACCGGGCGGCGCCGCCGGACCGGTCGGCGTGGCGGCCGGGCTGCAGCGCGGCTACGCCCAGCTCAAGGGCAACCTCACGCAGTCGGCGGAGAAGATGCCCGAGGCGGACTACGGGTTCAAGCCGACCGGCGAGATCCGCAGCTTCGGACAGTTGTGGGGTCACGTCGCCAGTGCCCAGTTCGGCCAGTGCTCGCAGGCCAAGGGGGTCGCCAACCCGAGTCAAGGGGTCGATCTGGAAACGAAGACGTCCAAGGCCGAGTTCGTCAAGGCGCTGGCCGACTCGTTCGCGTTTTGCGACGATGCGTTCTCGGCGCTGACCGACGCGAGCGCGGCTGAGATGATCCAGGGAGGCCGCGGGCCGGCCACCGCCCGCGCCATCGCGCTGACCGGCGTGCTGACCCACGGCAGCGAGATGTACGGCATCGGCACCGTCTACCTGCGCCTCAAAGGGCTGGTGCCGCCGTCGACCGAGAATCAGGGCCGCCGCGGCGGTGGTGGTGGCGGCGGTAACGGCGGCGGCGGACGGGGACGCGCCCAGCAGTAACGCGGCGGTCACCGTAGGCTGACTTCGCGGCGTATGTATCCGTCATGCCAGTAGTGGGCCGGCTCCGATATCTCGAAGCGTTGCCGCCAGATGTGTCCTCGCTGGCGTCCCGTCCCGGCGGTGGCGCCGGCCAGCTGCACGGCACGGTGGTCCTGATCCACGGCTTTCCCTTGAACGCGCGGATGTGGGAGCCGCAGCTCGAGCTCGCCCAGCACGGCTGGCGCGTCATCGTCCCGCAGCTGCGCGGCTTCGACGGTCCGGCGGCTGATCCCGTGGCGGCTTCTGTCGATGACTACGCCGGCGACGTCATCGACCTGCTCGATGCGCTGCACATCGAACAGGCGGTGATCGGCGGCCTGTCGATGGGCGGCTACATTACCTTCGCGGTGTTCCGTCACGCCGCCCGTTACTTCCGCGGCATGATCCTCGCCGATACGCGCGCCCAGGCCGATACGCCCGAGGGTGTCGAGGGCCGCCAGCGGATGATTCAGCTGGTGCGCGAGAAGGGCGCGGCGGCGGCGGCCGACGAGATGCTGCCCCGGCTGATCGGCGCGTCGACGCGGGCGCTGCGTCCGGAGGTCGAGCAGGCGGTCCGCGGCCTGATCCTTTCGAACCCGCCTGAGACGATCGTCGGCGCCCTGATGGCGCTGATGACCCGTCCGGACGCGACGCCGTCGCTGGCGGCCATCCATTGCCCGGCCCTGGTCCTGGTCGGCGACGAGGACGTCATCACGCCGCCCGCGGCGAGCCGGGAGATCGCCGGCGGCATCGCCGGCGCCGAATTGGTGGTCATCCCGGGCGCCGGCCACATGTCGAACATGGAGCAGCCGGCGGCGTTCAATCGCGCCGTCGCCCGCTTCCTCGACCATCGGGTATAGTCGATCGGGTATGCGCTCAGCTCTTATCGCCTGCCTGCTGGTCCTCTGTGTCAGTCTGCCGTCGGTTGCCCAGGACGTCCAGGCGGATGCCGCCCGCCGGAAGAGCTACGACGAAATGCTCGACCTGAACGTCCGGGACGGCCTGGTCTATTACCGCGCGTTGCGCGCGGGGCGCGGACCGCTCGACGCGTATGTCGCGTCGCTGGCGGCGGCGGCGTCGCTCGCCTCGGCGAGCCGCGAGGAACAGATGGCGTTCTGGCTCAACGCCTACAACGCGATCGTGCTCAAGACCGTTGTCGATCACTACCCGATTCCGCAGCGCTCGTCGGAATACCCGGCGCGCAGCATCCGGCAGATCCCCGGCGCGTTCGAGCGCACCGCGCACCGGGTGGCCGGCCGGATGGTCACGCTCGATCAGATCGAGCAGACGATCCTGGCGGAGTTCCACGACCCGCGGCTCTACCTGGCGCTCGGCCGCGGCGCGATCGGCGGCGGCCGGCTGCGCAGCGAGGCGTACAGCGGGGCCGGACTGGAAGCGCAGCTGAAAGACGCGGTCGCCGAGTGTGTCACCCGGGCGCAGTGCATCGAGATCGACCGGGCCAACAGCCAGATCAGCATCAGCCCGATCTTCTCCTGGCGATCGGCCGAGTTCATCGCCGCCTATGCGAGCACGACGCCGGAACTGTTCGCGACCCGCAGCCCGGTCGAGCGCGCGCTCCTGGCGTTCATCCAGCCGCACCTCCTGACCACCGAGCGGGAGTTCCTCGAGAAGAACCAGTTCAAGATCGCCTTCAAGCCGTTCGACTGGTCGCTCAACGATCTGACGGGGCGCGGGGGGCGATGACAGTGGATGGAGAGATGTGAGGATGTAAGAAAGTAAGGATGTAAGAAAGTTAGGATGTAAGAAAGTAAGGATGTAAGAAAGTTCGGAATGTTGGAATCTTCGAGATCCTCACATCCAAAACTTGCTCACATCCACCTTCGTCACTTCGTCACTTCGTCACTTCCTTACATCCTCACTTCCTCACTTCCTCACATCCAAACATCCTCAGATTCCGAGTATGGATTTAGCCCTCCAAGACAAGGTCGCCATCGTCACCGGATCGAGCCGTGGGCTTGGCCTGGCCAGTGCCGCGGCGCTGCTCGCCGAGGGCTGCCGGCTGACCATCTGCGCGCGCGGCGAGACGCGGCTCGCCGAAGCGGCGGCCGAGCTGCGCGCCACCGCCGCCGACGATCGGGTTCTCGCGGTGACGGCGGACCTGGCGTCCGAGGCCGGCGTCGCACAGGTGGTCGCGCGCACGGTCGAGACGTTCGGCGGACTGGACATCCTCGTCAACAACGTCGGCCTGGCCGGCGGGCGCACCATTACCGACACCACCGACGCCGAATGGCAGGACGCGATCGATCAGACGCTGTTTCCCGCGATTCGCGCCTCGCGGCTCGCGGTGCCGCACATGCGGCGCCGCGGCGGCGGCGCGATCGTGATGATCGCGTCGATCTGGGGCCGCGAGTCGGGCGGACGGATGACCTACAACGCGGTCAAGGCGGCCGAAATCAGCCTGGGGAAATCGCTGGCGCAGCAGCTGGCGCGCGACAACATCCGCGTCAACAGCATCGCGCCCGGCTCGATCCTGTTTCCCGGCGGCAGCTGGCACCGCCGCCAGCTGCAGGATCCGGCGGGGATGGCCGAGTTCATCCGGAGCGAGCTGCCGTTCGGCCGGTTTGGTCGCGCCGAAGAGGTCGGCGCCGCGGTGGCCTTCCTCGCATCACCCCGCGCCAGCTGGATCAGCGGCGCCAGCCTAACTGTCGACGGCTGTCAGTCCCGCTCTCAGATCTGATCCCTTTCACTCACGAGGACGCGGAGCGTTGGTGATCAGGCCCTCAGCCACACCAGATACACCGGAATCCCCGCCAGGATCAGCGCGAACGTGGCGAGGGTGGGCGCCGGTTCGTTGACCAGCGCGTTGAGGATGAACCCGACGACGGCCAGGATGAAGATGGCGGGCACGATCGGATAGCCGGGAACCTGATAGGGCCGCACCATCGGCCGGCGGCGAAGCCGGAAGATCGCCGCCACGCTGAGGGCGTAGAACGGCCAGATCGCCAGCACGAAGGTATTGGTGATCGCTTCAAAGGTGCGGCTGAACACCAGCAGCATCCCGAGAGCGGCGGCGAGCAGGATGGCCAGGTGCGGGGTGTGAAAGCGCGGATGGATCCGCGCCAGCGCCCCGAACAGCAGCCCGTCGTCGGCCATCGCGAAGAAGATGCGGGGCGCCGCCAGCATGATGCCGTTCAGCGAGCTGAACGACGAAATCATCACGAACGAGGAGACGACCACCACGCCGGTGCGGCCGAAGATCGCCAGCATCGTGTCGGCCGCGACCAGTGGCGATCGGCCGATCGCCTCGACCGGCATCATGTAGAGGTAGGCGAGATTGGCCAGCAGGTAGATCGCGATGATCGCCAGGGTGCCGCCGATGATCGCGCGCGGGAGGTTGCGCTGCGGCTTCGTCACCTCGCCGCCGACGAGGGAGAGATCGCCGAACCCGTCGTAGGCCCACAGCACGCTGACCAGCGCCAGACCGAAGCTGCCGGCCGTCACCGCCGCGCCGGGCGCCGCCGCGAGGTGCGCGAACGTGCCGCCGTAGCGTCCGCCCAGCAGCAGTGACGCCAGCACGATCGCGCCCAATGCGGCGAACTTGACGATGGTGGAGATGCTGACGATGGTGGCGCCGAGCCGGGCGCCGATGATGTTGACCGAGGCGGCGAAGGCAATCGCGCCCGCCGCGAGCGACCGCGCGACGATCGGGTGCGCCAGCGGATCGACACCGAGCGTACGCAGGCAATACTCGCCGAAGACGATCGAAATCCCGCCCAGCGCCGAAGCGCGAATGACGGTCAGCTCGGCCCAGCCGAACAGGAAGGCGACCGGCCGGCCCCAGCCCTCGCGAAGATACGCGTAGAACCCGCCGCTCACCGGCAGCGCCGCCGCCAGCTCGGCGATCGACAGCGCCCCGCACAGCGTGATCAGGCCGCCGACCACCCACACGCTCAGCATCACCGCCGGATCGGGCACCAGCCGGGCGACGCCGGCCGGCGAGCGGAAGATGCCGGAGCCGATCGTGATGCCGATGACCAGGGCGATGGCGCTGAACAGGCCGAGCGTCCGGGGCAGAGCTGGTGCGGTGGTCAACCGGTGGGAAGCATAGCTGATCCACGTACCTTTCACCTCTTGATCGCCCCTGTCGTCGCTGGTACGATCCCCAGCCATGGTCGAGGGTGAACTGGCTCGAGCCGGCCGAATGGTCGCGGGATCACGACGGGACGGCGCCCTCGACGAGGCGCTGGAGCGCCTGGCGCCGGGTCAGGTTTCAGAACGGCCCGATACGCCGGACCTGCACGTGACGGCGCTGCGGCGTCTGCCGCCGGTACCGGCCCAGTACGCCCCGTTTCCCGACGGCCTGGACGCGCGCCTGCGCCGCGCCCTGGCCGCACGCGGCATCTCCCAGCTCTACACCCATCAGGCGCGGTCGATCGAGCACGCCCTGGCCGGCCGCAATGTTGTCGTGATCACGCCGACCGCCTCGGGCAAGACGCTGTGCTACAACGCGCCGATCCTCAATGCCATTCTCCGGGATCGGTCGAGCCGGGCGCTGTACCTGTTCCCGACCAAGGCGCTGGCGCAGGATCAGCTCGCCGAGCTGCAGGCGATGTGCGAGACGGTGGCGGCGGCCGATCCGGACGACAAGATCGGCGTATTCACCTACGACGGCGACACGCCGCAGGATGCGCGGCGGGCGATCCGGACGCGCGCCCACCTGGTGCTGAGCAATCCCGACATGCTCCACTCGGGCATCCTGCCGCACCACCCGCGCTGGGCGAAGCTGTTCGAGAACCTGCGCTACGTCGTGATCGACGAGCTGCACGCCTATCGCGGCGTGTTCGGCAGCCATCTCTGCAACCTGCTGCGCCGGCTGCGGCGCGTCTGCCGCCACTACGGGTCGGACCCCGTGTTCCTCTGCTCGTCGGCGACAATCGCCAACCCGCGCGATCTGGCGGAGCGGCTCACCGAGTCGCCGTTCGAGCTGGTCGACGAGAGCGGCGCGCCGCGCGGCGAGAAGTTCTTCATGTTCGTCAATCCTCCGGTCGTCAACCACCAGCTGGGGATCCGCCGGTCGTATCTCGGCGAGACGCGGCGGATCGCGTCGGAGTTCCTGCAGCGCCGGCTGCAGCTGATCGTCTTTGCGCAGAGCCGCCTGGCGACCGAGATCCTCACCACCTACCTGAAGGACGATTTCGCTGGCGCGCCGGGCGCGCCCGAGGGGATCCGCGGCTATCGGGGCGGCTATCTGCCCAACCGGCGCCGCGAGATCGAGAAGGGGCTGCGGGACGGCGCGGTCCGCGCCGTCGTCTCGACCAACGCGCTGGAGCTGGGCATCGACATTGGAGCGCTCGACGTCTGCGTGATGGCGGGATACCCGGGGACGATCGCGGCCACCTGGCAGCGGGCCGGCCGCGCCGGCCGGCGCGCCAGCCGATCGGCCGCGGTCATGGTCGCCAGCAGCGCACCGCTCGATCAGTTCATCGTCCGCAACCCCTCGTACTTCTTCGACGCCTCACCCGAACGGGCCCTGATCGATCCGGACAACCTGCACATCCTGGTCGACCACATCAAGTGCGCGGCGTTCGAACTGCCGTTCAGCACCAGCGAGACGTTCGGCCGCCACGATCTCCAGCAGATTCTCGAGCTGCTCGCCGAGCAGGGGCTCGTGCACCGGAACCATCCCGCCGCCGATCTCGACGACGCGCCGGCGCCCGGCCTCTGGACGTGGACCAACGAGTCCTATCCGGCGGACGCGGTCAGTCTCCGTTCGGTGTCGTCCGATAACTTCGTCGTCGTCGACACGACGCGTGAGACCCGGGTGATCGGCGAGACCGCCTTCACCAGCGGGCCGCCGACGCTGCATCCGAAGGCGATCTACATCGTGGAGGGGCAGCTCTACCAGGTGGAGCGGCTCGATTTCGACGGGCGCAAGGCGTTCGTGCGTGAGATCGACTGCGACTACTACACCACCGCGATCAGCTACACGCGGGTGACAATCCTTGACACATTCGCGGAAAAGGGGTCGGGAGTCATTTCCTCTGCGCGATCCGTGTCCCCGGACGTGGCAGAAATGGCAGAAATGACTCCCGACCCCTTTTCCGCTGACGAATCCTGGTCCTCGCATGGCGAGGTGCACGTCGTCTCCCGGGTTGTCGGTTTCAAGAAGATAAAGTTCTACACCAATGAGAACGTGGGCTCGGGCGACCTGGACCTGCCCGAACAGCAGATGCACACCACGGCCTTCTGGGTGACGATTCCAGCCTCGACGATGGCGCGGCTGCCGTATGCGTCCGACGATCGGCGGGACGCCGTACTCGGCATCGCCTACGCGATCCGCCAGATGGCGCAGCTGCTGCTGATGTGCGATGGTCACGACATCGGTATTTCCGTCGACACCGGCGAGACGGTGGCACCGTCCGACCGGCGGCTGCCCGAGCTGGCGGCGGACAAGAGCCCGCGCATCTTCATCTACGACAACTACCCCGGCGGGATCGGCTTCAGCGAGCCGCTGTTCCGGATGGATCACGAACTGCTGACCGGAACCCGCCGTCTGATCGCCGAGTGCGCCTGCGAAAGCGGCTGCCCTGGCTGCGTCGGGCCGATGGGGTACACCGGGGCGATGGCCAAGGAGGCGGCGCTGCGGATTCTCGATCTCGTGCTCGGAGCCGTGTCAGCGGCGGCAGAACTGGAGGCGCCCCCGTTTTGAGCACGCTGGCGGATCGAATTCGCGGCATCATCCGGGCGCCCGGTTCAGCCGGACGGCCGGACGACCCGCCACATCAAATCGGTCCAGACGCGCCGGGCGCGAACGGACCCGGCCTGCCGTTCCCCGAAACCGGGAGCGGCCTCGATGATGTCCGGGCTGTCCTCGGCGGCGATTGGCTGCGGCAGTACGGCGCCCCGTGCTTCGTGGTCGAGACGCGGCGCACACCAGCATCGTCCTATGGCCGCGATGTGGTCGGGGCGCTGGCGTCGCGGCTGGCTGACGCGGCGGCCGCGGCGCCCCTGGTCGCGCGGATGCCGGCCACCCTGCCGTTCGTCTTCTTCGATCTCGAAACCACCGGCCTCGGCGGTGCGGCCGGGACCTATGCCTTCCTGGTCGGGTGCGGGTGGTTCGACGACGATGGGGGATTCGTGACCCGGCAGTATCTGCTGGTTCGTCTTGCCGACGAGCGGGCGCTGTTGGCGGCGGTCGGCGGCGAACTGGCGCGCGCCGGCGCGCTGGTCAGCTTCAACGGCAAGAGCTTCGACATGCCGATGCTCGAGACACGGTATCTCTACCACCGGCTCGAATCGGCCGCCGCCGGCCGGCCGCACCTCGACATGCTGCACGTCGCCCGCCGTTTCTGGCGCGGCGCGACGGACCTTCCGGCCGCCGCCTCGAACTGTTCACTCAGCGCGCTCGAGCGGGATCCGCTCGGGACGGGGCGCCAGGGCGACGTGCCCGGATCCGAGATTCCGGCGCGCTATTTTCACTTCGTGCGGACCGGCGACGCCCGCCCGCTGCGGGTGGTTTTCGAGCACAACCGGCTCGACCTGCTATCGCTCGCCGCGCTGACCGCGCGCGCACTGCACCTGGTCAGGATGGGTCCGGAACAGGTAGCGGAGCCGCGCGAGGCGCTGGCACTGGGCTGGCTCTATGCTCGCGCCGGAGACGACGCGCTCGGCCGCCGCGCCTACCAGCGCGCGATCGATCTCAGCTCGGAGGAGGGGCGGTGGGCGGCGCCGTCGTCCGCCCTGGTGCGGGTGGAAGCGCTGCGGTCGCTGGCGTTGATGCTGCGGCGTGGGCGGGCTCACGACCAGGCGGCCGGCTGCTGGCGGCAGATTCTCAACACACGGGGATGTCCGGGTCAGATCGCGCGCGAGGCCAACGCCGCGCTAGCGATTCATCATGAGCATCGCGTGCGCGATCTGGCGGCCGCGAAGGATTTCGCCTTGCGCAGCCTGGAACATGGCACCCGGCAGGGATGGCATGACGCGGTCCGACATCGGGTTGCCCGCCTCGAGCGGAAGATGAGTCGGTTCCAGCGGGGCGCGCTGCTGGACTAGGATGACGCGGAAATCGCGGGACAGGGAAGCAATCCGCGGGTGCGCTGGCGCCTGGAGACTGAGAAACCGGGAATCTGAGCCGGGGGAGACAGGGAACGGTGGGTGACACCGTTCCCCACGCGAGTCTAGCGTGCGGCGGCGGGCGCTTCCTTCTTGGCCTTGGCCGCGGCCTTCCGGCTTTCCGAGGTCTGCGCGCCGAACTTCTTGTTGAACCGTTCGACCCGGCCCTCGGTGTCCATCAGCTTCTGCTTGCCGGTGAAAAACGGGTGGCAGTTGGCGCAGATTTCGAGGTGCAGCTCGGGCTTCGTCGATCGGGTCTTCCACGTCGCACCGCAGGCGCAGCGGGCGTCGACGTCGAAGTATTTCGGATGGATGGCTTCCTTCATGGGTACCTCTTTCGGCTCCGTTCCAATCGACTATTCTAGCACCTCTGCCAGGACTCAGCCCTTGCCATTCGACATCGACGACAGGAAGTCCTGGTTGGTCTTGGTCTTGGACATCTTCGACAGCAGCAGTTCCATCGCCTCGACCGGCGACAGCGGCGTCAGCACCTTGCGCAGGACCCAGACCCGGTTGAGGTCTTCCTTCGCCAGCAGGAGCTCTTCTTTTCGCGTGCCGCTCTTCTGGATGTCGATCGACGGGAAGACGCGCCGGTCGGTGAGCTTGCGATCGAGGTGGATTTCGAGGTTGCCGGTGCCCTTGAACTCTTCGAAGATCACTTCATCCATGCGCGATCCGGTGTCGACCAGCGCGGTCGAGATGATCGTCAGCGAGCCGCCTTCCTCGATGTTGCGCGCGGCGCCGAAGAACCGC
>JBDTRR010000014.1:0-97149 GCA_039931615.1 Acidobacteriota bacterium
GACCGGCGGCCTCGTGGTTCCAGCGGAATACCTGGAGACCGTGATTACCCGATAACTCGATCGATCGGAGCAATCCGGCTGAAGCCGGATCCCACGTCCGAGGGGCCCGGGGTCCGGCTTCCAAATCCGGACGTGGCGTCCGGCTTCAGTCGGACGCACGTCCGAAGGGCCGCGGTCAGCCTTGTTCGGGGGGAACCGACAGTTCGGCGGCGTTGGCGAGACCGGTCGTCATTTCCGGGAGAATGCCCAGCCTGACGTAGATTGGACGGATGGCCGCACGGATCGCCGGGAGGGAGTTGGCGAACCACAGCGCGCCGGCCAGGCAGCAGACGCCGCCAGCCAGCAGCGTGTGCTCCGCCCCGATGCGCGACGACAGCCAGCCGGCGATCAGGCTGCCGAACGGCGCCGTGCCGAGAAAGGCCATCATGTAGAAGCCCATCACGCGGCCCCGCTTCTCGTCGTCGACGATGGTCTGAATCACGGTGTTGCTCGAGGCCATCTGCACCATGAACCCGAAGCCGGTCACGACCAGGCACGGGATGGCCAGCCACAGCACCCGGGTGAACGAGAAGGAGATCAACCCGGCGCCGAACAGCGCACTGGCGAGGGGAATGACTCCGCCCAGGCCGATCACCGAGCGGCGCTGCGCCAGCCAGAGCGCGCCGAGCAGCGCCCCGCAGCCCGACGAGGTCATCAGGATGCCCAGCGTGTACGGTCCGCCGTGGAACACCGTCGACGCGAAGACCGGCATCATCACCGAGTAGGGCACGCCGACCAGGCTGACGATGGCGAGCAGCAGGATGATCGAGCGGATTGGCCGGAACCCGAACGCATAGACAAACCCTTCGGTGAACTGCTGTCGTGCGCTGCGGCGCGCGACCGGCGCCGCCGCACGCCACGCAATCCTCATCCGGAGCAGCGCCACGATCACCGCCACGTAGCTGATCCCGTCGATCAGGAAGCACCAGCCTTCGCTCGTCGCCGCGATCACCACGCCGGCGATCGACGGGCCGATCAGGCGCGCCAGGTTGACCATCGAGGAGTTCAGGGCGATCGCGTTGCCGAGGTCGGCCTTGTTGTCGATCATCGTCAGGAGAAACGACTGCCGGGCGGGCATGTCGAACGCGTTGACCAATCCCTGGACGATGCTCAAGGCGACGATCCACTCCAGGGTGATCCGGTCCGACAGCACCAGCGCGGCCAGCGCGAACGACTGCACCATCGAGATGGTCTGCGTGACGACCAGCAGCCGATGGCGATCCCAGCGGTCGACGACGATGCCGGCGAACGGGCCGAGCACGAACGCCGGGAACTGGCCGGCGAAGCCGACCACGCCGAGGAGAAAGGCCGAGCCCGTCAGGCGGTAGACGAGCCAATTGGTGGCTGTGGTGGTGATCCACGTGCCGATGAGCGAGACGACCTGACCGCCGAAGAACAGCCGGTAGTTGCGGTAGGCGAGCGCGCGCAGCATGAACGCGACGGACGACGGCCGTTCGGGCACCTGCCGACGATTTTAGTCTGTCGAGGAAAAAGGGGTCGGGAGTGTTTATTTCTGCAAACGACTCCCGACCCCTTTTCCGCCGGGGATGACGGTTCCGCGTACCGGTGTAGCATCTGCGTGGCTGGAGGCGGCATGAAACAGACAGTCGTATTCGTGGTGGTGTCGTGGCTATCGGTGGCGGCGCTTCTCCCGGGGCTTGCCGAGGCGCAGGACGCCGCCGCCTTTCCCGCCTGTGTCCCGGCGGCGGCGCCGCCGCCGCCTGCGCCCGCGGTCCAGGCCGGCGGTGGCCGGGGTCCCGGAGCGCCAGTGCCGCAGCGGATGCCGCGCGCCGCGACCGTGACGCCGATTGCCGGCGTGGTTGCCGCCGGTGCGGCGTGGGCCAAGGTCTGGCAGGCGGGCGGCAACAGCGCCGATGGCATCCTCGCCGACCGCGACGGCAGCGCGCTGGTGGCGCAGGAGGATTACGACGCCGTCCTCAGAATCGACAGCCGCGACACGGCGTCGGTGCTGGTGTCGAACGCCAAGGGCGTCGGCTCAATCTCAATGGACCGCCAGGGCCGACTCTACGGCGCGCACCGGACCGAGCGCCCGGGCTCGACGAAGCCGGACCAGGCCTCAATCGTCAACGCGCTCACCCTCCTGGCGCCGGAACGGAGAACGATCGCCGCCAAATGGGCCGATGGCACGGCGCTCACCGTTCGCCCGAACGATCTCGCCGCCGACAGCCAGGGCGGCGTCTACTTCACGTCGGGCTGCGTCTACTACGCAAGCGCGGCCGGCGCCGTGACCGTCGTCGCCGAGAGGATCCGCACCAATGGGATTGTTTTCAGCCCGGACGACACGGTCCTCTACGTCACCAATGGGGTCACCAATGGGGCCGGCCAGGCGGGCGGCACGATCGTCGCGTTCGACGTCAAGGGACCCGGCGTGCTGGCCAACCGCCGCGAGTTCGCGAGACTGCCGATGGGAAACGGCGACGGCAGCGCGGTCGACACCGCCGGCCGGCTCTACGTGACCACCAACGCCGGCGTACAGGTCTTCGACAACACGGGCAAGGACCTGGGCCTGATTCCGACGCCGCGCGGCGTGATCAGCGTCGCGTTCGCCGGCCCCGACAAGAAGACGCTCTACGTCGTCGGATCGGGAGCGGAGGATGCCAACGGCCAGCCGATCCGCGAAGGTCCGCAGCAGACGGCCGCCACCATCTACAAACTGCCGATGATCGCGCAGGGAGTGGCCGGCCGGGCGAAGTGACGCGAGAGGCATCCATCCCTGGATCTTACGTGGCGTCCGACTTCAGTCGGACTACGGATCAATCCGGCCAAAGCGGGATCCCACGTGCGAGAGGCATCGCTGACGAGGCCCCTCGTTAGTCCTCCGGCCACCTCAACCAGCGGCCGCACACGCCGATCCGGCAGGTATGGGAGAACCCGTTGCACCAGAGTGATCGTGCGACCGGATGAATCTCAGTACGGCTCGAGCCTGCACGGCGTTGCATGGTCCGACTGAAGCCGGACCCACCGACAAACAAAATTGCTCCGGCACGTCGGTACGGGGTGCCCCACATCAGCCGGTGGGGGACGGTCTTCAGACCATCCCGTGGGGCACCGAACGCAACGGCTCAATGCGCCGCTGAAAGATCGATCGGCATCTTCGCGGTTTGGGCGTTGAGATTCCCGATCTGCAGGATCACGCTGACCGCGGTCCCGGGCATGACGAAGACGACGTCCGTGTCCAGACTGGCTTGCCAGACCAACAGCTCGATCGGAGCCCTGGTCGGCGCCAGCGGGACGCCGTCGACGAGGAGTCGGAACAGGTCGGCACCGACCACGGCGCCGTTCCTGTGGTTCAGGTTCTCGACGCTCATTTTGAACGTCACCTCCAGCTTCTCCGGCTGCGGCGGCACGGCGTCGGCGAAATGCTCCAGGCGGACGCCGTCCAGCTTGAAGCTCAGGCCTCCGACCGGCTTTTCGAACCGCGCCGCGACCTCCACAGGAGACCGCCAGGCTGGTGCGGGCTTATCGCTGACATCCGCTCCGGCGAGCCGCAGATCGATCGGGATCGTCGCGGTCTCCTTGCGGAAGTCCCCGACCTGGAGCAGGACGGCCCCGGCATCAACGGGCGCCCGGAACACGACCCAACCCTCGTGTGCGCTCTGCATGGAAAGGGCGAGAAGCGGCCCCTCCGTCGGCGGCATGGCCTCTCCATCGACCACCAATCGAAACGAATCGAGCGACACGATGAAGCCGTTCGCGGCCGCGACGTTGGTAATGCGCACGAGGAAACGAACCGTCTGGGGCCTTCCTGGTTCGACATTCATCAACCCGCCCAGCACCTTGTATCTGGCCGATCCGGCTCGAACTTCTCCGCTGGCAGGGAGTCTTGCCGGGAGACCCCCGAGGGGCTCGCGCCTGGGCGCGGCCGGCGACGGGGCCTGTGAAGGGGCCGGACCGCCGGCGCCTGATGTCACCGGGCGGGAAGCGGACGCCGGCGGCGGCCTGAAACCGCCGGACGACTCGTCGACCATCGACGCCTGGAAGGCGAACACCAGACCGAACAGCGCCACGAGTACCGCCGCAGGCACCAGAATCCGGATCCAGTACCGCCGCGGCGGACGCGTGACGCCGCTGATGGCCTGGGTTGCCGGCGCTGGCGGATCCCCTCGACGTCCGGCCCCGAGATCGCGCTCGACGATCGCGAGCAGCTGATCGGTGTCGAACGCCCAGCGGCTGTCGCTGATCTCGTGCGCCTGCCGACGGGCAAGCGGCTGCAGATCGCCGGGCAGATCCTGCTCGCGCGGCATCAACGCACCGCGGACCAGGACCGGAATGACGTGGGCGTCGCGAGCGAGCGCCCCGACAATTTCCAGGCGCAGGTGATCGGCGGGATCGTCGAGGCGGCGGCGGCCCGCCGGGTCCGTGGACGTCAGCCACTGGCTGCCGATGACCACCAGCACCACGCGGCACGCCGACAGGGCGGTGTCGAGCGCCTGCGTGAAATCGACGCCCGGCTCGATGTCGGTGACGTCCATGAACACCGACTCGTCGCCGAACCGCTCGCGCATGCAGTCGAAGATCCGGCCCGCATGCCCGGAGCTGTCTTCCCGCCGGTAGCTGATGAACACCTCAGGCATCACGCCAACTCCACCTCCCGGCGGATGTCCCGCATCGACGGGACCCCTGGTCAGCGCGACCGCGAAGCCGCGCCCAACGGCTGCAGCACGTGCTCCTCGATGAGCTCGAACAGACTCCGCCGGTGATCGCGCCGTTCCTCGCTGACCGCCGTCGACGAGGTGGCGGCGACGACGAGATCCAGCTCCCGGAAGACGAAAATATACTGACCACCATATCCCCAGGCGAAGCAGGCCGTCCCGCCACGGAAATCCTGGATCCACCAGCCGTAACCGTACCGGCGGTCGGGGTCCCACACGGAGGTGGTGCGGGGAGCGCAGGACGTGTCGACCCACGCCGCCGGCACCACCTGGCGGCCGTTGGCCCGTCCGTGCGCGAGATAGAGTTCGCCGATGGCCACCATCTGCTTCGGTGCGAGCAGCATCTCGTTACCGCCGAAATAGACACCCTGTGGGTCCTGCGGCCAGCGGGCCAGGCTGATACCGAGCGGTTTCGCCAGCGCGTCCTGGGCAAACTGCCAGGTGCTGGCGCCGGTTGCCCTGGTCAGCATCGCCGAGAGCAGGTGCGAGCTGCCGGTGCTGTACTGCATCGCGGTGCCGGGCTCGCTCACAATCGGCCGTCCCAGCGCGTGACCGACCCAGTTGCGGCTCCGGACCCACGCTCCGTAGTTGGCGCCGCTCGTCGACGCCAGCCCCGACCGCATCGTCAGCAGATCCTCGACGGTGATCAGCTGTTTCCGGTGATCGGGATCGCGGCGCAGCTCCGGGAAGAACGTCGCAATCGGCTCGCGCACGCTCTTGATGATGCCGCGGTCGATGGCGATGCCGACCAGCGCGGCAATGATGCTCTTGGAGGCGGACTTGACGTTGGCCGGCGCATCGGGACGGACGCCGCGGGCATGGTACTCGGCAACCAGATCGCCGCGCCAGCTCACCAGCAGGCTGCGCAACTGCGGCAGGTCCGACGCGGCAGCTCGGACATCGACGAGAGCCGACCTCGTTCCTGGCGTCTGCGCGGCAACGCCGGCCGGCCCGACCAGCAGACCGAGCAGACCGAGGGCTGTCAGCCACATCGGGGGCGTCACCGCGGATAACCGGCCATCGGCAGCCGCCCGCGGCCTGTCACCACACGCCCTTCCATGGCTGGCCGACGAGGAAGGCGGGATTGGCGCCGGGCCGCGGCCGGTACTTCTGGATCCGGCCATTGTTGACCTCGGCGACGTAGAAATTGCCTTCCCGATCGGTGGCCATTCCGTGCACGCCCCACATGCCGCCGGGATACTCGCCCCAGCTGCCCCAGGAATAGAGGAAATTTCCCTTCAGGTCGTAGCCCAGGATCTTGTGCGTTCCCTGATCGGCGGCCCACAGCTTCTGATCGCTGGTCACGATGAAGCTGTGGATGTCCATCGGCGGCCGCGGCCCGAAATTCCACTCGTCCAGATACTTGCCGTTCTCGTCGAAGACCTGGACACGGCCGTTGGTGCGGTCGTTGACATACACGCGCCGGGTCGTGGGGTCGACGGCGATGCCGTGCACGCTGTTGAAGTAGCCGGGGCGCGTCTCGCGCGGCGGCGTGCCCTTCTGCCCCCATTGCATCAGCTTCTTGCCGTTCATGTCGTACTTGATTACCCGGGTGCCGTCGTAGCCGTCGGCCAGGTACATCGTGTTCGCATCCATGAAGGCGAGGAAGGTGGGACGCTTGAAGTGGGTGTCGTCCTCGCCGGCGACGCGCGGCGTCCCCAGCGTCAGGAGCAGCTTCTTGCCGTCGTTGCTGAACTTGTAGACCGCGTGACCCTCGGCGTCGACAACCCACACGCTCTTTTCAGGGTCGTAGGGACTGATTTCCACGTCGTGCGGACGGGTGAACAGCTTGTCCCACTGGGTCCAGTCCTCGATGATCTTGCCGTCCGCATCGACCACCACGATGCAGTGCTCCCATCGCCAGTCGACACCGGCTTTGCCGTCCGCCGGCGGATCGAGCGGGTTGCTGCCGGCGCCGGCGCCGGCCTGCCGCAGCGGCAGCCGGAACACGGGAAAGACCAGGCCCGGGCCGAACTCCGGAACCCACTTCGTCTCCGGCCGCTTGTCGATGCGGGCCAGTTCGCCCTTCTGCACCAGGAACACCCGATTGGGGCTCTCGGCGAACACGTCCATGGTCGTCGACCAGGTGAACGCCTCGTGGTTGGGCAGGCTGTCCGACATCGGCTTCGGCCAGTTCCGAACCGGCTCGTACGGCCCGAAGATGTCCTGCCCGCCCTTCAATCCCGGGACCGCGGCGAAGCCGGCCCCTGGCGCCTGCTGCCCCTCGACCCGGCCGAGCCGGCTGCCCAGCAGGAACACCATCAGGAGCCCGGCACAGACCGCCGCCATCGATCGCGCACGCTTGGTCATCGCTTGCCTCCGCACGGTGTCATCTCAATGAATCCAGACCATACGCGGGTTGCCGGCGTCGGTCAATCACACGGGCCGCCTTGGCGCATCGTCGCGGCCCTGATTGAAGGCAGCCACGAAAACACGAAAATCTCTTTGGACGGGACCGAAACACGGCAGGCCTGAAGGCCTGCACTACTTCAGGATGAGGGGAGCCTGGCAGTGCCAGGTTTCTTGTGTGTTCGTCGTTCGTGTTTCGTGGCCCGTGTCGTCGGAGCCGCTTTTTCTTCTTCGTGTCTCCGTGCCTTCGTGGCCCCGTGTCTCGTCTTCTTTCCGTGCTTTCGTGCTTTCGTGCTTTCGTGGCCTGTTCTTCCGGTCTTCGAGCCGCGGCTACTTCTGACAATCCGGGCAGTAGAACGTCGACCGGCCGGCCTGCACGACTCGCCGGATCGTCCCCTGGCAGCGCGGGGTGCGGCACCGATCCCCCTCATGGTCGTAGACTCGAAAGCGCGACATCCGATACGCGGGCCGCGCCTTGCGCGCAATCGCCTCCCGCAGCACCTGCCGGATCGCCGCCGCCAGGCGATGCGCGGCCGGCCTTGACGCGCCGGAGGGTGCCGCCACCGTCGACGCCAGGCGTCGTGGCGACAGGCCGGCCCGATGCAGCGCCTCGCTCGCATAGATGTTGCCGAGGCCGGCGACGACGTGCTGATCGAGGAGCGCCGCCTTCAGCGACGTGCGCTTCCCGACGCAGGCCCGGGCGAGCGCCGCGCCGTCGAAGCCCGGCTCGAGCGGCTCCGGTCCCATCGCCCCGATCGCCGGATGCCGTGCCAGCAGGCCGGGCGGCACCAGATCCATGACCCCGAACCGGCGCGGATCGTTGAACGTCACCGATGCGCCCGACGACATCCGGAACTCGACGTGGTCATGGCGGCCGGCGGCGTCGCCGCGCCCTTTCGCGGCGGCGCTCGGCTCGATGCGCATCGACCCCGACATACCCAGGTGCATCACCAGCGTCTCGCCCGACGACAGCTCGGCCAGCAGGAACTTGCCGCGCCGTCGCAGCGCTCGCACCGTGCGCCGTTCGAGCCGGGCGGCAAAGTCGGCCGGAAACGGACGGCGCAGGCCGGCGCGGCGAACGATCACGCGTGTGAAGCGCGCCCCCTCCATGACCGGCAGCAAACGGCGGCGAACGGTTTCGACCTCAGGTAGCTCTGGCACGCGTCTCTTCGTGAGAAGCAGCAGTGTACTCGGGTTCGCCCGGGTCGCCCGGTTTCAGGCACGAGTCGGCTCATGGGACAATCAGGGGCTGGAGCGTGCGATGGGTGGCGTCTGGACTCGACTGAAGCTGGCGTTCGCGGCGTTTTTCACCATTCTCTTCAAGAGTCGGCTGCCAATGGCACTGCAGGTGGTCCCGGCGCCGCCCGCAGCGGCCGCGCCCCCGCCCCCGCCCCGCAGCGAACACGGCGACGGCGCGCTCCAGATGCTGGCGCTGCTGCAGCGCGACGGACGTTTGATCGATTTCCTGCTGGAAGATCTCACCGCCTACAACGACGAGCAGATCGGGGCCGCCGTGCGCGACGTCCATGCCGGCTGCCGCGGCGTGTTCAGCCGTTATGTCACGCTCGAGCCGATCCTGTCGGGACGGGAAGGCGGACCGACCACCGTCGCGGCTGACAGCGATCCCGCCGTGGTTCGCCTGCTCGGCACCGTGAGCGGCCAGCCGCCGTTTTCCGGTACGCTGCTCCACTGCGGCTGGCGCGCCACGAAGATCGATTTGCCGCCGCTGGCTGGCGTCGCCGCCCGGCGCATCGTCGCGCCAGCCGAAGTCGAGGTCGCGTAGTGGCCCGGACGCCCAGAAAGGCCGCCGACGCCGCCGCCCGCTTCAGCGTCGGCATCGATCTCGGAACCACCAACTGCACCATCGCACGCGCCGGCCTCGGCGAGATCGACGCGCCCGAACCGATCGAGGTGCTGGCGATTCCGCAGCTGGTCGAGCCGGGCGAGGTCGCGCCGCTCACCCTGCTCCCCTCTTTCCTCTACGTCGTCGGCGACCTCGATTTCCCCGCCGGCAGTCTGCAGCTTCCGTGGGACGGGACGAGCGACCGCCCGCCGCACATCGTCGGGGCGCTGGCGCGCAAGCGGGGGGCGGAAAGCCCGGCGCGCCTGGTGGCGTCGGCGAAGTCGTGGCTGTCGCACGCGGGCGTCAACCGCACGTCGGCGATCCTGCCGTGGGATGCGCCGGCGGACGTCACCAGGCTGTCGCCGGTGATGGCCTCGTCGGCCTATCTGCAGCATCTGCGCAGCGCCTGGGACGCGCAGGTGGCGGCCGCCGATCCGGCGCTGGCACTGAGCCAGCAGCAGGTGTTCCTCACCGTCCCGGCATCGTTCGACGAGGAGGCCCGCCAGCTGACGTTGCGCGCCGCCGAGGCGGCCGGGCTCGCCCACGTCACGCTGCTCGAGGAGCCGCAGGCGGCGTGCTACGCCTGGATCGACAGCGCCGGCGACGGCTGGCGGCGGCAGCTTCGCGTCGGCGACCTGGTGCTGGTCTGTGACATCGGCGGCGGCACGACCGACTTCAGCCTGATCCTGGTCAGCGAGCAGGACGGCGACCTGTCCCTCGATCGGGTCGCGATCGGCGATCACATCCTGCTCGGCGGCGACAACATGGATCTGGCCCTGGCCCGCCTCGCGCAACAGCGCCTCGAAGGCGATGGCCACCGCATCGACACCTGGCAGCTCCAGACGCTCTGGCATCAGTGCCGTGTCGCCAAGGAAACCCTGTTCACGCAGCCGGACCGCGAGCAGCATCCGATCACGGTGCTCGGCAAGAGCAGCCGGCTGATCGGCGGCACGATTCGGACGGCACTCCACCGCGCCGATCTGGATCAGATGCTGCTCGACGGCTTCTTCCCGATCGTCGGATCGGCCGACATGCCGGCGCGCCGGCGCCAGGCCGGTCTGCAGGAGCTCGGTCTGCCCTACGCCGCCGATGCCGCGGTCACCCGTCATCTGGCGCGCTTCCTGGCCCGGCAGGCGTCGGGCGGCCCGGGGACCTCGGCGATCCGCCGCGGGCCGGGGGGCCTCGCCTGTCCGACCCACGTGCTGTTCAACGGCGGCGTGATGAAGGCGGCGCCGCTCCGGGCCCGCGTGGTCGAGGTGCTCAATCTCTGGCTGCAGCAGGAAGGGTTCGCACCGCTCGACGCCGGGCACGTGCTCGACGCGCCGGATCTGGACCACGCGGTCGCCCGCGGCGCGGCCGCCTATGGCCGCGTCCGGACCAGCGGACGCGGCGTGCGCATCCGCAGCGGGGCGCCGCGCACCTACTACGTCGGCATCGAAAGCGCGCTGCCGGCCGTGCCCGGTTTTCCCGCCCCGCTCAAGGCGCTCTGCGTCGTCCCGTTCGGGATGGAGGAAGGGACGAGCGCGGCAATCGCCGGCCGCGAGTTCGGACTCGCCGTCGGCGAGCCGGCGGAATTCCGGTTCCTCAGCTCCACCATCCGCAAGAACGATCGGCCCGGCGTCTTGATCGAGGACTGGGGCGACGACCTCGAAGAGCTCGGCCCGCTCGAGGTGACGCTGAACCGGGAAGGCGGGGCCGAGACGACCGGACTCACGCCGGTCACGCTCGAAAGCCGCGTGACCGAGATCGGAACGCTCGAGCTGTGGTGCAGGGAGCGGGACGGCGACGCGCGGTGGAAACTGGAGCTGAACATCCGCGAAGGCGCGAATCCGAGGACGTAACATCCTCACATCCTCACATCCCCACATCCCCACATCCCCACATCCTCACATCCCCAGAATGCCTTCCCTCCCGCATCCTGAAGTCCCGGCAGCGTCCGCGTCCACGTTTTTGATCGGGATCGATCTCGGCACCACCAACTGCGCCGTGGCCACGGTCGATACCCGGGCGCGGCGCCCCCGGGTGACCCTGTTCCGGGTCCCGCAGCTCACTGAACCATCGGTCGTCGCGCCCCGCCCCCTGCTGCCGTCGTTCCTCTACTTCGTCGAACCGCACGAGATCGAAAACGGCGTGGTCGCGCTGCCGTGGAACCGGACGCCGAACGCCATCGCCGGCGTGCTGGCGCGCGAGCGCGGCGCCCTGGCGCCGGCGCGCCAGGTCGCCTCCGCCAAGTCGTGGCTCGCCCATCCGGGCGTCGACCGGCGCGCCGCCATCCTGCCGTGGGGAACGGCCGCCGCGGCGCTAATCTCACCGGTCGAGGCCTCAGCGCGGTATCTCATGCACATCCGCGACGCCTGGAACGCGACGATCGCGGCCGGCGACGCCGGCCTGCGGCTGGAGGCGCAGCGGATCGTGCTCACCGTTCCGGCCTCCTTCGACGAGGAGGCGCGCGAGCTGACGGTGGAGGCGGCGCGGCAGGCAGGTCTCACTCACCTGACGCTGCTCGAAGAACCGACCGCGGCCTTCTATGCGTGGATCGCCGGGTATCATCCCGGCCGCTCGAACCCGGCCGCGGGCACGGGCGTGGCCGGCAACGCCCCGCTGCCCGACGATGGGGTCGCGCTGGTCTGCGACGTCGGGGGCGGCACCACCGACTTCAGCCTGATCCGCGTCGGCGTCGAGTCCGGTGCCCACACGTTCGAGCGGATCTCGATCGGCGATCACCTGCTGCTCGGCGGCGACAACGTCGATCTCGCGCTGGCCGCCCGGCTCGAGCGGCGGATTGCCGAGTCGCGCCCGGACGTGCGGCTGGCGATCACCCAGCGCGCGGCGCTGCGGCGGATGTGCAGCGCGGCGAAGGAGCGGCTGCTCGGCGACGCACCGCCGGACCGGGTGCCGATCACCGTGCTTGGCGCCGGCCGGACCGTTGTCGGCGCCGCGATCAGCGTCGAGATGACCCGGGAAGACGTCGAATGGACGCTCGACGAATTCCTGCCGATCACCGTGCCCGGTGAGGTCGCCGCCGCCCGGGATCGGCGGGCCGGACTACGCGAGCTGGGTCTGCCGTACGAGACCGACCCGGCGATCACCCGGCACCTGGCGGGGTTTCTGGCCCGGGCGGCGGCGGCCGCGGACACCGTCGCCGCGGCGCCGGCACGCAGTGCGAGCGCGGTCGTGATGGTGGCGGGGCGCGCCATGATCCGTCCCGATCTCGTGCTCTTCAACGGCGGGTTCTTCGCGCCGGCGGCGGCCCGCAACCGGGTTGTCGAGGCGCTCGCGGCGTGGTTCGGCGGCGCGCCTCGCGTGCTGACGACGAACAACCTGGAGGCGGCGGTCGCGGTCGGCGCGGCCACCTACGCCCGCCTGCGGGCCGGTATCGGTCCGTCGATGCCGCTCGTGAAAGCGGGCAGCGGCCGCGCCTACTACATCGGGCTGCGAGCGCCGCTCGGCGGCGATGCCACGCCGGCGGTGTGCGTCCTGTCACGCGGCACCGACGAAGGGACATCCATCCGTCTCGACCACGCGTTCACGGTCGCCACCAACCGGCCGATCTCGTTCTCGCTCTACAGCTCCACGATCCGGGCCGATCGCGCCGGCGACATCGTCTCGCTGCAGCCGGGTGACGATTCCCGCCAGCACGCGCCTCTGGTCACCGTGCTGCGCTACGGACGGAAATCGCGCCAGGTCGAGCTGCCGGTCCGGTTGTCGGTGGCGTTCACCGAAGTCGGCATCCTCGAGCTCTGGTGCGCGTCGCACGCCAGCGAACACGTCTGGCGTCTCCACTTCCAGGTCCGCGGCGAGTTCGATGACGAACCGGACGAGATGTCCGGCGGTGGCGGTGGCGACGGCGCCCGAGCCGCGGCCGGCGCCGCAACCGAGCCGGCCGGGTCCGCCGACGCTGGGGCGGTGGAGTCGGAAGCCGGCGCCGCGGCGTCCGCGGACGCCGCCGTTCCAGATGACCTCGTGACCGCAGCGGAGCGGGCCATCCGCTCGGTCTTCGACGGGGCGATCGGCCAGATCACGGCTGAGACGCTCGTCGCGCACATCGAGCAGATCATCGGCTTCGGCAAGACCGCATGGCCGCTCGGCGTGATGCGGCGATTCGCCGACGTCCTGATTGACGCGGCGGCGGGGCGGCGCGTCTCGGCCTCACTGGAGGCGCGCTGGCTGAATCTGTTCGGGCTGTGTTTTCGTCCCGGGTTCGGCGCGGCGAAGGATCCGTGGCGGATCGGCGAAGCGCGGAAGATCTACGCCGCCGGTCTGGCGTTCCCTGGGGCGATTCAGAACAAGGCAGAGTGGCTGGTGCTCTGGCAGCGGGTCGCCGGCGGTTTCTCCACCGGTCAGCAGCGCGAGCTGGCGCAACGGATCACCGGCGAGCTGGGCCTGGGCGGCAAGAAGGCCGCGCGGTTGAACCCCCAGCTCGAGCGCGAGAGCTGGCGCCTGGTGGCGAGCCTGGAGCGCCTGGATGCCGCGGCGCGGGTCAAGATCGGCGACGAGCTGGTCCGCCGCGTGCGGCGCGACGCCGGCAATGCCAGCCTGCTGTGGGCGATCGGACGCCTCGGGGCGCGGGCGCCGCTCTACGGGCCGTTGAGCAGCGTGGTGCCGCCGCCGGACGCCGAGCGATGGATTGGCACCCTCCTGTCGTTCAAGGCGATCACGCCAGAGATCGCAGCCGCCGTCGTCCAGATGGCGGCCCGGGTCGGCGATCCGCTCCGCGACCTCGGGGTGGAACCGCTGGCCCGCGCGCGATCCACGCTGCACCAGAGCGGCATCGACGGCGAGGCGCTCCGCCCGCTCGACGACGTGATCGCGACGTCGACGTTCGACGCCAGCCGCGTGTTCGGCGAGACGCTGCCCCACGGGCTGCGGCTGGATGTCGGGACGGACGCCTGAGACACCGAACGTGGCGGCCGATTTTGGGAACGACGGAACAATCAGGCGCAAGCCGGATCCCACGTACGGAGTTGTCAGCATGGTACGTGGCGTCCGACTTCAGTCGGACTACTAGACAATCAGGCGGAAGCCGGATCGCACGTACTGGGGAGCGTCTGAGGCGGAGCCTTCCTAGCTATTCATCCCCGGTTCATCTCAGCTGACCTACAATATCTGCCCGATGCGATGTCTTGCCACGAGCGTTGTTGCCGCGATTTCCGTTCTCTTCGGATTTCTCGCCATCCCCCCACTCGCACACGCACAGGACCGCCTGAGCGCAGCCCCGGCTGAATCCGCCGTCGACTGGACGGCGGCGCTGCCGCCAGCCGAGTGGCCTGCCGTCGATCAGACCGTGTTGGCAGTCCCCGCCGAGCCCGCGCGGGATGCCGGATCGCCGCGGCCGGAGTCCTTCCCGCTGCGTCGGATCGACTGGGAGGCCGTTGGAACCGGCGCCAGACCGATCGCCGCCGGCCTGGCGGAACTGTCAGGTCAGCAGGCGAGCCAGCCGGCGCCGCCCATGCACACCGGCTTCAAGGCCCTGATATTTGAAACCGGCAGCGACTACGCGTCGTTCTTCCGGCGGCCGTCGACATGGGTCATCCTGGCGATCGGCGGCGGCGCCGCCGCGCTCGCCCATCCTGCCGACGAGAAGGTCACCAGGGACTTCGCCGGCTCGGTCGCGATCGGCCGCTTCTTCACCGCCGGCAAATGGATCGGCACCGACTACGTCCAGGCGGGCTCCGCCATCAGTCTGTACATGATTGGTCGTTACCTGCTTCCACATACTGACGGCGGGCCGAAGACCAACAAGGTCTCACACCTTGGTTTCGACCTGCTTCGCGCCCTCATCGTCTCCCAGTCTCTGACCCAGGGAATCAAGGTCATCGCCCAGCGGGCGCGGCCAACCGGCGAGTGCTGTTCGTTCCCGTCCGGGCACGCGTCCGCCACCTTCGCGACTGCCGCCGTGCTCGAACGGCACTTCGGCTACCGGGGCGCCTGGCCGACATTTGTCATCGCCAGCTACGTCGCCGCCTCACGGCTGCACGACAAGCGCCACTTCCTCAGCGACGTGATGTTCGGGAGCGCCCTCGGCATCACCAGCGGGTGGACCGTGGTCGGACGCCATGGCCGATCGAGCTTCGCGGTCGCCCCGGCGCCGACGCCTGGCGGCATGATGGTGCGCGTCACCTACGACCCGTCACGGGAACGGCGCTGAAGCTCTGTCATTTGTACGTAGTGTCCGCCTTTAGGCGGACCGGTCACGGTCCGGCTGAAGCCGGACCCCACGTACGTGGCAGTAGTAGTGCAGGCCTTCAGGCCTGCCGCTAGCCGATCGGACCCATCTCCCGCAGCCACAGCACCGGCTTGTTCGCGTCGCGCGAAGCGGCCAGGTCCACCTCGAACTCCGCCATCCAGTCGTTGTGCAGCTCCGGATCCACCAGCACCTGCTGCACGCGCCAGCTCCGCCCGTCACCCGCCGGCGCGACGTGTGTGTGGCGGACGTTGCGCGCTTCGGGATCGAAGCGGACGGGTTCATGGTCGACGCGATAGCTGTCGAGGACCGATCGGAGCCGATCCGGCGTCCACACGACGAGGTCGCCCGTCCCGGCGGACGACTGATCGTCGAGCGCGGCGAGGGCGGCCGTATGGTCGCCGATCGCCCAGGCGCGCAGGAAGGTGAAGATGCGGGTCCGGATCGCGGCGGTGAAGGTCTTCCCGTCGCGCGTAATGTCTGGCGGACCAGCCTCGGCCCCGGGCGGCCGCAACGCTTCGCCGGCCCCCGCCGGCGCGAACGGACGGTAGTTGGGATCGCGCATCCGCTCCCACTCCTCCTCCAGGCTGGAATCGACCTGCCGCAGCAGCGTCCGTAGATAAAGCTCCATTTCACCGACGTCGTCGGTCTTCACGCCGTCGGGCACGGTCTGGCTGAGCACCTTGTAAACGCTGTTGAGATGCCGCAGCAGCAGCCCCTCGGATCGCTGCAGCTCGTAGTCGAGGACGTATTCCGCGAACGAGCGGAAGTTCTCGAACATCTCGCGCGCGATCGACTTCGGGCGGATGTTCTCTTCGCCGACCCACGGATGGCGATCGGCAAACGCATTGAACGTCTCGTAGACGAAGTCGCGCAGCGGCTTCGGATATTCCAGCTTCTCCAGCTCCTCCATCCGCTGCTCGTACTCGACGCCGTCCGCCTTCATCTGCGCGACCGCGCGGTCCTTGATCCGATCGAGCTGCTTTCTCAGGATCAGGTCCGGGTTCTCGAGGATCGATTCGACCAGCGTCAGCACGTCGAGCGCGTAGTCCGGCGACTCCTGGTCGAGCAGCGGCAGCGTCTCGAGCAGGTACATCGACAGCGTCTGGTCCATCGAGAAGTCGTCCTGCAGGTCGACGTTGACGCGGACCCTGGCGCCATCCTCCCCGCGCGGCACGATCTCGACGACGCCCCGTGCCACCAAGGCGCGGAACAGCTGCCAGGCGCGCCGCCGCAGCGCCGGTTTCGCGGCGTCCGCCTCGTGGCAGTCGCGGACCAGCCGCTGCATCGCCCGGCAGCCATCGCCCGGCCGGCTCAGCACATTCAGCAGCATGCCGTGCGACACGCTGAACCTCGACACCAGCGGCTCGGGCGGCGCGCCGATCAGCCGCTTGAAGGTGTTCAGGTCCCAGTTGACGAAGTTGCGCTCGGGCGGCTTCCGCTTCACGACCTTCTTGCCGTCGCGCGCCGACTTCTCGTTCAGGCGGATGTTCTCGATGACATGCTCCGGCGCCTGGACGACAACGTAGCCGCGGTCGTCGAAGCCCTTGCGACCGGCCCGGCCGGCGATCTGGTGGAAGTCCCGGGCGCTCAGGTGCGCGGTCTTCTGACCATCGAACTTGCACAGCCGGGTGAACAGGACGGTGCGAATCGGCACGTTGATGCCCGCGCCCAGGGTGTCCGTGCCGCAAATCACCCGCAGCAGCCCGGCCTGTGCGAGCTGTTCGACCAGCACGCGGTACTTCGGGAGCAGCCCGGCGTGGTGCAGGCCGATGCCGTGCCGCAGCCACTTGCGGATGTCGGCGCCGTAGGGGCTGCTGAAGGCGAAGCCGGTGATCCGCGCCGCGATCTCGGCCTTCTGTTCCCTGGTGCTGATCTTGAGGCTGGTGAAGTCCTGCGCGCTGCCCGCCGCGTCCGCCTGCGTGAAGTGGACGACATAGGCCGGCGTCTTCCCCTCGTCGACCAGCTTCTCGATGGTGTGCGCCAGCGGGATCTCGGAGTAGGCGTAGTCGAGCGGCACCGGACGATCGACCGATTTCACCGTGACCGTCGGCCGGCCGTTGAGTCGGGTCAGCGCCTCCGCGAAGAACCGTGTGTCGCCAAGCGTCGCCGACATCAGGAGAAATCGCGCCTGCGGCATGGTCAGCAGCGGCACCTGCCACGCCGCGCCGCGGTCGCGATCGGCGTAGTAGTGGAACTCGTCCATCACCACATCGGTGAACGCGGCGGCGGCGCCTTCGCGCAGGGCGATGTTGGCCAGCACCTCGGCGGTGCAGCACAGGATCGGCGCCTCACGGTTGACCGTGGCGTCGCCGGTGGAGAGGCCGACCTGGTCCGGGCCGAACTCGCGGCACAGGCCCATCCACCGCTCGTTGACGAGCGCCTTGATCGGGCAGGTATAGACCGCCCGCTGACCGCGCGCCAGCGAGGCGAACAGCATCGCCGACGCGACCAGCGACTTGCCGGAGCCGGTCGGCGTGTTCAGGATGACGTTCTTGCCGTCGAGCAGGTCGAGGATGGCCTCTTCCTGGGCCGGGTAGAGCGTCAGCCGCCGGCCGGTGGTGAACTGAAGGAAGCGATCCAGCAGCACGTCGCTGGTCGGGTCCCACGACGCGTCGGGGAGGAGGTCGGCGAAGGAAACGGGCATCCGTCTTCAGTTGTACAGCGAAACGCCGCCGATTTGGTCGCCGCTGGCTGACCAGGCGGCCGCGCGGAAGGTGTTTTTTGGGACACAAGTTGCCTCAGCGGCCGACCAGCTCCTCTTCGGTTCGTCCCTGCACCATCTCGATGCGCACGGCGCCTGGGCCGTCGACGAACCCGACGCGCAGGTTCCTGACCGCGCGCGGCTCGACCGTCTTCAGGCCCTTCGCGGTCAGGCCGCTGACCATCGCATCGACGTTGTTCACGCCCCAGCCGAGGTGATCAATCGCCCGCCCCTGGCTCGGCGTGGCCATGCCGTCCTTGTCCGCCAGCAGCAGGACCGTCGGGTTGGTGTACTTCACCGCGTCGAGCGATCCCTTCCATTTCAGCCGCTCGCCGCCGAAATTGGCGGCGAACCATTCCAAGGCCGCCGCGGGGTCGGGGACGCGCAGGTGGATGTGGTGGAAGCCCAACGCCGACGGCTCCTGCAGCAGCTCGATCTTCACGCCAAATGGATCCTGGACGACACCGGCCTTCCCGATGGCAGGACTGTCGGACGGCGGCGTCAGCAGCTTCGCTCCGGCAGCTTGCAGCGTCTTCATCGTGCCGTCGACGTCGGCGACCGAGAAGGCGATGTGATCGATCGCGCCGCCGGCGCTGGGCGGCGCGTTCTCCAGCTTGGCAAAGGCGAAGATCGTCCGGCCGATGACGACGCGGTCTGGTCCGGCGCCGGGTTTGCCGCCCAGGTTCGCCGCGTACCAAGCGACGGCCGCGGCCGGGTCGGCGGCGTTGAAGTGCATGTGGTCGTAGGGAAAGGTCTGCGCGTGCAGGCCGATGACCACGACAGAACCAAGCAGGCAGGCGATCAGGTGTCGGCGCATGATGTCCTCGGCGGGGCAATCCACAACTCACAGGTCACAATTCACAAGCGGACACGTGGCGATCCCGTTGTCAATGCGGAATTCCCTTGAATTGTAGATCTATCGGACCAGCTCCGCGGCATCAGGCCGGCGGCGCCGATCACCGTCTCTTCCGCGAGCTAGACCCCTTCGATGAAAAAGGGGTCGGGAGTCTTTTTTTCTGCCGTCTCTAAGCGAGCGACAGGACGCAGGAAAAACAACTCCCGACCCCTTTTTCGTTTATCTGCTTCCGAGGTTGACGCCGATGGTGAAGCTGCGTCCGCGCGACGGGGCAAATTGAAAGTGCTCGCGGTAGAACGCGTCGGCCAGGTTCTCGACCGCGAACGTCAGGGCCAGCCGATCGGCTGCCCGGGTCAGCTCGATGCCCCAGCCGAGGCGCTGCACAGTGAAGCCATCGAGCGACAGCAAATCCTGCGCAATCCGGAATGGTGACGTCAGCAGCGTCGGCGTGATGCGCGTCACCTCGGACTGCGTGCGCACGCCGTACTCCACCCACCAGCGCCCGGCCGGCTCGGTGAATCGCGCCGAGGCGATCACCTTGATCGGCGTGATGTTGTCGGCCGGCTCGCCATCGAGCGCGCTGCCGTCGAGGGGATTGATGCCGCGGGTGATCGTACCGCGGGTGAACGCACCGGACGCACTGAAGGTGAGAATGCCGGGCCTAGTAATCACCGGCGCAGACGCCGAGACTTCCAGCCCGTGAATCCGGACGTCGGCATAGTTGGTGGCCTGCACGAGCGGGCCCGCCGGCGTGACCGCGGTCGTCAGATCCTGGACGACGAAGTCCTTGTACTGATTGAGGAAGACGTAGGCGCCGCCCGAGACGCGCCGGAAGTTGACCTTGGCCCCGGCGTCGAAATTGTTGCCCTGCTCGGGCTTCAGCGTCACGTTCGGCGCGATGCTGCCGGTCGTCGCCGGACCGGCAAACAGCATCTCCTCGAGGTTGGGATGGCGATAGCTCCGGCCGAAGCGCGCGAACGGACTGATGCGTCCGCCGGTATTGGCGACCAGGCCGACGTCGCCGGTCAGCGCCTGCCTCGTGTAGGTGGCGCCGTTCGGATCGGGAAGCGTCAGCGGATCGATCGCCGGCCGCGCGCCGGCGACGACGGATGCGACGTCGTAACCCGGGGTCGCCTCCGTTGCGACGTGGTAGAAGTCGCCGCGCAGACCGGCCACCAGCGACAAATTGGCGTGCAGCCGCCACTCGTCCTGGGCGAACAGCGCGATGTCCCTGAGGCTCGCGTCGGGAACCCGCACCGGATGCGCCACCGCTGGCGGTCCGAGCGGCAGTGGCGCCGGAAGGACGACCGCCGCCGGACCGCGCGCCCCCAACGCCACCTGGCCGACCATCGACGTCGTGGTCGTGGTCGTCCGCATGTCGCTGCTGCGATCGCGGTAGAACGTCAGCCCAGTCGTCAGCACGTGGTTCGACCCCGGCACGAAGACCGCCTGGAGATCGAGACCCGGCGTCCAGACCCGCTGTTCCGTCTGCGACAGGATATCGAGGCGGAACACGCTGATCGGGAAGAAGTCGACCGCCGTCGGCGCCGGGAACTGCACCGGCAGCTGGTTCTGGAGCAGACGCGCGGTGCGCTGGTAGTGCGCCGTCAGCGACACGTTGGCCAGCCACGGCGTCACCGCCTGGGCTTCGTAGCGCGCCGAGACGCGGTCGAGATTGCTGTGCGGCAGCGAGGTCGCGTTGAAGAAGTAGGGCGGCGCGAAATCAGGGAACCCGACATCGTCCATCTGCCGCCGCTGATAGCGGACGCGCAGCGACCGGTTCTCCGCCAGCTTCACCAGGCTCGAGACGTTGACGAAGTGGCCCTTCGCGCTCGAGCTCGGAATCTCGTCGCTGGTGCGGACGTAGGGCGCGTTGAAGGGATCGGGAAAGGCGTGAAAGGCGAAGCCGAAGTTGTCGTCGATCGTGTCGGCCTGGCGGAGCCGGCCGGCGGCAAACAGCGGCCGCGTGTCTTCGACCGAGAAGCCGCCGGCCCGGTAGTTGCCGAACGACTCCAGGCCGGCCTGGACGCGAACGGCGTAGCGGGAGGTGGTGACCCCGATGGTGCCGGTCCCGCGCGCGCCCTGTTCGTTCGAGCTGTAGAAGCCGTTGAAGCCGTAGAGCCAGCGCGTCCCGTTCGAAAGCGCCGGCTCGTTGGTGATGATGTTGATGGTGCCGGCGAGCGCGTCCGATCCGTAGAGCAGCGTCCCGGCGCCGTTGACGATCTCCACCCGGCTGATCACGTCGGGCGAGATCAGGCCGACTTCGGCGCCGGTGCGGTCGGTCGCCTGGCGCGCGGTATTGAGCCGTTCGCCATCGACCAGCACCAGCAGCCGGGTCGAGTCGAGCCCGCGCAGCCGGGGGCGGACGCCAAAGGGACCGTTGCCGACCGGCGTGATGTTGGCGGCCAGCGACAGGGCGTCCCCGGTCGACAGGGTGTTGGTCTGCTCCATCGCCGCCCGGGTGATGGCGTCGACGTGGAGCGGGATCTGGCGCGTCTCGCGCGCCGCGCGGGCGGCGGTGACGCTGACCTCGGCGCTGAACCCGCCGACTTCGAGCTGCACCGGCACTTCGAGCGCCTCGTCGGCCGTCGCCACGATGACGACACGCGCCGCTTCAGAGAAGCCGGCGCGGCTGACGATGACCAGGTACGATCCGGTCGATGGCGCGTCGAGCCGGAACCGCCCGTCCCGGCCGGTCTCCAACGACGACTCCCGGCCGGTGGCGACACCGCGCAGCGTGACGAGGGCGCCGGGCAGGGCCGCCCCGGTGACGTCGGACACGGTGCCGGCAACCGTGGCGGCGGCCGCCGGCGCGGCGGGCAGGCCGGCCCACAGACAGGAGATCAGGAGGAGAACGCGGGCTGGTGGGACCCGTGCGGGCAAAAGCATCGCCGCATTGTAATGGAGTGCAGCCCGGGGCAGGCCGGCACGCCAACCGATCACGGTCCGGCTGAAGCCGGACACTACGTACGCTTGCCGTGGTCGCGCCGACCTTCACGTCCGCCCTGCGATCGATGTGTTCTCAAGCTCTGAAGCGGGACACAACGGCGGTCGGCTGGAGCCGCGCATTGCGCACGCTCGGTTGTCACCAGGCTTTTCTGTACCTCGTGTCGGCCTTCACGCCTTTCTGTACGTAGTGTCCGCCTTCAGGCGGACCGTGACAGTGTCCGCCTTCAGTTTCTGTACGTAGTGTCCGCCTTCAGGCGGACCGTGACAGCCCGCACACTTTGCTCTCGTCGTATCCGCCGCCCTACCTCGTGACATCCCGGAAGTACGACGGCAGACCGGGCTTGGTGTCGCGCAGGATGCCGGCAATCGCCTGCCGATCGGCAAGCGACAGCGCCGATCGGTAGCGCGCCTGCCGCTCCGCGCCGGACAGGACCTCCCACAGCCGCTTGTAGATCGCGTCCCTGGCGCCGGCTGGCAGCTGGTCGAACGCCGGCGAGTAGATCACGTAGCTGCACGGATACATCATCAGACGGCGGCCGAGATCGAGCTGGTGCAGCGAGCGTCCCTGCCGGTCCCAGGGGCCGGCGGCCGAGAATCGTTCGGCGAAGCCCGATCCGCCGCGGATCCGATCCGTCAGCGGGGTCTCGTCGATGAACAGCAGGTAGTCGACCACCTCGTTGGCGATGCCGCGCATGACCTCGGCGATCCGGTCGTCCTCTCCCGGTGCGGCGGCGAACGGCGGATGCAGACGCGGATCGGCGGCGCGCGCCTCCCAGCCGGCGCGGGTGATCAGGTTGGTCATGTAGGTCTGGTGCGAGAAGACCATCAGCGCCGCGATGTCGCTGGTCGTGGCGCGGAAGCCATCCGGCTCGAACAATCCGGCCGCCGAGGCGATCTCGCGATTGCCACGGCCGTCGAGCGCCGGCACCTGGTTGCCGATGTGGGCGGTCCGGCCGCCGCTGCCGGTCACGAACCAGCCGCCCCATCGGTCCTTGAGCGGCATCCGATGATCCATCATCGTCGACCGGGCCGGCCGCGTGGCGGACGCCGGCGTGGTGCTGAACATCAGCAGCCCCGGCACCCCCAGCGTGTCGGCATTCAGGTGACAGCCCAGGCAGGTCGTGACGCGACGAAACTCCGGCGCCGCGCCGGCCTTCTGCTCCAGCGTGTAGAAGACGATGCCGGCGGTCGCGTCCTGCGCCGCCACTTCCAGGATCTCGCCGCCGCGGACATACCCGACCACGACGCGGTCGTTGAAGAAGAGCGCGCGCGGATTGCCCGGGTTGATCAGCCGGGCCTGCAGACTGGTCGGGGAGAACACGAGCAGCTGGGATTCGATCGGGATGTCGAAGGCCTGGAGCGCCGACTGCAGATAGCCGCCGCGGCCATCGAGCGTCAGGCGGATCGTCCCGTCCGCGAGTTTCTGGTTGACGGCGACGACCGGATTGTCGAGCGGCGCGGTGGCGTACTTGATGGCGAGGTCCTCGGTCGATCCGAGGAACATGCCGCCGCCCTGCGCGCTCAACGGCGCGCTGAGCGGCGTGGTGACCTGGGCCGGCCACCGGGCGGCCACGCACCAGAGGCCCAGACCGAGTACGAACGCGACCCTGAAACGCATGCGATGCCGCCCAATGTTGCGTGCCGCGCCGGTCGGCGTCAAGCGTCTCAGAAAAAATAGGTACGGCCCTTTTTCATGGAGCGTCTCCGAGAAAAGGGGCCGTCCCCCTTTTTCGTGCTGATGCTGCTATTTCACATGGCGCTAGAATGGCCGCTCCGCAGGCCCCACATGGCGCGATATCTCACTCGCCGGCGGTTTCTCCAGCTCTCCGGCCTGGCCGCCCCGGCCGCGCCGGCGGCGCTCCAGCGACTCACCCAACCGGGCCCGGCCGACGCCGGTGATCCGGTTGTGATCGTGGGCGCCGGCCTGGCCGGGTTGCGCGCGGCCGATCTCCTGCGCCAGGCGGGACGCCGGGTTGTCGTCCTCGAAGCGCGCGACCGTCCCGGCGGACGGGTGCTGACGATCCGCTCGCCGTTCGACGACAGCCTGCACGCCGAAGCGGGGCCGATCCGGATCGCCGGCGTGCACCAAGCCGTGCTGCGAACGGTTCGATCGCTCGGCTTGACGCTGACGCCGTTCGCCTCGTCGCAAGGGTCGGCGGTCGTCGCGATCAAGGGTTCGGCGGCGACGGCCGCAGGCGGCGGCGCACTGATCCGCGATCTCAAGCCCGACGATCACGGTCTCGACCAGGCGGCGCTGCTCGAACGCTATATCGGCGACCTGCCGGCCGATCTGGCGGAGCCGGCGGCGACCGCCGACTCCTACGCGCGCTGGCAACCGTACGACCGCGTCACCTGGCCGGACTATCTACGATCGCGCGGCGCCTCGCCCGAGGCGATCACACTGATGACGGTGGGCGGCGACGCCGCCGGGCTGTCGGCGCTCTACGTCCTCCGGCAGTTCGCGATGCTGCGCCGCTCGACCCAGCGCTACAAGATCCAGGGTGGGATGGACCAACTCCCCGCCGCGATGGCCGCGGCGCTCGGCACTCTGGTCCGCTACAATGCGCCGGTCGTCGGGGTGACCCGCCAGTCCTCCGCCCGTCCGGGCGGCGGACGCGCAACGGCACCGCGTTTCCGCGTCGACTATCGGAGCAGCGCCACCTCAGGCCGTGGGAACGGCGTCGAGAGCCTGGCCGCCAGCCGCGTCATCTTCGCGATTCCGTGCTCGACGCTGCGGGACATCGAGATCCGTCCGCGGTTATCGGCAGCGAAGGCCCGGGCAATCGCCCAGCTGTCCTATTACTCCGTCGCCCGGTTCCTGCTGCAGTCGCGTCAGCGCTTCTGGCGGTCGGCCGACTTGAGCGGATCGGCGCGGACCGATCGGGCGACCGAAGTCTGGGACTCGACATTCGATCAGGTGGCGAGCCGGCGCGGCATCCTCGGCGCCTCGGTAGGGGGCGGCATCGGCCGGACACTCCGCGACATGACCACCCAGGGCAGCCTGGCGTTCGGGATCGACCTGGTCGCCGACGCCTTTCCGGCCATCCGCACCCAGTTCGAAAAAGGCGTCGTCCAGCGCTGGGACCTCGAGCCCTGGTCGCGCGGCGCATTCCCCGTGTTCAAGCCGGGCGAGATGAGTACACTCATGCCGACAATCGCCCGCGCCGAAGGCGGCCTCCACTTCGCGGGCGAGCACACGTCGTCGTGGACCGGATGGATGGAGGGCGCCCTGCAGTCCGGCGAACGCGCCGCCGGCGAGGTGCTGAGCTCATGATTGTTGCGCTGCTGATCATTCACGGCCTGCTGGCTGTCGCGCTGCTCGGCGCGATCACCCATCAGGCGTGGAGCGTGGTGCCCAGACGTGGAGCGGCCGGCACGATGTCCTTCGTCGGCCGGTTCCGGACCGTCGACAGTGCCGCCTACGCGAACGCCGTCGTCGTGCTGTTCGTCGTCACGGCGATCGGCGGCGGACTGCTGTATCCGCAGTACCGGCTGGACGTCCGGACCGCGCTCGAGGACCTGCAGATGCGTGCCGCCAACGGCGCGTTCGAAATCAAGGAGCATCTGGTGGCAATCGGCCTGGGCGTGCTCCCCACCTACTGGTTGTCCTGGAAGGCTCCGCTCGTGCCCGGGCACGCCGCGGCCCGCCGCTATCTGACCTGGCTGCTGGCGTTCGTCGTCTGGTGGGGCTTCCTGGTGGGTCATCTGCTGAACAACATCAAAGGACTGCTGCCGTGACTTCTCCCCACCGACGCCCAGCGTTCGAAATCTTCTCGATGCTGTTCGGCATCGTCTACATGACCTGCTTCTACATGGACTGGGCGCCGTTCCGGTACTATCCCGATACCCGCCGGTTCCACCTCCAGATGACGCCACAGGACGGTCCAGCCATCCTCTGGTACGGCTGGCTGGCTGCCGCCGCCGGCGTCAGCGCGGCGATCGCGGCGGCGGTGCCGCGCCGACTGGCCGAACGCCTGTGGCCGGGCTGGGCCTGGGCCGTGCCGGTGCTGGTCGCCGTGCTGGTGCTGGTCTACGAACGCCGCTGGTTCGTATAGGATGCAGAAGGAGGAGGTCGTGTGATCAGACCACACCCGGTATTCCGGTCCGCCGCCATCGCGGGCGTCATGCTGGCGCTCGCCGGCACCGCCTGGGCCAACGGCGAGGAATTCTTCGCGCCGGCAAAAAACGGCAAGGTCGATCTGGTCTACTTCGGACGGATCAAGGACAGCCAGACCGGGCGTTCGGTCACCGACTCCGTCTATTTCGTGCTCACCGACAAGTCGACCGGCCTCAGTTTCCCCTTCACCAACGACAAGCCCGGCCACTTCAGAAGTCCGGACGTCGGGACGGCGATCAAGGAGATCGGCGAACAGATCGATGTCAAAGGCTTCGTCGTCGACATCAACGTTGCCGGCTACAAGAAGGCGACGATCACGCGGATGCCGCGCAAGGGTGAAGGCGCGGTCGAGCTCGACGTCAGGCTGGAGCCGGTCGTCTCCGCCGACGTGATGGCCGCGGGACTGAACGGCGCCGGTGCCTGGTCCTATTCTTCCTGGGCGGCGATCGTCCTGGTCGGGTTGCTGGTACTGATGGTCATCGTAAGGGGGGCGCGAACATCAGGCCGCCCGCCGACGACAGCGCGTTGACGCCGCGCGGCAGCTTGATCGGGCTCCCCATGCCGACGTTTCGATCGTAGACCTCGGCATAGTTACCGACCGTCCTGATGACGTGGTAGGCCCAGGACTCGTCCAGTCCCAGCGCCTTGCCGTTGCCCGGCGTGACACCGAGCAGGCGCCGCACGTCCGGACTGCTGTTCTTCGTCATCGCGGCGACGTTGGCCGAGGTCACGCCCAACGCCTCGGCTTCAATCATCGCGAAAATAGTCCAGCGCAGCACGCCGAACAGATCGACATCGGTCGCCCGCACCAGCTGGGCGAGCGGCTCCTTGGAGATCTGATCGGGCAGGATCCGGAAATCATCAGGCTGTTTCATCGCGCTCCGCAGCGATGCGAGCTCCGAGACATCGGCGGTGAACGCGTCGCAGCGCCCGGCCGCAAGATCCGCTTCCACCTGCGCCGACTGCACCAGCCGCTTCTGCAGCGCGAGCGCGTGCGACCGGAAGTAGATGGTCAGGTTCGACTCGTGCAGGCCGCCGGCGACGACACAGATGCGGGTGTTGGCCAGCTGGCGGACCTGCCGTGCCGCCACTTTGGCCGGGACCAGGAAGCCCTGTCCGTCGTAGAACATCACCGGCCCGAACAGCAGGCCCAGGCCTTCGCGCTGCACCGACCAGGTCAGCCGGCGCGAGACCAGGTCCACGTCCGGGGTGCCCTGGAATTGCTCGACCGACAAGGCGGGTTCGTAGCGGACCTTGTCCGGCGTGCCGAAGATGGCGGCGGAGACGGCGCGGCAGACGTCGATGTCGAGGCCGCTGTATCGGCCCCGGTCGTCGACGCGGGCGAAGCCGGCGACCCCCGGTGCGACGCCGCAGACGAGCGTGCCCCGCTGCCGGATTCGGGGCACCCGCCCTTGTGCATCGGCCGGGCTGGCGGCCGACAGCCATGCCGCGGCCACTGCGGCCACGACGGCAGGACGTATCGTCACGGCGCCACCTTCGGTCGGACTAGTTGTTGACAACGCATTTCGCCGGAGTTACCGTCCTTCTCGTCCTCGTATCCCCGGTCCGTCATTTCTCATTATCGCTTCGTCCCGTTGCCGATCGTTCGCGGCCGATGCTTCATTCTCCGAAGGAGACCCGCATGAGCAAGAGAGGCTTGTTTCTCCGCACCGCGGCCGTCGCGGCGGCCCTGGTCGCGGCGGCTTCGTTGACCGTCCTGCGTGCCGGTCAGGCCCCCGCCGGGACCGTCGCCGTCGACGGCGACGACATCGGTGGCGTCGTCACCGGAGCGAAGGGGGCCGAAGCGGGCGTCTGGGTGATTGCCGAAACCCGCGACACGCCGACCCGTCTGATCAAGAGCGTCGTCACCGACGACCAGGGCCGCTACCTGGTGCCGGACCTGCCCAGGGCGAGCTACGACGTCTGGGTCCGCGGCTACGGGCTGGTCGACTCGCCGAAAGTCAAGGCGGCGCCAGGCAAGACGCTGAACCTCAAAGCGGTCGCGGCGCCCAACACGAAGGCGGCGGCGGCCTACTATCCGGCGCAGTATTGGTTCGCGCTGATGCAGATGCCGCCCAAGACCGACTTCCCGGGCACTGGCCCCCAGGGCAACGGGATCTCGCCCAACGTCAAGAGCCAGGGCGAATGGATCCGTCAGATCGTCAACACCGATGGCTGCAGCGGCTGTCATCAGCTGGGCAGCAAGGCGACGCGCGAGCTCCATCCGAGCTACGCCGGCATGAAGACCACCGAGGCGTGGGACAAACGGATTCAGGCCGGGCAGGCGGGCGGCGGCATGAGCAACCGCTTCTCGCAGGTTGGCCGTGCCCGGGCGCTGTCGATGTACGCCGACTGGACCGATCGGATCACGGCCGGCGAGCTGCCGACCGAGACGCCGGCGCGGCCGCAGGGCCGCGAGCGCAACGTCGTCATCACGATGTGGGACTGGGCGGATCCGAAGGTCTACGCCCACGACGAGATCGCCACCGACAAGCGCAATCCCACGGTCAACGCCAACGGCCCGATCTACGGCGCGCTCGAAGAGAGCGCCGACTACATGCCGACGGTCGACCCGACGCGCCATGCGGTCGGCCAGGTGAAGCTGACGGTGCGCGATCCGAAAACACCGAGCGCGGCCAACACCCCGCCGCCGCAGCCGTCGCCGTACTGGGGCGAGGAAGCGATCTGGACCAGCCAGACCAGCACGCACAGCTTCGCGATGGACGGTCAGGCCCGGGTCTGGTCGGCGTCGAGGATCCGGCAGAACCAGACGCTGCCGTGGTGCCAGGCCGGATCGGATCATCCGTCGGCCAAGGCATTCCCGCTCACCCAGAGCGGCCGGCAGCTCGAAATGTACGACCCGAAGACGAAGACGACGACGCCGATCGACACCTGCTTCAGCTCGGGTCACGTCAACTTCGACAAGAACGACGTCCTGTGGTCGTCGTTCGGTCCGGCCGGCGTCGAAGGCTGGTTCGACACCAAGATCTGGGACAAGACGCACGACGAGCAGAAGGCCCAGGGCTGGACGGCGTTCATTCTCGATACCAACGGCAACGGCAAGAGGGACGCCTACACCGAACCGGATCAGCCAATCGATCCGACGAAGGACCACCGGATCAACGGAACGTTCTACGGCGTGTCTCCGGCACCCGACGGCTCGGTGTGGGGATCGGTGCAGGGCATGCCCGGCGGCCTGATGCGTCTGGTGCCCGGATCGAATCCTCCCGCCACGGCGCTGTCCGAGTTCTACGAAGTCCCGTTCAACAACGCGAAGGCCGCCGCGTCCGGCTTCTCGCCGCGTGGAATGGATGTCGACAGCAAGGGCGTCGTCTGGACGGTGCTGTCGAGCGGGCAGCTGGCCAGCCTCGACCGCCGCCTGTGCAAGGCCCCGTTGAACGGCCCGGCGGCGACCGGACCGCACTGTCCCGAAGGGTGGAAGCTGTACACCGCGCCCGGGCCGAACTACAAAGGCGCCGTCGATTCGGCGAGCGCGGATTCGCTCTACTACAACTTCGTCGACCAGTTCGACATGCTCGGCGCCGGCAAGGACATCGTGATTGCGACCGGCAACGAATCGGAAGCGCTGCTGGCGCTCGTCGATGGCAAGTTCCTGACCTTGCGCGTGCCGTACCCGATGGGCTTTTTCGCCAAGGGGATGGACGGACGGATCGACAATCCGAACGGCGGCTGGAAGGGCAAGGCGATCTACACGTCCCTCTCGACCCGCGCACCGTTCCACGGCGAAGGCGGAAAGGGCGAAACCAGCAAGCTGGTGAAATTCCAGATCAGGCCGACGTCGCTGGCAAAGTAATACCCGTAGAGGCTTGGGGCTGGAGGCTGGGGCGGGACCAGGGACCAAGGACGGACCAGGGACCAAGGACGGACCAGGGCCCAAGAACCAAGGACCAGTCCAGCCCCAGCCTCTACTTGTTCTTCCCCAACGACCGCACGTAGTTGACGACCGCCCAGATCTCGTCGTCCTTGATCTGATCACCGAACGCGCCCATGTTGAAGTCGGGCGCGATGCCGTTCTTGATCGACGAGAAGATCTCGCCGTCGGTCGAGCCGTGTTGCCATTCCTTGTCGGTCAGGTCAGGTGCCGCCGGCGTCAGGTCGTTGCCCGGCCCGCCCTCGGCGTTCAGGCCGTGGCAGTTGGCGCAGTATCGCGTGAACGCCTGCTTGCCGGCCGCGATCGACTCGGGGGATGGCTGCACCGGATTCCGGATTTTCGCCGCTTCCGGGTTGCCCTGCGCCGCCAGCAGCCGGTGGTGCAGGCCGGCGGGCGGCGCCAGCAGAAGTCCGACGGACAGTGCTTTCACCAAACATGCACGCACGCTTGCCCTCCTCACACCGCAGACGCATTGAAGCGGACGTCATGTTAGCATCTGCAGTCTCGGCGGCACACCTGGCCTCACAGCAGCAAGGACGGCTATGCAGACCCTCTCGACGATTCTCATCCTGGGCCTGGCGGCGGCCGCTTCTGCGCAGACTCCGGCGATCGAGATTCGCGCGACTGGAACGCATTCGCCGTCGAGCGGCGAGACGCCGGAGCTGGCAAGACAGCTGGCGCTCGCCGACGCCACGCGCCAGGCGCTGCAGCAGGCAGGCGGGCGGCTGAAGGACCTCGCCGGCGTCAAGGCGCTGCAGCTGACCCCGGCGCAAGTCGACGCCTTCGCGGCGGCCACACTGGAGCCGCAGGAGCAGCCGCCGCCAACCGCTGCGGCCCCGAACCGGGGCGGCTATCAGGCGGACGTCCTGATCCGCCTCGACGAAGGCGACGCGGTGCGCCGCCTCGGCGGATTGCGCAAGGACCAGGAGGCCTCTCATGCGCTGGTCGAGCTCTGGCAGCAGACCGAGCGGCTGCATCAACAGCTGGCGGATTCGACCCGGGTCCAGTCACGGCAGTTGACGTTGACCGCGCTGCGAGTCAAGCAGCTGGCCGCGCAGGTGGCCGCTGAACTGGCCAGGACCGAGGAAAATCCGGGCGGCGGACGTCAGCCCTCGACGGCGGGTCGCGAGCGGGCGAAACAGCGGGCGGAGGCGGCGCTGGCCGCGGCGCCGGAATCCGCAGACGCGCACTACGCAATGGGCGACGTGTTGATGGACGCCGGCCAGTCGGAGGCGGCGGCAGCGGCATACCGGAAGGGCCTGGCCGCCAATCCCGAGTCCAGCGCGGGACACATCAAGCTCGCCAATACGCTGCGGTTCGAGGGAAAACTGTCCGAGGCCGTCGCCGAGCTGCGCGAGGCTTTGCGCATCGACGCCAATTCCGCACTGGCCCACAGCGACCTCGGCTTCGTGCTGCGCGCGCAAGGGAACGGTCCGGATGCCGCGGCCGAGTACCGCGAAGCGATCCGCCTCGACCCCGACTTCATCGACGCGCACAACGGTCTGGCGATCACCCTGGCCGGTCAGGGACTGCTCGCCGACGCGATCGCCGAGTTTCGCGAGATGATCCGCATCGATGCGGATTCCGCGGTCGGCTATTACAACCTGGCCTCGGCCCTGGCGGATGAGGACAAGGACGAGGAGTCGGCGGCGGCGCTCCGCGAGGTGGTCCGCATCAACCCCAGCCACTACAACGCCCACTACAATCTCGGCGAGCTGTTCCGGCTGGAAAGCAAGTTCGACGAGTCGACCAGACAGTTTCAGGAATACCTGCGCCTCGCGCCCGACACGCCCCAGAATCAGCGCAACATCCAGCGCGCCAGAGGCTTCATCAAGAGCTTCGAGAACCCCTAGTTCAGCACTTCGCATTCGCCGTAATACTGCTCGGGGCTCGACGTGGCGCCGGGCAGCGGGACGTCGAAATACTCGTGCCGCGAGTGGACCGCCTTGAGCTTGCCGCCACCCGCCGGCTTGTCGAACACCGTGGTGGTGTAGAGCGGGCCGGTGCGGAACTGCTGGATGAAATGCAGGTACCCGCCGGATAGCCTGGCGATGATTTCCGATCCGACCGAGCCGCTGCGCAGACGGGCGGTGCCTTCATCGATGTTGATCGAGTCGAACAGCAGCACCAGGGTCGACGCCTTCACCACCGCGTCCGGCGAGGCGTCCTTCTTCCATGTTCCCGCCACAGTGAGCGGGAACGCGCAGCGGATGCTCCTGGCTGTGGCGATCCTTCCCTGCGCCGCGCCATCGGGATGAACCGGGATGGCGAGCATCAGCAGCACCGCGGCAATCGCAACCCGGACTAGGTTTGTCCCCGACATCGGCCTGGCTCCCAGATTGATCAGCGCCGGCGGCGTGCCCCTATCGGCCGGCGCGACGTCGTGTGTCAGCCGGCCGCAGGCAGCTGCCGCCGATCACTCTGATGGGGAGTCAGGGTAGTCGATCCCGAGGCCGACGGCCATTTCTTTTCCCGCACGGTCTCGAGGTTGCCCAGCGTCTTCAGCTTCGCCGCCGCGTCCCGAATCAGCACGCTGAAAAACGATAGGACTCATCCCGACGTCACGACCCATTGATGACGCGGTGCGAGAGGACGCCAGCCTGGCAGACTATCTGATTCCCGGCGCGCTGTTCAATACCGCCCTTGCCGGGAGGCGGCGAGGGAGTGGCGTACAGCAAAACAGGAGGAGTTCGAGCGCGGACCGCTCGAGGCTCCTCCTGTTCCGGGTGACACCGCGACGCGCTTACGGCTTCTGCGTGAAGACGGTCGAACCGGGCGCCCAGGTCCCGGCGGTATAGGTGAAGGCGCCAGGGCCGGCAGTGGTCGCCTGGACCCAGACTCCGGCGGCGTTGCTCAGCAGGATGTCGGCAGTGCCGTCGCCATCGGCGTCGGTGACACCGACCGTCCAGCCGGTATCCCATTGACCGGTGTAGTAGTTGAAATCGCCGAACCCGTCGCTATACGCTTCCATCCAGGCGCCGCTCGCCGCATTGTAGAGAAACAGATCGGTCCAACCGTCGCCATTGAGATCACCGGCTGCAATCGCCCAGCCCGGTTCCCATTGTCCGACAACCGGATAGTCGAAATCGCCGTCGACGCGACTGAGCGCCGAGACGTGGACGCCAGACGCATTGCTGAGCACGAGATCGGTCTGGCCGTCACCGTTCAAATCTGCCGCCTTGATCACCCAGCCCGTATCCCATTGCCCGCTGGCCGGGTAGTCGAAGCTACCGACGCCTTCCTGACTGACCGCTTTCACCCAGACCCCATCGGTCGCCTTGTAGAGGAAGAAGTCGTCCCGGCCGTCCCCGTTCAGATCGGCCTTGGTGAACGTCCAGCCGGCATCCCAGTTCCCGAACGTGAAGTTGGCGAAGTCACCAAAGCCATCGACAAAGCTCTTCACCCAGACGCCGGTCGCCGGGTTGTAGAGGAACAGGTCGGTAATGCCATCGCCGTCGAGATCGGCCGGGCGGACCTGCCAGGCCGGGTCCCAGTTGCCGCTCGTGTAGGAGTAGCCGCCGCCGGGTCCGAGACTGAGCCCCTGCACCCACACGCCGCTCGCCGGACGGTAGAAGAAGAGATCCGTGGAGTCGTTCAGATCGAGATTGATCGGGAAGATCTGCCAGCCGGCATCCCACGCCTCGGGAAAGGCGGTGTATCCGCCGTTGTGGTCGTTGACCTGGCTGGAGCCGCCACCGGTCGCGGGAGTGTAGAGCACCACGTCACCGAAACCGTCGCTGTCCAGATCGATCCACGGCGCCTTGGAGCCGATCACGGCCGAGCTCATCACGGTAAAGCTGGTCGGGTTGTTCGCACCGGCGACATCCGGATCGTCCGTCATCGCCGTTCCGCTGTTCGTGCCGTTGCCGGTCTCGTCGAACAACGCCGCGCCCTGGTTCGACACTTCGGTTCCGCCGGCGATCGCCGACACGATGGTCGCGGTGATGGTGATCGTCACCGAAGCGCCGTTCGCCAGGCTGCCGTTCCAGGTGACCGTCCTGTTCCCCACGTCCGCCACCGCGGTTCCGCTCGACGCGCTGGCGCTGACCAGGGTCAGTTTGTCCGACAGGACGTCGATGAACTCGTTGCCGGGATTGTTTCTCTGCGTGAACGGTCCGGAGTTGGTGAGAACGACGGTGTAGGTGACGGTTTCGCCGGCCGTGAATATGCCGGTCACGGTCATGAACCCGCCCACAGTCGCGGGCGAGGTGACAGTGAAGTCTGTCCGATCGGCGGCGCCCGGCAGGCCCGGATCGTCGGTCGGCGCCTCGGTCTCGTTGCCGCCGCTCGCGTCCGCATCGTACAGGACCGTGCCCTGATTCGAGATCACCGTGCCGGCAGGGGTTGCGGAGTCAATCGTCGCGCTGATCGTGATCGTCACCGACTCTTCGCTGGCCAGATTGCCGTCCCAAAACGCGACCGTGCCGAGACTGCCGGGTGCCAATGCGGGTGTGCCGCTCGTGGCGGTGACGTTGACATCTGTCAGACCGGTCGGCAGGATGTCGAAGAACTCCGAGCCCTGTTGATCGTTCTGGAAGCCGGGTCCGGCGTTGGTCACGACCACCGTGTAGGTGACGAGGCCGCCGGGAGAGAACGTCCCGGACACTGTCTTTCTTCCAGTCAGGGTCACCGCGGTGATGACGGTAAAGCTGGTCGGATTGGCAGCGCCGGTCACCGTGGGATCGTCGGTGGAAGCGGTCGACTCGTTGCTGCCGTTGTCGTCAGCGTCGAACAACACCGTGCCTTGATTGGAGATCACCGTGCCGGGCGTATTCAACGGCCCGACCTGCCCGTTGATCGTGATCGTCACCGAACCGTTGGCGGGCACGCTGCCGTTCCAGGTGACGGTGCCCGCTAGTAAGCCCATCGTCCCGCTCGTGGCACTGGAGTTGTTGAAGGTCACGTTCGGCGGCAGTGCGTCGACGAACTCGTCGCCCGGGTTGTTCGGCTGTACGGTGGGTCCGGGGTTGGACAGGACGACGGTGTAAACGATCTGACCGGTCGGGTTGAAGTGGCCGACTACGGTCATGGTGGCGGACACGGTCGCCGCGGAAGCGGGCATCGCCTGTAGCCCCAGCCACAGCGCGGCGAACAGAATCGTCCTGACGACGGCCGCCCGGCGTGCAGAACAGGCTCGAATCGTGATCATTGATTTTCCCTCTTATCGAAGTGACGCGTCAGCGGAGCGGTGAGAAAGCACGGGGTCTTGACGGAGCTGCTCGTCGGCCGGCGACGGTGAGTGGTTCACGACCGCACAGACCACCGAACATGCGAAAGAATATCGGTCCGACCGGCCGGTGCGCTGTTCCAAACAGCACTTTCCGCCGTTCGGGGCGAACTGGTGCGGGGCGGCCGCACACCGGCTCCAGGCGCGCCGCGCCGGACACGAACTCGATAACGGAAGAGGTTCTGCGGAAGACCGGGGCGGTGACGGTGACGCTCGACTCCGGCAGGAGACAGCCGTTGGGGGTTGGAGAGACCAGGAGAAGGCGGGCCCGAGGCTCGGCCTCCTCCTGATCCGGGAGCAGACTCAGCGAACCGGCGGCCGCTGCGTGAAGACGGTCGAACCGGCGCCCCAGTTCCCCGCCATGTAGGTGAACGTGCCCGGCCCGCTCGTCGTCGCCTGGACCCAGACGCCAGTGGCGTTGCTGACCAGGATATCGGTGCGGCCGTCGCCGTCGGCGTCGGTCATCCCCACCGTCCAGCCCGGATCCCATTGGCCCGACTCGTAGGTGAAGTCGCCGGCGCCATCGCTACGCGCTTCCTCGTAGAGGCCGGAGACCGCGTTGTAGAGAAACAGATCGGTCCGGCCATCGCCGTCGAGATCGCCCGGCGCAATCGTCCACCCCTGCGCCCAAACGCCGGCGGCGGGATAGCTGAAATCGCCGTCCGGCTGGCTCAACGCGGTGACGTGCAGACCCGACGCGTTGATCAGGAACAGATCGGTGCGCAGGTCGCCGTCCAGATCCGCCGGGTAGAGCTCCCAGCCGAGATCCCACTGCCCCGCCGCCGGATAGTCGAACGTGCCGGCGGCGCCCGCCTGGCTGTACGCCTCCACCCAGATCCCGGTGGTGCGGTGATAGAGGAAGAAGTCGTCCCGGCCATCGCCGTTCAGGTCGGCCGTGGCAAACGTCCAGTCCGGATCCCAGTTCCCGGTCGTCGGGACGGCAAACCCGCCGCTGCCGTCGGCCAGGTATTTCAGCCACACGCCGGTCGCGGCGTTGTAGAGAAAGACATCGGAGAGGCCGTCGCCGTCGAGGTCGGCCGGGTAGACCTGCGCGCCCGCGTTCCAGTTGCCGACCGTGTAGGCAAAGCCCCCGGCTCCCATGTTGAGTGCCTGTACCCAGACGCCCTTCACCGGGTGGTAGAAGAAGACATCGGTCAGCGCGTCGCTATTGAGATTGACCGGGAAGACCTTCCACCCCGCATCCCAGAGCTGCCCGGTCGCCGTGAAGGTCCCAACCCCGGCACCGTCATTGACCTGGCCCGAGGCGGCGCCGGTGGCGACGTTATAGAGCACCGCGTCACCCAGGCCGTCGCCGTCCAGATCGATGAACGGGGTGGCCCGGCTCACCGGCGCATCGGCACTGACCGCGAACCGGGTCGGATCGGTCGCACCGGCCACGTCCGGATCGTCGGTGACCGCGCTCGCCTCGTTGGTGCCGTCGCCGTCCGCATCGAAACCAATGGCGCCCTGGTTCATCACCACGGTGCCGTCGGCATTCGACGCCAGGATCGTTGCGTTGATCGTGATCGTCACCTGGTTGTCGAGCATCACGGTCGGACCCGCCGCGCCGCTCGTCACCCTGCCGTTCCACGTCACCGTGTTGGTGCCGATCGCCGCCGTCGCGGTCCCGCTGGTGGCGAAGGCGCTGACCAGCGTCAGGCTGGCCGGCAGGATGTCGGTGAACTCGTCGCCCGGATTATCGCCCTGCGCCGCCGGGCCGGCATTGGACAGGACGACGGTGTAGATGACCGCACCGCCGGGCCTGAACGTGCCGACGACGGTCTTGGTCGCGGTGATCGTCGCCGGCGAGATGACAACGAAGCTGGTGGGGTCGATGAGGCCGCCGACTTTCGGATCGTCGGTGACCGTGCTGGCCTCATTGAGACCATCGCCGTCCGCATCGAAACTGATCTGACCCTGGTTCGCGATCGTCGTGCCGGCAACGAGCGTCGGGTCGACCATCGCAGTGATCTCGATGGTCGCAGAGCTGGACGCCGGTTTGCCGACCGCCAGCTGCCGTCCCCTCGCGCCGCTCACCAGGCTGCCGTTCCACGTGACGGTATTGGAGCCGATCGCCGCTATCGCCGTCCCGCTCGAGGCGGTGGCACTGATCAGCGTCAGACCGGCCGGCAGGATGTCGGTGAACTCGTCGCCTGGATTGTCGCCCTGGGTACTGGGCCCCGAGTTGGACACGACCACGGTGTAGGTCACCGGTGTGTCGGGACGGAACGTGCCGGTCACCGTCTTGGTGCCGCTCAGCGTCGCCGGCGAGGTGATCGTGAAGCTGGTGGGATCAGCCGCTGCAGGCGTGCCGGGATCGTCGGTGACCGTGCTCGCCTCGTTGGTGCCGTTGCCGTCGGCATCGAAGGCGATGCTGCCCTGATTCCCGATCAGCGTGCCGGCGGGCGTGAACGATCCGACGACCGCGTAGATCGTGATCGTCACCGAGTTGATGCTCACAGCCGTGCTCGTCACCGCGCGCACGGCGCTCGAGGCCAGGCTGCCGTTCCACGTGACGATGTTCGTGCCGGTCGCCGCCACCACGGTCCCGCTGGTCGCGCTGGCGCTCAGCAGCGTCAGGCTGGCCGGCAGGACGTCGGTGAACTCGTCGCCCGGATTGTCGCCCTGCGTGCCAGGTCCCGCATTGGACAGGACGACGGTGTAGCTGATCCCGAAGCCGGGCATGAACGTGCCGCTCACCGTCTTGATCCCGCTCAGGATCGCTGGAGAGCTGATCGTGAAGCTGGTGGGATCGGGCGGGCCAGACGTATTGGGATTGTCGGTGACCGTGCTCGCCTCGTTGGTGCCGTTGCCGTCGAAATCGTAGCTGATGCTGCCCTGGTTCGCGACCAGCGTGCCGCCAAGCGTCGTCGGTGCGACGACCGCGTTGATGGTGATCGTCACCGAGTCGCTGAATACCACCGCAGTGGTGTCCAGCGGGCGCTTGCCTCTCGTGCCCAGAGTGCCGTTCCACGTCACCGTATTCGTGCCGGGCATCGCCACCGCGGTCCCGCTGGTCGCGGTGGCGCTGAGGAGCACCAGGCTGGCGGGCAGGACGTCGGTGAACTCGTCGCCCGGATTGTCGCCCTGCGTGCCCTGTCCCACGTTGGACACGATGACGGCGTAGGTAATCGCCTCGCCGGGCATGAACGTGCCGCTCACCGTCTTGGTCCCGCGCAGGGTCGCCGGGGAGCTGACCGTGAAGCTGGTGGCATCAGCCACGACAGGCGTGTCCGGATCGTCGGTGACGCCAGTCGACTCGTTGGTGCCGTCGCCGTCGCCGTCGTAGTTGAGACTGCCCTGGTTCGCGACCAGCGTGCCGCCAAGGGTCGTCGGTGCGACGATGGCGTCGATCGTGATCGTCACCGTGTCGCCGAACACATCGGGCTTGAGCAAGACGCCGTTCCAGGTGACGGTGTTGGTGCCGGGATCCGCGACGGCGGTCCCGCTCGACGCCTCGGCGCTGAGCAGTACCAGGCTGGCCGGCAGGACGTCGGTGAACTCGTCGCCCGGATTGTCACCCTTCGCGAATGGCCCCCCATTGCCCACGACGACGATATAGGTAAGCCGAAAGCCGGGCCTGAAAAAGCCGCTCACCGTCTTGAGCGCGCTCACGCCCGGCGGGAAGCGGAGCATGAAGCTGGTGGGATCATAATCGCCAGACGGACCGGGATCGTCCGTGACACCGTACGACTCGTTGGTGCCGTTGCCGTCGCTATCAAAGCCGATGGTGCCCTGATTCGAGATCGTCGTGCCGCCAGGCAGCGATCCGGAAACGGTCGCCGTGATGGTGATCGTCACCGAGCCCGTACTCTCCAGGCTGCCGTTCCACGTCACGGTGTTGGTGTTGGCGTTGGTCACTGCCGTCCCGCTCGTGGCGGTGGCGCTGACCAGCAACAGCCTGGTAGACAGGAGGTCCGTGAACTCGTCGCCCGGATTATCGCTCTGCGTACCGGCTCCCGTGTTGGACAGAACGACGGAGTAGGCCACCGTGCCGCCGGGGCTGAACGTCCCGCTCACGGTCTTGGTCCCGATCAGGTTCGCCGCATAGCTGATCGTGAAGCTGGTGGGATCATCCGGAGCAGACGTGCCGGGATCGTCGGTGAGGGCGGTCGCGTCGTTAATGCCGCCGCCTTTACTATCAAAGCTGATGGTGCCTTGATTCGAGATCGTCGTGCCGCCCGGCACCGACGCGGAAACTGTCGCGCTGATCAGGATGGTCACCGAGTCCCCATCCGCCAGACTGCCGTTCCACGTGACGGTGTTTGTGCCGACCGTCGCCACCGCGGTACCGACGTTGGCGACGGCAGTGGCGCTCACCAGTGTCAGGCTGGACGGCAGGACATCGGTGAACTCGTCGCCGGGATTGTCGCCCTGCGTGCCCGGCCCCTGGTTGCTCAGGATGACCGTGTACCCAACCGAACCGTCAGCTCCCACCGGACCGGACAAGGTCTTGAGGCCGGTCAGCGTCGCGCCGACCACCTGCCCGTGCAGATCTCCCCCTCCGCTTCCCAGCCACAGCATGGCAAACACCGTCGCCGCGACGACGGCGACCCGACGCACAGAACAAGCGCCAATCGTGATCATGATGCTCCCCTCGGTCTCGAAGTAACGATGGGTCGATGGAGACGGTGCGAGAGGACGCAGGTCTTGGAGACTGTTCGTGCGTCGGCCACTTCCGTGTGTTCCGCTTGGCTCGGCCACTGACGCGGCCAGAAAAGCAGGACACGCCGAAGAATATCGATCCGGTTTCCGGCGCGCTGTTCCATACAGCACGCCGAATGCTCCTGGCCCGCATCAGCAGTTGTAGGGGACGGTCTTCAGACCGTCCCGCGGACAGCCGGCATTCGCTTGGTCGGGTTCGGTCGGATGGCGGGAAGGGGGCGTGGGGCGGCGGCGATCGCCGCCCCCGGATGGATCGGCGAGACTAGCGACTGCTTCGCGTCGTCGCCGCCGCAGGCGCCTTGCAGGCCCAGTTCGCAGCGCTCTTCAAGTCGCCGGTTCCCTTGTAGTCGGCATACTGCGGGTAGGGGCACAACGGCCGGGTCAGGCCCTGCGCGCCCGTTCCCATCATCTGATCCGGAGCGACGCCTTTTTCAACCCACTGTTCCATGGCGCCGATGGCGTCGAACGTGTTGACCCCTGGCCCGCCGCCGCAGTGACCCATTCCGGGAGCCATGAACAGACGCATCCAGTTGGCCTGATCCCGGCCGCCCATCCGGTCGAGGACGGAGTCGTAGTACCAGATCGTCGTTTCCGGAGTGATTCCTGTATCGCCCCAGCCATGGGTCAGCAGCAGTTTCCCGCCGCTCGACTTGAACCTGCCGAGATCCGGGTTCACCGCGTCGACGTAACCGACCGCCTTGTCGATCACCGGCAGGTCTTTGTCGAGGTCGAAGGTCTGCCAATCATGATTGGCATCGTTGAAGGCGATCCGGACGATGTCGAACACGCCGCCCGACGCCTGATTGGTGCCGCGTTGCGCTCCAATCGGATTGCCGAGTGCCTGACCGGAAAAGATCAACTCGCCTTTCGAGTTCTTCACTCCGCCGTAGTAGGTGTTGACGGTTTTCAACTGCCCGGCGGTGAGGCACGTGGCATCGTCCTGCCCCGCCGTACACAGCAGTTTGGAGAAGTCGACCTGACATTGCCGCGGATTGTTCAGGAATCCTTCCTTCAGCGTGTCGCAGCTGTTCGTCACCAGCTGATTGACAAGTGCCGCCTTCTCCGCCGTCAGGTTTGATTCCGGATGGCGCGACAGGTCGATGCTGCGCGCCACGCCCGCGGTCCACATGTGGATGTGGCGGTTGGCGAGCGAGCCGGCGATGATGCCGTCGTAGTCGTCGGGATAACGCTGCGCCTCCATCAGCGCCATCCGGCCGCCGGTGGAACATCCCTTGAAATAGGAATACCTGGCGTTCTGATCGTAGAAGGCTTTGACGATTTGTTTGGCCTTGAGCGTCATCTCGTGCGTCGATCGATAGCCGAAATCGATCATCTTTTCCGGATGGCCGATCGCCCAGTTCCCGCCCGGCTCCTGGTGGCCGGTGTCGGTCCCGGCCGTCGCGTAGCCGAGCCGCAGGGCCTGGGGCATTTCATTGGTCAGGCCTTGAATCGAGCCGGCGAACCCGCCGTTGCCAACGCCCATGAACTTGCCGTTCCAGTTCTGCGTCGGCAGCCAGAGCTCCATGTTGATCAGGGAGTCGGATGTCGGCTTGAGTACGAGCTGCACCCGGCAATGAGCCGGGAGGTTCGCCGCCGGCACGCCGCCGCCGCGTGCCGCGCCTCCCCCACCTGAGCCGCGAGCCGGTGGCGGACCTTCCGGCACCACGCTGGCGCTCGTGATCGTGGTATCGGCGAGCTTGAGACCGGTGAGACTCTCGCAAGGCGTGCCGGCGCCGGCGGCTGCGCCGAGGAGCACAAGAGCGATGCTGCCGAGCATGGGGGGCCTCCTCGAGTAAAGGGTGCAAATGGGTTGTCGCCGTAGTATAGGCCGCGCGATCCCTGCCGGAGCCGGGCGAATGCATCATCTCGAGAAGTGCCGGGCGCGCCTGTGGTTTAATCTGGGGTATGCGTGGCCGTATCTGCCTTGGAATCGCGCTTGTCGGCGCATCGTTGTTCGGCGCATCGTTGTCCGCTGAGGCTCAGTGGCTGAACCAGCCGATGGCCGGAGCGCCGCGGACGCCAGATGGCAAGGTCGACATGACCGGGCCGGTCGGGCGCATCAACGGCAAGCCCGACCTGTCGGGAATCTGGCAGGTCCAGGCCGAGCCGAGGGCGCCGGGCGGACTGTTCGGGTTGGGTGAGTCACCCAACTCCCGATATTTCCGGGACATCCTGTCAGACTTCAAGCCCGACGAGCGGCCGCTGACGCCGGCCGGTGCGGACTTGTACCGCAAGAACAACCTGCCGGGCGCGTTCAACCCGACCCTGAACTGTCTACCCGACGGGGTGCCGCACGGCGACCTGTTGCCGGAGCCGTTCAAGATTTTCCACACGCCCGGCGTCATCATCATGCTGTACGAGGTGGGGACCACCTTCCGCCAGATCTTCATGGATGGACGCCAGCTGCCCGCTGATCCGTCGCGGACCTGGCAGGGATATTCCGTCGGTCGATGGGAAGGCGATACGCTGGTCATCGACACGACGGGCTTCAACGATCTCGGCTGGCTGGACGCACGCGGCACTGGACACAGCGAGGAGCTGCGCGTCGAGGAGCGCTTCCGCCGCCGCGACTACGGCCACCTGGACCTCACCATTACCATCACCGATCCGAAAACCTTCACCAGGCCGATTACCTTCAGCGTCGTCGAGGAGCTTCTCCCCGACACCGACCTGTTCGAGCACTATTGCCTCGAAAACGAGAAGGACGCCGCGCACCAGCCGCTCAAGGGCGAGCGGTAATCCATTCGTCGATGCCGGGACTCGATGGCGCCAGTCGTTCCGAACCCGAAGAAGATCAAGGCCTTCAAGAGTGAGGCCGCGTTCGAGGCCTGGCTCCGCGCCAGGCACGCGAGTGAGACCGAGATCTGGCTGCGGATTTACAAGAAGGGCTCCGGCCGCGCGACGGTCACCAATGCGGCGGCGCTGGACGTCGCGCTGTGCTGGGGCTGGATCGACGGCATCCGCAAGAGGCTGGATGACACATCCTATCTCCAGCGCTACAGCCCGCGGCGGGCCAGGAGCATCTGGAGCCAGATCAACCGCGACCACATCGGACGACTGACCGCGGCGGGGCGGATCAAGCCGTCCGGCCAGCGTCAGGTCGATGCCGCCCGGGCCGACGGCCGATGGGACGCCGCGTATGCGCCGATGCGCGCCGCGACGACGGCAACGGTCCCTGCCGACCTCCGCGCTGCGATTGATGCCAATCCACGGGCGCGCCGGACGTTCGAGACGCTCGGGCGACAGAACCTGTTCGCGATCGCGTTCCGCACCAACAACATGAAGACGCCGGCTGGGCGGGCCAGGAAGATCGCGTCGCTGGTGGCGATGCTGGCGCGCGGCGAGACGATCGTCCCGGAAGGCAGCTGAACCCTGTCGAGTAGACGCACGACTCGCCGGCTGATCACGGTGGGGACGGTCCCAAGACCGTCCCCACCTCTGATGAACGCCGCAACACCTTCAGGGATTATCGCGCCGGCACGAAACGCTGGACCCGCTCGCCGTTGAAGACCTCGCCGGTGTAGATATTCCCTTTCGAGTCGACCGCGATCATATGCAGGCCGAACCACTGGCCGCCGTTCTCGCCCATGCTGCCCATCTGGCCAACCACCTTGCCATCGTCGCGATTGAGGAACCAGATGTGGTTGTTTGTCAGGTCGGAGATGTAGAGGAACTTCTGTGCCTTGTCGGGCGAGAAGCCGACACCGCCGGTCGAGCCGCCTTCGCCGGTCGCCGGCGCCAGGATGAACTCCTTCACGAACGTGCCGTCCTTCCTGGTGACATGGATGCGGTTGGCGTTGCGATCGGCGGCATAGACCAGCCCGTCGTTTGACACGTTGAGCGTCAGGTGCCCCTTGAACTCCTTCGGCATCGGCCCACCGGGGGTGTAGGCGCGGTCGGCGTCGCTGGTGGTGATCTCCGGGAGTTTGTGGCCGTAGGCGCCCCAGCCGCGTTTGAAGGCGAGCGTGTCGAGAGCGAAGACCATCACCCGGCCGCCGAGATAGTTGTCCGCCACATAGATCTCGTTGGCGCCTTCATCGAGCCGGATCTCCTCGATGCCGCCGACAATCATCGGCGTGGCCGGTGGATATTTCGTGCGGAAGGCGGCTCTGGCTGCCGCGCGCGCGGTCTGGTCGACCGGCCCCCGGCCGGCCGCCGGCGCTGCCGGGAACGTGCCGAGCGGACCGGCGCCGCCGCGCCCCGGCACGCGTACCGGCGCCGCATCGGGTGCGTTGCCCGCCGTGCCGCCGCCGGAGCCCGGCTCCTGCTCAGGCACCCGAGGCGCCATCCCGACCTGCTTGCCGGTCTTCGGGTCGTACTTACGGACGGTGTCCTGTCCGATGTAGACGAAGCCCTTGCTGTCGACGTCCAGGCCGTGGCCGATCGACGCGTCGAACGAGCCGATGACGCTGCCGTTCTTGTCGATGTGGATCATCGACGGCGGCCGCACGCAGCAGTCGGCGGTCGGCGGGTTGAGCTCGGCGTGCAGTTCGAGGTCCCGCAGGTCGCCGGGCCGGTTCAGCACCCAGACATTGTCGTCCTTGTCGACGGCGAGCCCGGTGATGCCGCCAAGCTTCCATTTGTTCGGCAGCGGCTTCGGCCAGTCCGGGTCGAACCTGTACTTCGGCGCGCCCGAACCCTGCGCGCCCGGGACGGCGTATTGCGCCAACGCGCCGACCGCGACGAGCGCCAGCAGCACGAGCAGCGAGCGGAGAGACACGAGGCGGCGGACGATGCTGGTCATCGGGTCCTCATCAGCTGGCGTGATCGCGAGGCCGCTCCGTCTACCACACGCCCGGCCAGGGTTTGCCCACCAGAAAGTCGGGGTTGGCGCCCTTGCGTGGGGTGTACTTCTGGACCCGGCCGGTTCTCACTTCGGCGGTGTAGAGGCTGCCCTCTTTGTCGGTGGCGAATCCGTGCACGCCCCACTGACAGCCCTGACAGGTGCCGAATGTTCCCCACGAATACAGGAAATGTCCGTCGGCGTCGTAGGCGAGGAGCTTGTTCGAGCCCTGATCGGCGGCCCAGAGAATGTGGTTGGCGCCCATGTAGATGCTGTGAATATTCATCGGCGGCCGCGGGCCGAAATCCCACTGGTCGAGAAACTTGCCGTTTTCGTCGAACACCTGCACCCGGCCGTTGTTGCGGTCGTTGACGTAGACCCGCCGCGTTGTCGGATCGACCGCGATGCCGTGCACGCTGTTGAAGTATCCCGGCCGCTTCTCGTTGGGAGCGGTCCCCTTCTCGCCCCACTGCAGCAGCTTCTTGCCGCTCATGTCGTACTTGATGACCCGCGTGCCGTCGTAGCCGTCGGCCAGATACCAGGTGTTGGCATCCATGAAGGCCATGAACGTCGGCCGGCTGAAATGCGTGTCGTCGGTGCCCGGCACCCCGGGCGTGCCGAGCGTCAGGAGCCGCTTCTTGCCGTCATGGCTGAACTTGCTGACGAAGTGATTGTCGGCATCGACGATCCAGATGTTCTTTTCCGGATCGTAGGGGCTGATCTCCACGTCATGCGGCCGGCCCCAGATCGAGTCCCATTGCGACCAGTCTTCGATCATCTTGCCGTTGCGATCGAACACCACGATGACGTGCTCCCAGCGCCAGTCGACGCCGGGCCGGCCGCTGCTGCCGTTGGCGGCCGCCTTGCCTCCACTCGGCGTGGCGCCGGCGGTTTCGCGCAGGGGCAAGCCGCCGCCGACCGGAAATTTGAGGCCAGGCCCGATCTGGGGCAGCCAGGTGGTCCCCCTGAGACCGGTCGGGAGCACCGGGAGTTCGCCCTTCTGCGTCACGAAGATACGGTCAGGACTCTCGGCAAACACGTCGGTGGCTTGCGACCAGGTCCACCCCTCGTGATTGGGAAGGCTCTCGGCCAGCGGCTTCGGCCATTGCTGGACCGGATCGTAGGGGCCGAACACGTCCTGCCCGCCCTTGAGTCCCGGGATGGCCGCGAACCCCTCGCCGGCGGTCTTCTTCTGCTGCCCCTGGACAATCCCCAGCCGGTTGCTGACCAGGATGACCGCCAGCAACGCGATACCGACGGCCGCAGTCTTCAGCGTTCGTGATTTCATATCGGTGCCTCCGCGGCTCCCGCCGGACGTGTGGCCGGCCAGGGATCGCGTCAAGCTCCAGCGACAATCGCCCGTGGCAGACTCGTCAGACGGCAAACCGCGCCAACCATACGCCCGCCGCACTATTCAGTCAATCGCGGCGCGACGCGTCGAGATGTACCCGGCGCACGGAGTACCTCGAGGTCGTCGATGCTGGCGGAGTCGGACGCCCCGCGGCCCCTCGTACGTGGGATCCGGCTTCAGCCGGATTTGATCCGTAGTCCGACTGAAGTCGGACGCCACGTACGGGGAGTCGGACGCCGCAGACGATGCCGCGAGCGTGGATGCTGACGAGATGTAGTATTTCTGGTGTGTCATTTGAATGGAGCACGATCCCGGTGATCGGCTGATGCGCCGGATTTTCGAACGGTGAATCGATGGATCGAGCGGGCTCGGATCGCCTGTCCTCCGGCCGGCAAGGAGAACGCAAGACGCGGCAGTTCTGCCGACAGGTGCAGCGCACATTGAATCTCGCGCTCGCCGACGGCAGTGTCGACGAAGGCTTGAGCGACCTGTTCGTCGAGGCCGTCTCGCCAGCGCCGGACTCCGGGCACCTGTTGGTCCACGTCGTCATTCCTCCAGACCGAAGTGTCGCCGACGCCCTCGCCGCGCTGCGGCGGGATGCGCCGCGCCTTCGCTCGGAAGTCGCCATGGCCATCACGCGGAAACGAGCGCCGGAGCTGTCTTTCGTGCCGGCCTTCCCCGACCCACATTGACGCCCGGTGCGCCAGGCGGTTTGATGCCGATGTGCACTCGGGTTTTCGGCGGGATGCTGCGACGCCGTATCCGAGCGTCAGCGTGACCGTCACCGACGCGAGCGCCGGATTCTGGCAGAAGCTGGGATTCGACGTCCTGCCCGTCTACCTGATGCTCAAGAGCCGGCTCTGACCGGGGCGGATCCCGATGACTCACCCCCACCGCGGCTGCCCGGCCGCGACGATTGTTCAGGGACCGAACGTGAACACGAATGCCCGCAGGCCGGGGTCGCTCGCGACCAGCGTCAGCACGTGACGTCGCTTGGACGCATTGGCGATCAGGCGAACCATTCCCGACCGATCGAAGCGCGCCACGCCATCCGGGCCGACGTCTGATCCGCGCGCTTCGTCGACCGGCTTGCCGTCGAGCAGTACCGTGACCGCCGCACTCCCCGACTGCCCCGGCGCCATCACCAGGTTCACTTCACCAGCCGTGAAGGGAAGGACGATCCTGCCGGTGCCCTTGCGGAGCTCGACATACTGGTTGCTGTTTCGCCACTCGCCCTCCAGCCGCATCGCGCCCGGCTCGCGCCGGTCGGTGCCAACGTAGGTCTCGCCGGTGATCCCGGCGTAGGAGGGCTCACCGGTCTTTGCAAACGCGATCGCTTCGGGGCTGACCGCCGGCAGCTGGATCCCGGGTTCTGCCGCTGCCAGCAGACGCCGGATCTCCCTCTCGATTTCGTCGTAGCGCCCCTCCCCCACCCATCGCTTCACCAATCGTCCCTGCTGATCGTAGAGATACTTCGCCGGCCAGGCGTCGTTTTCAAACGCCCGCCACGTCGCGAAGTCATTGTCGATCGCGATCGGATGGATCAGCCCATGATCGCGAATCCCACGGTCGATGTTCGCGGGTTGCTTGCCGAACTCGAACTCGGGCGCGTGCACACCGACCACGACCAGGCCAAGCGTCGCGTACTGCCGATGCCACGCCTTCACATAGGGCGAGGTACGAATCCAGTTGATGCAGGTGTATTCCCAGAAGTCGACCAGCACGATCTTCCCGCGCAGCGCGTCCGCAGTGAGCGGCGGCGAGTTCACCCAGCGGTTCGCCTTGAAGGCCGGCAGGCGGCCAGCCGCGCTGGCGACACACGAACCAACGACGGCGCCGAGAAACAGCAGCGGCAGCATGACTCTCATGACGTATTGCTCCAGCGTGATCAAACGTTAAGCCCGTGCGCCGATCACACGACACGCGTGAACCCGAATCTATTGGACGATGGTATCGGGGATCTTCTGGCCGCGGTCCTCGCGACCGGCACCGCTGCCGGCCAGGCTCAGGGTCAGCGCGGCGGCTGACATCGGCCTCGCCAGGGTGAACGACTGTCCCGCCCAGAGGGGAGAAAAGTCATCGCGGCCGGCGGCCTCGGCGGCGCGTCGCAGCGGACCCAACGCGTCACTCGCGGTCGGAGTCGTGGCGCCGGCCATCGGCGCCTGGATGATTGGCAGCGCGATGCCGAAGAGATCGATCAGTCTTGTGTCAATGGGCACGTGCATGGCTCCACTCCCCTTCGCCCACGGCTGAAGGCACCACCGGCGTCTCCTGGTTGGTCGAGCTTGGCGGAAGAGACCCCAACCGGATCACGCGGCTGGGCAACTGCGAGGACGTCTACATCAGGACGTCAGCCGGTTGGCGCTTCAAGACCCGGACGCATTCCCGCGCCCCCAACGGCACGGTGCCGGCGCCGGTCAAGTAGCTGCGATGGCGAGCGGATGGCGAGGCTGATAGACCATCGCCTTGGTACCGCCCGGCAGACTCATCATCGACGTCACGCCCCAGCGCTGATCGATCGGCTCACCCTCGATGGTCACGCCTTTCGCGCGCAACTCGCGAACGGTCGCGTGAATGTCGTCACAGATGAACGCGATCTGGTGGAGCTTCGGTTCATCGGGCGGACCTTCGGCTGGATGGATGCCCATTTCCGCAGGCGGCAGCGCGAAGATCAGCCAGCCGTCGCCGGCGTCGACGTACTTGAATCCGAACACGTCGCGCAGCATCGCCCGCAGGGCTTCCGGCTCCGACGTATACAGCAGCGCATGAGTCCCGAGAATCGCCATTGACAGCCTCCACTTCGCAAAGACGCGCGGCTTATCGTTGCGGCGCCGGCAGCGCCGTCGCCGTCCATTCGACGACCTGACCATCGACCGTCGCGCTCATCCGCATCCGGTTCCCCTCGACGCGTCCCGTATAGGGCGTCTTGCCGACCGTGATCGAGATATGTTCGCCGCGCAGCCGTCCGTTCTCGATCGGCTCCTTCCCGAGCGTACCCGTCACCATCTGGAACTTCTGGGTCAGCGTCAGATCGCCTTTCGGCGTCCGCCACGTGCCGCCGACGGGGGCCGGCACGATCCACATCAGCGCCGTGCACCAGCGTTCGCACGGCTCGATGGCGACCGACTCGTCCGGCTGCCAGTCGGCAATCGCGAACGTGTTGGCGACGATGCGGGTGCCCGGCTTCATGGCAAGAAAGGTTGGCCGCAGCCGCAGGTTCATCGACGGCAGCAGGAAGGTCGTGACCACCGTGGCGTCCGAGAAGTCGGTCTCGAAGATATCGCCGCGAACGAATCTGGTGAGCCGGCCGACGCCGGCCTCTGCCGCCTTGCGCTTCGCAAACTCGACCAGGCCGCGGTCGTACTCGATGCCGCGCGCGCGGGCGCCCCGCTGCGCGGCCGCAATCACCAGGACGCCGTCGCCGGAACCGAGGTCGACGAGCCGATCCTTCGGTGTGAGCCCCGCCAGGTCGAGCATCTTCTCGACCAGCGCCGGCGGAGTCGGCACCCACTGGACGTCCTTGCCAGGCTGGTTCAGCCGCGGCGCCTCGGGCTGGCCGCCCGCCTGCCCTGCCCCGGCGGAGCTGGCCGTCACCCAGATGAAGACGATGCAGCCGATGACGCGGCCGAAGGCCGACGGGAAGTCACCGCGCCCACGGGCCTGACGATGATTGACGGGTGTGAGCAATGGATGCCGCATGACGGTCCGTTTCCAATCGGCCTCTAAGGACCAATGCCGCGTCAGGGAGGCGGCCGCATCGCCTCCAGACGATTGGTTGCCACCATGATGTCACGCTTCAGACGGCCGATCATTTCGCGCACCAGGTCCTTGCCCTCCGCCGCGGCCTTGTCGACAATCCCCTTCAACTGCCACAACGGCGTGTCCTTCAGAACCGAGAGTTCGCGGTCGAGCATGTCGAGCTGTTGCTCGATCTGCGCGACTCGCCGTACCAGACGCAGCCGCATCGCCTCGGGATCCCTTCCCGGCACCGCTTCGGGACTTCGCTCCCAGGCTTGAAGAATCAAGCGGAGCTGCTCCTCATCGCCCCGGGCGTACGCGCGGTTGGCTTCGACCATCAGGGCGTGGCGCCGGTCCCGGGTGGACTCATCGCTGGCCAGGTCGGGATGAATGGCCTTCGCGACGTCGCGAAACAGGTTGCGAACGGCGTCAGACGTGTATCGCGGCAGTGGCGTCGGCCTGGCGGCAGCGGGCGCGCGATCCGGACCATCGGAGACGGTCTCCGCCCGCTTCGCCAGCTCGCCCAGTTCGGCCTCGGCAATCGCGGCCTCGATCTGCTCGAGCTGCTCGTGCAGCAGGCCGACCTGCCGGCGGTACCTGATCCTGAACACCTCGAGCTCCGATTGCACCCGGGCGATCTCGGCGTCACGCTCGCCAAGCCTGGCTTCGAGCTCGGCCACCTGCGAGTGCAGCCGTTCCTGGTCGTCGCCCTCGCGCTTGTCCGGGCGGACAAGGGTGCTCACGCCAAAATGATAGCGGATGACCCGGGCTTGATGCGGTGCGGAGCGCCGGCGGGCCGTATACTAGCGCGTGAAATGAAGAACGAGGAGATTCGATGATGCAGCTGTCGGCAACCCATCGGCGAGCGTGGGCGATCGGGCTTGGTGTCGTGTGCGCATGCGTCGCCCTGCCACGGCCCGGAACGGCCCAACAGACGGTCCCGTTCGAGAACGGTTCACCCATCGCGCCGGCCGGATTCGAGCCGCAACCGATTCCTGCCGCACCGATTGAGTACGACACCGCGGAGGTGATGCGGATCCGCGTCGTCCCCGTCGCCGGCGGACTCGCCAATCCGTGGAGCCTGGCGTTCCTTCCTGACGGCACCATGCTGGTCACGGAGAAGGAGGGACGCCTGCGGATCATCCGCCACGATGTGCTCGACCCCAAGCCCGTCCCCGGCGTCCCGGCCGTGCGCGTCCAGGGCCGATCGGGACTGATGGAGGTCCTGCCGCATCCGCAGTTTGCCACCAACCGCTTCATCTATTTCTCGTATCTGAAGCCGGTCGGCGCCGAACGGCAGGCGGCGTTGACCATCGCGCGCGGCCGCTTCGATGGCGCGGCCATCACGGATCTCACGGACATCTTCAGCTGCGGCGCCGGCGTCAGCGGGCCGTCGCGGCTGGCGTGGGGACGTGACGGCAAGCTCTACGTCACCACTCCCAGCGGCGGCAGCGGGAACGGCTCACAGGATCCGGACAGTCTCTCGGGCAAGGTGCTCCGCCTCAACGACGACGGCTCCGTTCCGCAGGACAACCCGTTCGTCGGACGGGCCGGCCACAAGCCGGAGGTGTTCACGCTCGGGCACCGCAACTCACTGGGGCTGGCGGCGCATCCGACGACCGGCGAAATGTGGCAGAGCGAAATGGGTCCGAATGGCGGCGACGAGATCAACATCCTGAAGCCCGGCGCCAACTACGGCTGGCCGATCGTGAGCCTTGGACGCAGCTACCCCGGACCGTGGCAGTCGGACGCCTTCTCGAAGCAGGGAATCGAGTCGCCGGTCGTCTACTGGATGCCGGCCATCTCCCTGTCCGGGATGGCTTTCTATACGGGCAACAAGCTCCCGAGATGGAAGGGCGATATCTTCGTCGGCGGGCAACGGACCGGCGAGATCCCTGGAACGGGCCATCTCGAGCGAGTCCTCGTCAACGACAAGCTGGAGGAGCTCCGCCGAGAGGCGCTGCTGGTGCCGCTGCGGATGCGCATCCGCGACGTCAGGCAGGGGCCCGACGAGCTGATCTACGTACTGGTCGATCACGAGAACGGCGGCGTCCTGCGGATCGAACCGTCCGCCACGACGCAGAAACCGACGACCTCGCCGTCGCGGCCGCCGCGCTGACCTCGTGACCACGCGCTCCCTGGCAGGCCGTGTGGCCGTCGTGGCGGGGGCGACCCGCGGAGCGGGCCGCGGCATCGCGCGCATGCTGGGCGAGGCCGGAGCGATCGTCTACTGCACCGGCCGCAGCTCGCGTGGATCGGGGAGCGGAACGCCTTCCGGCGGCGGCCGCCGGCCGGAGACCATCGAGGAGACGGCCGAGATGGTCACCTCGCACGGGGGCGAAGGCATCGCCCTGCGCGTCGATCACATGGAGGCGGATCAGGTCCAGGATCTGTTCGCGCGCGTGCGGTCGGAGCGGAACCGGCTGGACATCCTCGTCAACGACGTCTGGGGCGGCGACGAGGCGACGGACTTCGGCAAGCCTTTCTGGGAGCTCGATCCCGCCCGGGGCCTGGCCATGCTGGCCAACGCGGTGCACACGCACGTCATCACCAGCCGCTACGCGGCGCCCCTGCTGCTGGACAGCGCCGCGATCGCGGGGCGGCCGCACGGCATCATCGTCGAGATCACCGACGGCGACCATTACCAGTACCGCGGCAACCTCTACTACGACCTCGTCAAGACCACCGTGATCCGCCTCGCGTTCGCGCAGGGCTACGAACTGCGCCGGCGCAATATCGCCGCGGTGGCGGTGACGCCGGGGTTTCTCCGTTCCGAGGCCATGCTCGACCTGTTCGAGGTGACGGAGGCCAGCTGGCGGGACGCCGTCGCCAGGGACGCCAACTTCATCGCCTCCGAGACCCCGTTCTACGTCGGCCGCGCGGTGGCGGCGCTGGCTGCCGATCCGCTGATCATGGCGAAGTCCGGCCGCGTGTTCAGCTCCTGGAACCTCGCCGACGAATACCATTTCACCGACCAGGACGGCAGCACTCCGCATTGGGGACGGCATTTCGCGCAGGCCTATCAGCCCTACAAGATCTGCGACGAGGGCTTCTACGCCTACCTGGAGGGCGGACCGATGGCGATCTTCATGCCCGACTGGCCCTGACGTGCTTCATGAGCGCCTTCAGCTGGGAGGCGACACAATCCATCGATTCACTTGCCGTACGTGGAGTCCGGCTTCAGCCGGACCTCGTGCGAGATCAGTCATTGTGCAGGCCCTGCCGACCGGCCGGTCATGGTCCGGCTGAAGCCGGACCCCACGTAGCTGATTTTTTCACGCGCTCTTCAGCCGGACCGTGACACCTCAACGCGAACGGATCGCCGTCGTCGGCCGCCGTCACTGGATGCGGATGATGCCGCGGCGGATCGCCTTGGCCACGGCGGCGGTGCGATCGTGCACATCCAGCTTGATGTACATGTTCTTGACGTGCATGCCGACCGTGTCGCCGCTGATGCCGAGCGCCGCGGCGATCTCCTTGTTGCGCATGCCCTCGGCCACCAGCGCCAGGACCTGACCCTCGCGCAGGCTCAAGGTCGGCAGCCGCGCCCGCTCGTCGAGGGCCTGCTGGATGTCGGGCGTCACGACGCGGCGGCCGGCGTGCACCTCGCGGATCACGTGGATCAGATCGTCGGAGATGGTGTCCTTCAGCACGTAGCCCATCGCGCCGGCTTCGAAGGCCCGATAGATATCCTCGGCGCCGCAGTACATCGTCAACATGATGATCGGCGCCGAGCGATCGAGCTGCCGGATGCGGCGGGCCGCTTCGGTTCCGCTGACGACGGGGAGCTGCAGGTCCATCAGCGTCACGTCGGGCCGGCTCGCCAGGAACTGGGCGACGGCCTGCTCGCCGTTGCTGGCTTCGGCGACCACCGTCATGTCCGGCTGGACGCCGAGGATCCGCGCCACGCCTTCGCGCATCAGGCGATGGTCGTCGACGCACAGCACGCGAATCGGTCTCATCTCTACGGCCATTCGGTGGTCAACCTCGCCACGGCGCGCACGGTGGTCCCGGTGCCCGGCACGCTGTCGATCTGCAGCTCACCGCCGGCGCGCTCGGCGCGCTCGCGCATGGTCACCAGGCCGAAATGCTCATCGTCATGGGGTGCCTTGGCCGGCGCGTCGGCGTCGAAGCCGCAGCCGTCGTCGGCGATCGTCAGCGTGACCTGGCTGTCATCGTAGGCGACGCTGATGTCGATGCGTCGCGGGCGGCCATGGCGGATGGCATTGGTGACGGCCTCCTGCGCGATGCGGAACAGTTGCAGGTCGACATCCGGCGAGGCGTCGCCCGGGCGGCGTCCCGCGACGGTCACCGCCGGGCGGATGCCGTGCCGTGCCTCGGTGTCGTCGCCGAGCTTGGCCAGCGACTCGGCGAGCCGCGGGGTGCCCATCGGGTGACGCCGCAGCTCGAGGATCGACGCGCGGGCATCGCGCACCGACCGATCGACCTGACGGCGCAGGCGGCGCAGCTCGGCCGTCATGCCGCCTTCGCGTGGCCGGACGCGCGTCGCCAGCGCCTCGAGCTCGGGGGCGAGCGCGGCCAGGCTCTGGAGCAGCGTGTCGTGGATCTCGCGGCTCAGGCGGGTACGCTCGGCGATCACCAGCGCGTAACGGATCCTGACGGCCCGGACGCGCAGCCGCGCGGCCGCGCCGATCCCGCCGACCAGGACCGTGCCGGCGGCGATGAGAAACCAGCGGTTCAGATAGAACAGCGGGTCGACGGTGAACGTCCACAGCGCCGGCTCGGTCCACTGCCCGCCTTCGGTGGTGCTGACGCGGAATCGGTAGTCGCCGGCCCGCAGGTTGGCGTAGGTGGCGCGCCGGCCGTCCGCGTCGTAGACCCAGTCCGCGTCGGCGCCGTCGAGCAGGTGGCGGAAGCGCAGCTTCGACGTCGCCGAGAGACTGAGGGCGGCGTATTCGATCTGCACGGTGCTGCCGTTCCCGAACCGCCGGACCGCCGCCGGGTTGACGCGCTCGCCGTTGACGGTGACCGCTTCCAGGCTCGGCGGCGAGGCACGCCGCGCCTGGCGCAGTTGCTGCGGATCGATGATCGTCATGCTCGGGCCGTCGACGACCCAGATCCGCCCGGCCGTGTCGCGCACGCCGGCGGCGCCGCTCTGCCACATCTGCGGGCCGGGCTGCAGTCCATCGCTCTCGTCGTAGAGCGTGTAGGCGAGCGGGTGGTTGCGCTGTTTCTCGATCTTGTCCATCTCGCTGGCATGGAAGCGCATCAGCGCCGCGCCCGAGTGGACCCCCACCCAGATGTAGCCCTGCGCATCCTCGACCAGCATCGGGACGACTGCCGTGATCGGCGCCTGCGCGGTGGTGACGGACGTGAAGCGACCGTGCTGATAGCGGCTGACGCCGCCCGACGTGGCGAGCCAGACTGCGTCGTCGCTGCCCTGGACGATCTGCAGCACCGTGCCGGGCGCGACGCCGTCCCGCTCGGTCAGGGCACGGACGCCGCCCTGCTCGTGCAACGCGACGCCGCCGCTCGAGAAGCCCGCCCACACCCGGCCGTCCCGATCGGCGAGAATGCTGAGGCACTGCCTGGCCGATTCTTCCGGCTGGCGATGCGAGGTGAGCGTGGTCCCGTTCCACGACAGCACGCCGCGATACGCCGTGCAGAGCCAGAGCGCATCCTTCGTCGTCGCCAGCCCGTTGACGCGGCTCGCCTGGATGTCCGGGATCGGCTCCTTGATGAAACGGCCCATCGTGTGGCGGCCGACGACCTCGTCGGTCGCCACCCACATCGCTCCCGAACGATCGGCGTGGAGGGCGCGCGTCTGAGAGACGGCGAACGATTGCCGGCTGCCGCCGGCAAGACGGTTCAGCGCCTGCGTGGTGGCGACCCAGAGGCTGCCGTCGGCGGCGACCGCCGCGGTGCGAACCCCGTCGTGATTGAGACCGTCGAGCGGGCCGGCCGATTGGAACGTGTTCTCGGCCAGGCGCAGCAGGCCGCCGCGCATCCCGACCCAGATGTTGTCGTCGCGATCGCGATAGAGCGCCCGCGGCGAGCCGCGCATGCGATGTTCGTAGTCGACCGGCTCGAGCAGCGGGTGCGTGCCGGTTGGCTGGGCGAGACGGAACAGCCCGCCGCTGAACGAGGCGACCAGGAACCCGCCCCGACGGTCCGGAATGATGCGGTAGCCCGGCAGCGGGAGGCGGATGCGAGGGTCGAGGCGCACTGGACGCGACGCGCCGAGCTTTCTGACGATCGCCGCGCGGTCCGTCACCCAGACGTCGCCGGCGTCGTCTTCGATCAGACTTTCGACATTGGTGGCCGTCGCGTCGACGAGGCGCAGCAGCCTGCCGTCGTGGCGATACAGGCCGCGCGCGGCCCCGACCCAGACGCGGCCGGCGCGATCCTCGTAGACGCTGAAGGCCTGCTCGCCGTCGTAGCCGTCGGCGTCGGTCACGCGCGACCAGCGGTTGCCGGAATAGCGGAACAGCCCGTGACCGGTCGCCGCCCACACCGTGCCGCGACGATCCTCGAGCAGCGCGTTGACGCCGGGCGGTGCACCGTCGGCTTCGGAAAAGTGCGTGATGCCGCCACGATGGATTCGCGCCACTCCGCCGCCGCCGGCAAAGCCGACCCAGACGCCGCCCTGAGACGAAGCGGCGAGCGCCGCGGCCGGGCGGGCCGGCCCCGCGCCCGCCGCACTCTGCGCCCACGGCTGGAAGCGGGTGCCGTCGAAGCGGATCAGCCCACCGGGCGTACCGAGCCAGAGATAGCCGTCGAGATCCTGAGCGATCGCGAACACGTCGCCGGACTGCTCGGTGGTCCACGCGGCGAGCGCATAACGGATCGCCGGTGCGGCGCCGGCGCCGGCGGTGGCAACAGCCGGCAGGCCGCAGGCGGCGAGCGCCAGCGACAGCATGCGGATCCGTCGGACGATGACCGGGGACATCAATCGGGGCTGCGGTCTACCTTGCGGACGCCGGCCAGGGCGTGCCCTGATACGGCTTCGTCACCGTTCCCAGACCTTTATACGTGAACTTCTGGATGCGCTTGCCGTCGTAGGTCTCGGTCGTATAGATGTTGCCGCGCGAATCGGTCGCGATGTTGTGCACGCCATGCCACTGGCCGGGCTGCCGGCCGCCCTCGCCGAACGCCGTCAGGATGTCGAGCGTATCCCGCCGCAGGATGTGAATCAGCGAGTTCTCGCCGTCAGCGACGTACAGGAACGTCTGCTGCGGATCGCTGGAGAACGCGACGTCCCAGACGGAGCCGGCATTCATGGTGTTCGGCAGGATGAACCTTTCCTTGACGAACTTCCCGTCCTTCGTGAACACCTGCAGGCGATCGCCCTGCCGATCGCAGACATACACGAGGTCGTCTTTGGCGACGACGACGCAGTGGACGGGGTTGCGGAACTGCTGCTGCGGCGGCGCGTTCGGATCATGAGCCGCGCCCCGATCGGCCGGCTGCGCGGCGTTGGCGTTGCCGCGGTGCGGGTTGAGCGGGCCCGGCACTGGAGTATCGTCCGGCTTGTTGCCGTAGGCGCCCCACACGCGCTTGAACTTGCCGGTGTCGGCGTCCAGCACGACGACCCGGTGATTGACGTATCCGTCCGACACATAGACTTCGTTGGTCTTCGGATCGACGACGATCTTGGTTGGCTGCCCGAAGCTCTCCATGTCCAGGCTGTTGGCATCGTTGATTGGCCGGGCGGCCCCGGGACGGGCGCGGGCGCCCTTCTTCCCGACCTGCATCAAGAACTTGCCCTCCATCGTGTACTTCAGGATCTGGGCATCGCCTCCGCCGCCTCCCCCGAGCCACACGTTGTTCTTGTAGTCGATGTGGATGCCGTGCTCCTGATCCATCCACGGGTCGTCCGGTCCGGGTCCCCAATGCCTGAGCAGGGTGCCCTTCTGGTCGAACTCCAGGACGAGCGGCGCCGTGGCACAGCACATCTCGCTGAAGGGCGGTTTCATTTCCAGCCCTTTGATGGTGTTCGGGTTGTCCCCCCGATGGACCATCCAGACGTGGTCCTGTGCGTCGACCCAGACGCCCACCGCTGCGCCGAGGACCCAATGATTGGGCAACGGCTTCGGCCAGAAGGGGTCGACTTCGAACATCGGCGCCTTCACGGCACCGCCGGCCTGGGCGGATAGCTCGGTGCGGAGCAGACGCGGCCCCACTCCGAGCCCGACGCCCAGCACGAGCAACCCAACCGAGATCGCGACGCCACGTTGTAGATGTGAAGGTGTCATTGCGTGACTCCCCTGATGAAGACGGACGATGAGTGAGAGTGCGCCGCCGTTGTCATGGACGCGATTGCGGCCGGCGACCTACGTGCCGCACGTCGGAGCCACCGACTCGAGCGACATGACGTTGATCCGCTCGACCGTGTTCTGCCTCGTCAGCACACCCTTGACTTGTACCTTGTGTCCCGCATATGCCGCGCCTTGTGGCGTGACGCCCAGAAGTGGGAACGTCTCCGTGCCGAGCGGTTGCGCCGCCGAGCCTTTCAGTTCATCAGGAGTGGTGCCGTCGACGATCCGGGCTCGAACGGGGGCCGGACCGCGAGCCTTGACCAGGGCCCACGCATTGTTGGCCGCCGGGCTGAGGCACCCCACCGCACGAACGATGGTGAGGTTGGTCAGGGGCCGAGGTCCCTCCAGGCCAACCAGCTGAATGGCGCCGGCCAGGGCCGGACTCAATTCCCTCTCGCCGGCCGGCAGACCGTTGGCCTCGAGCAGATAGGCCAGGATGTCCGCGTAGACGCGTTCGTCGAGACTGCCTGGGGTATTGCCAGGCATGGTCGTCCTGATGAACGTGAACAGCGATTCGAGCCGGTCTTCGCGCCACCGATCGAGAAAGGCCTTCCCTGCCAGTTCCGGCCCATCCGCATCCTGTCCTTCATGACACCCGGCGCACGAGGATTGATAGGCGGCCTGGCCGCGCCCGGCCTGCGCCTGTGTGTAGACGCCGTCGAGTACGGTGATGGAGCCCTGAGCGGCTGCGGTCGCAACGCCCGTCGCCAACACGATGACCGCGGTCAGATGTCTATCCAGGCTAGACCTTCACGCCCGCGTACGGGTTCGCGTGCACGGCCGGATCGATCTTCGTCAGCGTACCGCCATGCACCGTCGCCACGGGCACGAACTTCTGGCGCGCCGTGCGCTTGTTCTTCTGCTGGTCGATCAGGTCGAAATTTCCCTGCTGCAGATCGATGACGGTCACGTCGGCGGTCACACCCGGTTCGAGCGTGCCGATCTTTTCCGGGAACTTGAAGATCCGGGTCGGCGCCAGCGTCACGCGCTCGATGACCTGATCAACGGTGAGGCCGAGATGCAGGAACTGGGTCATCACCCAGGGAAGAAGCTGACCGTTCGGCGTCTCCGGCGTCTGGGCGCCGATATCGGTGGAAATCAGATCGGGCGACCAGCCCTGCTCGAACGCCTTCTCGGAGTTTTCCCAGAGGTGGTGCGAACTGCCGGTCTGACCATCCGTCAGGACGCCGCGGTCCTTGAGCTCCAGAATCTGCGGCAGCACGGCGCCCGGCTTGCCACCGAACATGTTGGGCATGCGCGGCGACGGCGGAGTGAAGGGATGCGTCAGGATGTCGCCCCGCTTCAACATCGCCAGCACCTCCGGGTCGTTCGACCAGTGCATCATGATCGGCAGCCCGGTCGCATCGGCGGCCTCGCGGGCCTTCTTCAGCACCTCGACGTCATGCGCGATCTCGTCATGAAGGCCGTTGATACGTACTTTGAGCGCCAGGATCCGATCGCGATGCTGATTGATGACACGAATGGCCGCCGCGGCATTGATCAGCGACAGGTTGAGGTACAGCTCGTTGCCGTAGTTCCCGATGATCGAGACATTCAGCATCGCGTAGATGCGAAGCGGCGCCGTGTCGATGACGAACTTGCGAAAGCCGAGGAAGGTGTTGGCGCCGGCCGATCCCGCGTCAATCGCCGTCGTGACGCCGGCGGGAAAGCCGACCGGCTCCGGGTCCACCGTAATGGAATTCCCGTAGCGGTACAGGTGCGCGTGCACATTGATCAGCCCGGGCGTCACCAGCTTGCCGCGGGCGTCGAACACCTCGCGGGCCCGGGCGGCTGGAATGTCCGCCGCGACGGTGGCAATCCTGCCGTTGGCGATGGCGACGTCACGCTCGCCGGACAGCTTCTGCGCGGCGTCGATGACGCGGCCGCCCTTGATCAGCAGATCGTAGGAGGCCGGCGCCTGGCCGGCCGCCGGCGGCGCCGCCGCTGCCAGATCGGCGCCGACCCGAAGGGTGTGAAAGTCGAGTTCGGGGAGGGCCACCGCAGCGGCCCCGATCGTGCCGAGAAAAGCGCGGCGACTTGTGGATGACATATTCAGCCTCTTCACCGGGCGTTAGAAATCGAAATTCGCGCTGATCTTCGCGAAGCGGGCCAGGTCGATATTCGTCGGCACCTGCCAGGTCGCGAAATTGTTGTTGAGCGTCGTCACCGCGCTGCTGTTCAGCATATTGGACAGATCGACGTTCAGGGACGTCCGGTATCGGCTCAACTTGAAGATTTTGGAGAAGCGCATGTCGAGCAGGTTCGATCGCTCACCGTAGATCGTGCCGGGCTGCACGAGATTGACCGTGACGTTGGCGGCGCCGCCGGAAAGTGGACGGCCCAGCGACGGCTGCACCACAGCGTTGGTGGCGATGTAGTTCGCCAGAATCGCCGGTCCGGAGACACTGCGGAATGTCGCGGCAATCTGGACGTCGAGCTTGGGCACGGCGTAGGTGCCGAGGAATTTGACCTGCGTCAGGAATGCCGTATCGACGTGGCAGTACAGGGCGCTGGGATTGTCGACCTTCGCCACGATGTCGCAGCTGTCGGTCGAGGTCCGCCCCGTGCTCATTCCGCCCTGGACCACGGTGCCCTGCCGCAGCCGCAGGTTCAGCGTGACATCCATCCCGTTCCAGTGCTCGATCTGCTTCCCGTAGTTGCTGGCCATGGTGAAGAGCGTATTGACCCGTCCGACTTTATCCGGGTTGAGGTTGAAAAGATCACTGACCGCGTAGCCGCCGCCGCCGGGCAGGCGGGCATCGACCGGCGCGATGATGCTGTACGGGCTGTAGTCGGACGCCGCCACCAACAGGTTGTCGTTCACCGTGAAGTTGCCATACCAGCGGCGGAAGTAGCTGACGTCGACGCCCACCCGCGGCAGCAGTTGGTGCTGGACGCCGGTCTCGAACTCCCAGTCGTAGGGCCGCTTGTTCCAGCCATGCAGCATCTCGGGATCGGACACCGTGCTGGGAATCGGCTGGCCGAACCGCGCGTCGCTCAGCGCCCCGCACTCGCCGTTCAGCAGGGGATTCAGCAGATCGCACTGCGGAATATAGTCGTTGTTGATGCCCAATCCGCCACGGTCGTTCCAGGAACGGGTCACCACGTTGGCCATCGCGTTGACCGGATTGCCCAGGTCCGTGTAAGCGCTGGTCAGCCGCTGCGCAATCACGTAGCGTCCCAGGTTGACCTTGAGCGCCGTCTTGCCGCTGCCGAACAGGTCGTAGACGGCCCCGAGGCGTGACGAAATATCGCTCCAGCCCAGGTAATTGTTTTCCGGGAACGTGATGTCCCGATTGGGCACCAGCACGCCGGGCCCGAGATGCTGCTCCGGGAACCTGATGTTCAAATAGTCGAAGCGCGCTCCCAGGTTGAGGGTCAGCCGGTCGAGCGTCCACTTGTCCTGCGCGTACACCCCGAGCTCCGATCCCAGATTATTGACGAAACCGTACGGCGTCGCGACCTGCGTGATCAGGTTCGGCGCGCCATTGCTGAAGCGGTAGCGGAGGCTGGCGTCGATGTTTTCGTAATCAACATGGCGCGTTCCCCAGGTATCAAGAAAGCCGACCTTCAGCGCATGCGCGCCCGTGACGTACGAGAGCGATGCCTGGGCGGAGGCAATCCAGCCTGACACCCGGATGAACGGCCCCAGCCCGGTCTGGCCCGCGCCCCGATACAGCAGATTCGGGATCATCCCACCCTGCTCGGTCACCGCAATCAGCGACTTGAAGACATCAGGGAGCGGCTTGGTGAACTCCAGGCTGTCTCCTCCCGAGGGAAACCGGTCCTTCCAGCCCTGGACGATGTTGGAGGCACGCACATCGAGCAGCAGCCGGTTGGTGATCGGCGACGTATACGTGCCGGTCATGAATTCATTCCTGGGAAAGTCGTATTTCGTCGCCGACTCAGGTGCGATGGTCGGCGTCAGCTGCTCCCACACCCGGTATTGATGCTCGTAGAAACCGGAGACCTTGTTCCTCGGCGTGACCTGCCAGGTCACGCGCGTGTTGCCGCTTTGCTGGATCAGCGGCAGGACGGCCGGGTGGTCCAGGTCGGGTTCATAGGTCCACTTCGTCGGGTCGCCCGCATTCTTGTTGTTCCACAAGCCGGCGACATAGGTCTGCGTCGTCTGCCAGCGCCCGGCGGAATAGAACCACAGCTTGTCCTTGACGATCGGACCGCCGCCGCCGGGGTTCACGTCGTAGACCAGCTTGATGGAATTGGGCGTCCTCAGCCCGCGATCCTGCAGCTCCTGGGTGTAGTTGCTGCCCTGGAACGACGAGTTGACGCCGGTGGCGAACAGGGATCCCTTGAACACGTTGCCGCCCTCGCGCGGAATCAGGTTCATCTGGACGCCGCCGAACGCCTGGTCCGCGGAGCCCGCCGCGAAGCTGACCGCCACTTCCTGGGTGCTGGTCTGGTCGGGGATGAAGTTGCTGAGTTCGCCGTTGCCGGAGGTGGCACTGATCGACATGCCGTCCACCGTCACGCGCTGGTCGCCGACACGGCCGCCATGGACCGTGAGCGTGCTCAGGTTCAGGTTGTTGGTGCCGCCGTAGTCGACGGCCCCGGTCATCCCGGGGATCAGCATGGCGAAATTCGCGTGGTTCCTCCCCGCCGGGATCGAATCGAGGATGTCTTTTCCCAGGACCCGCTGCTGCGTCACGCTCTGGACGTCGACGATCGGCGCATCCCCGGTCACCGTCACCGTCTCCTCCACGGTTCCGACGCGCAGGTCGGCATTCACCGTGGCGGTGAAGGATCCCGCCAGCTCGATGCCGTCCCGTTTGAGCGCGTTGAATCCGGGCAGCGTGAACGTCACGGTGTAGGTGCCGGGACGGAGATCGACGACCTTGTACTGGCCATTCCCGTCGGCGACAACCGAACGGACTCTCTCAATCAACGCCGGACTCGCTGCCTCGATCGTCACACCGGGCAGAACCGCGCCGGACGTGTCTCTCACGACACCCGCAATCGATGCCTGCGCCGATGCTGCCGCCGGAGCCAGCACGAGGCACGCGAACGCGAACAGGATTCCCTTCAGGGCACGCATACGCTTCTCCTTCGCACAGAGTGGCGAGAGCACCAATGCCTTCGGACCATCGATCCACCCGGGCGGCGGCTGTTCGGGTACCGCGCCGAAGCGAACTTCATGACGAGGTGGCGGATTCTAGGGAGACGCCGAAGGGCCAGTCAACACACGCAATCAGGTGTGTCGCATCGCTGGCTGAGCCGGTTCTGGATCCATCACACGCGAATGGGTAGATTGACCAGCCGGAAGACGGCGCCTAAGATGACGCGCTGAAGGCCAGAGCGCGATGCTTCACTGGCGAGTCTCGAACCGGCGACGAGCCGATTGAGTGAACGGTCATGCCCCAAAAGATCCTCACGGGCGGCTTCCTGGCAGTGCTGGCCGTCGCGTCCGTCTCGGGCCAGGGCCCTCAGCCGCAGCCGGCGGTGCCTGGTCCGGCGGCCGCGGTGAACGCTGCCCCGCCGCGCGCGGTGCTCGACAAGTATTGCGTCGGGTGTCACAACGCCCGCCTGAAAACCGCCGGCCTGGCGCTGGACCAGCTCGACCTGTCGCGGCTGGGGGACGAGGCGGCGACTGGCGAGAAGGTGGCGCGGAAGCTGCGCGCCGGGATGATGCCGCCGCTGGGCTCCCCTCGACCCGATCGGACCACGCTCGACGGGTTGATCAACTGGATGGAACACGAGTTGGACCGCCATGCCGTGCCCAGCCTGGCGGCGCCCGGGATCCACCGCCTCAATCGGACCGAGTATCAGAACGTCATCCGCGATCTCATCGGCCTGAAGGTCGACCCGGCCACGTTCCTGCCTTCCGACAATTCCACCCACGGGTTCGACAACATCGCCGGCGCGCTGACCATGTCGCCGGCGCTGATGGAGGCGTACCTATCGGCGGCGGGCAAGATCAGCCGCCTGGCCATGGCGTCGAACGTCGCGCCGACATTTGTCGAGTTCAATGTCGCCGACGACGCGACGCAGAACTACCACGTCGAGGGGCTGCCATTCGGCACCCGCGGCGGCACGCTGATCGAGCACGAGTTCCCGGCCACCGGTGAATACGTCTTCAGGATTGTCCCGATCTTCGAAGGCAACATGGGACAGGCGAACGACCCGTTTGGTCAGATCCAGGGTGAACGACTGGCGGTCACCATCGATGGCCGGCAGGTGAGGCTGTTCGACTGGGACAAGGAGATGCGCGGTGCGCCGCGTTCGGGCGTGCCGACCCCCCCGATCCCCGTGACCGCGGGCCTGCACAAGGTCGGCGTCACGTTCCTGGCCAACAATTACGCGCCCGACAACAACATCAACGACGTCTTTCTGCGGGCCACGATCGAGACCGGCGGCATCCCCGGGTATCTGTTCTTTCCGCACGTCGGGAAGGTGCGCATCGAGGGTCCGGCCAACGCCAGCCGCGCGTCCGACACGCCCAGCCGGCGCAACATCTTCGTCTGCCGCCCGGCGGCCACCGCGCGCGAGGACGGCTGCGCGCGGACGATCATGTCGACGCTGGCGCGCCGCGCCTTCCGCCGGCCGGTGACGCCTGCCGATGTCAATGTCTTGATGGAGTTCTATGCCTCTGGCCGGCGCGCCGGCACCTTCGACGACGGCATCGAGAAGGGGCTGCGCCGTCTGCTCGCCGATCCGGAATTCGTCTACCGGCGCGAGGTCGCCCCGGCGGGTGTGCCGGTCGGCGGAACCTATCGCATCAGCGACCTGGCCCTGGCGTCGCGGCTGTCGTTCTTCATCTGGAGCAGCCTGCCGGACGACGAGCTCCTGACCCTGGCGGAGCAGGGCCGGCTGCGCCAGCCGGCAACGCTCGAGAAGCAGGTGCGGCGGATGGTGGCCGATCCACGGTCGGCGGCGCTGATCGACAATTTCACCGGTCAGTGGCTGGATCTGCGTGCGCTGGCGACGATTGCGCCGAATCCCGGCGTCTACCCGGATTTCGACAACAACCTGCGGCAGGCGTTTCGCCAGGAGGTCGAGCTCCTGGTCGACAGCGTCGTCCACGAGGACCGCAGCGTTCTGGATCTGCTGACCGCGGACTACACCTTCGTCGACGAGCGGCTGGCGCGGCATTACGGGATTCCGAACGTCTACGGCAGCCGGTTCAGACGGGTGACGCTCGGCGCCGACCTCGACATGCGGCGCGGGCTGCTCGGGAAGGGCGCCTTGATGAGCGTGACCTCCCAGGCGACGAGAACCTCGCCCGTCACCCGTGGCAAGCGGTTCCTGGAAATCTTCCTCGGGGTGAGTCCGCCAAGTCCGCCGCCGAACGTGCCGCTGATCAAGCCGCCGGCGCAGGACAATGCCGGCAATGCCAAGGAACCGACCATGCGCGAACGCATGAAGATGCATGTCGTGAACCCCTCTTGTGCGAGCTGCCACAGCCTGTTCGAGCCAATCGGCCTCGCGCTCGAGAACTTCGACGGCATCGGCGCGTGGCGGCTCAAGGACGAGGGGCAGCCGATCGATACCACCGGCGTGCTCGCCAACGGGACGACGATCGACGGCGTCGCCAGCCTGCGGGATCTCCTGATGCAGAACTCGGAGCAGTTCGTCCGCGTCGTGGCGGAAAAGCTGCTCACCTACGCGCTCGGCCGCGGCCTCGAGCATCAGGACATGCCGCTGGTGCGATCGATCGTGCGCGATGCGGCCGGCGGCAACTATCGCCTGTCAACGCTCGTGCTGGGCGTCGTCAAGAGCGCGCCGTTCCAGAACAACCGCAAGGGCGCCGAAACCGCCCAGTGAACCGCTCATTGAGCACTGAAAGATAAACCGATGTTCATCACGAAGAAGCAGATTCCGCGGCGGACCTTCTTGCGCGGCACCGGCGTGACGCTCGCCCTGCCGCTGCTCGATGCAATGGTGCCGGCGGCGACCCTGCTGGCGCAGACGCCGGCGACGCCGAAGCCCCGGTTCGTGGCGGCGTTCGTGCCGCACGGCATGGCGCCGGGATACTGGGTGCCGGATCAGACGGGCAGCGGCTTCACGATGCCGCCGATCTTCGAGCCGCTCGAACCGTACCGGAAGCAGACCGTGATTCTGAGCGGCCTGCACGCCCGATCGGCGGAGGCGCCGGAAGGCCAGAGCCCGCCCGACCACTGGGTGGCGTCGGCCTACCTCTGTGCGAATAAGCCCCGGCGGACGGCCGGCGCCGACATCTACAACGGGACGACGATCGACCAGTTGATCGCCCAGAAGATCGGCCAGGACAACCTGCTGCCGTCGATGCAGTTCGCGGTCGAGGATCCGGGCGCGAACTCGAGCAACTGCGGCGAAGGGTACAGCTGCGCCTACACGAACAGCATCTCGTGGTCGACGCCGACCACCCCGTTGCCGATGGAGCTGAACCCGCAGCTCGTGTTCGAGCGGATGTTCGGCGACGGCGGCACGGCCGAGGAACGCGCCGCGCGCCGGCAGGACGACCGGAGCATCCTCGACTCGCTCCGGGGCAGCCTGTCGCGGCTCAAGATCGGGCTCGATCCGGCCGATCGCCTGCGCCTCGACGAGTACTCGCAGGATGTCCGCGAGATCGAGCGCCGGCTGCAGATCGCGGCCAAAGCGACGGCGGCGGCGCCGCCCGAGACGCTCGTCCCGGTCGGGGTGCCGGAATCGTTCGACGAGCACATCAAGCTGCAGTTCGACCTGCTCGCGCTGGCGCTCCGCGCCGACATCACCCGCGTCGGCACGCTGCTCTACGCCCGCGACCTGACCACGCGCTCGTACCCGGAAAGCGGCGTCACGGTCGCGTTTCATGCCGGCTCGCACCACGGTGAGCACGAGAAGCGAAAGGCCGAATACGCCAGGCTGAATCGCTATCACGTCGCCATGCTGGCGTACTTCGTCGACCGGCTGGCAAAGACCCCGGACGGGGACGGGACGCTCCTCGATCATTCGCTGGTTCTGTATGGCTCGAACATGGGGAACTCGAATCAGCATCGCCACGAGGACGTTCCCCACGTCCTGGTCGGCGGCGCCAACGGCAAGCTCCAGGGGGACCGTCATCTGGCCTATCCGACGATGACGATTCCGACCGGAAACCTGCTGCTCAGCCTGCTCGATCGTTTCGACATTCACCTGGACCGCATCGGCGACAGCACCGGACGGCTCGACGATCTCTAGACCAGTTTCAACTTGTCGGCCACGACAGCCGAGAGAGCCATGACGATGAACATTCAACGGGTCGCCGGGAGCTGCGCTGCCCTCCTGCTGCTCACCACACTCGGTGTGGGTGCCGCGACGAGCGACCTCGCCGACGCCGTCATGCGCGGCGACACCGTCGCGGTCAAGCGGCTGCTGGCCGGGAAGGCGGACGTGAACGCGCCCCAGGCCGATGGCGCGACCGCCTTGCATTGGGCGGTCTATCGAGACGACGTCGCCACCGTCGATCTCCTCCTCGCGGCCGGCGCCAACGCCAGGGCCGCCAACGGCTTCGGCGCGACGCCGCTGTCGCTGGCCGCGGAGAACGGCAACCCGGCCGTCACCGCGCGCCTGCTCGACGCCGGAGCGGACGCCAACGAGCGCCTGCTCAACACCGACACCGTGCTGATGATGGCGGCCCGGACCGGCAACCTCGCGACGATGACGCTGCTGCTCGATCGCGGGGCGGACGTCAACGCGAAGGAGACGGCGCGGGGCACGACGGCAGTGATGTGGGCGGCGGCGCAGCGCCATCCCGCGGCCGTCCAGCTGCTCGTCGACTACGGCGCGGATGTCGGCGCGGCATCGGACCCGGCCTGGATGGACCGGCCGATCAGCTACGCCAAGGCCGTCGATCCGAGACCGTCGAGGAAGCGGGACAACAGCAACACCGTCAGTCAAATCGGTCCGCGGAACATGCGGGACCAGAGAGGCGGCGGGCTCACGCCGCTGGTGTTCGCGGTCCGGGCCAACGACCTCGAATCGACGCGAATCCTGATCGCGGCCGGCGCCGATGTCAACCAAGCGACGAACTACGACTGGAGCCCGCTGCTCGTCGCGACGCAGAATCGCTACTACCAGCTCGGGTCCTTTCTGCTCGACCACGGGGCGGACCCGAACCTGGCCAACAAGGGCGCCTGGACGCCCCTCTATATCGCCGTCGACAACCGCAATATCGAAGGCGGCGACTATCCCCTCCGCAAGCCCGACATGGATCACTTCGACTTCATCAAGAAGCTGATCGACAAGGGCGCCAACGTTAACCATCGAGTCCGCGAGTCGACGTGGTTCCGCACGGTGTTCACGTCGCAGTGGGTCCTCGAGGCAGGCGCGACCGCCTTCTGGCGCGCGTCCCAGTCCAGCGATCTCGCCGTGATGAAGCTGCTGCTGGAACACGGTGCCGATCCGAACCTCGCCACCACTATCGGGGTCACCCCGCTGCAGGCCGCGGCCGGCATCGGCTGGGTGGAAGGGGTGACGTACGAGTGGTCGAAGGAAGCCAACATCGAGGCGGTGAAGCTGCTGCTGACCCTGGGCAACGACCCGAACGCCCAGGCCGAGACCGGACGCACGGCGCTGCACGGCGCCGGACACAAAGGGCGGGCGGAAGTCATTCAGGTCCTGGTCGATGCCGGCGCCAGGCTCGACACCAGGGATTTCGGCATGAACGGCAACGACGCGGGCGGGCGGCTCACCGAACACACCTGGCTGCCGGTCGACTACGCCGACGGCCTGATTCGGATCGGCACGCAGTCGGCGATCATCCAGCCGGAAGCCGGTGCGCTGCTTCGGAAGTTGATGATCGAACGCGGCATCCCCGCGCCGCCGCCGGGCCGGACCCTCGAGAGCGTCTGTCTGGCGCCGGAACTGTGCGATGACGTCAGGCCCGAGGAGATCCAACTGCTGAAATAGACGTCGCGGCAGAACGTACGTGGCGTCCGCTGCAGTCGGACCACGGAGTGGGCACTACGGAGTGGGCACTACGGAGTGGGACTACGGAGTGGGCAGGGCGAACGCGATGTATGCGCCCGGCAGCGCCGCTCCGCCGCCCCTGCCCTCGCCGGCGCCCCTTCCCCCGGCCGTGTTGAACGTGGCGGGAAACGTGGCGTTCGGCTGAGCCACCGCCAGCACGACGAACTGCCGACCATTGACCTGATAGGTGGCCGGCATCCCCTCGGCGCCGTTCGGCAGACTGTGCACCCAGAGCTCCCGGCCCGTGGCGCGGTCGTAGGCGCGCACCTTCCGCTCGGGACCGGTGGCCAGGAAGATCAACCCGCCGGCGGTCACCAGCGGTGCGTTCCGGGGGAACTGCACCCCGGTATTGTTCGGGATCGTGTATTCCGGCGGCGCCTCTTGAACGCCGGTCGGAATCCGCCACGCGATCTCGCCGGTATTGAGATCGTACTTCACCATCTCGGACCAGGGCGGCGCCGACGCGGTCATTGCTCCGCCGGCAAAGTTGATGTTCATGAAGTTCACCGGCGACAGGAACTCGACCCGTTCGCCCCTCGCCGCGTCGACGAGCTCCTTCGCCTTCGCCATCAGTTCCGCCTTCTGCTCGGGCGTGACGATGGCATTGCCGGCGCCGCGCCCGCCACCGCCGCCACCGCGTGCCGCACCGGCTCCCGCGCCGCGGGCAGGCGCCGGCAAGGCGAGCCGGATCATCGTCGGCAGCGACTTGTGGACGACGTAGAACTCGCCGCGGTCGGGATCGACGGCACTGGTGCCGAAGTTGGCGCCGCCGTTGTGCCCCGGCATTTCCACCGAGCCTTCGAAACTCGGCGGCGTGAACAGTCCCTCGTTGCGATAGGTCCGCAGGCGCGCCCGCAGCTCATCCTGCGCCTCCTTCGGCAGGTACGGGTTGATGTCCTTTTCGGTGAACGACTGCCTGGCGAACGGCGCGGGCTTGGTCGGGAACGGCTGCGTCGGGGAAGACCACTCGCCGGGCACGTCGGTCTGGGGCACAGGCCGCTCCTCGATCGGCCAGATCGGCTGGCCGGTCTTCCGATCGAAGACGTAGAGAAACCCCTGCTTCGTGGCCTGCGCGACGACCTGGCGCGGGCTGCCGTTCTGTCGGATTGTCAGCAGCTTGGCCGACTGCGGAATGTCCCAGTCCCAGAGGTCGTGGTGAATCAGCTGCTGATGCCAGATCCGCTTGCCGGTGCGGGCATCGATCGCGACGAGGGAGTTGGCAAACAGGTTGTTGCCCTTCCGATCGCCGCCGTAGAAGTCGTAGCGCGGGCTGCCGAACCCGACGAAGGCGATGCCGTTCTCCTCGTCGACCGTGAACTCGCTCCAGTTGTGCCCACCGCCGCCCTGCCGCCAGTGGCCCGCCGGCCAGGTGTCGGCGCCGAACTCCCCTTCGTGCGGAATGACATGGAAGATCCAGGCGAGCTTGCCCGTCCGCACGTCGTAGGCATGGACGTCGGACGGCGGACCGCCGTAGCTCGATCCGCCGGGGAGCGGAATGATGAACAGGTTCTCGAAGATGCGCCCGGGGTTGCTGGTGCCGATCAGGCCGGCCGGCTTCCGCTCCATCGCCTCGCGCAGATCGACCCGGCCGTTGGTGCCGAACGAGGTAATCAGCTCGCCGTTCTGCGCATTCACGGCAATGACGTCGCCGCGCTGGAGGTAGATGAACCGGCGGTCGGATCGATCAGGACTCTCCCAGTAGTTCATCCCGCGCGCGCCCGACGGCGCCGCGCCTTCCCGGCGCCAGATCTCCCGGCCGGTTGCCGCATCGATCGCGGCCAGCGCGCCGCCACCCGCCGGGGTGTACATCACGCCGTCGACGATGACCGGATTGAAGATGCTGTTGCCGGTGATGGGATAGCTCCACGCCACCTGGAGCGCCGCCACGTTCCTGCCGTTGATCTGATCGAGCGCGGAGTACTGCGACGAATGCGCACCACCGGCATAGGACTGCCAGGTCGTGTAGGGTTTGGCCGCCGCACGACCAGGGCCGGCCGGCCCCGACTGCCCGGCCAGTGTCGCCAGCGCGATCGCCACCGCGAGTCCCGTCAGGGAGACGATTCCACCTGCTCGACGCATGAGATGACCTTTCGCGAAATCTCCGCGAGTAGCGCCCGTGCGGAGCGCCCCACGCTCAATGCCGGATTTGCGTGGCGGCCGCTGCCGTTTCGAAGCTCGTCTCGCAATTGCCTCGTTCGCTGATCAGACCCGCGTTCGCGCCGGTGCTGCGCCGGAGCACCCGCGTCGGAAACACCAGCGGCTCCGCCAGCACCTCCGGGTCCTCGAGCGTCAGGTCGTAGAAAATCGCATCGCCCTCACGCCTGAACTTCTCGATGATGTGCATCTCACTGGAATGGAAGTAACCGCCGCGCCCGATCCATGTCGTGTCGACGAAGCCGATGGCGTCGAGCACGAGCGTGTCGCCCTCCCAGTGGCCCACCGTGTCGCCGAAGTAGGTGCTCGCGTACGAGGCGTCCGGGCCATGCTTGCGGCCATCAGTCGGGATCACCCGGAATTCCGAGAGTCCCCCGCCGGCGTCGCCAAATTGCCCGTAGAGGAACGTGATGTCGTCGGCCGTCTGGTAGATGCGCCGCGGCGAACCCTGACGCGGCAGCCCCAGCGGCTGGCACGTCATCACCGGATCTTCCTTGTTGGTCCACATGTCGAGCTGCTGGACCTTGTCCCAGTGCTCCGGCTTGTAGAGAGGACGGCCCAACTGGCCGAACCGGGAAGGTGAGTAGAGCTCGAAATCCTCGGTCTGATTGGTGCCCCGGTTACACGGTTTCTCCTGCGTCGGACCGCAGCGCCGACCGCCGCTACCCATGTAGTTCCCAATCCAGCCGATGTTGAATTCCGCCCAATTGCCCGACAGATCAGGATGCGCGCCGAGCCGTGGCGTGGGCGCCGTCGTGTTGTTTGGCGGCTCCTGCCTCGCGAACACGATCGCCGGCGCCTTCGTCGCGACGGTGATCGCCTTCTGCACGCTCGGCGGCACGGGCGCGACCACATACACATTGCCCGTCTCGGTCTCGCTCGTCGTCAGATCGCGGACCACCGCGCCGTTCTTCTTCTCAGTCAACCGGCCGGCGTAGAACACCTCGATCTTGTTCAGCGGGTTGTTCCAGTCCTGGTAGTCGCTGTAGGTGAACTCGGTCGTCGCCGCCCCCTGGGTGACGACGACCTTCTCGGTCATGTACTTGGCATCGAGGGTGGCGGTGCCGGTGGCTCCCGGCACGCCGGGGATGGGGAAGGTCACCACCGGCTTGCCGGCGGCGTCCCACGCCACGGACGTGTTGCCGACCTTTGTCGCACCGTCGGCGATCACCGTGCCCGGGTTGGCGCCCAGCGTCCAGGTGTTCATGGTCCCGGCCAGCGCGGACTTCGGCGCGCCCTGCGGACTGGCCCAGATGCGGATCAGCCGCTCCTGCACGGCCGCCGGCATCGCCGCCGCCTTGCCCTTCGCACCGGCGATCTCGGCCCCCGGCGTGTCCTCGTTCCACGCAGATTGCCAGCTGACCACCTCGATGTTCGAGTAGGTCTGCGTGTTGGCGCGCGTGCAGGTGTAATTGATCCGCTGGCTGAGGGTCTGATAGTTGGTGCTGGCGCGATACTTCGAGAGCGTGCACGGCTGGCCGTCGACTTGAATGGTGCCGCCCTTGGCCTGATACTCGAGCGTCGCGACCATGTCGCGCTCGTCGGTTCCCTTCAACATGCCCTGGTGCCACATCCAGTTGAAGAGCACGGCCCGCAGGTCCCTGGCGCCGGCGGCGGGTGTATAGGGCGCACCGGCGTTCGGGTCGTTGCCACGACCACGACCCTGTGCGCCGGCCGCAGCCCCCGCCCCGCCCGCGCCGCGGCCTTGAGCGCCCTGCGCACCCTGCCCGGCGGCAGGCGGAGCCTGCGTCGCAGCGGTCATCGGCACGCCGATCCCCAGCGCGCCAACGAGCGCAACCTTGACCAGGCCAGCTCTTCGAACATCCATGCGGATCTGCCTTTCCTCTGCGGTGCGGCTTCCGCCCACGGCGGAACGCCACGAGTTTAATCAACCGTCGACAAACGTCACAGGCGCCGCGTAGTCCTGGGCGCCGCGGCTGTCCGGCGCCTACTCCCAGATGGTCTGATGGGCGGCCGCCGCATAGGTCAAATCGAGGCACTGTCGAATGCCGGCGCGAAACAGGCTGGGTTTGACGTCGGCCTCTTCCTCCAGCGCGGCCAGCGCGGCCCGGGTCGCGTGGGTCGGCGGGTTGACGGCGGTTGGCACCACGGCCGTGATCGCGAGCGGACGATCGGGCCAGAGCCTCCTGATCTCGCGCACGCCGGCGAGGATCACGTCGAGGTTCGGACGGACTTGAGGCACGATGGCGTCGGCGGCGGCCGCGGCGTCGAGCATGACGTCGGCGATCGTCTTGTCGGCCCGCACGTGGAGCACATGTCCGATATTGCCCTGCGGGTCCGCGTCGACGAGAAGCACGCGGCGCCCGTTTCTCGCCAGGCCCGCCGCCAGGCGGACGGCGGTGGTGGTCTTGCCGACGCCGCCTTTCATGTTGACGACGGCGAGTATGCGCATGAGTCTGCGAATTCTACTCGATTCAGCCAGCTGACCGATGACGGCTGGGAGGGGCGATCGGAGGCCGTCTCGTTGCCGGCGAAGACCACGCCGGAAGCGGCTCGCGGCCCTGTGCTATAAGGATTGCCATCATGGCAGAAAGGGTCGATGCTGGCGTGGTTGAACTTGCGATGCACTTCCATGACGTCCGCACGCTTCCACATCGGAGCGCGCGCCCATTGAGGGTCGCTCTGCCGATAGGGCCACTGTCTGCTGCGCGTCAATTTCATCGTCTTCCTGTCCATAGCGATTCCGTTAGCGGTGGCTGGGTTTACGGCCAGACCTGGTCCACCGGCGCGTCACTGGCACCAGTACTGTCCGGACCGGCAAGGGTCCCGGCTGACAGCCTCCTTCTGAGCTGACTCTACTCAGCAGAAGCTGCTGTCCGGTATTCTGTTCCGCACACCCGCGCCCGATCTACCAACTTATCAATTCACCAATTTGCCGATTTGTCTTGATTCGAGAGCATCGCTCCCCCTGCTGGCCAGGGGCCTGACCGATGATGTCCGTCGCGCCGCCTCCACTCTCGGGCGGCTGTACGGCGTCAACACGCTCGGGGCGGCTGCCGGCGCGCTCGGCAGCACCTGGCTGCTCCTCCCGCAGGCGGGAATGGGCGGCACCGTCCGCGTCGCCGCCCTCGTGAACATCGTTTGCGCCGCCGCCGCGATTCCGCTCGCGCTGGCCGCCCGGGATCGCGCCGCCGCTGCCGATGCGCGAGCGGTGCTGCCGCCCCATCCGGAAGGCGGGTCGAAATCCCCTCGATGAAGTCCGTCAAGCGCATCGGTGAACGTGGCGTCCTCATCGCCCGTGGTGTTCATGATGAGCCAGTGGGACCGTACAAGGTAGATACCAGTCAGGGCTCGCTCTAACATCAACACTCTAGAGCGGATAATTTGGTTGCTGGGGCGGGATTTGAACCCGCGACCTTGGGTCATGAGCTCAACGACAAGTCTCAGATCGCTCTGAATTATTCGTAATACTCGGCCGATTTCGAATCACAGAGTCTCCGATCATTTGCCCGCCCGCCGCTCCGGCCGACGCTCGGGCTTTCGAAGGTGTGATCCCGGCCCCATTCCTGTCAGTGCACGGGCGATGACCGGCGCACGCCTTCTCGTCTCCCTCGCCGCTATTCGTTCGTGAAACCCGCGACGCGCCGACCCCGGCACGTCCCGTGCTCATTCATGCCGCGACGCGTTCCTTGTGTCGTTCCACCCATCGGCCAGCTGAAAGTCGTCCGCCATGCGCCCACGCCGCGTCGCCCTCCAGTCATCTCGCTCGTTACGCCGGTGGCCCATGTGCCTGGGTCTGGTCGTCCTCGGCGTGCTCACGGTGAGCTGCGGCGATGTGTCCACCCCGACGCAGCCAGCGGGTCCGCTCGTCCAGAATGAAAGTCCGACCGCCAGCCCCACGCCCGCCCCGATCCCGCCGGCCGTTGGTCTGAACGTGTTCGCCGTCGTCGTCACCGGTGTCCCGTCCGCCATCACAGTTGGTGAGGCGGTGACCTTTGTCTCGCGCATCGATCATGCCGCAGGGCCGGTGACCTATGCCTGGGAGTTCGAGGACGGCCAGCCCCTGATGACGTCGTCGGCGCCGGCGATCACGTTCGGGCGATCGGGCCTCCATCACGTCACCCTGACCGCGCACGACACGGCGACGTCGGCGACGGCTGCGTTTGAAATAATGATCGCCCCGCGTCCCGCCGGTCCGGCGCCCACGCCGCCGCCGGCGCCGAGCTACGCCGTCACGCTGACCGCCTCGCCGGCGGCGGTCACCGTGCAGGACAGCGCGACGTTGACCGCCACCATCGTCGCGCTCAACGGCGCACCCACGCCGACGAGCTATGCCTGGGACTGTGATGGCGACGCCCTCGCCGAGGAGAGGACCGACTCGGCGACCCACGTGTGTACCTACCCGACCGTGGGACCGGCGATGCGCTCGAGCGTGACGGTGACCAGCGGCACCGTGACGGGGACCGGATCCACCACCCTTGCCGTGAACGCGGCGGCGCCGCTGGCCTTGGCGATCGCGGCCGCGCCTGGCGGCATCGTCGCCATTGGGGATCTCGTCCGGTTCACCGCGACCCTCACGTCGACCGGCGGGGTGCCGACGTTCGGAATCAGCTGGGAATGGGATGAGAACGGCGACGAGGTATTCGAGTTCGTGAGTCCGGCCCACAAGAACCCGGATTCGCGGGTGACCAGTTACGGCAGTGCCGCGGTGTTCACGCTCAAGGTGCGGGCCACGGACGCGGCCACGGAGCGGCAGGCGATCGGGACGCGGTTCGTGACGGTGCGATAGGCTCCAGCTCCACGCTCTTCACGATCCCGCTCCCGCCGTGGCTCGCGCGCTGTCTCCCGGAGTGGGTGGTGCATCCGCCGATTTCGTTCGAGGGCGATCACATCGTCATCGTGCCGCACCGGCCGGCGCGGAAACCTACAAAACAGAAGGCGGCGCGCGCATGAGCACCACGTCGACCAATCTCCCGCTCTATCGCTCATGAAAGTGCGCGACCTCTTGAAGCGGCTGGCCGAGGACGGCTGGATCGACGTGAAGGGCGGCAAAGGCAGCCATCGCAAGTTCACGCATCCGACGAAACCCGGCTATCTGACGGTCGCGTTTCACAGCAGCAACGCCGACATCGCGATCGGCACGCTAAAGAGCATCCTGAGAGCAGCGGGCCTGGACTGGGAATCCCCCATGAAATACGCAATTGTGATCGAGCGCGGACCGACGGGCTACGGGGCGACGGTGCCTGATCTTCCTGGGTGCGTCGCGGTGGGCGACTCGCTCGAGGACGTCCAACGGCTTATTCGCGAAGCCATCGATCAGCATGTCGCCTTCCTGCGCGAGCTGGGCCAGCCGATTCCGGCGCCAGCGACCGACGTCGCGTACGTCGACGTGGCGTAACGAGGGACTCCCGGTGGTCCGCTCAACAGCACAATCGGGGGGCCTCCGAGGCACCCGCAGACTTGGAACTGCCCCCACTGTCGCGCGAAGACGACCGAGTCAATCGACGCCGGGTTCGTTGGGCACGTCGAACGCCCAAGTAAGCCCGCAGCGCTGAGACCCCTGTCTGAGACGTCTGAGACACGCCTCACCGCGGCCCGGCGATCTCCCCGCCGATCTTCGGACACACCGAGCGGCGGCGAGAGCTCCGAGCGGACGAGATTGAACTGGTCGAAGATGGTGAGAATCACGGCCTTGTCGAACACTGACAGCGAGTCGATGTAGCGTTGCGCCTCGAGCTGCGGCGTGAGCGGGGGCGTCGGGTCGAGCGCCGTCTGCGTGGCGGCGAGTCGGCCGGGGGCCAGTCGGCCGCTTTGTTGCGCGCCACTCGCCGCCCGCCCTGGGGGAGCGGTAGAGGACGGCGTCCCGCGGATGACAAGCAAGTGGATCATGACGTACGACGACTGCGCTGAACTTCGGACGTTGTACAAGGAGTGCCGCGTCATCCAAAGCGAACTGAGCTACTCTGCCCGGTGCAGTTCATCGTGGCACCGAGATCGTGATTATCCGAGCGGGAATCCGCCTCCCAGGGATGTTTGAGCGACCTCGATTTTGGGGTCATCCCGGCTTCGAACTCTCCAATAAAAAGCGCAATTGGCTGAGGGCGTGCCAAGAATTCGTGCCAAAGCGACCCTTGGCACCCCTCGGAATTGTTCGGGAAACGTCGGGTCTCGTCGGATCGTGCCGGGAGCCCGAATCGTCGTGGTCGATTCGTGTTCGTACGTAAAAACGGCCCGTCAATACGGGCCGATTCAATTGGTCGCGGGGGCACGCAACCAGCGGTACTTGCAGCTGTGGAGAGGCGCGGCGTAGAGGGACGGGTCACGCAGCCTGCATTGTCGCGATGGAGTTGCGACCGATTCAGCGCGCCCCGAGGCATCTGAGGACAACGCAGGCTCGTTGATGTATTCAGACGTCGCCTTCGAGCAACATCATCGACCGCCCGTACCATCGGCGGTTGTCCGAATTGAACTCGTATTTCACGTCGCAGAGGAGATCGTGAAGGTCGACAAGCTTGTAGGATTTCAGGATGGATGTGGTTGCGGTAGTCGCGAAGCACCTGACCCACGTCCTTTGCCGATTGGCGAATCCAGCCGAGTTCCTTAGCGACGTCGAGATAATCCTTCAGGCCCCATTCTTTAAGCGGCCTCGCCTTACCGGCCTTGTCCTTCGGAGCGGAATGAGGGCCAGGCGAAGGTTCTCGTCGCCGTCGTACGCGTCGCGGGGAAGTCCTCGGATCTTGGCCACCGCCGTCTGCGCCATGTCGAGCATATGCCCAACGTAGACGAGGTCACGCGGCGACATAAAGCGGTTCGGCCTCTCGCAGGATCTGTTCCCGGATGCGCCCGTTCAGGAAATTGGGAGTGACCAGATCCACCCGGCGGCCGTGCAGCAGGCCGGATAGCTCGCGCTCCATGCTGACGAAGCTGAGTCCAGGAACGTGACCGGGATGGAACTCCACCAGGATGTCGACGTCGCTGTCGGCGCCGAAGTCGTCGCGCAGCGCCGATCCGAACAGCGCCAGCCGCGCGATGTGGTGTCGCTGGCAGAACGCCGTGACGGCGCTACGGTCGATGACCAGCTGCGGGCTCATGGCGTACATGATACAGCCGTCGACTGGCCTGCGCCGAGGTGCGGGTCGCTGCTTCCAGGTGGCCAAGACATCTTCGGCGTGGCGAAGCCGGCATCGAGGCGCACGCGCCGGCAAGCGATGAGGAAGGCATGCCGGAGTGCCGGACATCGGACGGCCGCGTGGACTACTCTTCCATGGCACCGTATTCCATGGCTGGCTCCTCCTGTGCGCTTTGAGCGCGTGTACCGGTGTGCAGCGCAAGCTAACACGTCTGGGTCGCCAGCCGCTTCATCTCATCCTTCTCGCAATGGGACCTCCGACGCACCCGGTACGATCAGAGGCATCGTCTGCAGCATGAGCCGGCGTGGCAATTGCTGGGACAACGCCGTCATGGAGAGCTTTTTCTCCACGGTCAAGAGCGAGCTCGGCGAGCGCTTCGACAGCCAAGGCGACGCGAAGATGGAGCTGCTCGACTACATCGAAGGCTCTGCTCGTTACGCTCGCCGCTATCGCGGTCTTGACCCGCCCGGCGTGCTCCCGTTGGGCCGGCAACTATCGGAGCGACGGTCAAATCTGTCGACGAGTGCACGCTACGTCCATGGGCCACCGGGATTCCAGCGCGCGGCGAACGGTTCGCCGGTCCTGGCGTGCTCAAGCGGTGGCAGAAGAAAGGACCGAAGTTCGGCGACGACCTGGGCCAGAGACTGGAATCCTCCCGGCTGGTTTCTGGTGGCGAACGCCTTCCAGTTTGCTTGAGCATTCGAGTCCTGCACGAACCGTTCACTGAGGGCGACGAATTCGGTGTCAGGCAACGGCGTCTTGCGGCGACGGAACGTCGCTCGAAGTGCCACGGTGAGGACATCCCCATCGAAGGCCAGACGCCGGGCCGCCATCGCGACGTCCGTGAAGTCCTTCATGCGGCTGTTCGAGCTGCCGAGATCGACCATCGCTTCGGTCTTTTCAGCGACGATGGCTTCGGTCGGGTAAGCAAGCACGTTTGGCGGCGGCATGTCCGCGAGGAGCGTCGGGAACTCCAGACCTGCTGCGCCCGGCGTGATCGCGTCGCCAAAGCCGACATCGATCTGAAGGTAAATGCGGGCCTCGGCGAGATGCGCCTGCATCACCGCTCGGATGCCGCCGTAGCGATTGTCTTCCCGGATCGGTTGGACCTGCAGGCTGCCAAGGTCGAAGCTCACCCCGTCGTCATCCACCGCCGTTGTGCCGATGTCACGGACGGCCGCTTCGATGGCCGCTTCCGTGGCCTCGCCCGTTCCAAGCAGATCGAGGTCACGAGTCGGGCGGTACCGTTCTCCGATCCGCACGGCGAACAGCATGGCTCCCTTCAGGACGAACTGGTCCCGAAACCTCGAAAGCGACAGGCGGTACAGAAAGCGCTCCGCGGCGTAGTTCATGAGCGTCAGCGTGAAGTCCTCGCGACGCTCCTTGGACACCTTCAGGAGTCGCGCCCTGACGGAAGCCGCGACGTTGACCGGGGTCTTCCGCTTCATGACGCGATCGCATCCCAGTATGGGCGAATCACCCGGGTCATTCGGAGCTGGTCTGCCTGGCGCCACAGCTCGTCGACACTTCCTTTCCGGAGGCGGCGGTAGTCCCGCAGCGCCTCGACGGCGACATCAATGCCGATCTTGTTGCGGAACTTGAAGCAGTCGACGACGGTCCTGGCGGGACTGGTAATGCGAACGGTCACGCCCTCAATCTCGTGTTCGTCGATGCCGGACGTGAGCGCCAGACCCGAGATGCGCACCACCCGAACAGGGGTGAAATCAATCCTCGGGATTCCCGCGCGTCGGTCCACGGCCAGCCAGACTTCACGCGGGTGCTGGGTACCAACTGCGTGAAACCGAAGCGCCGTCAGCAGGCACACGATGCCTTTTGGAACCCTCTTGGCGACTTCCGCGAGCGTGTGATGCTCACTCGGAATCGTGGAGGCCGCGGTATAAAGCCCTCGACCCAGTCGGGTCAGGTGGCCTTGACGGGTCAGCCTCCGCACCTGCTCGGGGTGAAGGCCGAGCGCCCGGGCTTCCGTCAGGCGGAAGATGCCCTTGTTCCGGATGGCGCGTGGGAGCGTGGACATGACGTGCTATTATACTTCCACTTGATTACAACTGGATGCACATTGACACACCATTGCGGTTGTCCGGCGCAACACCACCTCCGCTGATATCGTCTTGGAACTCAACTGTGAACCGGAATCTTCTGGATGTCGCCCGCCGGTAGCTCGAATGCCCCCGAGGCACGCGCTCGCGCGCGCATCGACCAGGCGCTGACCGAGGCCGGGTGGACGCTGCAGGACCGCGACGACATGAACCTCGCCGCGGCGTCGTCCATTGCGGTGCGTGAATTCAAGCTCGATAAGGGCCACGGCTACGTGGACTACATGCTGTTCCTCGACGGCCATCCGGTCGGCGTTTGCGAGGCCAAGCCGGCCGGCACGGCGCTCATCGGCGTCGAGCATCAGGTGAAGAAGTATGTCGAAGGAATCCCGCCCGCCCTCGACGCGCCTTACACACCGCTGCCGTTCCGGAGCGCGATCAGCTCCGAGACACGTAGCCCCGTCTGGACCGCGAGTGCGAGGAGCGCGTGGTCGCGTCGACCGGTCCACGTCGTCTGATCGGGCGCCGCCAGAAGCGCGTCGATTTCCGGTTCGGTGAGGAAGGTCAGGAGCCGGCGCTCGAAGCGTTTGGGCGGAATCGCGAGCACGCGTGCGATCACGGCGGCATGCTCGGGATGCCGAAGCGCGGCGAAACGAAACAGCGAGCGAATCGCGGCGAGCCGGGCATTCCGCGTCCGAATGCTGTTTCCCTGGTCATGTTCACGGTGATCGAGAAACGCACTGATCACCGTGGCATCGAGATCGTCGATCTCTAGTTTGGAGGGTTCGACGCCCAGGCGCGCGGTGACAAAGCGCACCAGGAGTCGCATCGTGTCGCGGTAGGCCGCCAGCGTATGGGGACTGGCCTGCCGCTGACGGACGAGTCGGTCAGTGAAAAAGGCCTGTAACGTGGGGGCGAGCGCACTCATGCCTTGGCTCCGAGAGAGTGGGCCAGGCGATCGCCGGCCACGTGGAGGAGCTCGGGCGCCGCCGACAGATACCAGTAGGTCGCTTTCGGATCGACATGGCCGAGATACGTCGACAGCCGCGCGAGCTGGACATCGGGGTCTTTCCCCTGCTCATACGCATCGAGGAGGGTGCGGACGGCAGAGCGGTGCCGGAGGTCATGGAGCCTGGGCCGACAGGCGGCCGAGCGCGCGGTCAGGCCGGCGCACCGCACCAAGCGATGGAAAGTCCCCTGGACATTCGTGTACCGCAACCGCGTGCCGGCCGTGGAGACGAGCACTGCCGGCGTCCGCGCCGACCCGTGCGGGCGGTCACGGCGTCCGATGTAGGCTTGCAGCGCGTCGACCGTACTCGGATCGACCGGGACCTCGCGCGACTTTCCAAATGTGGTCAGGCGGATCGTCAGCACGTGATCGGTGGCATCGATATCGCCGCGGTCGAGCGCGAGGGCTTCCCCGACTCGCATGCCGGTGACCATCAAGAGTCCGAGCAGCGTGCGATAGGTAGCGATGCGATGCGGCGTGCGCAACGTCCCCGCCGCCGCGAGGAGCGCCCACAGCTCGTGATCGGCGTAGAGGTAGGGGGTCGCCCAAGAGTGGCGCCCCGACAAGACGTCGGCTGAGGGCACCTCTGTGGTCGGATCGATGGCCTGTACGTGGATGGCGAACCGGCGCACGATCGAGAGGCGGTACGCCGCCCAGTACCGACTCGCGTCTGTGGGCCGTGTCGCCCACGCCAGCATGGTTTCGAGGCGAAGATGCTCTTCGTGTCGCGATTCGACGTAGGCGAAATACTGCGCGAGGAGCTTGGCGGCGCGCTCCAGCTTGTAGCCGAGTGCGCGGCGGACCGTCAAATAGTCGGCGAGGATCTGACGAAGCCGGCTCATGCCACACCTCCCGGCCACGGTCGTGCGATCGTCCGCAGCGCGGCGCGGTCCACCTTCGCGTAGATCGCCGTGGTCAGGGCTCGCCGATGGCGGAGCAGTTGGCCGATTTCGGGGAGCGGCGCGCCGGCGCGGAGGAGTTGGCTGGCCGCGGTATGGCGGAGGCGGTGCGCATGGATCACTCCGAGACCGGCCCGACGAGCCGCCGCGGCGACGATCTGGGTCACCCCGCTGGTGCTGAGACGTTGATGCGGCGCGCGGTAGCGCACGAAAACCGTCCGGCCGGTGGCCGTGGTCGGCCGCGCGCACCGCACGTAGGCGGCGATCGCCTCGCCGACATCACTCGGCAAGGGCAGCGATTCCACCTGATGCCCTTTGCCACGGATGATGATCGTGCCGGTTCGCCAGTTGACGTCCTCGAGCGTGAGCGCGGCGAGTTCACCCGCACGCGTCCCGAGCCGGACCAGCATGGTCAAGACGGTATAGTCCCGTCGTCCCAACCGGGTGCGCCGATCACAGGACGCGACCAGTGCGTGCACAGCCGCAGGCGTGAGTCCTTTGGGCAGACCGGCCAGCCGCCACGCGGCGACTGCCGGTACGACTCCGGCCAGTGATCGGGCGATCAGCCCTTCGACATGTAAGAAGCCAAGCAGGGATCGCAGGGCAGTGACGGTGAGCTTCGCCGCGCCGCGCGACTGTTTCGACGTGCGCGCGACCACGAAACCGATGACCGCGGCAGCATCCAGCGAATCCCACCGGAGTGCCCGCTGATCGCCCATCAGTCGGCTGAGGATGAATGGCCGTACCCCATCCATATACGCACGCACCGTGGCGGCGGCGAGCCCACGTTCGCGCACAAGGTACGCGCGGTAGTCGTCCAGCGCGGCGCCCACCGGGCCCTGGATGGCCGGCGGCGCCATCACACTCAGCCCTTGCTCACGCAGGCTCGCCAGCATCGGGTCCAGCGCCTTCGGGCTCAGATACTGGGTGTATCCGGCGCGAGTTCTCGCGACGAGAAACCGCTTCAGATCCATCGTCGAGAGCGCCAGCGGATCGAGATCTTCTTCGGTCAGCCAGCGGCTCAAGTGGGCCATCACATACAGTTGAAATCTCGCAGAGATCCGGGTGTACCCGTGCCGGGCCAGCCAATCGGCAAAGCCCGCAGCAAACGGTTCGAGGGGGCCAGCGACGTCGATGGAAGACCGGTTGTGCATGGGGATGAGCTCCTTTCTTGCGAAAGAGCTTCCCCTGTCCCGACCCGTTGGGATTATGCCGATCTCGTCGGCGCGAGGACCGCCGTCGATCGCGCATCTCTCCGCCAAGGCGGCATAATCCGGAGGTCGGCATAGTGCCATTGGCAGCGCTGGAGCAGTGCCGCGGACCCGCAGACCTCCCGCACCGCAGCGTGCAACCCCTTCGCCCCATCGGTCACCACCAAGGTCTGCGCCGCCTTTCTGCGCGAGCTCGTCGAACGCGGGTTGCAGATCGAGGCCGGCCTGGTCGGTGTCCCGCTGATTCTGGTGTCGACCTTCCTGGTACGTTCAGCCCGCGGGCGCGCTCACGTGGTGCGCACTCGATTGGGGGGCATACTCCTGGCTGGCGGCGAACGCGGCCATGCTGTGGGGTTTCGCCGTCATCGCCTGCACGGTCATCTCGTGCGTCGTCTACGGCCTCCGGGCTGAGATTCGCGCGGCGCGCAAGTTCGGCCAGTACGTGCTCGAAGCCAAGCTCGGCGAAGGCGCCATGGGGGAAGTCTACCGGGCCCGCCACGGCATGATGCGGCGCCCCCCGGCGATCAAGCTGCTGCGGGCCGACCGGGCCGGCGAACTCAACCTCCAGCGCTTCGAGCGCGAAGTCCAGCTGACCGCGCGTCTCACCCACCCCAACACCATCACCATCTTCGACTACGGGCGAACCGACGACGGGGTGTTCTATTACGCGATGGAGCTCCTCGACGGCGCGACCCTGCAGCGGATCGTCGGCGTGGCCGGCGCACAACCGGCAGGCCCGGTGGTGCGGATCCTGTCGATGGCCTGCGGCGCACTGACCGAAGCGCATACCATCGGCTTGATCCATCGCGACATCAAGCCGGCGAACATCATGCTGTGCACGCAAGGCCGGGAGCGTGACGTCGTCAAGCTGCTCGACTTCGGCCTGGTCAAGAGTTCGAGGTCGGCCGGACTCGGTCGATGTCCGTACGGACATCGACGCGCTGGGGGCGGTCGCGTATTACCTGCTCGCGGGGCACGATGTCTTAGACGGGAAGTCGACGGTCGAGGTGGTCCAGCCAGCATCTCCACCAGGCGCCGGCGCCCCTCTCGGGCGCGGGATTGCGATCCCGGCGGAGCTGGAGGCGACCGTGCTGGCGTGTCTCAGCAAAGATCCCGAACATCGTCCTCAGAGTGCCACCGAACTTCGACGCCGGGTCGAAGCGTGCCCGGTTGAGGCGTGGGACAAACCGAGCGCGGGAATGGTGGTCCGAGTACCAACCGCATCTCGACCGGATCGCGGTGGACTACACCGGCGAAGCCAGGACCATCGCGGTCGATCCGGCACACCGGCGGTAGTCCAGTTCGTATTCGGCGGCCGGCAGGTCCGGCACGGCGCCAATCACCTTGCCGACCGCGTTGTGCCGGCCGACGTCCTCCGCGGGCATCTGCAGAAGCACGCGCGGGCCATGCTGCTCCTGCTGGGAGCTTGCGTGGTTCTGGCGCGCTCAATATGCGGACGCGAGGACTTGCGCGAAATGGTGGCTGGCCCCCCCCGATCGACGGGCGCGCCCATTCGATGCCGTCGGGGATTCGCTCGTCGAGCGCCCGCGTGCCGCGCACGAACGCCGTGATGACGTCTCGAAGCCTTGCCGGCGTGAACTGCCCTTCGAGATGACGTTCGAGAGCGACAAAGGAGGCCGGATGCTTGTTGGCGACGCTCAAGGGTATGGGCAGGGGGCGGAGGCGAAGGGATCGAAAGGCCCGCTCGGCCAGCCAATGCTGGACAACGTGGTCGATGCCGTGTGCCCGGGCGTACTCGGGTCACACTCCGAGTCAATATCAAGGTGCGCACCAAGGTCGGGAGCAAACCAGTCGTCGTCATCGACAACGCAGATGGCGCACGCATCGTCAACCGCGAACGCTGCGATGTCCACGCAGCGGGCGTTGCGCACATTGGTGAGATTGCTGGTGGCGAGGTCCTTCATCCGCTGGCGGGTTTTCGAAGTAGGAGATGCGGAACGACCCGTCCCACAGATCGACCAGCTCGTTCATCTGGTCCGGCCGTCGGTCGATCGAACGGCAGAAGTCGCGGGAGTGACCCCGATCAACAGCGGACGCCGCTCGGATCGAGATTCGTCGCCGGCCGCGCATCATCACGCCCCCCGGCTGATGGATGGGTGGCGCCATGCGTAGTAGTCTCTGCTCCATGACGCAGTCCGCCGATGGGTCGTCTTCCGCTCAACCTGAGGCCCAGGTCCACTCCAGCGGCGGACTGGGGGTGAGCCTCCTGATCGGGCTGTGCTGTTTCGTTGTCTACAACGCCAACCTGCGCTCGATCTCTGCCGGCGACACCTACCCGGCGCGCTACCTGCCCTTCGCGATCGTGCAGTACCACACCATTTTTCTCGATCCGATTGCGAAGGTCGCGGCCCAGGGTCGAGCCGATGGGGCGTACTGGATGGTGCCCAGGCCCGACGGCCACATCATCTCGCTCTACCCCGTGGTGGTGCCGTTGCTCGTGTCGCCGCTCTACGTTCCGGCCGTTGCTTACCTGAACCTCCGCGGATGGACCGATGCGCGGCTGGATCACGTCGCGAAGGTCATGGAGAAGCTCAGCGCCTCGATCCTGGCGGCGCTCTCCGCTGCGCTTCTCTACTTGTTGCTGCGGCGGCGGGCGACGCCGCGGATCGCGCTGCTGCTGACCCTCGCCTATGCCTTCGGCACCACCACGTGGGTCATCGGCAGCCAGGCCTTGTGGCAGCACGGGATGGCTGAGGTTCTGGCGATCGGCGCTTTACTGGCCCTCACCGCACCGTGTACCGCGCCGCGGGCGCTGGCGGCGGGGTTGCTGCTTGGACTCATGGCCGCCAACCGTCCGCCGGATGTCATCCCCGCCGCCGCGCTCGCGCTCTCCGGACTCTTCTGGGCGGGCCGGCGCCGGGCGCCGCTGCTGGTCGCGGCGGGTTTGGTGCCGGCGGTGGCGACGATGCTGTACAACCTTCGGGTCGCGGGAAATGTCGGGGGCGGCTATGGCCTGATCGGCAAGGCCCGCTTCCTTCAGCACGACCTGTTGACTGGCGTGGCCGGATTGCTGGTCAGTCCGACGAAAGGGCTCTTCGTATTTTCACCCTTTTTGCTCTTCCTGCTTCTGGCCTGGCGGCACCTGCCGCGCGGTCGCGACGAGCGGCGCCTCACCCTGGCCATGATCGCGGGCGTCGTCATCCAGATACTGCTCTACGCCAAGACCGACTGGCGAGGCGGCCTCTCCTGGGGGCCGCGCTACATGACCGACCTCTTGCCGTTCTTCATATGGATGCTCGTGCCGGTGGTTGCCGTGCTGCGCGGCGCTGGCCGGGTGTCCTTCAAGCTTGCAGTCGGCATCGCCGTCGCCCTCGAGGCGATCGGCGCCTTCTCGTACTCCGGCTCCTTCGACCTGCCGGTCTACGCTGCTGACCACGGCGCCGAATTGCACGTCATGCGGCCGGCGTTTGACTGGCGGAACGCATCCTTCCTGACTGGTTTGCGGCAAGGCTTCGCGCCGGCGGACCTGACCATCTCGATGCGGGGAAGTGTCGACGCCATCGAGGCTGGCGGTCGGGCGACGACCGTCGTCACCGCGGGCCAGGAGGCGTCCGTGACGGGCTGGGCACTCGCCGGGGACGCGACGCCCTGGCAGGTGGCCGTCAACATCGACGGCGGGCGGCCCGCGGCGTCCCGCGCCTTTTTCGACCGGCCCGACGTCCGCAGCGCGCTGAACACGGCCAGTGCCGCGGGCTGGCGCATCCCGCTCGACACGGCCGGCCTCGCTGGCGGCATGCACCGTCTGACCGCCTTTGCCTGGGCGTTCGGGAAGGGGGAGGATCATTACCTCGGGGAGCGCACGCTGACTATACGGATGGCGGGCGGCGTCGCTCCGCCGGCCGCAGGGGAGTCGAAGCTGCCCGCGGATCTCGAGGCGGGCTTCAGGACCGCGGCAGCGCAGCTTCGCGAGCACCAGCAGGCGGAGGGCTACTGGCTCACTGCCTACACCAGCGAGACGCGCTTTCATGAGCCGCGGCCGGAGATGAACACTTTTCTGACCGCTCTGCTCGTCGATCTGCTCAATCCCCTGGCTGCGACCAGCGGTCTCGAAGACAGCCTGCAGCGCGCCCGCCGGCACCTGACCAGCCAGATCGAGTCCGGCGGACTGGTCCGCTATCACGGTCGGCCGGACGGCGCCGGTATCGGGACCCTCGGCTGCGCCATCACGCCGGATACCGACAACACGGCTCTCGTCTGGCGGCTCGCTCCCGACCAGGACCGCAGCCGGCTGACGGCGGCACTGGCGACCATCGATCGATATCGAACCCGCAATGGTCTCTACCGCACGTGGCTCGCGCCACGTGAAGGGTACCAGTGCCTCGATCCGGGCCGCGATCCGAACCCGGCCGATATCGTCATCCAGATGCACCTGCTGCAGCTCCTGTCGGACGTGCGGCCGCCGGCCGGCCGCGCGCTTTGTGAAGCGCTCCGCTCCGTCGTCGACGACGATCGGATCTGGGTCTACTATCGGAAGACGCCGCTCATCCCCAGCCTGCGCCTGGCCGACCTTCGCCGCGCCGGCTGCGCGCTGACACTATCCGAGTCACGAACGCGCACCGATGTTCCCGACCAGCAGATCTGGGTGTCCGTGGGCCGCCTGCTGACGAACGAAACGAATTCCGCCGGGTCACCGCCCGACGCGACACTCATCCGGGCAGTGCTGCGCGAGCTGGCGCGCGACGACTTTGCCTTCATCCGGATGAATCCGCCGCTCCTCTACCACAACGACCTCACCGCGACCGTCCCTCGATACTATTGGTCGGAGGATGTTGGCTACGCGTTGTGGCTGAGACTCTACGACGGATATACACACTCCCGCAGTGGTGATCTCATCCGCTAGTGTAGTGCGGCAAACAGATCAGCGTGTATCCAAGGCCTTGCGGGCGCGGGCGACCTTGGCCAGGATGTCGGAGGCCGTGGCGGTCCAGATGAACGGCTTGGGCTGCTCGTTGTGCTGATCGATGTACTCGCCAATCGCCGTCACGAGTTCCTCGATGTCATGGAAGACCCCGCGGCGCAGGCGACGCTGGGTGAGGTCGCGGAAGAACCGCTCGACCATGTTGAGCCACGAACTGCTGGTCGGCGTGAAGTACACAGGGAACCGCGGATGCCGGGCGAGCCACCGCTGCACCTTGGCGTGCTTGTGCGTGGCGTAGTTATCGACGATGAGATGCAGTTCCTTGTTCGCCGGCGTCACGTCGTCGATGACGCGGAGGAACTTCAGCCACTCTTGGTGACGATGCCGATCGTCACACATGCTGATCACGGTGCCATCGAGCGTGCTGAGCGCGGCGAACAACGTCGCGGTCCCGTTCCGCTTATAGTCGTGCGTCATGGTGCCGCAGCGACGGCGCTTGAGCGGCAGGCCGGGCTGCGTCCGATCCAGCGCCTGAATCTGGCTCTTCTCATCGACGCACAGGACGAGGGCATGTTCCGGCGGGGCTGAGGTACAACCCGACGATCGCCTCGAGCTTCTCGGCGAAGGCCGGGTCCCGACTGATCTTGAACGTGCGCACCAGATGGGGCTTCAGGCCGTGCTGCCGCCAGATCCGCCGCACGCTCCGCTCGCTGATCCCCGCGGCCGCGGCCATCGTCCGCGTACTCCAGTGCGTGCCCTTCGGCGGCGTCTCCTGCGTGGTCTTCCGCACCACTTTGCGCACCTGGGCCTCGGTGATGGTGCGGGGGCGGCCCGGCCGCGGGGCATCCTTGGCGAGGGCCTCGACGCCGCCGGTCAGAAACCGCTGCCGCCACCGCGCGACGGTTTCCGGCATGATCTGCAACTGCGCGGCGATGACTTGATTTTGCAAACCGGCCGCGGCCAGCAGCACGACGCGTGCGCGTTCGACGCTGCGGGCCGACGCCAGACGCGCACGGGCCTGCGCCTCCAGGACCAGGCGTTGCTCGGGGCTCAAGACGACGGGGGAAGCGACGCGCATCGTGTCTCCATGATGATGGAATACGACGCGCGAGACATAATCGTTTCTATTTCGGTCGCACTACACCAGTGTATTCTTCACTTGTACGGAGTGTCCCGCCGTCCGCCTTCGCCAAGGCTGATCAGGCGGACCTCCCACGGTCCCGCCGTCCGCCTTCGCCAAGGCTGATCAGGCGGACCTCCCACGGTCCAGCTACAGTCGGACACTACGAACAGCTCGAAAGCCCTCTCGTCCGACGTCACGGTTCTGAGGCGCCGGTCCCAGTCCCGGCACGTCTCGCCGACTCACGGTGTGCGGCGCCGAGCAGGTATTCGAGGGAGGGCAGTGGCTCGACCACGAAAAAGATCTGGTAGGAAAACACCCCGCGAGCGATCGCGATGAGCGTCTCGTTGACCGCAACGGCCGCGCGTGCGACCGCTCCGTCTCCCCAGACGAGGCGAACCGGTGCCGGTATGCCTTGCGCTTCACGGATGCGAAAGCCGGACTGTTCGAACAACCGGCGAAACGATGCGAATGTGAAAAGCCGGGTGTGGGTGAGGTCGAGAATGCCTCTCTTTCCATAGTTGAACTGGCCGAGCAGCAGCATGAGCCGATTGACGATGAATCCGATGTTTCCCGTGCTCACGAGGATTGTCGTGCTGCCGGACAGCGCCAATGCGGCTCGGAGCTGCGCCACGAACAGTTCAGGCGAGTTCAGATGCTCGAGGACATCCAGCAGCAGGATGTAGTCGTATTTCGACAGGTCGAGCGCCGGCACTCCCTCGTTCAAATCGTGGGCGATGAAGTCGTCAACCGCGGTGCGGTACACTGGGGTGGCGCGGTCGACCCCGACCACCGTGCATCCCTTTCGTTCTCGAAGCGCCGCCGACACATGGCCGTCCGCGGCACCGAGATCGAGGACGCTGGCCCCGCGCCGAACGGTCTGAACCGCGATCCGGTGAGGACTCGGAAAGTCGACTTTCGATTTGTACGGTGACGCCCGCGCGACATCGAATTTCCGGTCATACAGCAGCCCGACGTCCTGCATTCGCGCGCCGATAACCGTCCGGATGACGTCAGCCGCATACTTGATTCCGTTCACCCGACAGATTTCATCGCCGTAGTAGGTCGGGATCGGGACTTCGACAATCCGCATACCCCAGCACACCAGCTGGACGATGATCTCCGTGTCGAAATGGAAGTCGTTGGTGTTCAGGTCAAAAGGGATGCGCCGGAGCGCGTCCACCGAGTAGATGCGATAGCCAGAATGAAACTCGCTCAGCGCTGTTCGCAGCAGCTTGTTCTGCACCCAGCTGAGAATCCGGTTGCCCGTCCACTTGTAGAGCGGCATGCCGCCACGCCGCGCGCCGCCTTTCGTCAGCATCCGCGAGCCAAACACGGCAGCGATGCCGTGCTCGAGAAGGGGGCCGAGAAGAGCCGGCAGGCATTCCGGCGCGTACTGGCCGTCGCCGTGCAGCAGAGCCACGTAGTCGAAGCGATGCGTGAGAGCGAAGTGGTAGCCGAGCTTCTGGTTCCCACCGTACCCCTGGTTGACTGGGTTGAACAGGACGGTCACCGGGAACGGGATCCGGCCCGACTGTTGAATCCTGGTCGAGATTTCGAACGTCGCGTCCGCCGATGAATCGTCGAGCACGAGCACTTCGGCGTCGCACACGTCCGACAGCTCACGCGGAACGCGGACCAGAACATCCTCGATGTTCTTCTCCGCGTTGTAGGCAACGATCAGAATCAGGAGGCGCGGCTTGACCAATTCCACTCCGCGCGACCGGTCAGGCACCGGGGTCACTGGTCCGACCGGGGGACCGTGGCTCGCCCGGCGGCACCGAATCGGGGTCGGCCAGCCGCTCGAAGCTGATGCGCACCGCCTCGAGCAGCGCATCCTGGAACTGGCGTTGCTGGAACCAGTAAGGTCTGATGACGCGGAACATCGCCCGTTGTGCGGCGCACCTGAGCCACTGCCAGGACCGCTCGTCGCGGCTGAGGCGCGGTTCGCCGAGCCGTCGCAGCTGCGGCAGGGCCGCCGCGAAGGCATCGAATGCTGCGAAGCGCATGGCGACATCGACCGGGGGCGCGGATGCGGCGGCGGCGGTGGCGGCAGCACGCGCCCGTCGAATCTCGGCCAGCCGACTGGAAATCGCCGCCGCGGACGCCATTACACCGTGGTGGAATAGCAGGTCGGCCCGCCCGCGGTCGGCCCGCCGCGCCGCCTCTCCCGGATGCTGATAGACCATCCGCATCAACTGCGCCGCGTGGTTCAGGTCCGGCTCGGCCCAGCGCGCCCCGGTCGGGTAGGGGGCGCAATCCCCGGATGCGCTCGCCAGCCGGTAGTCGACCAGGAAGCTGTTCTCGTCGGTCATGAAGTGGCGATTCCCGGAATAGCCGGTCGCAATCGCCGGTCTGCCCAACGCCATCGCCTCGGCCAGGGTCAGCCCGAGTCCTTCGGCGCGATGCAGTGACACGTAGCAGTCGCACGCGCCGAGCAGCGCGTTCTTCTCGTCGGCGCTCACATAGCCATCCTGGATCACGATGTCCGACCGGTGCGCCGCGGCGCGTCGCAGGCGTTCCAACTGCGACACGCACGCGTCGCCGTTGATGCTCTTGAGTACGAGCACCGGTCCTTCGCCCGGCGCGAAGGCGGCAGAGAACGCTTCGATTACCCCCAGTGGGTTCTTCCGCTCCATCACGCTCAGGAAATCGAAGACGAAGAGGAACACGAAGCGATCCGCCGGCAGTCCCAGCTGCCCGCGGGTGAGTGAACACGGCGTGGGGGGAGCCACCAGAGGCAGCGGCACCGTGAAGACCGGCTTGCGCCCCGCGGCCGCGCTCCGCACGATGCCCGCGACATACTCGGTCGCGGTCCACACCTCGTCGATATGATTGAACGCGCCGTGCATCATCGCCGGAAGAGGATCGACTTCCCAGAACCAGTAGCCGATGGTGTGGCGGTCGACAAAGAAGGCGGGACCCGCGTCGCGCGCGAAGGCCGGCGTGGCGTCGGCGTTCACGCAGAGCAGATTCATGTCGAACGGCGCTCCGGCCGCGGCGTCGCGCCCCTCGAAACGGTGCTGCTGGCGGCTGAGCGTCGCCCGATAGACCGCGGTCGTGTAGGCGCTGCCCGTCGCGTCGATGGCGCGGGTCAGCAGCCGCGCGGCTTCGCCGACGCCGAGCTCGGCCTGGAAGTACCCGGCCACGTTCAGGCCGTGCGGCGGGGATGACACCTCGCGATCCCGGCGCGGCAGGTTCTCGCCCCCGTCGGCACGCGGAGCGGACGGCAGCAAAGAGGGCGGGATGCGCTCCTGAACGACGCCGTCGGTCCGCAGCCAGTTGCCGAACCTGGCCGCGCCGGTCCCGTCGATGTCCTGCATGTGCGCCTGCACGTCGGGCCGCGCCTGGTAGATCGCGCGCAGATAGCGCGACCAGCGGCGCGATGCACGCTCGTCTGGCGCGTTCAGCCAGGCCGTGAAGGCGTCAGGACGTGCGGCATCGAAGGGATCGGGCGGCTCGGGAATCTCGCCGCGCCCGGAGGCCAGCACAGCGCCCCAGTAGAGCCGCCGGATCCGGCCGGTCATCGCCAGGCCGTCCGCGCTGACGTTCCAGCCGTAGCGGCGCTGACCCGACGCGGCCAGGCCGGCGTGATCGAGGTCCGCCGCATAGTCCTCGCAGAGCGCCGCCAGCACCGGATGCTCGCTGAGCAGGATGCGCGGCCGGTCGCCCTGATGGCGGCTGAGCAGCCACGGCGCGGTCGGGTCGAAGCCACTGAAGTGGAAGAAGCGGAGCGGCACATCCCGCGCGTAGACCCGTCCATGGGCACGCGTGAGGGGGCGTTCGTGCAGGTTCCAGTAAGCGACGTTGTAACCGGGATCCTTCAGCAGATGATGGCTGAACAGCGATGGCATGTAGTCGGCCCAGCGCTGGTCGGTGAACATCTGCTGCTGGACGTCATTCAGCGCGAGACGGCGCGTCTGCTGCCACCACCAGTCGAGGCAGGGCCCGGCCGACGGCGCGACGGCGGCGAACCCGAGGTTGTAGACGCCGGCGGCGAGCACGAACAGCGCATCGATCCGTCGGCCATCGTCGGGGATCGGCTGCGTCATGTGCGGCGTGAGCACGAGACCGTGCCGGTCGGCCAGGCACGGCACGTAAGCGAGCGATCCAAACACGCGAATGTCCGGATCGAGATAGATCACCGCCGATCCACGGGCGCGCATCAGGCATTGCAGGAAGAGCGGCTTGACCGAGGTGGACAGCTCGGTCACATCGTAGATCCCGGCAAGACGGTGGATCTCGGCGGTGTCGAGCCCCAGGTCGGCCAGACGCCACCAGCCGATGCGACGATCGAGCTCGTCGCCCGGCGCGATGTCGCGCTGCTCATCATCCACCACGAGCACCGTGAACGAACTGTCCGGATGATGCGCGAAGAAAGATTCCGCCAGGACGCGCGCGGCGGCGAGATAGTTTCCTGCGATGATGGTGCACCCGTCGATCACGCGTCGACCTCAGCGCCGGGGCCGGCGGCCGCCACACTCACCGCCGGCATCGCGCCGCCTTTCGTCCGCATCGCAATCTTGATAGTGTAATTGACCTCGTGTCGGCTCCCGCGGGTGATGCGGCGGTCGTCACGGATGGGCTGGTCTATCTTCCGACGGCGGATGTCGGTCGTGCAGTATCAATAAATGATTGATCGGTCGCTGCTGGTCGCACACCGTCTCGGACGACACGTCCCTGGTGACCTCGCCGGTCGGCGATCGTCCGTGTGCCGGGTGGATTGACGTGACGACGTCAGTCGACGCTCGGGCCCCGGTCCTCGTCGTCGCCGGCATGCACCGGTCGGGCACCTCGTTCCTTGCCTCGCTGCTGCACCACAGCGGGTGCCGGATGGGCGAGGCGCTGCTGCCGGCCGATGCCCACAATCGCCCCGGCTATTTCGAGGACCTCGAGTTTCTCCACCTGAATCGGCGCATGCTCGCCGCCACGGTGTCGACCGACCCGCCAGGATACGCCGACTGGGGCTGGACGGAAGACATGGACCCATTCGGAATCGACGCCGGCCGTCTGGATGCGTTCGTCGCCGAGGCCGACGCGCTGGTCGCGCGCCGCCGCGTCGCAACCGCGGGCGTCGAGCCCAGCGGCGCAGCCGGACGTGGCGGCTGGGGCTGGAAGGATCCGCGCACGTCGGTGCTGCTCGACTTCTGGGACACCCGGCTGCCGGACGCGCGCTATGTGTTCGTCTATCGATCGCCGTGGGACGTCGCGGATTCGATGCAGCGGCTCGGTGCCGCGGCGTTCCTGCTCCATCCGGAGTTCGCCTATCGCATCTGGCATCACTACAATCGCGTGCTGCTCGCGTTCGCGCGGCGCCACCGCGACCGGACGCTGATCGTCAGCGCCAGCGCGGCGGTGCGGGCGCCGCAGCGACTGCTGGAACTGGTCCGATCGCGCTTCGCCATCGGTCTGGATCCAGACGACCAGGCTGTGACGGCTGTTGCGGATCCGGCGCGGCTGCTGTCCGTTGACGCGGGGGGCGCGACCCTGGCCGCCGCGGTCCACCCTGAGTGCGCGGGTCTGTTGCGCGAGATGGAGGCGATCGCCGATCTGCCGTCAGGCGGACCGCTGCCACCGCCGCTCGCGGCACCGCCGAGGGCGGCGGATCCGCCGGTGGCAATCGTCATTCCGTGCTTCAATCATGGCGAGTTTCTGGTCGAGGCGATCGCGAGCGTGGAGCGCGCGGTCTCCGTGCCGTACGAGTTGATCATCGTCAACGACGGCTCCCGGGATCGGCACACGCTCGAAGTGCTCGCGTGCCTGCGACAGGCGGGGTATCGCATCATCGATCAGGACAACCGCGGCGTGGCGGAGGCGCGCAACCGTGGCATTCGCGAGGCGAACCGCGGCATCTTCCTGCCGCTCGATGCCGACAATCGGCTGCGGCCGGGATTCGTGGCAGCCGCGCTCGAGGTGCTCGCGCGGGACCGATCCATCATGGCCGTGTATGGCGACCGCAGGGAGTACGGCCTGCGCTCGGGCCGCGTCCGGGTGGGCGTACCGGACCTGAACCGGATGCTGTGTGGAAACTACATCGACGCCTGCGCGGTGATTCGCCTCGAAGCCTGGCGCGCGTGCGGCGGCTACGACCCGGAGATGCCCGTTCAGGGCGCAGAGGACTGGGACCTCTGGCTGTCGATGCTCGAACGTGGCTTCACGCTGCACCGCCTGGACATGGAGACGTTCGATTACCGGGTCCGCCCCGAGTCGATGGTGTCGGCAACTGCGGATCCGGAAGTGCAGGCCGCCATCGAGCGCTACGTCCTCGCCAAGCATGCGCCGTTTTTTCTGCAGCACCTTCGTCGGCAGGTCGACCGCCTGGACATCATGGCGGCGACGCTGGCGGATACCGAGGCGCAGTTGGCCGCCCTGCACCACCCGCCGTCGTCGTCCGAGGCCGGGAGTCGAAGCGGAGTTCAATCGAGCCAGACGGCCGCGACCAACGCCAGGCCGACGACAGCGTAGAGCGCGCGGTAGCGTGCCTGCAGGCGGCAGATGCTCGCGTAGGTGAGTCCCTCGGCCAGGGCCTGAAGCGACCACCGCAGGTAGATGGGGTAAAGGACGACGAGCGAGGCGAGGGCACGGTTGAGAATGCCGTGGAGAGCCAGGAACAGGAGAAGGGCCTGGCCCAGCGTGAAGAGCGCCAGGCTGGCGGCGAAGGTGCGGCGCTGGCCGAACATGACCGCGTTGGTCCTGATCGCGTTCCGCACGTCGCCATCGTGGTCCCGGACCTCCTGGGTCAAGTGGCCGGCGGCGAAGGTCAGGGCGCAGAAGGTGGCCATGAAGAGGCCGCGGCGGTCGAAGACGTGACTCAGGGAATAGCCAAGCAGGAAGTGCAGCACGCCTCCGGCCAGATGGGCCGCAGAGTTGAGCAGCGGTCGGCCCTTCCAATTGAAATACGGCAGCGAGTAGAGGGCGTTCAGCACCGCGATCCCCAGGGCCATGGAGAGTGTGGTGGGGCCGAGGCGGCTGAAGAGCAGGAGACTCACCACCAGCAGGCTTGCCGCCAGAACGCCCATCTCGTGATCGCCAACACCTCGAACCGTGAAGACGGCGGCGGCCTTGTTGGGGTCGGTGAGGTCGGCGGTCAGGTTGGACCAGTCGTTGAGCAGGAAGATGTGCGCCACCAGGCACACGTTGCCGACCAGGAGGATCGCGAGCGGACCCATCTGTTCCGCCGACGGGTGGCGGAGCGCGAAGGCGGCACCGAGCACCGGCGACCCTTGCAGCACGAGGACCTCCTGCAGGCGCAGGCAGGACAGGTACCGTGCCGCGGCAGTCTTCGCCGCCACGGCGGGGATGACCGATGTGTGCGATATCCGTGAGCCGTCGAGTCGGCGCGTCGACGACCTCCTTATCCGGTGTAGACAGACTGCTATACGTGCGGGGCGACGCAGGCGTTTACCGATCGCTGATGAGCTGGGTGAGTAGCCGGCAGACGCCCTGGCGGGGACGCGGACGGCCGACTACCGAGACGCCTCACGGGATAGACGAACGCCTGTCGTCACGGTGTCCAGAATGACCAGCGCAGTCCGATCCTGGCCGTCCGCCCGTTCTGTTCGATCGAATCGGCCAGATGTTCGTCCGAGGCCGGTTCCGATACAGACGCGCGTCTGGATCCGTCTTGGAGGCGTGCGTCTCGTTCTTGCGGGTCTGGCCATGGAAATGCCGCCCCTTGTCGTCCGGGTCATCGTCCTTCCGTTGAAAGCTCTTGTGACTCGCCCACGCGTCGAGCAAGGTCCCATCCACCGTGAAGTGCTGGTCCGACCGCCACGGCTCGGCTTGGGCCACGACCAGCTGAAAGAAGCGCTGCGCCACCGCGTGGGTCAAGAGCCGATCGCGATTCTTGGTGAAGACGGTCACTGCCCAGATCGGCTCATCTAACCCCAACCCCACGAACCAGCGAAAGAGGATGTTGTCATCGAGCCGCTCCATCAGCAGCCGCTCACTCCGAATCGAGTAGAAGAACTCGAGCAGCTGTGCGCGGAGCAACCGCTCCGGCGGGATCGAGGGCCGGCCCACCGCCGGATAGAGCGCGTCGAATTCCGGCGACATCTTGCGCAACCGCGCGTCCACCTGGTGCGAACGCTCGCAGCGGATGATCCGGCGCGATGGGCCTCGGCGGTCCGTTCGGCGAGGACGGCCTTGAACAGCACCTCA
>JBDTRR010000015.1:0-94505 GCA_039931615.1 Acidobacteriota bacterium
CGCAGCGCGTCAACTGGAACGAGCTCGCCAGCCCCGATCTCGCGGCGTCGAAAGCATTCTACAGCCGTCACTTCGGCTTCGAATTCAACGAGTCGATGAACATGGGGCCGATGGGCGATTACTGCTTCATCGACCATCATGGCCAGCGCTTCGGCGCCGTGACGCAGCGCCAGGACGAGCGGCAGCCCGCCGTGTGGCTGTTCTACGTCGGCGTGCCGTCAATTGCGGCTGCCACTCGGGCCATCGAGACCAACGGCGGCAAGGTGCTGATGGGGCCCCACGAAGTCCCGACTGGTGAGTGGATCGTCATCGCCACCGATCCGGCTGGCGCGGGATTCGGACTCACCGGACCGAAGGGCGAGTAGAGGACGACCGCCTGGGAGCAAAGGGCAGCGGCAACCGCCCGCAGAAAAAGCCATGGGCGCGTGGCGCGGACGGTTTATCGTGGCGTGTGCGGCGCAGCGATGAGCGCTGCGCACCGTTGCGCGTTCGACGCGCTCGAGGACGATCCATGTTGACTCGCAGAACGATGCTTGAAGGCGCCGCGGGACTGCTGCTGTCGAGCGGGTTGGTCAGCGCCCAGAGTCCCGGCGGACCAAAGACGGTGTTCGAACACGACCTGCCTGACCTGACGTTGAACAACTGGTCGGTGACGGCGGTCGAAGTCTCGTACGCGCCGGGCGAGAGCTCCGCGGCGCACCGCCATCCGGGCATTACGATCGCGTATGTGCTCGAAGGCGAGATCGTGTCCAAGGTCGGCGACGAGCCCGAGAAAACCTACCGTCCCGGTCAGATGTTCCTCGAGACGCCGGGCCAGCTCCACGCCGTTTCCCGCAACGCGAGCGCCACACGGCCGGCGAAACTGCTCGCCATGCTCCTCGCCGAAAAAGGCAAGCCGCTGACGACGCGGTAAACGGCCGCGCCAGGCCGGCCATCGCGAAGATCTCGAGCGCTCGCGGAAGGATGGCCCGAACAGCACCGACCGCGCGCGGGAATCGCGTTGGCGAGGCCGCAGTGAGTGGAGTAGTCTCACCGATCAGGCTCGGCGACGATTCACCAGAGGACTTCCATGAGACTCGTGACTGGCATTGTGGCCGCTCTCGCGGCAGGCGCGGCGGGCGCGGTGTGGGTGCAGGCGCAGCAGGCGGGCGCCGTGCCGCCAGGCGACTGGCGGACGATTAATCGCGACGTCGCGGCGACGCGCTACTCGCCGCTCACCCAGATCAATACCTCGAACGTCGCCAATCTGAAGCTGGCGTGGTCGCTGCCGATGCAGGGCGGCGGTACGTCCGTCCCGCTCGCCGTGAACGGGATCATGTACATCTCGAACGGCAGCCGCGTGACGGCGATCGACGGCGAGAACGGCACTGAGGTCTGGTCGTTCTCCACCGCCGGAACCACGACGACGCCGGGGGCGGCCGGCGCCGCGCCGCAGGCACCGGCCGCTGCAGCAGCGCCTGCGTCGCCGGCTGCGGCTGGCGCCGCCCAGGGCGCTCCCGCGGGTGTGCCCGGTGATGGACGCGGCGGCGGTCGGGCCGGTGGAGTGACGGGTGGAGGCGGCGGTCAGGGTGGCGGACGTCGTGGCGGTGGTGCCCCGCAGGTGTCGGCGCGCGGTCTCGGGTACTGGCCCGGCGACGGCAAGCTGGCGCCGCGCCTGCTCTTCCTGACCGGCAATCGTCTCTGGGCGATCGACGCGCAAACCGGCAAGGCGGCCGAAGGCTTCGGCGAGAACGGTTCGGTGGCCATCGGCGTCAACGCCGGCGGGGTCCCCTCAATCTACAGGAACGTCGCCATCGTCGGCGCCTCGTCGACAGAGAACCCGCAGGAAGGGAATGCCATCGGCAATCCGCGGGCGTTCGATGTCGTGACCGGCGAGAAACGGTGGGAGTTCCAGACCGTGCCGAAGGCGGGCGAAAAGTACAACGAGACATGGGGTCCCAACGGCTGGCAGAACCGCCAGGGGACGAACATGTGGGGCTTTGCCGCGCCGATCGACGATGACCGCGGCATCGCCTACTTGCCGATCGCGGGGCCGGCGGCCAACTACTACGGCGGCGATCGGCCGGGGAACAACGACTATGGCAACTCGATCGTGGCGGTGGATGCGCAGACCGGTCAGTATAAGTGGCACTTCCAGACCGTGCATCACGATCTGTGGGACTCGGACATGCCGAGCGCCGGCGCGCTGATCGAGGTCACCGTGAACGGCCGCCGGTCGCCCGCCATCGCACACGTCGGGAAGACGAGCTACTTCTTCGTGCTGAATCGCGAGAATGGCAGTCCGCTGATCCCGGTGCAGGAGCGGCCGGTGCCGAAAGGCGATGTGCCGACGGAATGGTACTCGCCAACGCAGCCGTTCCCGGTGCGGCCGGGTCCGCTCGTCCCGACCAGCTTCAACAAGGATACCGACATGGTGCGGCCGGAGGACACCTCGCCGGAGCATGCCGCCGCGTGTCAGGCGACCTGGGATCGGGAGGGCGGATTCATCAATCTGGGTCCGTTCACGCCGTTCATGTACCACGAGCTCGGGACGCCGCCGAAGTCGACGATCCAGTTGCCGGGTGGCACTGGCGGCGTCAACTGGGGCGGCGTGGCGACGGATCCCGACGGGATCGTGTACGTGAATGCGCAGTCAGGCAATCTGGCGGGCTGGGTCGAGAAAGTGGAGATGGTGGAGGACCCGGTGACGAAACAGCAGACGCCGAAGATCGCCAACTGGCCGGACAGCTTCGGATCCCGGCAGCCGTACAACCGCGCCTTCTATGCGCCGCCGAATCCGGCGCAACCGACAGCTGGCAAAGGGCCGTTCCATTCGTTCACGGCCAACGGCATGCCCTGCACCCGTCCCCCATGGGGCCAGCTGATTGCGGTCAATGCGAACACCGGCGCGATCCTCTGGAAGTCCGTGCTCGGGCTTCGCTTGAACATGCCAGCGGGCAAGCAGCTGCTCGGCAACAGCGGGAGCGCCGGCCCGACGGTGACGGCCGGGGGCCTGGTCTTCGTCGGGGCAACCAGTGACGGACGCTTCCGTGCCTTTGCGGCGAAGACCGGCCGGCAGCTGTGGGAAAGCCGTACCGACGGTCAGCCGCTGACCACGCCGGGAAACAGCGGCAATGCGAACGCGAACCCGATGACCTACACGTCGAGGAGCGGCAAACAGTTCGTCGGGATCGTCGCCGGGGGGAATCTGCGGGCGTTCGCCCTCCCGTAGGCGGTCGTTCCTCACGTCGCGGGCGGCGAGGTGAGGTCAATCGCCATCGAGCGTATCAGCTGACCCGTCTTGTGCCACGCGCCAGCTTTGGTTTCAGGCCGCTGCAGGGCTGCCGCGTTGAGTATGAGGTGACCTTCGTCGATTGGAGTAGAGCGCGGCCGTGCCGCACCGGGAGACGTGCTCGAACAGGTACCGGCCGCGATGCGGGGAATCCTGCCGGCCGTCGGCCTAGGGGGTGTAGACTCCGGTCGCGTGGTGCGTCGATCTTTTCTCCCCTGCGTGTTCGCGTGTCTGCTGCTGCCTGGCCTGGCCGGCGCCGGCGAGCGATGGACGATTGGCCTGGCGACGAGTGGCGCGCCGATCGAAGCGGTGGTGGTCGCCGGCCGTGCCGCGTCTTCGCCCACGGTGCTCGTCGTTGGCGGGCTTCAGCAACCGGATCAATCCAGCGACGCGGTCGCCCGTGAAGCGGCCGCCTTCGAACAAATTCCACAGCGCCGGCGCACATTCCGGCTGATCGCCGTGGCGCGGGCCAATCCCGACGCCCAGCCGCTGCAGTTCCCGCCCTCAGGAGTTGCCTACCGCGAGCACATCGAATCGCACGTGCTGTGGCGATGGGCCGGCACCCATGCCCCTGACCTGGTCCTGCTCGCCGGGCCAGACCCGGGTCTCGTCGACGCGCTGTCGCAGTACGTCGTTGCCGACGTCGGCCGGATTCCCGCACGGCGGGTCGAGGCCTCGACGCGTTTCCTGCAGTCCCTCCCCGGACGCATCCCCTTCTCGAACGCGCACCAGGAACTCGACCGCCGGAGGGCGCGCTCGCCGCGAGCGCTCGCCGAGGAACTGGCGCGCGTCTACGGACAGCAGTTCACGGAGCCGAATTACATTGCCGCGATGGGCGTCGTCAGCCGGCTGCGACTCGGCGAACGGGATGATGTGGCGCGCCTGCTGGCGCCCTACCTCAACGGCGCGAAGGACAGCTTCGCGCGTCCGTCGCAGTCCGCGCTCGCGGCGCATCTGCTGTTCTTCGAGTATGCGCGCCAGGCCGGCGACGATCGCGCCAAGGCGCTGGTGCTGCGCGCGGCGGCCAGCGGCTTCACCGGGGATGGCGACCTGCGCGAGTTCATGCCGCTGCACGGCGGCTGGAGCGATTCGCTGTTCATGGACGTGCCGATCCTGGCCATGGCCGGCGCGCTCTCCGGTGAACGGCGCTACTTTGATATGGCGGTCCGACACCTCGCGTTCATGCAGCAGATCGTGCTCAGGCCCGACGGTCTCTATCGCCATCAGGCGTCGACGGACGCCGCCTGGGGGCGCGGCAATGCGTTCCCCGCGCTCGGTCTGGCGCTGACCCTGTCGGAGTTCCCGCACCAGCATGCCGACTATCCGCGCCTGCTGGCGTCGTTCCGCGCGCACATCGCGGCGCTGGCGCGCTTCCAGGACGAGAACGGGATGTGGCGCAACGTCATCGATCGGCCGGGCGCCTATCCGGAATACTCTGCGACCGCGATGATTGCGACGGCGATGCGGCGCGGCATCCGCAACGGGTGGCTCGATGGTGAGACGTATGAGCCGCTGGTCCAGAGGGCGTGGCAGGCGATCCTGGCGCGAACCGGCACCGAGGGGCGGCTGGTGGACGTCTGCGAAAGCACCGGCACGCGCGGCTTGACCGACGACGACTACCTCCGCCGCACCGCCATTCTCGGCCGCGACGATCGGGGCGGTGGGATGGCAATGTTCTTCGCGACGGAACTCGCCGCCAGGTAAAGCCTCACGTCGACGCCCAAGCGGGGAACCGTCTACGTGACCCTGGGCCGCATGGAAGAGAAGGGCCTTGTCGAATCGCAGCAGGAGCCCGTTCCCCCCGGCGGCATCGGCCTGCCGCGACGCATCTATCGTCCGACCGCGCTCGGCGAGAGGATGCTGCGCGCGTGGACGGCGTTCGCCCGCGAACTGGCGTGGGAGGTCAAGCCATGACGCGAACAGGCCGTGGTCCCCGTATGCCCGGTACGATCCTCCTGAAAATCGCCCGGCTGTTGTTCAGCGAACACCTGCTCTCGACGGTCGTCCTGCCGACGATTTCGGATCTCCAGCGTGAGATTGCCAGCGTTGGTCCAAACGGCCTCGAGCGTCTGCGCGCGCGGTGGGCCGGCTATTGCGCATTCTGGACCGTGATGCTCGTCGCTCCGTTTGCGTCGCGGCCGTCACCGGCAGGGAATGCCGGCGGTGTGGCGTTTCCAGATGCCGTCGCGCGCCTCGCGGTCGGCTCGATCATCGTCGCACTGCTCGTCATCGCCGGTCCCGTGCCTGGCGCCTGGGTGGCGGTGATCACCGTGGCCGGGGCGCTGCTGGCGATGCTGATTCACGCTTGGTACGATCGACATCCGTCGGACATTCCGGCTCCGAACGAAGCGCCGCGGCGCTCGCCGCAAATCAACTTCTCCTCCACGGAAGTCGCCGGCAACATTGGCGGGCTCATCTTCGTCGTCGGCAGCGTCTTCATCGTCGTCATCGGTCTGCCGTCGGTGATCTGGTTCCTGTTCGCCACGACGGTCGCCGGCTGCTTTCTCGCGCGGGCGCGGGTCGCCTGGCAGACGAGCCATCCCAAGGGCGGCCTGCCGGAGAATCGGATCGTGTTGCGCTGAGCGGCACGCCGGCCCATGCCAGGGCCACTGAAGTCGGCCGCCACGTACCCTCTCGTTAGACGCCGCGCACCCCCTCGTACGTGAGAGGCATGCTATTGTCTGCCTGATTGGTTCCGCGCCGGCTACCGTCAGTTCAGTGAATGGAGGGTCGCGATGCGGAATCGAGTTCTCACGTTGGCGGCAAGCGCTGGCACCATCATGTTGGCGTCGATGATGTCGGTGTCGCTCGCCGGCCAGACGCCGGCCGCCGCGACGAAGCCATCGACAGCCGTTGCAAAAGAAACGACCGGTGCGAAAAGCGCCTGGACGCCGCTCCGCACGCCGTGGGGTCACCCGGACCTGCGGGGGGTCTGGGATTTTCAGAGCATCGTTCCCCTGGAGCGGCCCGCCGAATTCGCCGGGAGAGACGAACTGCCTGAGCAGGAGACGGTTGAATTGCACCGGCGGGCGCTCGAGCGCCTCGACGCCGACCGCCGCGACGGCGGCGCCGAAGCCGACCTTGCCCGCGCCTATAACGAGATCTGGTACAGCCGGCGGCCGATCCTCAACAAGCGCACCTCGCTGGTCATCGATCCGCCGGACGGGCGAGTCCCGCCACTGACCCCGGCGGGACAACAGTTGGCGGCGCGGCCAAACAACCGGCGCGGTGATCGAGGGACGGTGGCCTGGACGGATGAATTGGACAGCTACACGAGATGTATCTCGCGGGTGATGCCCAGGCTGCCGCAAAACTACAACAGCGGCACGCAGATCTTCCAGGCGCCGGACTACGTGGTGCTCCATTACGAACAGTTCGACCGCCGGGTGATCCCGCTGGACGGACGTCCCCACGCCGGCTCCAGGATCCGTCAGTGGAACGGAGACTCACGGGGTCATTGGGAAGGACAGACGCTCGTCGTCGACACGACGAACTTCAGCGACAAGCAGGAGTTCCGGGGCATTCCACAAGGCAGCCTGCATCTGATCGAGCGGTTCACCCGTGTTGATGCGAAGACCATCAACTACGAAGCGACGATCGACGACCCGACGATGTGGACGCGGCGATGGACGATTCTCCTGCCGTGGCAGAAGGACGACACCTACCAGATGTTCGAGTACGCGTGTCACGAAGGAAACCTCGGCATGGAAGGAATCCTCACCAGCGGACGCGTCGAGTAGCTACCGGCCGCGACTGACGTGGGACGTCCCGTTCCCGGCGTGACCACTCCGGAATCGTACGTGGCGTCCGACTTTAGTCGGACTGCGGAGCAGTCCGGCTGAAGCCGGATCCCACGTACGCGGTGTGATCGCGGGCGGCGTCAGCGGGCCGGTGCCGGCGACCGCGACGTGCAGCCGTCGCACGGGGCGAATGGCGTCAGGAAGAAGTTGTTCGGATCGGCGACCAGCGCGCCCTTGAGGTTGGGCGGGATCGGCACGGCGGCGCCGCCGACGGACACTATCTTGAGCCCCCCGGTCTTCATCTCGGTGACCATGCTGTCGAGGTTCTGCGCCCGCAGCTGCAGCCTGGCCGCGCCGCGGTCCTGAATGCGCATCCGGAGCGGCGTGCGATCGACACCCTTGAACTCGACGAATTCGATCCACAGCATCGAGCCGGGGGCCTGCACCCGGCTCCGCCGCACTTGCGCGGTGGGGAGCCCGGTCAGCATCTGTGTGGCCTGGTCCGCCGTGAATCCCGTCTCGCCGGCCACGGTGAATCCGAGCACGTCGCGGTAAACGAGCGTGGTCTGGTCCAGATCGTTGACGGCGATCGAGAGCCGCATGTCGACGATATCGCCGGTCGCCGGCGCGCTGGTCCCGGCCGCCGCGGCCGGCTGTCTGATCTCGATGAACCGGTTGTCCAGGTCGCGAATCAGAATCGCCCTGGTCCCATCAGGAAACGCCACTGGCTTGCCGCCGGGTGTCGCGATCGCGACGTTGTTCGTTCTGGCCCGCGCCAGCGTCGCCTCGATATCGCGCACCACGAGTACCAGGGTGGCCGTCCCGGGGGCCTGGATTCGCAGCGGGATCGTCTTGTGCTCGACGTCCTGGATCTCCATCAGTTCGATGTTGATCCGCGATCCAGGCAGTCGCGCCGATTGATGGCGCTCTCTCGCTCCAGCGATGTCGAACATCGCGAACAACTGCGGATTCTCACGGTTGTAGGGCCGTTCACCGGAGGCGGGCAGGGCGGGCACCTCCATCCCGAAGACGTCGTGGTAGAAGGCGAGCGAGCGGTCCATGTTCTCGACGAACGCGGTGAACGTACCGGTGCCGACGATCGCGCCCTTGCTCGTGTCGGTGGATCCGGACGGCGGTGCCTGGCCGAGCAACCCCGCCCCGCCAAGGGTGACGCTGCTCAGTACGGCGGCGACAATCGTGCGCGAGATCGACTTGATCATGCGCTAAGCATTCTCTGCGCGTTCAAGCTTCGTCAAGCGATTCGACAGGGAATCTTCCGACAGGACGCCGACTTCTGGACCAGGAGAGGCGGCAGGACGGTCTCGAGACCGTCCCGCGGGCAGGCGGCGAGTCGCTGAGGAGGCGGACCGATCACCGTCCGCCCGAAGCCCAGGCTGAAGCCCGGTGATGGCGCGTCTACTTGACGGCTCCGGGCGGCTCGATGTGGTCGATCGAGCGGTTGTTCTCGAGACAGACCATTTCCATGATCTCGGTATCCGGCATCAGCCGCCACGTCAGCCGGGTCGTGAACGGGCGCGTGTAGGCCTTCGGATCGTCGATGGTCTGTTCGACCTCGATGGTCCCGAAACTGGTGCGGCGGAACCGCTCGATGGTGCGGCCCTGGTCGGTCAGGGGACTGCCGTTGATGTCGAGCCAGCCGCCGTCCTTGAAGCCGGAGGTTTCCACCACCAGGGTGTCACCATCCCAGCGGGCGACCGAATAGCCGTAGAACCAGGGCTGCAGATCCCCGGCCGGCGGCAACGTTCGGCCGTCCATGAAGATCTGGCGCAGCCCCTGATGGGTTTCGTAGAGGATGATCACCGTGTCCGACGTCTGAAGGATCTTTCTCGGGAACGGGTGGACGTTGAACTGCTGGTTGCCCATCGGCAGACACCAGACATCAGGGTTGTCCTTGCTGTTGTCGGCGACGCGCTTCTGCAACAGCTCCTTCGCCCACGGCCGAAGCGGGAGGCCGTCCTTGAAGCCCTCCCCGATGTCGCGAAACGACGCGATCGGCTTCTCGTCGAGGCTGAGCGCTTCGCGCGGCGTTCCAGGCGGCCGCCCGGCGACACTGAAGGTGCCGGACAGGTCGGGTTTGCCGTCCGCCGTCCGGAGCGGGGGCGCGTTCATGTCGACCTTGCCATCCGGCAATCTGGGGGCGCGGGCGGCCTTGCGGTCCGGCCATTGCGCGGAGAGGGTCACGGCGAACGTGACGAGTCCACAGACGGCAAGCAGTGCGCGAATCGGTGTGTGCATGGTCCTACGTGAAGAAACGACGTCCGATGCAGCCAACAGCGGCGGCGCCGGCCGCCGCTGTTGGCTGCGAGGATGGTGTGGCTACTTCCCGACCGCCTTCCACAGCTCGGCCTTGGTCTGCGGCGCGGCCGAGGTATGCACGTTGATATAGCGGTCGAAGTCGAGATTGAGCTTCTCGAGAATCGGCACCAGCGCCTTGACGTGGTCGTTGCCGGGCTGACCCGCCGCTGGCAGCGAGAAGTCGCCCTGGAAGAGGACCTTCTCTTTCGGCAGGTAGACGATCATCAGGCCGTTCGAGTGCGGCACCGGCGAGACGTGGTAGAGCTCGACGACGTGCGTCCCGTCCGAGTAGACCTTCTTCTCGGCCACGGCTTCGATCTTCGCCTTCTTCGGGTTCTTCGCCAGCGTGTCGTTCAGCAGCGTTCGCGGCGTGTTGAGTGCCTTTTCGAAGAATGCCTCGTTGTTCTTCTGCGTGACAAGGGTGGCTCCTTCAGCGATTAGCGTCGGGATCCCGCCGGTATGGTCGGCGTGAGCGTGGGTGTTGACGACGTAGCGGATGGGCTTGTTGGGGATGAGCTTCTTGGTTTCCGCAATGTAGGCCAGCGCCCGCGCCTCGGACTGTCCGGCCTCGAGCATCATCACGTAGTCCTTGAATTCCACAATCAGCGAATCGTAGCTGCCTGGCCCGGTGGTGAGCCGGTAGATGCCGTCGCCGAGCTTTTCGTTGGTGACAGTCAAGGGCGCGGGCGCACCGCCGGGTGCGCCACCGCCACCGCCCCCGCGCCCGGCGGGCGGCGCAGGGGCCGGAACCAGGGCGGCGACATCGGCCGGATTCGCTTTCGCCGCCGTCACGTCGACGTCGAAGAACGGCCATCCGCCGCGCGTCTGGACGATCTTCGACGGCGCCATCACGCCGCCGAAATCCTTCCAACCCGAGTAGTTGGCGACGATCTGCATGTCGCCCATGATGTTTTCACCCAGCCAGGTCTCGACTCGATCGACAAGATTCTGCTCGTTCACGTAGCCGTTGATGACGTAGCTCTTGCCGGACGGTGCCTTGACCGCCGGGCTCCAGGTCAGGACCGTGTAATTCTTGCCGTCAGCCTTGCGGCGGCTGGCGGTGGCGTTGTTCTCGGCGGCGCCCTTCAGGAAACCCCAGGGCGTGAGGTAGAGCTCCAGGGCGCCGGCCCAGGGCTGCGAGGCCGCTGCCTGCTGGGGCGTCACCTGCTGGAAGAAGGTTCCAGGCATCGGGGCGGTCGCGCCGCCACCAGCCGGATTGTTTGTCGCTCCGGTCTGGCGCGACGCCGGTCCGGCCAGGTCGATGACGCGGACGTAACTGGCGATCGGCCGCATCGGGTCATGGGTGCCGCGGCAGTTCATGTCGGCGGCGTTGGAGCCGCACTGCTGGAATGCGACGTCCTTGGCCGATCCCGAGTAGGTGACCGATTTGACGTCGCCCAGCGCCTTTTGCGCGGCGGCGATGACGGCGCTGGCATCCTGCGCCATGGCGTTTCCACACAGAAGCGTCAGGCCGATGGCGATTGCAGATGGTGTCTTCAACACAGCTTCTCCTCCTTGGAACCCTTACAGAAACACAAAGTGGCCCGTTTTCATTCCCGGGGGTGCAGACTGATTTCCCCGCGCGGGTGTCGAGTGAGCGGGTTGGCGCCGAGACCGGCCAAAACCCCAACGTATGCTTACACGGAATCGCCCGCGGTGCACATCAACTGCGCTCGAGCGCTTCCTGGGGCTTCCATTCCAAATTCTGCATTCCGAGTTCCGAATTCAGGTGGCTCGGGACACTAGCGTCCTCCCGGGGGTGTCAGCCCCGCCTTGACGATGGTCGAGGCCACGTCTGGCGAAGAGAGGAAGCGGAGCAGCGCGAGGGCCGCGTCCGGCTGCCGGGCGGCGGTCGTGATCGCTCCGGCGAACGAGAATCCGGGTTGGAGCTCGGCCGGGATCGGGCCGACGAAGGTCACACCGGCGACGTGGATCAGCTCGCTGACCTGCTGAAAGCCGATTTCCAGCTCGCCACGCGCGACGACCGCGGCGACGGGTTCCCCTGACGGCGGCCCGCGTACTTTGCGGCTCTTGCCGGCGATCTGGTCCGCGATGCCGAGCTCGCCGAATAGCGTCGTCGATAGGTAGGTGCCGCTGGCGCTGTCCGAGTAGCCGATCGACGTCGCGGCCAGCAGCGTCCTGCGGAACTCCTCGACGCTGCCAATCCGCGGCGTGTCCGCACCGGCGCGCACGACCATGCCGATCTGCGACCGCGCAAGGTCGATCCGGCTGCCGGCGCGGAGCCATCCCCGCCGGGTGAGCTCGTCGGCGGATCCTCCATCCAGGATCACGACGTCGGCGGTCTCGCCTCGCCCCAGGCGGGCGGGAATCGCCTCCGGCGAGTCGCCGAGCGACGGGCCGCGCGTCGTGATCAGGCGGTGCCCGCTGGCGCGTTCGAACGCCGGGCCCAGCTCGGCATAGGCCTCATAGAAACCGGCCGAGATCATGACGTGCACGTCGGCGGCCGCGGCCGGGCCGGGGACCGACACGAGGATCGCGGCAAGTCCGGCCAGCCATCGACCGAGCCACCGTGCTGCGAGCCGCCGGGGGACTACCCGGCCAATCCAATTCGAGAAGGCCATGTCAGGTTGGTCGCAGTGTAGCGCAGGAGCACATCAGCGCGGCGATCCGTGCGCGTTGCGATATAGTCCGGGTGCCGACCACTCACGACGATGCCCGTCACGACGACAATCCAGGAGAACGCCGATCATGGATTCCACCAGACGCAGGATACTGAAAACGGGCGCCGCGGCGACGGCGCTGGCTGCCGCGCAGCGCGTGCTGGCGCAGCAGTCCGGGTCTGGCGCAGCGGCCGGGTCATCCTACCAAAGAGGCCCCGTTCACATCCATCATGAGGAGGCCGGTTCCGGCTTCCCGCTGCTGCTGATCGCCGGCGGCGGACTGAACTCGACGATTGCCGGCCTGCGCCGCGGCGATCCCTTCAATCCGTTCGACGAGTTCAAGGCCGAGTACCGCTGCATCGCGGCGGATCTGCGCAATGCCGCTGACGGCCAGTCCTCCGGTCCGCTCGAGATCGACAGGCCGTGGGACGCCTACGCCGATGACCAGCTCGGTCTGATGGATCACCTGAAGATCGACAAGTTCATGGTGATGGGCTTCTGCATCGGCGGCCCGTTCATCTGGAACCTGTTGAAGCGGGCCCCCGATCGTGTGGTGGCGGCGGTGCTGGCACAGCCCAGCGGATCGCGGCCGGAGGCGCGCGACCTGTTCTACGACAACAACATCAAGGGCTGGGGGCCGGCGCTGACCGCCCGCCGCCCCGACGTCACGATGGCGATGGTCGACAAGTTTCTGACCAGGATGTACCGCACCAACCCCGACTTCGTCTTCACCGTGACGCGCGACTTCGTGCGCACGTGCCGGACGCCGGTCCTGATCCTGCCCGATGACATCCCGGCGCATCCATACGCCGTCGCGATGGAGGCCGCGCTGCTCGCGCCGAAGGCCGAGGTGAGCATGTTCCCGTGGAAGGAGCCGAAGGAGCGCATTCCCCTGGCGGTGCGCCAGATCCGGTCCTTCCTGCGGGCGCATCGGCCAGCGTAGCGATTTCCTTGTATGTAGTGTCCGGCTCAGCCGGACACTACATACGGACGCGACGCGAATTACGGTACGGACGCGACGCGAATGACGCATGAACAGCATGATCGCCGGACGTTTTGATGGGACTACCGGTGCGCGGCCATCTCCGTCACCACGCTCCAGACGTACTGGACGAACGGATAGAGCGAGGCCTCCGCGAGCCGCTCGACGTCGCCGTGCGCGGGATAGTTGAGGCTGTCTGATTCGGTGGCCGCCGGGCCGATGCCGTAGGACTGGATGCCCCTGGCCCGGAGCTGGGCCTGATCGCTGGCGCCGGTCGACATCGATGGCAGCACCGCCGCGCCGGGATACATCATCGTCGCCACCCGTTCCATCACCCGATACATCTCGGTGTCGAGCCTGGACGCGGGCGACCTGGGGCGGGTCTGTGGAATCGGCACGATCTTCACCGCCGGATCGGCGATCACCCTGGCCATCTCCGCATAGAACGCCTCGATGTCCTCGTCCGGCAGTGCCCTGATGTCCAGGGTGGCTTCCGCCTCGGACGGGATGACATTCGCTCCCACGCCCGCCTTGAGCATGGTCGGGACGACCGACGTGCGCAGCATGGAATACTCCGCCGGCGAGTGCTCCCGCAGGAACCGGTCGGCGCCGGCCGCGGCCGTGGCATCGAACAGCCCCCGGTAGATCGCGGCCTGCTGCGGCGGGCTGACGCTGGCCAGCTTCTCGAAATAGGTGCGCGTGGTGTCGTTCAGGCGGCGCGGTGTTTCCCAGCGGCCGACCTTTTCCACCGCGGCGCTCAGATGAACCAGCGCGTTGTCCAGGCGCGGGGCGGATCCGTGCCCGGCGGTGCCCGTGGCGACCAGTCGCACCCGCGCCGGCAGCTTCTCCGCGGTCCCGATGTTGACCTGGCTGACGCGCGCGCCGGCGATGGTGGCGCCGCCGCCCTCCGTCATGGCGAACTCAGCGTCGATCTCGGCGAAGTGCTCCCTGACCATGTAATTGATGCCGACGCCTGTGAGGTCGGCTTCCTCGCCCGACTCGGCGAGAAAGATGACGTCCCGATCCAGCTGGACCCCGAGGCGCTTCAGCAGCAGCATCGTGATCAGATTGGCCGTCAGCACCGGCTTGTCGTCCTTGCTGCCGCGTCCCCAGATGTAGCCATCCTTGATGACGGCGCCGAACGGATCGACGGGCCATTTCTCCGGCTGCACGCCGACCACATCGGTGTGCGCCAGAATCAGCAGAGGCTTCCTGGCGCCGTTGCCCTTCAGCCGCGCGACAAGGTTGGCCCGCTTGGGATCGAGGGCGAACGTCTGCGTCGGGATGCCTTCCCCCTCCAGCACCTTCTTCAGGTAGTCGACCGCCAGCGTTTCGCGGCCGGCCGTGGTGTCGATCTGGACCAGGGCGCGATAGCGCTCCAGGATCTCCGGGCGCAGTGCGTCCCAGTCGACGCTTTTCACCGGCGCGGCGGCCTGCGCCCGCAGCGAGCAGACGGCGCCAAGCGCGACCGCGCCAAGCGAGACGGCGCCAACCGAGACGGCGATAGTGACAAAGCGGTTCATGCCAGGCTCCGTGGGATGGTTCCTGGAGTATATGCCGGGGGCGCGGCGACGACTGCCCGCCCCGATGCCCGGCGGCGGCGCGATCAGGTCGAGGCCGGTTTGGTTTCGATCGGTGCCGTGAGTGCTGCCCCTCCCAGACCGAAGCCCAGGAAAATCGTCGCCAGCACGAAGGCTGACGAGAAGAAGAACGGCGTCGCCACGCCCAGCGAGTCGAACGCCCAGCCGTAGAACAGCGGCGCGACGACGCGGGCGACGCCGCCGAAGGTCTGCTGCAGCCCCATATAGAGCCCGCGCTCTCCCGACGGGATGACGCGCGACAGCAGCGCGGTGACACAGGGAAACGTGAACGCCGTGCCGAGCGGAATCAACGCCACCGCGACCGCGAGCATCGGCAGCGTTCCCGACAGCGGCATCAGCAGAAGGCCGCCCGCCAGTAGGATGATGCCGAATCGCGACAGCCGGGCTTCGCCGAACCGATCGACGGCCCGGCCGAGCCAGAGAACGCGGGTGAAGACCGAAATCGCGCCGATGTACATGAAGAAGTAGCCGATCGTTTTCTCGGTTACCGCAAAGCGCGCGTTCAGGAACAGCGCCAGGATGGTATTGGTCCCCTGAAAGGCGCCGATGGCGATGGCGTAGATCAGGATCAGGCGGGAGGACGCCTCTCGCGAGTGGGTGAGGACGCGCCAGGCGGCCTGCCGCGTCGATCGGCGCGCCGGCATCGTCCGCGCGTCGTACGGCACGCGCGACTCGGTCAGGAAGCGGGCGGCGAAGATGACATTGACGAAGCACAGGCCCGCCGCCATGATCCCCGGTGCCGCCGGTCCCATCGCCAGGACGCCGGCACCGGGCTGGAGATCCCGCTCACCGAGCGACAGCGCCAGCGATCCGAAGACTGGTCCCAGGGCGACGCCCAGATTTGTCGCCGCCGAGAGCCAGCCGAGCGCGCGCGCTCGCTCGGCCGGAGCGGTGGCGTCGGCGACGTAGGCCTGAATCACCCCGACCGTCCCGCCGCCGGCGCCCTGCACCAGACGCGACAGGAACAGCAGCAGCAGGGAGTTGGCGAACCCGAAAATCAGGTAGGCCAGGCCGGAGGCGCCGAGCGCAATCAGGAGCGCCGGCCGCCGGCCATAGTGATCCGAGAATCGTCCCCAGCCTGGCGCGCTCAGCAACTGCGCCACCGTGTATGCCGAGACGATCACGCCGGAGATGAACCCGACGCCAAGATGGAGGCCGGCCACCTCGACGCCGCCAACGCCCAGTTTCTGGACGTAGAAGGGCAGGAGCGGGACGACCATCAGCAGCCCGATCATGTCGATGAACGCCGTCGCCATGAGCGCGACCAGCCGGGCCGGAATCTTGCGCGCTTCGCGCACCAGCAGGACGATCAGCGCCGCCGCCACCGCCAGCAGGACCAGACGAACCAACGGCGACTCGAACGCTGCCGCGATGCTCAATGGCGTGTCCGGGGCGCGAGGTTGAATCCGACAGCGGGCCGATCACCGTGCATCAGGTGATGTTAACGAAGAAGCGCTGTCCTCACCACATCGTCGGCTCACGGAAAGGCGATGATGCCGTCGCGGTCCGGCGGCGATGGCTCGAGACCGCGCTGCCGCTGGCGAGGCGGAGCCACCCCCCGCGGCGCGATTCTCGGCGGTGCAGGGAACGAAATCGTACGTGGCGTCCGACTTTAGTCGGACTACGAACAATCCGGCTGAAGCCGGATCCCACATACTGAGGGGGAAGATCGCGCCGGGCTTCGGCGCGAACGCGTCAAGTTTTCGGCCGGCGTTCGAGACGTCTCGATCCGCCGGAGGCGGGCAAGACCGCGCTGACACTGGCGAGGCGGAGCCACCCCCGCGGCGCGATTCCCGGCGGCCTGGAGCCAGCCTCGGTAGTATTGGACATGCGTAAGTTGCTGATCGCGGTGCTGCTCCTGCTGATCACGGATGCCCGGGCGCAGAACGAACCGATGGTCCGGATCGGCCTGAACCAGAACGCGGCGACGGTGACCATCCGATCGGCGGCCGCCTTCAGTGTCCAGCAGCAGCGGACGCGGTCGGCGACCATCACCGCCGTCCTGAGTCTCGGGCCGGGCGCGCCTGCCGCGACGCTGAAAAAAGCCGACCTGCGATACCGGATGGTGGTCGAGCTCGACGGCGGCGTGGTGCTGGCCCTCCCGCCTGGGGCGAAGGTCAGGATGGCGGCGTCTGGCGCGCCGCTGGCGATCGAGAACCGGAGCTATCGCGGCGCGATCGAAGTCTTCGCCAACGGCCGGAACACGCTGACGGTCGTCAACGAGCTGCCGGTCGAAGAATATCTGCTCGGCGTGGTGCCGAACGAGCTCAACCCGACCACGTTCGGGCAGATCGAGGCGCTGAAGGCCCAGGCGGTGGCCGCCCGGACCTACGTCCAGCGGCACCTCGGGCAGTCGAAAAACGAAGGCTATGACATCTGCGCGACCGACGCCTGTCAGGTCTACTTCGGGGCCGGGACCGAAGAGCCGACCGCCACCCGGGCGGTACTCGACACACGCGGTCTGGTCGCGACCTTCGACGGCCGGCTGATCGACGCGATGTACACCTCGACCTGCGGCGGGAGAACCGAAAACGCGGAAAACATCTTCGACATGAAGGTGCCGTACCTGGTGTCGACGAGCTGCGAGTACAAACACCCCGAGCCGTTGGCGTTCGCCACCTCGCGCGCCTTTCCGGACTGGAAGAAGGCGGTACTGGCGGTCGCCGGCGTGTCGACGTTTGCCGAGGCGCAGCGCTTCATGGGCCTCCGGGTCACGGGCGGGCCGTCGTCCGCCGATCCCGCGATCCTGCCGGCCTTCATCCGCCAGTCGTTCTACCCGACGGTGATCACGGCATCCGACGAGGCATTTCTGACCGAGCAGGGTATTCTGTCGCCGACCGGCGCCATCCCGACCGAGGATCTGCTGTTCCGGCTGATCGACAAGAAGGCGGCGTTCGAATGGCAGCAAGGCGTGCTCGAATCGTGGGACGGGCAGACGATGACGCTGGTGGTCAACGGCAGGCCGAAGGCGTTCGCGCTGGCGGCGGACGCGCCGATCTACCGGCGCGTCGGCGACGAGCGTCTGGCGACGCGACAGGGCGCGTGGGTGGGTGGTGAATTGATCGACTTCCGCGCCGAGAGCGACACCGTCCGGATGCTGGTCTACCGGATCAACTTCGCCAATCCCGCCGCCGATCGCTTTTCCCGCCTGGCGATGTGGCAGGTGCACCGGACCCGGCAGGAGCTCGATGCCGCCTTTCGCGCGCTCAACCTGGGCGAACTGACGGACATGCAAGTGATCGACCGGGGGCCATCCGAGCGCCTGGTCACGACGGAGATCATCGGCTCGTCCGGCCGGCGGACGGTCCGCGCGCTGCGGCTGCGCACGCTCCTCGGCGTCCGCGACAGCCTGTTCTCGTTCGACATCGAGCGGAACGCTGCCGGCGCCATTCTCGGTGTGACGCTGTACGGGCGCGGCTGGGGCCACGGCGTGGGAATGTGTCAGCTGGGCGCGTACGGGATGGCCATGGAAGGCGCGACCTTCGACGAGATTCTCAAGAAGTACTACAACGGCATCGAGCTGAAACAGCTTTACTGAGCGGGGGCGTGAGGCGTATGAAGGCACAGCGTCGTGAATAGGGTCATCGTGCTTGTCGTTGCCGTGATCGCCGTGATCGATGCCGGCAGCCGGCCTGCCGGCGCGACCGGCCAGGGCCCGTCGCCGCGCGCCGGAACGGGCAGCCGTCCGGACCTGCAGGGCGTCTGGCAGGTGCTGAACACGGCGGCGTGGGACGTCCAGGGTCACTCCGGTCAGCTGTTTCCCGGGCTGCCGCCGCGTTTCGCGCAGCCGGCCGGTCAGGGCGTCGTGGTCGGGGACGACATTCCGTATCAGCCGTGGGCGCTGCGGCAGCAGCAGGAGAACTACGCCAACCGCGCCACCGCCGATCCGGAGTCGAAGTGCTATCTCCCGGGCGTCCCCCGCATCACCTACATGCCCCATCCGTTCCAGATCTTCCAGTACCCGGACCGGGTGGTCATCCTCTACGAGTACCTGCACGCGACGCGGGAGATTTTTACCGACGGCAGCCGCCATCCCGTGGCCGCCGTCGACTTCTGGATGGGAGACTCGCGCGGCCGCTGGGAGGGCGACGCGCTGGTGGTCGACGTGACGAACTTCAACGATCAGACCTGGTTCGACCGGTCGGGCAATTTTCACGGCGACGCGCTGCATGTCGTCGAGCGCTACACCCGCACCGACGCGGATCACCTGCTCTACGAGGCGACGATCGACGATCCCAAGGTCTTCACCCGGCCATGGACGATGCGGATGCCGTTGTACCGGCGGCAGGAGGCGAACGTGCAGCTGCTCGAATTCGAGTGTTACGCCTACGCCCGCAGCGACCGGCCAGCGGATGCCAGGTAGCCGCGGTCAGGAGCATTGCATGCGTCCCAGGATCTTGAGTGGATTTCGAATGATGGTGGTCATCAGCGCCGTGGCCGTCTCCGGCGGCGCCACGGTCTCGTCTCAAGCGCCGGTGAACGGCGCGCCTTGCCCGGCCGAGCCGGCGCTGTTCCAGCCCTGCGCGTTGGCCAGGGCCAGGACGTTCGCGCCGCCGCGGACACCTGACGGTCGGCCGGACCTTCAGGGCATCTGGCGGGGAGTGGCATCCGGGACGGAAAACATCGAGGATCATCCCAAGACCGGCGACGACGATGGCGGGAAGAGTCTGCTCGTTGATCCGCCCGATGGCAAGGTGCCCTATCAGGCCTGGGCGGCGGCGCAGCCGCCAGTCAATCGGAAGACCTACGTCGAGCCGAACGTCCCCTGTTTTCCGTCCGGCGTCCCGCGATCACTGTACGTGCCGACGCAGATCGAGATTCTGCAGTCGGCCGATCACGTCCTGATCCTGTTGGAGCGGGCCCACACCTATCGAATCATTCCGATCGGCACCAGCGCTCACGTCGACAGCAAGATCAGCTTGTGGCAGGGCGATTCCCGAGGCCACTGGGAAAACAATACGCTGGTTGTCGACGTGACGAATCAGAACGGCCGGGCGTGGTTCGATCAGGCCGGCAACTTCTACAGCGCTGCCGCGCACATGATCGAGCGGTTCACCCTGATTGATGCCGACACGATCCACTATCAGGTGACGATTGACGATCCCGGCGTCTATACCAGGGCGTGGACGATGGCGTTTCCCCTGACGCGCAACAAACAGCCCGGCTTCCGGCTGCTCGAGGAGGCCTGTCACGAAGGTGAACGGAATACGCAGCCGCTGCTCGATCTCGGCTATCGGATGTATCCGGGCATCACCGGCCGCGGCGCACGATAGTGGCGGCGCCGGCGCTGGCGGTGAGCGAGTGACGATCGAAATATCCCTGCCGCTGTCGCCCCTGGACGTGCGGTGACAGCCAATCGGGTCGCTGACCTGTACGGCCGGCAGGTCGATCGAGTCGAACATGATCTCGTCAGCCTGGCGCGGGCCATGCCGGCGGAGAGCTACGACTTCCGCCCGGCCGACGGCGTGTTCGCCAGCGCGCGCACCTTCGGCGACCAGGTCAAGCACGCCGCGACGCTGATCTTCATGACGGCGGCGATCGTGCTGGAGGAAAAGTCTCCGTACGGTCCCGGCCCCGGCGACAACGGCCCGGACACCATCCAGGGGAAGGAGCAGATCGTCGATTATCTCGAGCGATCAATCGCCTATGCCCGCCACGCGATGGCCTCGCTGACCGAAGCCAACCAGCTGGATCCGCTGACGACCTATTTCGGATCGCAGCCGCGGGTCGAGGTGGCCGCCGGCGTCGCGTATCACAGCTACAACCACTACGGCCAGATGGTCGTCTACGCGCGGATGAACGGCATCGTGCCGCCCTCCAGTCAGCCGCCCCCGGCCGGTGAATCCAGTCCCGTACGTAGTGTCCGGCTTCAGCCGGACCGTGACAGGCAGGCCTGAAGGCCTGCACTACGACAGTCAACAGGCTGTTGTCGATTGACGCTCGATTTTTCACGCCCATCACACGGACGTGACTGCGGCAGTCGTCGTGCACGCGTTCATTGCTGGTAATAATCCCGTCACGTCGGTTTCGCATTCTCGTGTCGGCAGGACGGACCTGCCTGACAGGAGGAAGACGATGAAATGGGGATTGTGTACCGTCGCGATCATCGCCGCCATGGCGGCCGGCCGGGTCTCGGCTCATCACTCGTATGCGGCCTACGAGACCGACCGCATCCTCGAGGTCGAAGGCGTCATCGAGGACTTCGAGGTGGTGGCGCCCCACTCTCTGCTGAGGGTCAAGTCGGACGACGGGCGTCTCTACACCGCTGAGTGGCAGTCGCCGATCGGATTGAAGCGCATCGGCGTTCAGGCCGATACATTACGGAAGGGCGATCGGGTCGTCCTGAAAGGCAATCCGCGCCGCGACTTTGCCGGGAGCGGCGTCGTCAACTTCAAGGGGGTGACGAGAGCGTCCGACGGCTGGACCTGGCCGCGCCAAACGGTCCAGGCCCCCGTCCCGTTACGGTGACCGGACACCAGAGGTCTTGAAGGCCGGAATCCAGGCGAACGAGTCAAGTTTTCCCGGCCGGCCTTCGAGACGTCTTGCCCCGCCGGAGGCGGGCAGGACAACGCTGCCACTAGCGAGGCGGAGCCTCGCTACCACCAGGCTCGAACCGATAGCCGACGTCCCGGATCGTCTGGATATAGGTCGGGCGGTGCGGATCCGGCTCGACCTTTGCGCGCAGCGTCGTGACGCACCGGTCAATGCTGCGCGGCGTGACGAACACGGCGTTGCCCCACACCGCATTCAGGATGACGTCGCGCGACAGGGCGCAGCCGGGCCGCGCCGCGAAGTAGAGGAGCAGCGCGCACTCCTTGGCGGTGAGATCGACCGGTTGGCCGGCGCGGACGACGCGGCGCGCCGGCAGGTCCACTTCGCAGTCGCCGAACCGGATCACCGACGGCGGCGCCTGGCGGCGCCGGAGGAACGCCCGCACGCGGGCCACCAGCTCGCCGACGCGGAACGGCTTGGTGATGTAGTCGTCGGCGCCGAGGTTCAAGCCCAGCACGACGTCCTGCTCCTGGCCCTTGGCGGTGAGCATCAGGATGGGGATGTCGAGGCCCTGGGCGCGCACGGCGCGGCAGATCTCGTAGCCATTGACCTTCGGCAGCATCACGTCGAGCAGAATCAGATCGCTCTGGCCGGCGACCGCGGCGTCGAGACCGCGTTCGCCATCGGCCGCGATCGTCACCTCGAAACCGTTCGTCCGCAGCACGTCCGACAGCCCGCGGGCCAGCGCCGGCTCGTCCTCGATCAGCAGGACGCGCGCGCCAATCACGCTGGTACTCCCTGGCGCGCGAGCGGCAGGCGCAGCGCGAACGTGCTCCCTTCACCAGGCTGGCTGTGAACCGTCACGGACCCGCCATGTCCCCTGACGATCGATTCGACGATGCTGAGGCCGAGGCCGACGCCGCCGGTCTCGCGGGCGAGACGCTGATCGACGCGATAGAAGCGCCGGAAGATGCGCCGCTGCTCGCGGACGGGAATGCCGATGCCGTTGTCCGAGACGATGAAGCGGACGAAGCCGGCGCCGTCGCGGCAGGCGCGCACGGCAATCCGCTGGTGGTCCGGGGTGTACTTCAGGGCGTTGTCCAGGAGATTGACCAGCGCCGTGCTGATGGCGTCGGCATCGGCCATGACCGGCGGCAGCGACGGATCGACGTCGACCTCGAGGCTGGCCGGCGAGGGCAGCCGATCGCGGACTGTCTGGACCGCCGCCGTGACGATGGCCGACGCTTCGGCCGGGGCGAAGACGAACCGATAGCGGCCGCGATCGAGACGCGAGAAGGTGAGGAAGTTCTCGATCAGACGGCCGAGCCGGGCGTTCTCCACCGCCATCAGCTCCAGATACTCGCGGGTGCGCGGTGCGTCGAGCTCGGCGTCGGCGAGCAGGCCGTCAACCAGGACGCGGATCGAGGCCAGCGGTGTGCGCAGCTCGTGGGATGCCGCCGCGACCAGGTCGGTCTTCAGCCTGGCGACGCGGAGGTGACGGCGAAAGGCCTGGCCGGCCGCCGCCCCGATCAGCAGCATGACGACCAGGCCGGCGAGGCCGACCGAGAGGTAGATCGTGCCGCGGCGGTTGGGCGGTCCGGCGTCCGGTGCGTCCAGCACAACGAACGACACCTGCCAGCCCGGCAGCCACGGGCCGGCGGCGATCGCTTCGCGGTCGGCGGGCTGGTCGGGGGGAATGGCGACGAACAGGATTCCTGCCGACGCGATCTGGTGCAGGAAGTCGTGCATCATTTCCTCGAGACGTCCGGTGCGGTAGAGCGCGATGACGCGGCGGTCCGCCGAGGTGAGCGCCCAGATATCGGGAAGCGCCGTCTGCCGGATGACGTCGGCGACCGGTGCGGGACGTTCCGCGTCAAGCATCTCGAGCGACAGTTGCAGCGCCGCCTGCGTCGGCAGGAAGACGTTGGGGGACACGGCCCGCAGTCGATCCATCAGCTGGAGGCGCTCGGTCGCGGCGAGGTGAGCGGTGTAGTCGTTCAGCCGTGCCGCCACCGCATCGAGCGCCGGTGCGGCCGCGTTCCGATCGAGCGCCGCGAGCGCGCTGACGCGGCGATCGAGATCGCGCGCCTCCCGACCCGCCCCGGCGTCGCGATCGGGAAATCTCAGGCCGCCATCGCGATCGAGGAGGATGACGCCGTCGGCGGTCTGTCCGACGATCAGCTGCTGAAAGCGCTGCTCCGGATCGCCGGCGGCGCCGACGCTCCCGGCGTGCGCGCGCCAGAGCGGGTCGAGCCTGGCGCGCACCAGGCGCAGCTGACCGCGATAGGCGTCGAGCACGCGCTGGCGGGACGTCTCCGACTCCCGGGCCAACGCGTCGTTCATGAACCAGAGGACGCAGGCCGCCGGAACCAGCGTCAGGAGCGCGAGCAGCACGAAGACCCAGGCGCTGCCGTCCAGCCAGCCGGCCGGCGTGCGAAGCTTGATCACCACTCGCACGGAGTGTGTCAGGCCGCTGCCGGCATTTCAATCAGGGTGGCGATCGGGCGCCGTAACAAAGTGGTAATGTCTCTCCCGCACTCTGACACCGCCACATGAACATCGATCCGTTCCTGATCTGGCTCGAAGCGACGCCCCTCAGTCAGTGGGTGGTCGGATCGCCGTCGATGTTCGCGTTTCCGGGCATCCTGGCGCTCCACGCCATCGGCATGGGACTCGCGGCGGGTTTGAGCGCGGCACTCGATCTGCGCATCCTCGGTGTTGCGCCCGGCGTGCCGCTCGCCGAGTTCCGGCGTTTTCAACCGATCCTCTGGTTCGGGTTCTGGGTCAATGCCGTGTCCGGCGTGCTGCTGCTGATCGGCTACCCGACCAAGGCGCTGACCAACCCGGTGTTCTATCTGAAGCTGCTGCTGATAGCGGCCGGCATGGTGCTGCTGGTCCGGATCGGCCGGCAGGCGTTCGACCAGCGCCCCGGCGCCGCCGCGGCGGCCGGCCCGCCGGCGCGGCTGCGGCGCCTGGCCATCATCTCGCTCGTCTGCTGGACCGGCGCGATCACGGCTGGCCGGCTCCTCGCCTACACCTACCACCGGCTGACCGCGCTGCGGTGATGGTCCACACGTTCCAGGTCTGGATCGTGACGGCGATCGGGCACGACTCGTTCGTTTCCGGCGTCATGCGATCGGCGTGGGGCTGGCCGATTGCCGAGAGCCTGCACTTCATCGGCCTGTGCCTGCTGATCGGGTCGATCGGTACGTTCGACCTGCGGCTGCTCGGCGTGGCGAAGCGCGTGCCGATCGCCAGCGTGCATCGCTTCATCCCGTGGGGACTGGCCGGCTTCGCGATCAACATCACCACCGGCGCCCTGTTCGTGCTGACCGAGCCCGATCAGTACATCTACAACCCGTCGTTCCACTTCAAGCTGCTGTTCCTGGCCATCGCCGGAGTCAACGCCGGAATCTTCTATCTCACCTCCTACCGGCGGGTGTTCGCGGCCGGGGCGGCGCTCGAGGCGCCGCGCCGTGCCAAGGTGATCGCGGCGATCTCGCTGGGGGCGTGGATTGCGGTGATCATCTGCGGCCGGATGCTGACGTTCTATCGCCCCGCGAACTGCCAGGGCCGGCAGGCCAGCCTGCTGCTGACCTGCGATCCGAAATAGACGCCCCGCTTCCGAGCGGGGCATCCCGCCTCGCTGCGTTGCTCATCGCTCATTGATGCCCGATAAACTCGCTCTTCACGCCTTGCGATCCGGGCGCCGCGCCCGGAATATTTGTCACCGAATCTCTGATTCGGGACACTAGCACTAGCTGCCCGGCGTCCAGATTCTCGAGGCCGGACCGCCCGCCAGCGCCAGCATCAGCTCGTTCAACCGCTTGACGAAGGTCGCCGGATCCTCGAGCTGCCCGCCTTCGGCCAGGGTCGCCTGGTCGAACAGGATCTGACTCCAGTCGGAGAAGCGGGTCGCATCCGACTCATCCTTCAGGCGCCGGACGATCGGGTGATCCGGATTGACTTCGAGGATCGGCCGCAGATTCGGCACGTTCTGTCCCGCCGCCTTCAGCAGGCGGTTCAGATTGGTGCTCATGCCGTGCTCGTCGGCCACCAGGCAGGCAGGAGAATCGGTCAGCCGGTGCGTGACGCGGACCGCGCTGGCCCGCTCACCGAGTGCCTTCTGGATGCGATCGGTCAGCTCCTGGTGCGCCGCCGCGGCGCCCTCCTCCTCGTCCTGCCCGGCCGCGCCGACGCCGAGCTTGCTCAGGTCGAGATCGCCCTTCGAGACCGACTGCAGCGGCTTGCCGGAGAACTCCGTCAGCGTCGACAGCAGCCATTCGTCGACGCGGTCGGACAGCAGGAGCACCTCGGTGCCGTGCTTCCGGAACACCTCGAGGTGCGGGCTGTTCTTCGCCGCGGCGAAGCCGTCGGCGGTGATGTAGTAGATGGCGTCCTGTCCCTCCTTCATCCGGCCGACGTAGTCGGACAGCGACACCGTCTGTTCCTCGCTGTCCGTCAAGGTCGAGGCGAAACGCAGCAGGCTGGCGATCCGCTCCTGGTTCGGCGTGTCTTCGGCCGGTCCCTCCTTCATCACCCGGCCGAACTCCTTCCAGAAGGTGGCGTATTTCTCCTGGTGGTGTTCGGCGAGGTCGTCGAGCAGCGACAGCACGCGCTTCACCGATGCGCTGCGGATGGCCTCGACGTCCTTCGACTGCTGCAGGATTTCCCGCGAGACGTTCAACGGCAGATCGCTCGAGTCGATGATGCCGCGGACGAACCGCAGGTAGCCGGGCAGCAGCTGCTCCGCATCGTCCATGATGAAGACGCGGCGGACGTAGAGCTTGATGCCGTGGCGGTGCTCGCGATCCCACAGATCGAACGGCGCCCGCTGCGGGATGAACAGCAGCTGGGTGTACTCCTGCCGACCCTCGATCTTGGAGTGGGTATAGGCGAGCGGCGGCTCGAAATCGTGCGCGACGTGTTTGTAGAACTCGTGATACTGCGCTTCGGTGATCTCGGACTTGGGCCGCGCCCACAACGCCGAGGCCTGATTGATCTGCTCATCCTCGGCGGTCGTCACCTGCTGACGGGCCGTCGCATCCCATTGCTCCTTCTTCATCAGGATTGGAATGGTGATGTGATCCGAGTACTTGCGCAGGATCTCGCGCAGCCGGCTGCCCGACAGCAGCTCGTCTTCTGCCGGCCGCAGGTGGAGCGTCACCTCGGTGCCGCGGGCCTCCCTGGTGATCGTCTCAATCGTGTAGTCGCCCTCGCCGCTGCTCTCCCATTGAACCCCGTGCTCGGCGCTGAGACCGGCCCGCCGGGTCAGCAGCGTGACCCGATCGGCGACGATGAAGGAGGCATAGAAGCCGACACCGAACTGGCCGATCAGCGAGGTGTCCTTGGCGGCGTCGGCCGCCAGGGTCTGGAAGAATTCGCGGGTGCCGGACTTGGCGATGGTGCCGATGTTGTCGACGACCTCCTGCCGCGACATGCCGATGCCGTTGTCGCTGACCGTGACGGTCCTGGCCGCCTTGTCGCAGGTCACCCGGATCCGCAGATCGCGGTCGGTCTCGTTCAACGTCGGGTCGGAGATGGCGTCGAACCGCAGCTTGTCGCAGGCGTCCGAGCCGTTCGAGATCAGCTCGCGCAGGAAAATCTCCTTGTTGCCGTACAAGGAGTGGATCATCAAATGAAGGAGCTGCTTCACCTCGGTCTGGAAGCCGAGCGTCTCTTTTACCGGTGTCTCGTTCATGTTCTCTCAGGTCCTCATCCGCCCCATCTGCCCGCGGGACGGTCTCAAGACCGTCCCCTACACCTTGTAATGTAGGGCACACCCCGTACCATACGGGACGAAGCGCTTGGCAGACAAGGGTATCGTTGCCGGTGGGAACCGGTCGCAACTGAGCTCGACAGCAGTTCGCTCAGTGCCTGATGAAGGTGATCATCGCGCCGCCCGGCGTCGGCGCAGGAGCGATGGCAAACCGCTCGCGGCCGAGGTGCAGCGTCACCGTCCGCCCCGCGGCGAGGCCGATGCCGGCGCCGATGACGACGTCGCTGAGGTAGTGCCGGCTGGACGCCATTCGCGAGGCCCCGACCAGCCCGGCGAACGCGTAGGCCGGCGCCCCGAACTTCCAGCCCAGGTGTTGCTGGATCACCGTTGCCGTGGCAAAGGCGCTCGCCGAATGACCGGAAGGAAAGGACAGCGAATTGCTGGCGTCCGGGCGCTGGCGGGCGACGGCGAACTTGGTGCCCTGCACAAATAACTGTGAAAGGGCCTGCGCCCTCACCAGATCGCCGCCGAGCGACGCCAGCCGTGGTCTTCCAGTCGTCCGCCCGATCAGATAGGTCGCAAATCCGCCGCCCGCCTGCATCAACAGGCCGCCGCCCAGGTTGCCGACGCTGGCGACCCCCATCGGCAGCCGTTCCCGGGCATCCTCGACGCTGGCCGTGTCGATTGGCCGCACCGACAGGCCGGCGACCGCGAACGCCCCCAGGATCTTGGCGGTATCGCTCGAAAAGAACCCCTTCAGATCGGGCCCGAGCGATCGAAACAGCGGCGGGGCGTCCGGCTGGAACCTTCCGGTCCCGGCGGGGGCCGCGGCAGGGTCCGGCACCCGCGGCGGGGCGGGTGCGAACAGCGCCGGCGATTCGGCAGCGCCTTGAACGAGGGAGGTTTGCGCCGGGGAGGTGCGCGCCGCCGACACCAGCATGAGCACGATAACAGCGGTCAATTTCATGGCAATCCGTTCCGGTCCAAACCGGGCATATTCTGCGGCGACGCCGGCATCACGGGGTGGTTTGGGGAGCCTGCCGATGTCATCCGGTGGCGTTACAGCATAGACGCCGGAGGATCTGTTTTGGCCGGGGGCCGGGTTTCGCACTACGCGGCGGCGCGGATGCCCTGGTCTACGCTTGATCTGGCCGCCGGCCATGTCGGGACACCCCGAAGCGTGTAACATGGCGGAATCGACCGTGCGGCTGCCATGACGACGACTGCCACAACCGGCCATCCAACGCCGCCGGATATCACGACGGTCAATCGTGTGTTCTACAACGCGCTCTGGCGGAAGGCCCGCCTGGAGGCGCCGGATCGATTCAATACCTGGCCTTTGGTGTCGGAGCTGCTGCCGGTCTCACCGGCGCGGCTGGAGATCGGGCCCGGCCTGCGCCCGCGGCTGCCGATTGCCGGCACCCATGTCATCGACATCAGCGCGCCGGTGATCGAACAGTTGAATGCGCGGGGCGGCATCGGTACGTCCGGCGAAGTCGGCACGCTGCCGTTCGGCGATGGGGAATTCGACCTGGTCTGCGCCTTCGACGTCATCGAGCACGTCGAGGATGACCGTCACGTCTTCCGTGAAGTCAGCCGTGTGCTCAAAGACGGCGGCGTGTTGATCTGCTCGGTGCCGTTGTATGCGGATCTCTGGACCGAGTTCGATGACTGGGTCGGACACGCGCGGCGCTACGATCCGTCCGACCTGGTGGCGATCATGGCGGGCAACCAGTTGAGCGTCGAGCGGAGCGCCGCCTTCGGCATGCAGCCGTCCAACCCCCGCCTGGTGAGATACGGGATGTGGTGGCTCGAGCATCGTCCCCGCTGGGCGATGTTCTGGTACAACTGGGTCGGCATGCCGCTGGCGATGCGGTTCCAGAAGCCGCTGCGGCTGGTCAGCGGGTTCATCGACACACCTGGCGTGGACGAAGTCGTGCTGGTGTGCCGCCGCGCGCGGCGGGAAAAGCCGCCCGCCTGACGCGTCGGCGGCGCTGCCTGTCTCGATCCAGCGGAAGGCAGACCTGGAGGTCGGCACTACTACAGCTACAAACGTGGGGTCCGGCTTCAGCCGGACCGTTGAGGCCTACCGCTTGACCGGTTGCCCCCACAGTTCAAACGCCGAAACGGCGATCCACCCGCCCGCCGGAGGCGCAGGTTGTTTCTCGACCGGCTGCCCGGCGGCCGGCCACGCGCCGCTGCCTGGGATCACATCGAAGTAGCCGACTTCGTCGACCCTGCTCAGGTCCGGCACCACCCAGGCTCCGCCCAGCGTCACCCCCCTGACCGGATCCAGCCGCAGCCACCGGCAGTCGCTGAACGAGATGTCGTACTGGTGGTAGTCCGCGGTCGAGCCTTCCGCCTGATCGCCGATCAACAGGGTGCCGTCGGCCAGCTTGATGAGCGGCCGCACGCGATGGAAACCTGAAACGATCGTCGTCAACCTGATGCTGGCTCTTCCGCGCAGATCGAACGCACTGCTCCGATCCCGCAGCGTGAAGCCGCACGGTCCCTGGCACAGGCCGAAGAACAGGCGCGGAAAGTTGGCGCCCTGGCCGGTGGCGACGACGATGTTCTTGCCGTCGCCATACAGTTGCAGATCGACATCCGGTGTCGTGATCGACGGCTGGGCGAGCGGCAGCCGGGTGTCGTTCTGCAGCGTCATGCGGAACAGCAGGGCAGGGGGCGGCGGCGGGGCGGGCCGTGGCCCGGGTGCCGCAGCCGGTTGTTGCGCCGTCATCCAGCGCGTCCCCGGCGCGATCAACAGGACCCCGATCGCCGCGATGCCGATGCTCCGTCTCACAGTCGCCTCACGATTAACCGTTAGAAGTGCCTCCGGCATTTGTACGTAGTGTCCGCCTTCAGGCGGACCTCCCACGGTCCGGCTCAAGCCGGACACTACGTACAGACGGAACTCTAGCGCCTGCCGGGTTCGGCCGGGCGCAGCCGGCCGGCGGTCGACGACCGGAGCCGGTCGAACCATCCCTTGAACTTCCGGCTGGCCAGCGATTGCTCCAACGCGTCGAGCTTGACGTAGGCGGCCGGCACGAGCAGGAGCGTCAGGAACAGGCACAGCGACTGGCCGCCGATGATCGTCATGGCGATCGCGGATCGCTGAGCGCCGCCGATCCCGAGACCGAGCGCGGTGGGAATCAGCCCGGCGATGATCGCCGACGTCGTCATCAGGATCGGACGGAGCCGGGTGCGGCACGCGTCGACGATCGCCTGCTCGAGCGGGATGCCCTGCGCCCTCAGCACGTTGGTGTAGTCGACCTGCAGAATCGAGTTCTTCTTGACGATGCCGAACAGGAGCAGGATGCCGAGCGCGCTCCACAGATTCAGCGTCCGGCCGGTCACCCAGATGGTGAACAGCGCGAAGGGAATCGACAGCGGCAGCACGGTCATGATGATCAGCGGCTGGACGAAGCTCTCGAACTGCGCCGCCAGCACCATGTAGACGAAGACGCTGGCGAGGGCCATCGCCATCACCAGGTTCTCGGTCGTCTCGTCGAGGTTGCGGGTCTGGCCCTGCATCCGGACGCTGTAGCCCGCCGGCATCCGCAGATCGGCGACCAGCTTGCGGACGTCGTCCGACGCCTGGTCGAGCGCGTGGCCCGGCGCGACGTCGGCGTTGAGATTGATGGCGTATTGCCGGTTCTGCCGCGTCAGCCGGGTCGGGCCGAAGCCGCGGACCATCCGGGCGAGGTTGTCGATCCGCACCGGCTCCCCGGACAGCGAGGTCACGGTAAGCTTGCCGACCGTGCTGATATCGCGGCGCTGGCTCTCGAGCACGCGGATCTTCACCGGGTACTGCTCGCCGGCCTCACGATAGGTCGAGATCTCGTCGTCGCCGGAGACCAGCAGGCGCAGGGTGTTGCCGACCGTCGCCATCCGGACGCCGAGGTCGGCGGCCCGCGCCCGATCGACGGCGACCTGGACCTCGGGGCTGGCATCGCTGTAGTCGGTCCTGGCGTCCACCAGGCTCGGCGTCGTCTGCGCCCGGGCGAGAATCTGCTGCGAGTAGTCGTAGAGCTTGGCGATGTCCGGGCCGAGCAGGACCGCCTGGATCGCGGTGTTGCCGCCGGTGCCGAGCGGATTACGCGCCTGCACCGTCGAGTTGTAGGCCGGGTGCTGCGCCAGGATCTTGCGAATCCGCGCCGTCGCCTGCTCCTGTGTGACGGTCCGTTCGGCCGCCGGCACCATGTAGAAGAAGATATGGAAATGCGTGTAGCGGTCGGCGCCGGTCAGATAGGTGACGTGTGACACGCCCTCCTGCTGTCCGATCTCGCGGACCAGGCTCTGCGCCACCTCGGTCGTCCCCTCTATCGAGGTGCCTTGCGGCGTGTCGGCGTGAATCGTGAATTCGCCCATGTCCTCGCTGGGCACGAACGTCCGGCCGACCATCCGGTTCAGCGGGTAGGTCAGCGCGACCAGGGCGGCGGACAGGCCGATGATCGCCATCGGGTGGGCCAGCGTCCAGCGCAGCGACGCGGTATAGCCCCGATCGAGGGCGTGAAACAGCCCGTGCTCCCGGGTCTCGCCCTCGCCGTGCGAGCGGTCGACCTTCAGCCAGCGCGAGCTGAGCATCGGCGTCAGCGTGAAGCTGACGATCATCGACACCAGGATCGAAAACGCCATCGTCCAGCCGAACGGGTAGATGAAGCGGCGGGCGTAGCCGGTCATGAACGCCACCGGCAGGAAGATCACGATCAGCGACAGCGTCGTCGCCATCACCGGCAGCGCCACCTCGCGGGTGCCCTGGATGGCGGCGTCGAACGGCGTGTACTTCTTTTCCTCGACGTAGCGGAAGATGTTTTCCAGCACGACGATGGCGTCGTCGATGACAATGCCGACGGCGAGGGTCAGCGCCAGCAGCGTCATGTTGTTGAGCGTGAAGTCCATCGCGCGCATCAACGTGAAGGTGGCGATGATCGAGGCGGGAATGGCCAGGGCCGAGATGATCACCGCCCGGATGTTCCGGATGAAGAACATGACGACCAGCGACGCCAGCAGGCTGCCCCACAGCAGGTGCTCTTCGAGCGACGCGACCGAGGCGTAGATGAAGCGGGAATCGTCGGTGTTGATGGTCAGGGTGACGTCGGGCGGCAGGGTCTTGCCGACCGCGGCCAGCTTGGCCTTGACCGCTTCGGTCACCTTGATCGTGTTCTCGCCGGAGGCGCGCCGGATGTCGAGCTGGACCGCCGCGGCGCCGTCCTGCATGAACATCGAGCTGGTCACCTTCTGGACCGAGTCCTCGGCATGGCCGATGTCGGACACCCGCAGCGGCACGCCGTTGACGGTGGCGATGATGATGTCGTTGAACTGGTCGCTGGCGTCGAGCCGGCCGAGCGTGCGCAGCCCGACCTCCCACTTGCCCTGCTCGAGCGTGCCGCCGGGGATCTCGACGTTCTCCTTTTGAATCGCCTCGCGGACCTGGTCGATCGACAGGCCGTGCGCATTCAGCTTCTGGATGTCAACGACGATGTGGATCTCGCGCGGCCGATCGCCGCTGATGGTGACGGCGCCGACGCCGTCGACCGACTCGAGCGCGCGTTTGACCTGCTGGTCGGCAATCTGGGTCAGCGTGCGCAGGCTGGCGCTCTTCGCCGAGACGATCAGGCTCATGATCGGGTCGGCGTCGGGGTCCTGCTTCTGGATCACCGGCGGCAGCACCTCGGGCGGCACTTCCCGCATCGCGCCGGCGACCTTCTCCCGCACGGTGTTGGCGGCGTCGTCCAGATCCCGTCCGAGCAGGAACTGCACGGTGATGTTGGCGGTGCCGCCGGTGTTGACGTTGGCGCGCAGCTGGTCGATGCCGGCGATGCCGCTGAGCGCGTTCTCCATCGGCATGATCACCGCCGAGGTCATCTCGTCGGGAGCGGCGCCGGGCAGCCGCAGCGCGACGTTGACGGTCGCCGGATCGGCCTTGGGGAACAGATCGACGCCAAGGTCGCGGAACGAGAACAGGCCGAGCACGACCAGCGACATCACCAGCATGGTGGCGAAGACCGGCCGCCGGACGCAGAGTTCAGACAGCACGGTTACTCCGTCTCGCCGTTGACGGCGACCTTCATCCCGTCGACGAGATTGTCGACGTCGGTGAGCACGACCAGATCGCCGAGCTTGACGCCGCTGAGAATCTCCATCCGGTCGCCGGCCCGGTCGCCGGTTTTCAGCTCGTGCGCGGTCAGGTGGTCGCCGTCGACCGTGAAGACGCGATAGACGCCGTAGCGGTACTGCATCGCGGCGTAGGGCACGGTCAGGACCTGCTCGACCAGGGCGGTCTCCAGGTGCACCCGCGCGAACGTCCCCGGCTTGAGCCGGGCGCCGGCATTGGGCGCCAGCGCCTCGAAGGCGAACGTCCTGGTCTGGGTGTTGACCGCCGGACTGATCCGCGACACCGTCGCCGCGAACGGCGTGCCCGGGAACGCGTCGACCTGCAGATCGAGCGATTGCCCGACCTTGATCCACGGCGCCATGCGTTCGGGAATCTCCGCCAGCAGCTTGAGCGGATCGACGCGCACCACGGTCATCACCGGCATCTGTTCCTTGACCAGCTCGCCAACCGACACCATCCGCTTCTGGACGTAGCCGTCGAACGGCGCCCGGATCTCGGTGTCGCGCAGCTGTCGATCGGCCAGCTTCATCGCCGCGTCCGAGGCATCGACGTCCGCCCGCTGGTTCCTGGCGTTCTGCAGCGCGGCGTCGTACGACGCCGCCTTCAACCGCAGCGTCGTCTCGACGTCGTCGAGCGCCTGTTGCGAGATCAGGGTGCGCTGGTGGAGCTGGGTTGCGCGCTCGTGGCCCTGCCTGGCCTGCGCCAGCTCGGCGGCCGCCTTGCGGACGTCAGCCGTCTCCTCGACCGGCGGCAGCTGACCCGATTCCGACGCGCCATACTTGGTCAGCGCCCGGGCGTGCGCCGCCTTCTGCTCGTCCAGGGTGTATTGCAGCTTCTCGCGATCGATCTCGACCAGCGTCTGGCCGGCGGTGACCCGATCGCCAAGATCCGCCAGGACGCGGCGGACGTTGCCTTCGGCCTGCGAGGAAATGGTCACCTGGTCCTCGGCGGCAAGCGTGCCGACGACGTCGACCGTGCGATGGACGGTGTCCTGGCGGACCGGCTCGGTCTTGACCAGCTTGGCGGCCGGCTCGCGCCCGGCGCCCGGATCGACCTTCGCGCGGGCGCAGCCCACCGGCAGCGCCATCGCCAGACACCACGCGAGAAACAAGGAAGCGGTCTTCAGCATGAGTCTCAGATTCTATTAGGAATGACGGCCTGATGGACGAGCGATGGGTGCTCCCAGCCGTCCGTCAGTTCTTGACGTATTTCGTCACGCCCCTCAGTTGTGCTTCCGCCGTGTAGATGTTGCCGGCGGCGTCGACGGCGATACCTTCCCCCATCGCCCCGTCTGGAGCATTCGGTGTGGCGTGCGGCGGAATGAACACGGTCACCTTCCCGTCCGTGAGGCTCCCAATCCGGATCCCCCTCTGCCAACCAGGGTGCACCCGCTCCGTGGACTCCGAGTCGGCCGTATAGATGACGTCGTTCGTGTCGATGGCGAGCCCACTGGTGCGGCCGAAGTCGTCGTATTCAGCGACAAACTTCCCGTCCTTCGTCAGGATCTGGATCCGATGGTTGTGGCGGTCGGCGACGATCAGCCGGCCGCGGGAGTCGAACTCGAGCGCGTGCGGCGTCCGGAACTCGCCGGGCCCGGTGCCGGTCCTGCCCACCACCCTGAGGAACTTCCCGTTCCTGTCGAACACCGAGATGCGGCCGACGAGATTGGGGGAGGTCACGTCGGTGTGGCTCTCCGACACGTAGACGTCGCCATTCGCCGGATCCGTCACGACATCAGTCGGATCGGTCAGGGCGTCCGGGGGATCCCCCCTCACGCCCGGTCTGCCGAGCGTCATCAGGACCATGCCGTCCGGACTGAACTTGACGACGACGCTGCCTTTACGGTCTTCACCGGGGTAGGTGCGGATCTCGTCAGGGTTGGCGGCCCGGGCGTCGGTCACCCAGACATTTCCATCGCGGTCGACATGGATGCCATGCGGCCAGACGAACATCCCCCCGCCGAAGCTCGTGATCTCCTTGCCCGAATCGGCGAAGTGGTGGACCGGATTCGCTTTGCTGCCCAGACAGCCTGGCGTCGTCCCCGGAGAGCACCGGTCGGTGGCCCAGACCGACCGGCCATCCCGGTCGATGGCTACGCCGTTCGAGCCGCCCCACGGCCTGCCTTCCAGTTGTGCCCAATCCCGGATGACGCGATACGGATTGGCGCCGCCGTTGACGGGCTGCACGGTGTCCGTCTGAGCGGTGCCACCCCGCTGTTGCGTCTCGACGCGGGCTCCCTGCAGCGCCACCCAGCCCACGACGAGGAGCGCGGTCAACGACGTTCGCACGAGACCTGAAGCGGACATCTCGAACGCTCCTTCAAGTGCACTTCTTATTCGTACAAACCAGGGAGCCGGCTCAGAACGTGACCCGGACCCCCAGCTGCAGCTGCCGCTGCTCGTAGCCGCCGGTCGGCGAGAAGACCGCGTCGCGCTGGATCGAGCCCGGCGCCGGAAGGGTCAGCGGCAATCCGGCGGCGGTGACCGGGCTTCCCTGCGCGTCGGTGTTGACGGTGGTCGTCGCGCTCGCCCACTGTTCGGTGTTGAAGAGGTTCTTCACCTCCGCCACCAGCTCCAGCTTGGTGCGGCCGGCCACCGGGACGACCCGGGAATACCGCAAATCGACGTTATAGCGGGCCGGCAGGTTGTAGGAGTTGCGGGTCACCCCGATCGGCCGGTCGGCGCCGATCGCGTCGTTGTTCAATTCGCGGCTGCTGCGCAGCGTCACCGGAATGCCGCTGGCGAACTGCAGCGCGATGCCGAACAGGTTGTTGTTGAGGATCGCGCCGGCGAGACCGGCGGCCGCGACCTCGGGCTGCGCGACGATGCTGGCCACGAAGGTATGACGCTGGTCGAGGATGTTCGGACCCCGGTCGGTATCAAGGCTGGCCGGATCGCTGCGACCGCCGGTGTCGCCTTGAACCGAGAGGGTGCTGGTGATCGGCGCCGTATCGTCGCTCTTGGCCAGGGTGTAGGCGAGGTCCCACTGCACACCGCGGTACATCCGGCGGGTGAACTGCAGGGTCAACGCCTTGTACGACGACTCGCCGATCGCCTGGGTCGCGAAGACCGCGTTGAAGCGCGGGTCGATCCGGGTCGCGGCGTTGATGGCGGTCGAGTAGATCGGCCGGCCGTCCGGCAGGGCGCCAGTCGGCCCCAGCAGGTTGACGTTCGAAACGACCGGCAGATTGTAGCCGCGGGTATAGGTCCCGCCGATACCGGCCGAGTAATGCTGCCCGACCGCGCGTTCGACCTGGACGTTGTTCTGCCACATCCGGGCAATCTGGAACGCCGGATCGACGATCCACGGATTGTTCGCCGCCGCGCTGCCGCTCGACAGGACGCCGGGAAACGCCGGCGCGCCGGCCTGGGTCGCCTGCAGCGAAAAACTGGCGCGGGCCGGGGTCCCGTCGTTGACGATCGCCTGCTCGTAGATGGCGTTGATCGGCTGGTCGTACATCAGGCCGCTGTTGCCGCGCAGCACGGTGCGCCGATCCTCGCCGAGCGCCCAGACGAAGCCGGCGCGCGGCTGCAGGTTGTTCTTGTCGGTGGGGAACGTGTGCGAGGCATCGAGGACGGCGGTCGCGACACCTTCCGGCGCCGTATAGGTGTCGTAGCGCAGGCCGTAGAGCAGCTTCAGCGTCGGGGTGACCCGCCAGTCGTCCTGGACGAACAGCCCGAACATCCGGGTGTCGTACTGATAGGTCGGATTGCCGACGAACTGCTGGAACGAGGTGTAGCCGAACGGGTTGGCGCCGCTGCGCGCCGCCAGGAACGCGTCGACGTTGGCGAAGGTGTAGAGCTGGATCAGCGTCTGCGTCCGCGAGTCGCTCACCGCCTGCGCATTGAAGCCGAACTTGTAGGCGTGGTTGCCGCGGATGTAGGTCAGGTTGTCGAGGACCTGGAAGATGCCCTCGGTGAAGCCGAACCCGGAATCGGCGTTGGCCTGCACCGGGCCGCCGAAATTGGCGACGCCGTTGATGCGGATGCCCGGGCCGGTGCCCGCCTGTGATCCCGGCGCCCGCGACTGGCTGCGGGTCGCATACTGGACCCGCAGCTCGTTCAGAAGGCGCGAGCCGATCGTCGACACCAGCTGGCCGGCGGTGGAGTGCTGGCGGTCGCTGAAGTCGGTCCCCTGCTGGACCGAGTTCGGCACCCCGGAGGAGGTGCTGCCGATGTTATTCGGAATGAAATTGTCGAAGAAGATGTAGCGGACGTTGAGCCGGTTGTTCATCGAGAGGTTGTGATCGACCTTGGCGATGGCGAACCGGGTCTCGGCCAGGGCGGGAATGTAGGCCGGCTCCGTCAGCCCGAGCCGCGCCGCGTTGGCCGGCGTGATCGTCACGACGCGCGCGCCCGAGAGGTCGCGCTTCGTGTTCTCGAAGCCGCCGAAGTAGAACGTCCGGTCCTTGATGATCGGCCCGCCGTTGTCGACGGTGAAGATGTTGACACTGGTCGGCGGCTTGACAGTGGTGGCGGCAAAGAACGGCAGCTCGACCATCGGCTCGCGCTGAAAGCGATAGCTCGCCTGTCCATGCTGTCGATTGGTCCCCGACGGCGTGATGGCGTTGTAGACCAGCCCCATCGTCTGGCCGAATTCCGGCGCGTAGCCGGTGGTGACGACCTTGACCTCGCGGATCATCACCTCGGACATCGGCATCTGCCGGAGGCCGGCGCGGTCCTTCTCGGTGTTATCGTTCCCGTCGATCTGATAGTTGACGCGCAGCAGCGCGCCGTTGGCGGTCAGCCGCGGCACACCGAACTCCTGCGTTTCGAAGCCGACCACGCCGGGCTGGAGGAGTGCGAAGTTGTACGGGTTGCGCGACGTCAGCGGCAGGGTCTTGATCTCGGCCGCGGTCAGCGTCCGGCCCTGCTCGATCTTGCCGACGTCGACGACCGGGACGTCGATGCTGACCGACACCGTTTCCGTCAGCGCGCCGACGCCGAGCTTGACGTCGATCACGGCAGTCTGGCCGGCCGACAGCGACACACCGGTCTGCTCGTGCTTCTTGAAGCCGGGCAGCTCGGCGGTGAGCCGATAGGCGCCGAGCGACAGCAGCGGCGCCCGGTAGACCCCGGCCTCGTTGGTGATCACCGATCGGGTGTCGCCGGTGTCGCTATTGGTCACCGTCACCACGACCCCGGGCAGCACGCCGCCCGAGTCGTCAGTCACCGTGCCCTCGATGGTGCCGTTGATGGCCTGCCCCTGGGCGCCGGCGATCGAGGCGAGGGACAGGACGAGCAGAAATGCCGCGACGCCGCGCAACATGGGAATCCTCCGGAAGGGTAAATAGTCAGTATACGTTGTGCAGACGTTCTGCCCGACTCGGCAGTCCGCACTACTTCTGATCGGCGTCCAGCCAGCGTCTGAGGCGGGCGATCCCCTCTCGCAGCGGGACGGTTGGCTCCCACCCGAGGATATCCTTTGCCCGCGCCGTCGAGATGTGCAGCTCGTGGTGCGCCGTCGACCGCACGGTGCGGGTGTCGTCGACATGCTCGGGCTCCAGCGTCGACCCGTACTCCTCGCGCACCATCGCCACGACGTCGTTGACGCTTGTCGATCGGCCGGAGGCGACGTTGAAGGCGCCGTTGGCGCCCGCCGCCCCCATGGCCCGGACACAGGCGCGCGCCGCATCGCCGGCGTAGAGGTAGTCGTGCGCCTCGCCGCCGGAACCGCGGACGACGATCGGCCGGCCGGCGCGGGCCGCCTGCATCGCCTCGAGTATGTAGAGGGCGTTGATGCCTCGAGCGTGCTGCCGCTCGCCATAGACGGTGGAGAATCGCAGCGCGCAACACTCGACACTGTAGCGCTGGGCGTACAGCCGCCCCAGGCTCTCGCCGAGCAGCTTCGAGGCCCCATACGAGGCCGAGGCGGCGGAGATGTCGTCGGACCGGAACGCGCGCGATTCGTCGATCACGCCGGCGACGTCACCGCCGTAGACGGCCACCGACGACGCAAACACGATCCGGCAGGCGCCGGACCGGGCGGCTTCGAGCGTGTTGATCATGCCCATCACGTTCACGTCCGCCCCGACCGCCGGATGCTCCGAGAACGGCAGCGTCAGGTAGCCCGCCAGCGCGAAGATGCCGTGCACACCCGAGACGGCGTCGACCAGCTGCGGCAGCCGCAGGACGTCGCCGCGAATCGACCGGACCCGGCCGTCCGGGCCGAACGCGTCGAGCAGGCTGGCGCTGCCCAGGCTGAGATTGTCGTAGAGGACGACCTCATCCGCTCCAGCGGCGAGCAGGAGGCGGGTCAGGTGCGATCCGATCAGGCTGGCGCCGCCGGTGATCAGAAACCTCTGTCCGGTAATCGACATGGCTCGTCATTCTAGTGGACGGCCGCTGGCGGATCTCCCACGGTCCGGCCAAAGCCGGACACTACGTACAAATACAAAGAGTTATGATCCGAGCCGATGGCTACCGCGGCAGGCGACGTCCGGCCATTCTTCGTCAACGGCGAATGGAACCACGGCTCGGGCTCGGCCTTCGCCTCGATCAATCCGGCCGACGGCTCGGTGGCGGCGGTGATTGCCGAAGCGGTGGAGTCTGACGTCGACGCGGCGGTTCGGGCGGCCCGTCTCGCACTCGAGCGTCCGTCCTGGCGGGACCTCAAGCCGCACGACCGGGCGCGGCTGCTCGGCCGGTTCGCCGATGCCATCGACCAGGATCGCGACGCGCTGGCCGACGCGCAGATGCAGGACAACGGCAAGACCGTCGCCGAATGCCGATCGCAGGCGGCCGCGGCCGCCGCGGTGGTGCGCTACTATGCGGCGGTCTGCGAGACGTTCGAGGACGCGATCACCCCGGCCCGGGGCGACTTTCTCAGCCTCTCGACGCATGAACCGATCGGTGTGGTCGCTGCCGTCACGCCGTGGAACTCGCCGCTGACGCTGGAGGCGCAGAAGTTTGCGCCCATCCTGGCGGCCGGCAACGCCCTGATCCTGAAACCCTCGGAAATCACCCCCCAGGTGTCGCTGCGCTACGCCGACCTGGCCGCCCGCGCCGGCTTTCCGCCCGGAATCTTCAACGTGCTGACCGGCTTCGGCCGTCCGCTTGGCGAAGCGCTCGTCAGTCACCCGGGCGTCGGCATGATCACGTTCACCGGCGGTACCGCCACCGGCCGGCTGGTGGCCCGGCTCGGCGCCGATCGCCTGGTGCCGGTGATGCTCGAACTCGGCGGCAAATCGCCGAACGTCGTCTTCGGCGATGCGGACGTCGACCACGCGGTGGCGGGCGCGGCCTACGGCATCTTCGCGAGCGGCGGTCAGTCGTGCATCGCCGGCTCACGCATCTTCGTCCACGACGATGCCTACGACCGCTTCGTGCCCCGCCTGGTCGAACTGGCCAATCGGCTGCGCATCGGGCCGCCGACCGATCCGGCGACCGACGTGGCGCCGATGGCCAGCTTTCCGCATCGCGAACAGGTGGCGCGGCAGGTTGAGCGGTCGCGCACCGAAGGCGCCGGGCTGCTGGCTGGCGGCACGCCGCCGCACGAGGCCGCCCTGCAATCGGGTGCCTACTTCAGGCCGACCGTTCTGGCGGTCCACGACAACCGGATGACGATTGCCCAGGAGGAGGTGTTCGGTCCGGTCGCGGCCGTCCTCCGGTTCCACGACGAGGACGACCTGATTCAGCAGGCCAACGACACCGTCTTCGGCCTGGCGTGCGGGCTGTGGACCGCCGATTACAAGAAGGCGCTTCGCGTCGCCCGCCGCATCAAGGCCGGAACCGTCTGGATCAATACCTACCGGCAGGTGTCGATCTCGACGCCGTTTGGCGGCGTCAAGTCGAGCGGGATCGGACGCGAGAAGGGAATCGAGGGGATGCGCGCCTACATGGCGCAGAAAAGCATCTACCTCGGATTGAACGAAAGGCCGATCGCGTGGCCGTAGGCCGCCGGCGGGCTGCTCTGGCGGTCCTGCTGATCCTCGTCGCGGCCGCGGCCTTTGCGCAGCGGCGCGGTTTCGGCGGCGGCCGGTTCGCGCAGTTTCAAACGCCGCCCAATACCCCCTATGACGGCCGCTTCGCGTTCGTGCGGGTCAAGTACGAGACCGCGCCAGGCGGCTACTGGTGGCGGGGCCAGCCCGCCTGGTCGCACGGCTATCCGCTCGCCGAACAGAATCTGATGCGGATCATGAACGAGCTGAGCTTCTTCAACGCGCACGAGGAGATCACCACGCTGGCGCTCGATGACCCTGAGCTGTTCAAGTATCCGCTCGTCTACATCATCGAAGTGAGCTGGTGGACGCTGACCGACAGCGAAGCGGCGGCGCTGCGCCTTTACCTGCAGAAAGGGGGCTTCCTGATCGTCGACGACTTCAAGCGGCCGGGCGATTTCGGCAGCCCGGGCTGGGAACCGTTCGAGGCGAACATGCGGCGGGTGCTGCCCGAGGTGCGGTTCTTCGACATGCAGGCGACCCACCCGATCTTCCACTCGTTCTTCGAGATCAACCAGCTCGACATCGTGCCGCAGGCCTACAATGCCGGGCAGCCGATCTTCCGCGGCGTCTACGAGGACAACGATCCCAGCAAGCGACTCCAGATCATCGTCAACTACAACACCGACGTCTCGCAGTTCTGGGAATGGTCGGGCCAGGGGCTGCGTCCGATCGATCAGACCAACGAGGCGTACAAGCTCGGCGTCAATTACCTGGTCTACGGCTTGACGCACTGATTCCGCACCACCATGGAAGTCCGCTTCTTTCCCAACTCCAGGCGCCCGGGCGTCGGTCTCCCGCCGCGGCGCGAGCCGTCACGGCCGCTGCTGTCGCAGCACGCCCGTCACTGTCCGGTGCTCGAAGCCGGCAGCGGGCTCGGCTTCATGGTCTATCCGCCGCTCGAGCCGAAAGAATCGCTCTACCTCGAGCACGAGGGCGACGGACGCTACAAGTTCGTCTACTACCTGAAGACGCAAGACGGCCGGCCGACGCCGATCTTCCAGATCACGATGACCCTGTCGGTGGGCGGTGTCGGCATGGTCAAGGAAGAGGTGACGTTCGTCGGGGCGCCGATGCTGTCGCGTGAAGCCGCGCTCGGCGTGGCGCGGGTGTTCCTCGTCGCCGAGGACATGGGCACGCCGCCCGGCGCCATCGCCCTGCGCGGCGCCACAAATTTCCAGACCCCGACTGGCTGGGATACCGTCTACACGCCGATCTTCAACATGATCGAGCGGCCGGTGGCGCCGATGCTGGTGGTCCGCGTCGAAACCGACTGGTATGCGCACGAGACGGTCTTCCGCTACGTCCTCCAGGCCGGCGAGGGGATCACGCTCGAGCCGAGCCTTCCGATCGGGCAGGTGTTCTTCATTCCGCGCGAGCCGATCACGATGCGGCCCTGCACGAGCGACGAGTTGACGGCGATCGAGGAGTCGCGGCTGGAGTTCAACCGCCACAAGGCCGCGGCGGTCCAGAAGACGTCGTACGGCCTCTCGTACAGTCCGCACTATCTCCGCCAGAGCCGCGCGCAGAAGTCAGAGGGCGACGAGTCGGCGAGCCAGCCCCCGCCTCGCGGGTCCGGAGAGAAGACTCCGCGCAGCTGATTGTGATGTCGGGGTGAGCGCAGGCGCGGGACGGTCTGAAGACCGTCCCCTACACCGCTCGTGTAACGACGTGGATGAGGCGGGAGTCGGAGGAACGCGGGGCACCAGTGGAGGCGCCCCGCGCTGCGGGTGAGAGTTACAGGTCGAGCCGGCCGCTGCTTGGGCCGAGACTCTCGATCTCCGTGCCGGCGAGATGGGCCAGTGCGAGCAGCAGGTTCGCCGTCGGCTCATCCTGCTTGGCGACGACGTGACGGTTGCCCTTCAACCGGCCGTGCGCGCCGCCGACCAGGACGGCGGGCGGATTGCTCCGATCGTGCAGGTTGCCGTTGCTCATGCCGCTGCCCCAGTAGAGCAGCGAGTGGTCGAGCAGCGTCCCGTCGCCGTCGCGGGTCTCCTTCAGCTTGGCGAGGAACTGGCTGAACTTGACGATCTGGTAGGTCCCGATCTTGGCGTACTTGGCCAGCTTCTCGGTGTCGTTGCCGTGGTGCGAGATGCTGTGATGCGTTTCGGGGATGCCGATGTGCGCATAGCCGCGGTCGCTCGCTTCGTGGCCGACGGCGAACGTGAAGACGCGGCTGATGTCGCCCTGCAGTGCCAGGTGCATCAGGTTGTAGGTGATGGTCATGTGGTCGTCGAACGCCTCGGGCAGCCCGACCGGGGCTTCGGCGTTGCCGGTGATGGCGCCGAGCCGGCTCTCCATCCGGTCGAGCTGCTGCTCGACCTGGCGGATGTTGCTGAGGTATTCGTCGAGGATGGCGCGGTCCGGCCCGCCGAGCGTCTTGCGCAGCTTCGCGGTTTCGTGGGTGACTGAGTCGAGCAGGCTCTGTTTTTCCTTCAGCCGTGAGGCGCGCTGCTCGGTCGAGCCGGTCTCGCCGAACATGCGCTCGAAGGTGACGCGGGGATTGATGCCGACCGGCAGCGGGCTGACGTCGTCGCGCCAGGCGAGCGCGTCGAAGAAGGTGCAGGGGAAGCCGTCGCAGGCGCCGACCGCCGTGCCCATGTCCTCGGTGCCGACCTCGATCGAGCGCAGCGGCGTGTCGCCGGCCACCGTGTCGGCGACGTACTGATCGACGGTCTTCTTCGACTGGATCTTGCCGAAGGCGTCGCCGGTGCCCTCCCGGGTGGCGACCGGCCCGACGCCGTTGAGGAAGGCCGAGCTGGCGCCGAGGTGGACCGAGGAGCCCCACGGCGCCTTCATCTTGCTGATCGTGACCAGCTGATCGCGGAACGGCTCGAGCGGCTGCATCACCGGCTTGAACTGGAAGTCGCTGCCGGCGGCCTCCGGATGCCAGGTGTCGGGGAAGACCCCGTTCGGCATGTAGATCGCGCCGAACCGGAACGGTGCGCTCGCGGCCGTCCGCGACTGGGCGGTGAGCGCCGGCACCATCGATTCCAGCAGCGGCAGCGCGACCGCAGCACCGAAGGTTCCACGGATGAACGTGCGGCGGGACAGATGCTTCTTGGTGATGATCATGTCTACTCCACTGTGGCTCGGGCGACGCTGTTGACGGATTCGGCGGGCTCCAGTTTGGTCCGCATCTGGAACGGCGCGCTCTCGATGATACCCATGATGATGGCGGTGATGCGGTAGTCGTTCTGCGCCGCTTTCCTGACGACGCGGCGGACAACGGGCATGTCGACCGGCTCGATGCCGCGGCCCAGGGCGTAGGTCAGCATCCGCTCGGTCAGGGTGCTGACGAAGGCATCGGGCCGGCTCAGGATGGCGTTGCGCAGCGCGGCGGGTCCATCGACCTTGGAACCGTCCGCCAGGACGCCGGCGGTGTCGACCGGGGCGCCGTCCGGCCCGGTGTCGCGCCATTGCCCGACCGAGTTGAAGTTCTCGAGCGCGAAGCCGGGCGGGTCGAGGAGGCGGTGGCAGGACGCGCACGGCGCGTTCTTGCGGTGCAGCTCGAGCTGCTCCCGCACCGTCTTCGGGGCGGTGGCCGCGCCCTTGGCGCTTTCCTCGAGGGTCGGCACGTCCGGCGGCGGCGGCGCCGGCGGCGTGTTGAGGAACGTGCTGAGGACGAACTTGCCGCGGAACACCGGTGAGGTCCTCGTGGCCACCGAGGTCAGCGACAGGATGCTGCCGTGGCCGAGCAGACCGCGGCGGTTCGGATCGGTGAGCGTCACCTGGCGGAAGCGCTCGCCGTAGACGCCCGGCACGCCGTAATGCTTGGCCAGACGCTCGTTCAGGAAGGTGTAGTCGGCGCTCAACAGCTCCAGGGCGCTGCGGTTCTCGCGCATGATGTGGCCGAAGAACAGCTCGGTCTCGCGGCGGAACGCCTTGCGGATGTTGTCGTCGAAATCGGGAAAGAGCAGCAGGTCGGGCGCCACCTTCGATTCCAGGTTGCGCAGCTGCAGCCACTGGCCGGTGAAATTGTTGACCAGGGCATCGGCGCGCTCGTCAGTAATCATGCGGCGCACCTGGGCGGCCAGGATCCCCGGCTCGCGGAGCCGGCCCGCCGCCGCCAGGTCGAGCAGTTTCTGATCCGGAATGCTGCTCCAGAGGAAGAACGACAGCCGCGACGCCAGCTCCAGGTCGCTGATGGTGTGCGGGGTGCCGGGCCGGACGCCGGCCGGATCGCGTTCGATGCGATAGAGGAACGACGGGCTGGACAGGATCCGCGCGACGCCGGACCGGATGCCGGCGTCGAAGTCGCCGCCGTTCTCGCGCGCCTGCTTGTAAAAGCCGAGCGGCGCCTCGCCGTCGGCTGCCGTGACGGGACGCCGGTAGGCGCGCCGCGCCAGATTCATCAGGATCTTGTCGGCGCAGGCCGCCTCCTCGGCGGCGGACGCCGGGCGGCAGACGAACAGCCGTTCACGGCTGGGCGTGCTGCTGACCCCCTTGACGTTGTAGGGGCCTTCGACGTTGACGGCGCGGAGCCGCGGCTGGCCGCCCACCATGTGGACTTCCTGGCTGTCGCGCAGCGCCGGCTGGAACACGTCCTGCCGCTGGGCCGGCCGTTCCTTCCAGGTGAAGCCGACGTCGTGCGGCCCGGCGGTCACCGCGACCCGCCCGGTCATGCGCGCGTCGATCAGCACCTTCGCCTCGTTCATGTCCCGGGCCTGGACCTCGTGATCCTTCGGTCCGCCGACCTGGGCCGAATAGACCTCCGCGCCGTCGATGGTGATGATGAAGGTGTGCGGCGTGTCATTGCCCTCGACGCCGGCATAGCCCTCCTCGACGCCCCGCATCAACCGCCCCGACAGCTTGTACTCGGCGTCGGCGGGGAACACATGGCGGACCATCGTGCCGCCCCGCGTGCCGAGCGGCAGGCTGTCGATGTGTCCGCTCTGGCTGAACTCCCGGCTGATCAGGTACTCGGTGGTGCCGGGACGCGCCTCGGGATCGCCGACGGCCATCGCGCTGATGCGCTGCGCGGCCGCGACATACCGCTCGAGCAGCAGCGGCGAGGTCCGCAGCGAGGCGGCGATGTTGTCGAAGCCGAAATTGGCGCCGTCGCTCGGCAGCCAGTCCGCGACGTCGATGTCGAGCGCCAGCAGATCGCGAACGGCGTTGGCGTACTCGCTGCGGTTGAGGCGATGCATCACGTAGCGGCCGGGCGTGCTTTTTCCCTCCCAGGCCCGATCGAGCGATCCGGAGAGCCAGGTGGTGAAGCCGACATAGTCGCCTTCAGACGGGTGCGGCATGCCCTGGGGCGGCATCGCGCGCGCGCCGAGCTTGCGCAGCACCCGCTCCCAGGTGTCGGCCTGGGGGAGCAGGTCGTCGAGACTGGTTTCGAGGTTGACCGGCGCTTCCGGCGGCGATTTGGTCTTGCTGTTATGACAGCCGACGCAGTTCTTGTTCAACCAGGCGCGATGCTTCGCCGCCTCGGCCGCCGCCGACGCCGTCGGCGCCCCGGCGCGGGCGGGGGCGGCCGACTGCGCCCGGGCGCGAGTGACCGTTGGCGTGCGCGGGCCGCTTGCCGTCTGCGCCAGCATCACCGCGGTGCCGGCGAAGATGAGCGCCGCGCTCGTCACGACTCCCTTCATTGCGCCCCCTGCTTGCCGGCGCCAGCCGGCGACGCCGCGCTGGAGATCTTGACGTCGGTCTTCTTTCCGTCGGTCGGCTTGTCTTCCTTCTTCTCGTCCTTCTTTTCGTCGATCTTCTTGGCGGGAGCCGCTGCCTCTTCCTCGCCGTCTTCCGAGGCCTCTTCCTTCTTGGCGCTATCTTTGTCGGCTGCCGGCGGCGGCACCGGGGCTGGATCGTCAGGCCCGAGGTGCATCAGCTCGCGCACGGCCGCGATCACCGCTTCACGCGTGTCGCGCTTGAACTTGAAGGTGTCGGGGTCGTTGTTGTTGCCCGGCGGCGGGGGAGGCTCGGGCTTTTCGGCCAGCAGCAGCGGCGTCAGGTTGTCCTTGTTCGTGGCGTCCAGCTTCGCTCCCGCCGCGACCAGGGCGCGAACGATCTCGACCTGCCGCGCCGCCACCGCCTGGTGCAGCGGCGCCGATCCGTCCGGCGCCTTGGTGTTCGGGTTGGCCCCGGCCGCGAGCAGGACCTTGACGGCGTCGGCCGGCTCGCGGTTGGACGCCTCGCGGAAGGGCGGCGGTCCGAGGCGGCCGAACCCGGGTCCGGCGGCGAACCCCGCACCCCGGCCGCCGACCATCGAGACCATCACCGGCGTCTTGCCGACGTTGGGGTTGCCGCGGCCGCCGGCCGCCGCCCCGGCCTTCGCCGGCTTCTTGACCTCAGTCGGGCTCCAGTCGACCGTCGCGCCGTGGGCGATCATCAGCTTGAGCGCCTCGACGTCCGAGGCCTGCGCGGCGCGGTAGAACGCCGAGGCATTGACGTCCGGGGCGCAGCAGAGCGTGGTCGAGTGCATCTGGCCGATGAACGCCTTGTTCGGATCGGCGCCGCGCTCGAGCAGCAGCTTGACGAGGTCGAGGGCCGTCATCTTGTTGGGGTGGTCGGTGCGCAGCCGCGATCCGTCGTGCGCGCGCATGTCGGTCGTAGCGTCGTGCATGTCGACGGCAAAGTACAACGATCCGTCGTTGGCGTCGGCGCCCAGCTCGACCAGTTTGCCAGCCAGGTCGAACCGGTCGTTGACGATGGCGACCATCGTCGCGGTGAGCCCGTCGCCGTTGGCCAGCTTCGCATCGGCGCCGCCCTTGATCAGCGCGGTCGCGACCGCGTCGTGGCCGTTGCGCGCGGCGAACATCAACGCCGTGAAGCCGCCGGTCGCGTGGTCGGCGTGCTTGCGGTCCTCGATCGCCGTGACGTGACCCTTGCGGTTCGGATCGGCGCCGGCCCCGAGCAGGGCCTTGACGACCTCGACGTGCCCTTCGGTGGCCGCCCACATCAACGCCGTCTGCTGCTGATAGGTGTCCGCGGCGTTGACGTTGGCGCCGGCGTCGAGCAGCAGCCGCGCCGCGTCGACGCGGCCGGTCCGCGCCGCGGCCATCAGCGGCGTCTCGCCGTCGGGATGGGTGACCGCGAAATCGGCGCCGGCCTTCAGCAGCGCCGCCATCAGCGGCGCATCACCGGAGCGGCTCGCCTGCAGCAGCGGGGTGATGCCGTAGTGGTTCGGCGTGTTGACGGGAGCGACCGCGTCGATCAGCACCCGCGCCATGTCCAGATTGGAGTTGTAGGTCGCCCAGAGCAGCGCGGTGGAACCGTCGCGCGCCGGCTCGTTGACATTCGCCCGCTTGGCAATCAGCGCGCGAACCGCCGGCAGATCGTCGTTCTTGGCGGCGACGACCAGGGCGGGATCGCCGGCAGCTTGTCCGCGCACGGCTGGAAGAAGAACGACGAGCGATAGCAGCGGCAGCCATCTGAAAGTGCGTCGGGTGCGCATCTGAGCCTCACCTTTTCAAATCCGTGGTCTTCGAATTCAAATCCGTGGTCTTCGAATCCGGGTAGTCGCGACGCGAGGACGAGACCGGCCAGTCCGGCGGCGGCGAGGCCGCCAGGCACAGGATCGCTGCCTCGCGCACGTCGCAACAGGGCTGATGTTACACCCTCGACGAGGCGGCGCGGCCCGGGACGTGAGGAATTTTTGCGCTCCGGCCGATCCGGTAAAAACGCCCGGAAAATCGCGCCGCCAACTACCTGATTCCGGGTATGCGGACTGGGGCTTCTCTAGTCCCTGGTCCTTGGTCCCTAGTCCCTAGTCCCCAGCCCCCGCATTCAGCGGAACGACCATTGCTAGGGTCCGACCCCCAGCGCAGCCAATTCCGCGGATTGCGCCGGCAAGGTCGACGCATCGTGATGTGGTTGTCCTCGCGGCGTGTCAGGGCTGTCCTCTTACGATCGCGTTCCCTGCGGAAGGAGCTGTTGGATGAGACGGAGCACTTCGGTCATTGCTGCGCTGGGCGCCGCGTCGCTGGGAGCGGCGTCTCTGGGCGGGGCAGTTGCCGCGCAGCAGACGCCGCCGTTCACCGCCGCGACGCGAACCGTCGCCGTCTATGCCACCGTCACCAACGCGCAGGGGCGGCTGGTGCCCGACCTGGCGCGCGATGATTTCTCGATCGACGACGAGGGGAAGCGGCAGACGCTGACGGTGTTCTCCAACGACGTGCAGCCGATCACCGTCGTGATGCTGCTCGATCGGAGCGGCAGCATGAAGCCGAACTTCGATCTCGAGGAACAGGCGGCCGAAGCATTCGTCCGCGCCATGGGGCCGGACGACAAGGCGCGCATCGGCAGCTTCGCCACCCACATCCAGATCGATCCGCCCGAGTTCTCATCCGACCGGGATGCGCTGGTCAAGGTGCTTCGCTCCCAGTTGCAGACCGACGGCCCGACGCCGTTGTGGAACGCCGTCGATACGGCGATCGACAAGCTGATCCTCGAGCCGGGCCGGCGGGTCGTCCTCGTCTTTACCGACGGTGTCGACATGCCGCTGAACTTCAGCGGCCGCAACAAGTCGCTGAAGGACGTGATGAAGCGCGCCGAGGAACGCGACGTGATGGTCTACGCGATCGGACTGGCCGGCGAGACCGGCATGCCGGATCTGCGCGGACGGACGCCGGACCGCAATGGCCGCGGCGGACCGGGTGGGTCGGGCGGCAGCGGCGGTTTCGGCGGCCGCAGCCTCGGCGGTGATCGGCCGCAGCTCGAGAAGCCCGACGAAGGACTGCCGAAGATCGCGGCGGCCACCGGCGGGGGGTACTTCGAGCTGATGTCGGCGCGCGATCTGCCGTCGACCTTTGCCCGCGTCGCCGACGAGCTGCATCATCAGTACTCGCTCGGGTTCACGCCGGAGAAGCTCGATGGCAAGATGCACGAGCTGACCGTCCGCGCGTCGCCGCCCGAACTCACGGTGCGGGCGCGGAAACGGTACCTCGCCTCGAAGCCGCTGGGCGGCGCGTGAGAATTAGGAATTAGGAATTAGCAATTAGGAATTCAATTGGGAATTAGGAATTAGGAATTATTAGGAATTGTGAATTCGGAATTGGGAATGGGCGCCCCGGTCCAACCCTCATTTGCGAATTCCTAATTTCGAATTCCTAATTTCAATTCCTAATTCCTAATTCCTAATTCCTAATTCCTAATTTCCTCATCCCGTCGCTCCCAGCCCGCTGGCAATGGCGTTGACCGTCAGCAGCAGGCCCGGGAGGAGCGCCGCCGCGCCTTCGTCGTCGCCGCGCTGCCGCCGGCCGCGCCATTCGCGCAGCAGCGCGATCTGCTGCCGGTGCAGCACCCGCAGCGGCGGCCGCCGGACCCGCAGGCTGGCCTCGATATTCGGCCGCCGGTCGGCCAGCGCGCCGCCGTAGATCCGCTCGAGCATCCGCGCCGTCCGCTCGTACTCCTCGGTAATCCGGCCGAGGCAGCGCTGCCGCAGATCGTCGTCCTCCACCAGCCTGGAGTACTCGTCCATCACCTCGGGATCGGCGGCGGCGAGGCAGGTGGCGGCGTTGCTGAGGGCGTAGTGCAGCGGCGCCCATGTGTAGAGATGGATCGAGAGCTGTGCGAACTGATCCGGATGCTCGAGCGACAGCCGCTCCAGCGCGCTGCCCACGCCGTACCAGCCGGAGACGTAGAAGCGCGCCTGGCTCCAGCTGAACACCCAGGGGATGGCGCGCAGGTCGGCGAGCGCCGGCTGTCCGGTGCGGCGCGACGGCCGGGACCCGATCCGGCTCTCCTCGATGGCGTCGATCGGCGTCGCCTGACGGAAGAAGGTGAAGAACCCGGCGGTCTCGATCAGGCCGGCGTAGGTCTGTCGACTTTCGGCGGCCAACCAGTCCATCGCCGGTTCGAGCGGATGTTCCGGCTCGGCGCTGTACCAGTCCAGCAGCGTGGCGCGAGTGATACCGGCGAACAGCAGCTCGATGTTATAGACGGCGGTCAGCCGGTTGGCATATTTCTGGGCGATCGTCTCGCCCTGTTCGGTCAGCCTGAGGTCGCCGCCCAGCGCCGACGGGTGGATCGCCTTGACGAACCGATGCTCCGGCCCGCCGCCGCGGCTCATCGTGCCGCCGCGGCCGTGGAGAAAGCGGATGCGGACGCCGGCGTCACGGCCGACGCGGACCAGCGACGCCTCGGCGCGGTAGAGCGACCAGAGGCTGGCGAGGATGCCGCCGTCCTTGTTGCTGTCGCTGTAGCCGATCACCACCTGCTGGACGGGGCGATCGGACCCGTGGTCGCGGCCCTGTTCGATGACGCTCCGCTTCGTCATCGGATGCGCGAGGAAGGCGCGGAGAATCTCGGGGCTGTGCGCCAGGTCGTCGATGGTTTCAAAGAGCGGGACGACCGGCAGACGACAGGCCAGACCATCGGCCGTGCCGGCGGTGAGGCCGACCTCACGAGCGAACAGGTACGGCGCGAGCAGATCGGACAGCCGCCGCGTCATGCTGACGATCAGGACGCCGAGACCGTCGGCGCCGTAGTTCCGCAGGTGATCGGCCAGGGTCCGGTAGGTGCGCAGCAGCGCGTCGGCTTCGACCCCGGCCGGCATGTCGGCGCGCAGGAACGGCCGGGGCGAGGCCAGCTCACGATTCAGGACCTCGAGCCGGCGCTCTTCGCTCCAGTCCGGGTAACCGGCAGCGTCGTCGAAGCCGGCCGCGGTGAGCAGCTGGGCCATCGCCAGATCGTGGAACCGGCTGTTCTGGCGGACATCGAGCGACGCGAGATGAAAGCCGAACGTCTGAACGGTGCGGATGACCGGCCCGACCGCCTCGTCGGCCATCCGCCACGCACCGACCGCGATCAGCGACTCGTACAAGAGGTGAAGATCGGACAGCAGCTCGCCGGCGCGCTGATAGCGGCCCGGCTCGTTCAGCAGCCGGCCGCCTTCCGGGTAGACGCTCTCCAGCGGCAGTTGCGCCAGCATCAGGCCGACCAGCTGGCGCCAGGTCTCTTCCGGCTCGCTCTCGATCACCTGCCGTCCGCGACTGCCGAGCCCGTCGGACAGCTGGCGGACGCGATCGCGCAACGCCGGCGGCGGCTGCTGCAGCCGATCGGAGAGACTCGACTGCCGCGACAGACCGACCAATTGACGCTGCAACAGCAGCAACCCGTGGAGGCGGAGGTCCTCGAGCGTCTGATGCGTGACCTCGGCGGTGACCAGCGGGTGTCCGTCGCAGTCGCCGCCCACCCACGTGCTCAGACTGAACTGCGGCAGGCTCTGCGGCGAGCGCAGCCCGTCGGGGGCGAGACCGAGGTAGGCCCAGGTCTGGCGCAGCCGGCGATCGAGCACCGGGAGCACGTCGGGGAACACCGAGTACAAGTAGTGCATGATGTGGCGCCGCTCGGCGGCCACATCGGGCTTCTGCAGGAAGATCTCGCCGGTCCGCCACAGCAGCGCCAGCACCGTCTTGATCTCTTCGCGGATGACGCGCTGCTCGTACGGCGTCCACATCTGGTTCTCGCGCTTGACCAGAAGGAGATAGAGACGCCGATGATGTTCGAGGACGACGGTGCGCTTGGCTTCGGTGGGGTGCGCGGTGAGCACCAGCTCGAGATGCATCCGCGGCAGCGCCGCCGCGATCTGTTCGGCGTCGACGCGCTGGTCCATCACCTGCTGGAGACACTGGCCCCAGAGTGCCTGCATCGCCGCCAGGCCATGCTCGGCTTCGGCCAGCCGCTGCCGCTGCACCGCCGCGTTCTGCTCCACCATGCCGAGCAGATGGAAGGCGATCGCCGAGGCCTGCGACAGGCGCTCTGGCGACGGGTCGCCCGGCGCCGGCGCGGTTTCGCTCCAGGGGAGATGGGCCAGCAGCCCGAGCTCGCCGGACTCCTCGAGCACCTCGCGGAAACAGCGCATCACGAACGCCAGGTCGCGCTCAAGCTTGGCCGGGTCGAGGGTCTGGATTGGCGACAGGATCATCGGAATGACGGCGCTGGAGCAATTTGGCCGCCACCCCGGCAATTCGAGAAACCGCGGTGATTTACTGGTGTTTTGCCGGGTTGGCCACCCGTCGCGCCCGCCTGGCGTGACATTCTTGTCGCCCCTCGCCGGGTTGGTTCGAAATTGTCGCCAATCCGGCCGCTCGTCTCTCCCGGCGGCGTCGAGCCGGCGTTCGGATCGACGATTCCGTCGCTTCTACAATGAAGTTCATACGAAAACGTATCGTACGTTCCGTCGCCTCCAGGCCGTTCCCCGCTGATTTCCGTGTAATTTCATGGCGCCGCGTCTCTCCGCCCGTCCATCTCAGCGGCTTGGAGTTTGCACTCGTGCTGAGCGCCGCCTCGCGACCATGACACGCCATGTCGACGCCGATCCTTATCCCTGGCCGTACAACGGCGACCTCCGTCCGGACAACACGGTCGTCCTGATCATCGACATGCAGACCGACTTCTGCGGCAAGGGCGGCTACGTCGACGCGATGGGCTACGACCTGTCGCTCACCCGGGCCCCGATCGCGCCGATTCAACGCGTGCTGGCGGCCGCGCGCGCGCGCGGCTACCACGTCATGCACACGCGTGAAGGGCATCGCCCGGATCTCGCCGACCTGCCAGAGAACAAGCGCTGGCGCAGCCAGCGGATCGGCGCCGGGATCGGCGATCCAGGGCCATGCGGACGGATTCTCGTCCGCGGCGAACCCGGTTGGGAGCTGATTCCGGAACTGGCGCCGCTGCCGGATGAAACGATCATCGACAAACCGGGGAAGGGCTCCTTCTACGCGACCGACCTGGATCTGCTGCTCCATCGCCGACGCATCCAGAACATCGCGCTGGCCGGCATCACCACCGACGTCTGCGTCCATACCACGATGCGTGATGCGAACGACCGGGGCTTCGAGTGCCTGCTGCTGTCGGACTGTACCGGGGCGACCGACCAGGGGAACCATCTGGCGGCGCTCAAGATGGTCACGATGCAGGGCGGGGTGTTCGGCGCGGTCGCCGACTCGCAGGCGTTCATCACGGCGGTGTCATGACGATCGCAGACAAGATGAGCGTAGACGGGATGAGCGAAGCATGATGAGCAAAGAGAAGTCGTTGACGGTGGCGGCCGATCCCTATCCATTCGAGTTCTCGCCCGCGTCCTGCGCCCTGCTGATCATCGACATGCAGCGCGACTTCCTCGAGCCGGGCGGCTTCGGCGAAATGCTCGGCAACGACGTGTCGCAGCTGCGCCGGGTCATCGAACCGAATCGGAAGCTGCTGGCCGGCTGGCGCGCCAGCGCCCTGCCGGTGCTGCACACGCGCGAAGGCCATCGTCCCGATCTGAGCGATCTGCCGCCGGCCAAGAAGATCCGGGGCCGGAGCAAGACGTGCATTGGCGACGCCGGCCCGATGGGGCGCATTCTCGTGCGCGGCGAGCCGGGACACGACATCATTCCCGAACTGTATCCGCTGCCGTCCGAGCCGGTGATCGACAAGCCAGGCAAGGGCGCGTTCTTCGCCACCGACCTGCACGCCATCCTGCAGAGCCGGGGTATCACGCAGCTGATCGTGACCGGCGTCACCACGGAGGTGTGCGTCAACACGACGGTCCGCGAAGCGAACGACCGCGGCTTCGACTGTCTCGTGCCGGAGGATTGCGTCGGTTCCTATTTTCCGGAGTTCCAGGCGATGGGGTTGAAGATGATCAAGGCCCAGGGCGGGATTTTTGGCTGGGTGTCCGATTCGGCGAAGATCCTGGCCGCGCTGCCGGTCCAGGCGTGACCGGCTCGCCCCGCGTCCTCCTGGCGGTCAACGGCTCGCTGATGCGCGGGCTGGAGTTCAATCCCACCCTGCTGAAGGCCGGGGCGGAGTTCGTCCGCGAGGCGACGACCCAGCCGACGTATCGGCTGTGGTCGATCAACGACCGCTACCCGGCGATGGTCCGCGTGACCAGCGGCGGCGGCGCCGTCGCGGCCGAGGTCTGGTCCGTTCCCGCCGCGGGCTTCGCGTTCGTGCTGCAGGAGGAACCGGCCGGCCTTACTATTGGCAAGGTGATGCTGGACGACGGATCGGTCGTGCTGGGAGTGCTCGGAGAGCCGGCGGTCTGTGAGGGCCACAAAGAGATCACCGCCTTTGGCGGCTGGCGTTCCTACATCAACACCCTGACGGCAACACAGCCATGAAACGGATCGGGATCCTGACGGCCGGCGGCGATACGCCGGCGCTCAACGCCGCGATACACGGCGCCGTGGTGCGCGCCAACCAGCTCCGGATCGAGATCTACGGTCTCATCAAGGGCTTCAACTGTCTGTTCAACCCGCGGGTGCCGCACGTCCACCTGAATCCACTGTTCCAGGAGATCCCCGAGCTGGATCCGACCAAGGGCGGCACGCTGATCGGCTCGTCGCGGGACTACATCGATCCGGACGAGAAGGAGCAGCTCGACCTGATTACGCAGCGTCTGACGAAGCTGGGGATCGAGGGACTGATCGCGATCGGCGGCGACGGCACGCTCAACGGCCTGCAGCCGCTGGCCGAACGCCTGCCCACCGTTCTGGCGCCGAAGACGATCGACAACGACCTTGGCTTGAACTACCCGAGCGAGCCGGACGAATGGGTCCGCGTCAAGGAACCGAACGGCACGCCGAACTACCACTACAAGCGGACGCCGTCGAACGCCGTCTTCGATCTGAATCAGATCGTCAACTACGCTACCCCTGGCTACGCCACCGCGGTCCTGGTGACGGCGCAAGGCGTCGAGCGGATCCGGACCACCGCCGAAAGCCACCGCCGCATCGCCATCATCGAGGTGATGGGGCGGCACTCCGGCTATATCGCGCTCGGTACCGCCTACGGACAGCCGGACATCATCCTGGTCCCCGAGCACCCGGTCGACACGCAACTCCTGGTCGAGCGGGTCAAACACCTCTACGACCTCCAGAAGAACGTCGTCATCGTCTGCGGCGAGGGCATCGTCGACGAGGAGGGCGCCGAGCTGGGGGCGGAGTCGACCTCCAGCGATCCGGCGGGAAACATCGCGTTGACCGGCGCGGCCGAAGCGCTGCGCGGGAAGATTACCGAGCTGCTCGGCGACCGCTACTTTCAACGGTATCGCCGCGGCCGATCAGCCGCGGAAGCGATTTTCACCAGGAAGGTCGGTCACACCCAGCGCGGCGGGCGGCCGATCCTGTTCGATCGGTTCTACGCGGCGCTGCTCGGCGCCAAGGCGGTCGATCTTCTGGTGGAAGGACGGAACAATGCCGTGTCCGTGCTGCAATACAACGCGCACAAGGGTTTCCACGTCGAGGGCTACGACGCCAACCGGTTCCGCGACCGCTGGGGGCTGATCCACGCGCGGCAAATGCACCGGTCGCTGTACGATCCGCTCCTGATGAAGCCGTCCAAGGTGGGCATCGACTACCTGATGCCGATCTTCACCGATGCCATCGGCAACGACGACGCCGAGCACATGCGCCAGACGCTGTTCGACCCGGGCAACCTGGCGCAGCCGTATCATTCGATCAACACCGACGTGCACAAGCGCATCCGGTATCTCGCGCTCGATCCAAACGGAGACTAGTCCGCGCCACGGTCGGCCGACCGGCCTCCGCCAAGCCCAGGGCGGGAGCCGGACCCATCGACAATGTAAAGAGAACAAAGACTGCCGAATTTCGGCACCGCCGGAGCCCGAATCGCCCGAAAAAGGCTCTTGACCCCCTTTGTCGATGGTCTAAGTGTTGCAGTCGAGTTCCGGCCAGGAGGCACCGTGCGCTGGACACCAGGAGACCGTAGCAACATCGAAGACATGCGTGGACGTTCGGGTGGCCGGGCTGCCTCGATCGGCATCGGAGGCGTGGTGCTGCTGGCTTTATTGAGCTGGGCCACCGGCACCGACTTCCTGTCGATGGTCACCGACCAGCAGGGTGCCCCCAGTCAGTCGGCCGGCACGGCTGGAGAGGTCAAGGCCACCCCGGCCGAAGAGCGGATGGTCGATCTGGTCGATCAGGTGACTGACGACGCGCAAACGACGTGGGAGCGCCTGCTCGGCAACCGCTATCAGCGGACGAGGGTCGCGCTGTTCCGGGATTCGGTCAGCTCCGCCTGCGGGATGGCGCAGGCAGCGACGGGCCCCTTTTATTGTCCCGCCGACAGCAAGGTGTATGTCGACCTGGGCTTTTTTGGCGAGCTGTCGGAACGGCTCGGAGCGCCCGGCGATTTTGCCGCCGCCTACGTCATCGCCCATGAGCTCGGTCATCACGTCCAGCACCTGATGGGCACCGATGAACAGGTTCGCCAGGACCCGCGGTCGGGAGCCAACAGCGCGTCTGTCGCGCTCGAATTGCAGGCCGACTGCTACGCCGGCGTCTGGGGCCATGCCGCCTCCGCGAGCGGCCAGCTGCACGCGGGCCGGATCGAGCTCGATCCGGGCGATACCGAGGAGGCGCTCCGCGCCGCAGCGTCGATTGGCGATGATCGGCTTCAGAAAATGTCGACCGGTCACGTCGCGCCGGACCGTTTTACGCACGGCACCTCGGCGCAGCGCACGACCTGGTTCAAGCGCGGCATGGACACCGGCGACCCGCGCCAGTGCGATACGTTCAGCGCGGCGGCGCACTGATAAACGTCAAGCGCTGCTTTGCGTCCGCCTGACACTCGGACGCGGAGCAATCCGGCTGAAGCCGGATTCTACGTACAAGGGGGCACGGGTCCCAAGATCGTACGTGGCGTCCAACTTCAGTCGGACTACGGGCTCCCCAGCCCCCAGCCCCCAGTCATTGACACGTCAGTCATCGCTCCATAGGATCCCCGCGAAGGAGCGATCCGATGCGCACCACGATTCAGTGCCTGTTGGCCGTCACGCTGGCGGCTGCGGTCCCCGCCGCCCAGACCCGGGCCACGAAGAACCTGCAAATCTATGTGGTTGACGTCGAAGGTGGCAATGCCACGCTGTTTGTCGGGCCGTCCGGCGAATCGGTGCTGATCGACACCGGCAACGGCGGCGCGGCGGCGAAGCGGGATGCCGATCGGATCCTGGCCGCCGTCAAGGATGCCGGGCTGACCCAGATCGACCATCTGATTACCACGCACTGGCACGGCGATCACTTCGGGGCGATGGCCGATCTCGCCGCGGCGATCCCGATTCGCCATTTCGTCGACCATGGCGGCAACGTCCAGCCCGCGGCGGCGACCGACGATTTCCTGCAGAAGGTCTACCCGACGCTGTACGCGAAGGGAACCCACACGGTGGCCAGGCCCGGGGACAAGATCGCGATCGCCGGCCTGGACTGGCGGATCGTCGCGTCGGCGGGAGAGATGATCAAGACTGCGCTCCCCGGCGCCGGCAAGTCCAACCCGGCCTGCTCCGGCTACAAAGCCAAGGACCCCGATCCGTCCGAGAACGCCCAGTCGGTCGGCAGCGTCGTGACGTTCGGCAAGTTCCGGGTCGCGCACCTGGGCGATCTGACCTGGAACAAGGAGTCCGATCTGATGTGTCCGGCCAACCGCGTCGGCACGGTGGATCTGTTCGTGGTGTCGCATCACGGACAGGCGATCTCGAACTCCGAGGTCCTGGTGCACGCGCTCCGGCCGCGCGTGGCGATCATGAACAACGGGACGCGCAAAGGTGGGCAGCCCGACGCGATGAAGGTGCTCTATTCGTCCCCGGGACTCGAGGATCTGTGGCAGATGCACTTCTCGCTCCTCAGCGGCCAGGAGTACACCGTGCCGGGCGTGTTCATCGCCAACGCGACTGATGAGCCGCAGACGACGCTGCCGGTGGCGGCGACGCCCGCGCCGCCGCCTGGACCGGGCGCGCCGCCGGCCCCGGTGCACAACGGGACGGCCCACTGGTTCAAGGTGTCGGCGCGGCAGGACGGGTCGTTCACCGTCACCAATGCCCGCAACGGGTTCAGCAAGACGTATCAGGCCGGGAGTTGACGGTTCAATCGGCGATCACAGGTCCGAACCGTTTCGCACCCTCAGACCCATGTCTCGCGTCGGTTACCGCTCGGTGGTCCGCGCCGCGCTGAGGATGTTCCGCACCGCCTGATTTCCCTCGTGACACTCGTACTGCATGATCCGTTCGCCGTCGTTCATCGTCAGCGGGATCGCGAACGTCCAGGGGCGCGTCCAGGTTGCGTAGTCGGTGACGGTCAGCGACCAGTCGACCTTGTCCGGGCCGGTGCGCGTGAAGCGTTCGACCAGCCGCAGCGTGGCGGGGTTCGCGTTCCGGTAGACGCTCCGCTCCCGGAAGTTTGTCGTCTCGACGATCAGCGTGTTGCCGTCCCAGCGGCCGCGCGCATCGCCCATGTCCATCCGGATCGCGGCGCCGGCGTGCGCCCGGCCATCGAGCGGAATCACCCGCGTCTCGTGGATCATCTCGTAGCGGATGGCGACGAACCCGGGGCCCTGGACGATCTGATAGGAATTGCCGTACACGCCTGGCAGCATCGATCCGGGGAACCCGCGCGTGATGCACCGGTCGTACAGGCTGAAGTCTTCCGGACCGTCGAAGGGACCGCTGCCGAAGCTGCTTCCCGCGCGTGTCTGGGCGGCGAGGCGCGCCTGGGCCTGCGGCGTCAGCGGTGGAATCCGGCCGTCGGGCGGATCGACGACGAGCCAGGCCCGGCTGCCCTTGGTGATCTCGTAGATATCGCGGAATTCCGCGGAGTTGCCGATCTTGCCTTCCGGATCGCCGCCGAGAAACGGGGCGCGCTCGAGCGTCTCCTGTTGCCGCTTCTGAATCACCTCCGCCAGTTCCCGCGCGGAGACGTCCTCGAGCCGTCGTCCTTCGAATTCCTGCGGCCGTTCGAACGGCGCGCCGTGCTCGTACTTGTTGGTGAAGTTGCCCTGCAGATCGGGATCGCCCCACGGCGTCCTCGGCGGCGTCCAGCGGCGGGATTCAGTCTTGGGCTGCTGAGCCCGGAGCGGGATATCCGTCTGCAGCGCGACGACTGCCCAGCCGAGACAAACGAGCGCTAGACACTGCCGGTTCATGTCGGACCTCCGATCTGAAAACCTCTCCTGCCGGCCTTCGAGGCCGCACGCCCCTCGGACGTGGGATCCGGCTTCAGCCGGATTGATCCGTCGTCCGACTGAAGTCGGACGCCACGTACGGTTTGGCCTGAGGCGTAGGCCCGCTATCGCTCAGCTCCTTCCGCCGCCGGGCCGGTACCGACGGTCCGGACGCGGCGCGGCCGCTCGATCCCACGCGCCGCCGCATCCTGGACGGCGCGGTCTTCGGTGCGCTCGGCACTGAGGATGTTGCGCAAGCCGTGATTTCCCTCGTGGCACTCGTAGGGCAGTAGTTCGTAGCCGCGCGGCGACGTCAACGACAGCGCCATGGTCCAGGGGCTGGTGAAGGTCTTCGGATCGTCGATCGTCACGCGGTACTCGAGCACGTCCGTGGCGACGCGCGTGATGCGCTCGATCAGGCGCAGCGCGCTGCTGTGGCGCAGGCCATTGCCGTTCTCGCTGATGCTGGTCCGGTCGGTGAAGTTCGTCGTCTCGACGACCAGTGTGTTGCCGTCCCACCGGCCGCGCGCATCCCCCAGATAGAGGCGGAGGCCGGCGCCGGGATGCGGCCGGCCGTCGAGCGGGATGATCCGGGTGTCGTGGACCATCTCGTAGCTGATCGCGACGTAGCCGGGCGCCTGGACGATGTGGTGGCCGTTGCCGTAGATGACCGGCAGGATCGATCCGACCACGCCGCGGGTGATGCAGCGGTCGAACAGGGAGAAGTCCTCGGGGCCGTCGAAGGGACCCTGTCCGAAGCTGCCGCGATCGCGCGTCGTCGCCCTCGCCTCGGCCGCCGCTGTCAGCGGCGGGATTTTTCCGTCCGGCGGATCGATGACGAGCGACGTCTGGCGGAACGTCCGGGAGCGGAGATCGTTGCGGCCGCCGTACGGACCGCGCAGCTGCTGCCTGAGCGTCTGTTCGTCCTGAGTGGTGCGCTGCGCGAATTCATCGTCGGTCAAGAACTGGCGCAGACCGAAGGCGTCGGGGCGTTCGCGCGGAATGCCGCGCATGTCGTCGCTGGTCCAGGTGCCCTGCAGGTCGGGATCACCCCACGGGGTCCGGGGCGGCAGCCGCCGGGTCTGGCCCGCTACCGGGATCGACGTCAGCGCGATGACAGCGGCAATCGCGACAGCGCACGACGCAAAGATTGCTTTCATGGTGCAGCGGGACGATTATAACGACCTCGGTTGGGCCCCTGGCCACGAAGATGATCGGCGCATGAATCCGATGACGTCCATTGCCGCACGGCTGAACCGGCTGCCGCCGACGCGGACGCACCGGACGGCGACGTTCATCGCCGGGATCGGGTCATTCTTCGATCTGTTCGACATTTTCCTGGCCGGCGTGCTCGGCACGGTCCTGATCCAGGAGTTCCACCTGAGCCGGGTGGCGCTGCCCGCAATCATCGGGTCCGGCTTCGTCGGAATGTTCTTCGGCGCGACCTTTCTCGGCCGGTTCGCCGATCGGCACGGCCGGCGCACGGCGTTCCTGGTCAACCTGGGGATCTACTCCGCGTTCACGCTGCTCGGTGCGTTCAGCGTCAACGCGCCGATGCTGATCGCGACGCGCTTCCTGGCCGGCATCGGCATTGGCGCCGAGCTGCCGCTCGTCGACGCCTACCTCAGCGAACTGCTGCCGGCGCGGTGCCGCGGCCGCTACACCGCCTGGGCCTATACGCTCGGGTTCCTGGGCGTGCCCGCGGCCGGCTTCCTGGGACGCCTGCTCGTACCGCGGTCGCCGTTCGGCATCAGCGGCTGGCGCTGGATGTTCGTCGCCGGATCGCTCGGCGCGGCGATCGTCTGGGTGATGCGGGCGAAGCTGCCAGAGTCGCCACGCTGGCTCGAGTCGGTCGGCCGGCTGCCGGAGGCCGAAGCGATCACCGCGCAACTCGAACGGGAAGCCGAGGCGATCGGACCGCTGGCTCCGCCAGACCCGGACGAGCATGCGGCAACCGGACGGGCCAGTTTCGCGGTGATCTTCGGCGCTGTCTATCGCCGCCGCACGATCATGCTGTGCGTCTTCCACGTCTTCCAGGCGGTCGGCTACTACGGCTTCGGCACCCTGGTGCCGACGGTGCTGGCGGCGAAGGGCTACTCGGTCGTGACGTCGCTGACGTTCACGTCGCTGACGTTCATCGGCTACCCGGTCGGCTCGGCGCTGTCGCTGCCGGTCGTCGAGCGGGTCGACCGGCGCTGGCTGATTGTCGGCTCGGCAGTGCTGATGAGCGGATTCGGCCTGGCGCTCGGCTACGCCTCGTCCGCGCCGGTCATCGTCGCGATGGGGTTCTTCTACACGGTCAGCAGCAACTTTTTCTCGAACGCCATCCACATCTTCCAGGTCGAGATTTTTCCGACCTTTGCCAGGGCGACGGCCGCCGGCACCGCCTACGGGTTGAGCCGGCTGTCGAGCGGGGTGATGCCGTTCATCCTGCTCTACGTGCTGGAGCGGTGGGGCCCGACCGCGATGTTCGCCGTGATTGCCGGCGCGCTGTGGATCTGCATCGTCGACATCGCCCTGTTCGCGCCGAGTACCACCGGCCGATCGCTGGAGCAGGTGAATGCCGTCGTCGGCCGCTGAGCCGGCTGATCGCCGCCAGGCGTGTTCGAAATCGTCCCCTTCCTCGTTAATCCCTACAAAGACACCGACTTCAGCCTGACGGTCCGTCGGTAACCTTCCGCTGGAGGTCCGTCATCGGGTCGTTGTCCGACCGTCGCGGGATGGTTCGAGCTCGCACGCATCGGACGTCCTGCCCGCGGCTGTAGAAGGAGGGCATGATGGGCTCGAGATTGCGGCGCCAGATGCTGCTGGCGTGTGTCCTGGCGATCGGATGCGGGATCGCGGGGAAGCCAGCTGCGGTGTCCGCGGACGGATTCCGTTACCAGTGCTCCGGCTATGCCAGCGGCTCGCTTTACACCGGCGACCCGGAGTCGGAGGTTTCCAACCAGAACTGGGCATGGGGGCCGTACACCATGTACCACCCGGACTGCGTCAATGCCGGCCAGCGCTTCTTCTTCGCCATCGTTCGCGAACAGTGTTACAACGCCGGGTTCTTCAACCACGGCGAAGGCTTCGTCCGGGGCCATTGGTTCTATGACTGGTGGGACGGGAACGAGAACGGGCCGGCTGAAGAGTTCTTCTACCCGGAGGTCGATTGCGGCGACGCGTGGGAGTGAGGGTGTGGATGTCAGGAAGTCAGGAAGTAAGGAAGTAAGGAAGTAGGACCACCGTCTATTCGGATCGCAGCGCCTGGACGACGTCGACGCGCGCCGCCCGCGCAGCCGGCATCAGCGACGCCAGGATCGCTGACGCCATGAGGATGATTGCGGCGCCGGCAATCGGGAGCGCTTCCGGCAGGCGGACGTCCGGGATGTAGCTGCCGATCAGCCGGGCGAGGACGATCCCGCCGATCGCGCCCGCGGCGATGCCGCTGACGGCGATCACAGCCCCTTCTCCCAGGATTCCGGTCAGCAGCTGTCGCGGGGTCGAACCGACCGCGAGACGGATGCCGAGCTCACGCGTCCGGGCGCTGACCGAGAACGCCAGCACGCCAGCGACGCCGACGACCGCGATGGCGACAGCCACCGCGGCGAACCCGCCGAAGACCAGCGCGTTGAGCCGGATCGGCGCCAGCACCTCGGTGCGGATGTCTTCCAGCGTCGCCGCCCGTTCGACTGGCTGCTCGGCCGACAGCTCGCGGATGATCCGGGTAATCGGCGGAACCAGTGCGTAGGGGTCTGTGCTGGAGTGGACGAAGAGGCGGCCGCCGCCGATCTCTGCTCCAGCGGGTGGTAGACGGTCATCGCGGTGCCGGGCACGACGTTCTCGTCGTCGACGTCGGCGGCGACGCCGACGATGCGCCGCGGCGCGGCGCTGACGTCGATGAACTTCGTCACCGGATCGGTCCACATCATCCGGCGGTTGACCGCCTCCTGGCCCGGGAACATCCGCTGCGCCAGGCTCTGGCTGACAACGACAACCTTTTCGGCCTCGCGCCGGTCGGCGGCCGTGAAATCACGGCCGGCGATGATCGGCACGCCGAGCGCCGCGAAGAATCCCGGCGACACGGTGCGAAACCGTGCCCGCGGGTCTTCTTCACCGTTGGCCTTGGCGTAGCCTTCGACCGAGAACTGGGCGGCGAAGAATCCCTGATCACGCCACGGCACCGCGGTGCCGACGGCGACGCGCTGGACGCCTGGCAGTTCGGTGATCCGCCGCACCGCCTCCTGGTAGAACGCCGTGATGTCCTGCGGCTTGCGGCTATAGGAGACCACCGGCACGTTCAGCGCCAGCACATTGCGCATCTGGAAGCCGGTCGGCGCGGCCTGGAGCGCCAGCAGCGTCGTCAACAGCATGCCGGCGCCGGCGAGGAGCACGAACGACGCCGCGATCTGCGTCACGGCGAACAGGCGCAGACGGCGCCTCGTGCCCGACGTGACCCGGACGCCGCCGGTCGACAGCCCGATTCCATTCGAGGCGTCCGCGGACGGCAGGCGCGGCACGAATGCCAGGAGGACCGCCGCGGCGACGGCGAGGACGACGCCAACCCAGAGCAGACTCGCGTCGACCGTAACCTCCAGCGCGCGCACGGAAAAGCGCGCGGCGTAGCGCGCCAGGATCGCGACCATCGGCCGCGCGGCGACGACGGCGAGAATCGCCCCGGCGCCGCAGAGCAGCAGGCTTTCCGCGAGCAGCGTCCGGCGCAGTGCGGCGTTGCTGGCGCCGAGCGCGGCGCGAACGGCGAGCTCGCCTTCACGCCGCACCGAGCGGGCAAGAATCAGATTGGCGACGTTCGAGCACGCGACGACAAAGACCAGCGCGGCCGCCGCGAGCAGCACCAGCAGGATGGTTCTCGCCGGGGCGATGATCTGGTCGCGCAGCCCGACCGCGTCGATGCGGAAGTCGGCCTGCCGGGCGTACGCCTCTGGGTGTTCCTGGACCATCGCGCCATGGGCCGCGCGCAACTCGGCCCGGGCGGCGTCGAGATCGGCGCCCGGAGCAAGCCGGCCGAACAGGTCGGTCATGCGGTGGACGCGACCCTCCACCATCGTCGCGTCGAGATGGTGGGGGCTGGTCACGACATTGGCGATGATCTCGGTTTCGGTCGGGTAGGGGACCGACGGTTCGACCACGCCGATGATGGTGGCTGAGCGGTCGCCAAGCCGAACCGTCCTGCCGATCACCGACGGATCGCTCTGGAACGCCGTGGTCCAGAAGCGATAGGTCAGCACTGCCGCACCCGCCGCCTGCGGCCCATCGTCGGAGGCGTCAAGCAGGCGCCCTCTTACCGGCCGAAGGCCCATGACGTCGAAATAGGACCCGCCGACGACCCCGGCGCGCACCACGCGCGGCTCGCCGACGCCGACCATGGTGAACTCGATCGTCGAGAAATCGCCGAACGCGGCCAGCGTCTTGACCCGGGCCTGCAGGTCCCGGAGTTCGGGGACGGAAAACCTGGCATTGTCGACGCCGATGCCGTTGGCGCTCTGGCGGATGTAGAGCAGGCGATCCGGATCGCGGTTGACCAGCGGCCTGAGCAGCACGCCCCGGACGACGCTGAAGATCGCGGCGTTGGCGCCGATCCCCAGCGCCAGCGTCAGGACGACCGTGACGCTCAGGCCCCGGGCCCTGGACAGTGAGCGGAGCGCGCTGCGGAGATCAGTCAGGAAGCTCATACTGGTGGTCGATTCGACCGGGGCGAAATCGACAGACCGGGATTTTTAGCATGTTTTGCCATCCGGGCGCGACGCGCCGGAAGGAGGACCGTATGAGCGAGCGGACACAGGTCATTCTCGGTTGCCTCCTCCTGACGGCGGCGTGGATCTCGCCCGCCTCAGCTCAGGGCGCCGGGAGCCCGGGCGCGGTCCTCTATGAAGGCGCCCGTCTCATTACCGGAGACGGCGGCGCGCCGATTGAAGACTCCGCGTTCCTGGTCGAGAACGCCCATTTTACGCGCATCGGCCGCCGCGGCGCGGTGCAGGCGCCGGCCGCCGCCGCGCGCGTCGATCTCGCCGGCAAGACGGTGATTCCCGCCCTGGTCGACGGTCACTCACACATCGGCTACATGAACAACCTGACCAGCGGGGCGGTCAACTATACCCGCGAGAACATCCTGGATCACATGTACCGATTCGCCTACTTCGGTGTCGCGGCGAGCCAGTCGATGGGCAGCGACTTCGGAGAATTGCCGTTTCAGCTGCGCGATGAGATCATCGCCGGCCAGCATCCCGACGCCGCGCGCTTCCTGACCGCCGGGCGCGGTCTGTCGCCGATCGACGAGATCAGCCCCGACAACATGCGCCAGGCAGCCAATCCCGCGACCACGCCCGAAGGGGCGCGCGCCCTGGTGCGTGAGCTCGCGTCCCGCCGGGTACGATTGATCAAGACCTGGGTCGACGACCGCGGCGGGGCGGTCAAGAAGCTGCCGCCGGAAATCTACCAGGCGATCTTCGACGAGGCGCACAGGAACGACCTGCGGGTCGCCGTCCACGCGACCGCGCTCGTCGATGCCAAGGCCCTGCTGCGCGCCGGCATCGACGTCTTCGCCCACATGATCAGCGACGTCGACGACGAGGTCGTGGCGCTCTTCAAACAGCACCCGGACGTTGCCGTGCTGTCGGCGCTGGGCGGCCCGCATCGTGCGGTGTACGCACCGTGGCTCGACCCGGTGCATCCACTCATTCGCGAAACGGTGCGGCCCGAACAGATCAGCCGGTTGCAGGGGCGCTTCCCCCTCCGGGACGCGGAACAGCGTGAGCGGTCGCAGTCCGCCTGGGACCGGCTGGCCGCCGGAATCAGGCGGCTGAGCGACGCCGGCGTCAAGATCGGGGTCGGCACCGACGGCGGCGGACAGCAAGGCGACCAGTTCATCGGCTGGACGATGCACGCGGAGCTGGAGAACATGGTCATGGCGGGCATTCCCCCGGCCAGGGTCCTGGTCGCCGCCACCAGGACCGCCGCCGGGATTCTGGGTCAGGATGATCTCGGAATGGTCGCCGCCGGCAAGAGCGCCGACTTCGTCGTGCTCGACGCCAACCCGCTCGACGACATCAGGAACACACGGCGGATCGCCCAGGTCTACCTGCGGGGCCACCGGATCGATCGGGAGAAGCTGCGGCAGGGCTGGGCCGCCGGCGGCGCGGCCCACTGATCGGCGGCCGGTCAAACACTCGCGGTGTCCGCTATTGAACAGTAAACCGGCCACCGATCAGTCACCATCGTCAGCTGGCAAGGTTCGACGGAGGCAGCCGGAGGGCGGCGATTTTGTTGCGGCGCTCATTGCTCGAGCGGAGGCGGATGTCGCCGCCGTCCCACCCTCGTGTGTCGGTCCCGATCACCATGGATGAATCCCGCCCGGCCGGGGCGCGCCAGTCGGCTCCGGGGACTCCGCACCCGATCGAGGAGGCCCGTCGCGCACTGCGGATCCTCCTGGCCGAAGACAATGCCGTGAATCGAGAGGTGACGACCGCAATGCTGTCCAAGCGTGGCCATCAGGTTGACATCGCCGTCAACGGAAAGGAGGCGGTGGAAGCGGTTCGACGGAGCGACTACGACGTCGTGCTGATGGACCTCCAGATGCCCGAGCTCGATGGTCATGGCGCGACCCGGGAAATCCGCCGCCTGCTGAACGGCCGCGCCCTGCCGATCATCGCCGTCACCGCCAACGTGCTGGCCGGCGAGCGGGCACGCTGCCTGGCGTCGGGAATGGACGACTACCTGGCGAAGCCGTTCAGGGCCCCCCAGCTGTACGCCATGGTCGAGGGCTGGGTGCCAGGTCCGGCCGCGCTGCCCGATCAAACCGCCGTGCTGGTGCCGGTGGATCTCGAGGAGTTCCTCACCGTGCTGCGGGAGGGCGGGATCGAGGAAGCGATGGACGACATCATCTCCGAGTTCATCAAGGATGCGCCGCTGCGCTTGGCGGCCATAGAAGAGGCGGCGGCGAAGAAAGACTGCAAGGCGATCGAGCGCGCGGCCCACGCGTTCAAGTCGGCCGCCGGGACGATCCGGGCAACGGGTCTGGCCGCGGTCTTGCGGGAGACCGAGGCGGCGGGAAAGTCAGGTGACCTGACGGGCGCGATCGCGCTGCTCCAGCAGGTGCGATTTGAATACGCCGCTGCGATGGCTTATCTGGACGCGAGAATCGTGGGAGGACACGCCAATGCTTAGGACGGACGCACGGTCAGCCGCGGTCAAGACCAGGCCGCATTGGCTGGTGGATGTCGTCCGTCGCGGCGGGCTGGACAACGCCGGGCTCCTCGCCCTCGACTCGCAGGTGCCGATCGACGCCGCGTGGACGGAGGTGTGCCGCGTCTGTCACGTCACGGAAGAATTGCTGGCCGAGCGGGTGGCGGCCCATTTCAGACTGCGCGTGGCGGATTTCGATCTGGCCGAGAGCCGGGTGCTCAAACTGGTCCCCGAGGCGCTGGCGCGCCGTTACGGCGTCATGCCGCTCCGCGAAAGCGACCGGCAGCTGGTCGTGGCGACGGCCAATCCCGCCGATATCGCGGTTGAGCAGGCGCTCGCCTTTGCGACCAGCCGGACGCCGGTGTTTGAAGTCGCGTCGCCCGCTGCGCTGCTGGCAGCGCAGGAGGCGAAGTACTCGCCCGACCGGACGGTGGAGGCGCTCCTCAAAGGCGCGGGGGCGGGCGAGATCGACGGCGTCGAAGTGATTGAGGACGACGAGCCGGAAACCGCGGCCATCCGCGAACTGGAGGCGGCGCCGATCGTCAAACTCACCAAGCTGATCCTTCAGCAGGCCATCACCGGGCGGGCCAGCGACATCCACATCGAGCCGGGCCGCAGCGGCGGCGTCGTGCGGTTCAGGATCGACGGCGTGATGAAGCAGCACATGGAGCTGCCGATGACCGCGATTACCCGGCTCGTGTCGCGGGTCAAGATCCTGGGCAAGCTGGACATCGCGGACCGGATGCGCCCCCAGGATGGCGCCGCGCGCGTCCAGGTTCACGGCCGGACGTACGATCTTCGTATCTCGACCGTACCGACGCGCGACGCCGAGAAGGCCGTGATCCGCATCCTGGATCCCTCAGGGTCCCAGCGCCTGGAAGATCTCGGGATGGCAGCGCCCGAATTGGTCCGCTTCCGCCAGCTGCTCTCCCACCGGGAAGGGCTGATCGTCGTGACCGGACCCACGGGATCGGGCAAGACTACTACGCTCTATGCCGCGATCCGCGAGCTGGCCACCGGCAAGATCAACATCATGACGGTCGAAGATCCGGTGGAATACGAACTGGCCAGCATTACCCAGCTTCAGGTCGACCCGAGGCGCGGGGTAACGTTCGCGAACTCGCTGCGCGCCCTGTTGCGGCAGGATCCGGATGTGATCTTCGTCGGGGAAATCCGCGATCTGGAAACGGCGGAGATCGCGGTTCAGGCATCCACCACGGGACATCTGGTCCTGGCGACGCTGCACACCAATGACGCGGTCGGAGTGTTCCCCCGTCTGGTCGACCTTGGGCTGTCGCGGGTGAGCATCGCCGGAGCGCTGCGCGGTGTCATGGCCCAGCGTCTGGTCCGGCGACTCTGCGATCGATGCAAAGTGGAGATCGACGGCCCGCTCACCGACGAGGAACTGCGACTGACCCGGCGGCACGGCGTCCGTCCGACGGCCCGGGGGACCGGCTGCGCCGACTGCGGCCACAGCGGATACCGCGGCCGGATCGCCGTCAGCGACGTCCTGATCAATTCGCCGGAGCTTCAGAGCGCCGTCATCGCCGGCGGCGGGCCGACCGAGCTCGAACGCGCGGCGATCGCCGGCGGCATGCGGTCGATGCGGGTCGCCGCCCTCGAGATGGTGGCCGCCGGCGTGACGACGCTGGAAGAGGTCGATCGGGTGCTCGGGGACACGGCGGAAGCGAAATCGTCGGACGCGAAGCCGCCTGAAGCCCGCCCGGCGGCGCCCCTTGGACAACAGCGCCTCCTGCTGGTCGACGACGACGCGGTGGTGCGGCGGCTCGGCCGGATGCTGCTCGAGAAGAACGGATTCAACATCACCGAGGTTGCGGACGGCCGCGCCGCCCTCGAACATCTGGTTCACGACCCCGAATACTCATTGATGGTGCTGGATCTGAGCATGCCGGACATGGGAGGTCTGGAGGTATTGCGTCATGTCCGGGAGACGGCCAATATCGCCAGTCTTCCGGTCGTGATCCTGACCGGGTCGGACGACCCGGACAGCGAAGCTGGCGTCATGGATGCGGGCGCCGACGACTACATTCGAAAGCCGATCGATCCGGCTCGCTTCGTCGCGCGCGTCAAGGCGGTGTTGCGGCGTGCGGTGAATTGAATTTCATTCTGACGTAGTGTCCGCTCAGGCGGACCTCCCACGGTCCGGCCAAAGCCGGACACTACGTAAAAACGAAAAACGCCAACTACGGCCGCTGACTTGCCGGCGGCACGCCGCCGTTCAAGCGCAGGTAGACGGCCATCTGACCATAGGTGTCCTGGGTGTGCCCGACCAGGAAGAAGAACACCCTCGCCCGGGTTGCCGGCCCCATGCCGAACGGCTGCGTGACCGTGCCCTGAATGGTCGTGTTGTCGAATTCCTTGAGCAGTGCCGCGCCGTAGTCGAACGAGTCGGTCATCTGCTTGATCATCGCGGCCTTCGTCGTGGCCTTCATGTCGATGGTCGGGGCGGGCGCCTTCCCGCCGACCGCCGTCAACAGTGCCACGTTCACCTGCGCGATGTGCAGGATGTGCTCGCCGAAGCTGCGCTGGGCCGGCGTCGGCTTGAACCCGAGCTTGTCGTCGGGCATCGCGCTGGCGAGCTTGACGAGCAGATCCTTCTGTCCTTCCCAGTCCTTCACGACATCCCCGTAGAGCGTCGCCTGGGCGAACGCGGTCGAACCGGACAGGGCGAGCGCGGCGGCGGCAAACATCAATGAACGGATAGCCTGTTTCATGTGTCTCTTTTCTCCTGGCGAGTAGCTTAACAGCTGGGCAAAGGTCCGTCTGCATTCGACGGGCGACGAACCGACCAAAGGACCCAGGACGGACCAAGGACCCGGGACGGACCAAGGACCCAGGACGGACCAAGGACGAAGGACGGACCAAGGACCAAGGACGGACCAAGGACCAAGAACCAAGAACCAGCTAAGGCGCCATCAATTGCCGCAGCAGGGCGGCGGTGCTCTCGTGGACGTCGGCGCGGCTGCCGTCGAATCCACCGTTGCCGAGCAGGCCGAGTGCGGCGTCGAGCGGTGTGACGCCGCGGCGGTCCTTGATGTCGAGCCTGGCGCCGCGTTCGGCGAGGAAGCGGACGACCTGGTCGTAGCCTTTCTGTGCCGCGCCGTGCAGCGCGGTGCGGCCGTTGGACTCGACCGCGTCGATGTCGGTGCCGGCGTCGAGGCAGATGGTGATCGCGCCGATGATTTCGGCCTCGGTCTTGAAGCGGCCGGTCGAATCTTCCTCTTTCGAGCCCAGGCCGGCCGCGGCCATCAGGCCGTTGATGCCGCCGCCGCCCCGCCGGGCCGGAGTCGCGGCGCTGACGTCGACGGCGGTATCGTTGCCGGTGACGAGCGTGGCATCGGCGCCGGCGGCGACCAGCAGACGCATCGCGGCGACGTCGGCCGCCTTGGCGGCCCGGATCAACGGCGTGGTGCCGGCGCCGAGCATGGTGTCGTTGCCGCGATCGACCTTGGTCCGGTAGGGCTGCTGCTTCTTCAACCTCGGGTTGGGATTGGCGCCATGGTCGAGCAGGACCTTGATCACGTCGAGGCTGGTCGACCGGTTGGGGACGACGTTCGGCGCCGGCCGGTTGGACGCCGGGATGCTGTTGAAATCGACCGCCGCGTAGAGCGCGGTGCGACCGGTGTTGTCGGCCAGGTTGGGCTTGGCGCCCTGTTCGACCAGAAGCGCGGCGACGTCATAGTGGCCGTTGATGATCGCCGAGATCGCCGGGGTGATGCCGTCCGGATCAGCGGCGTTGAGATCGGCGCCGGCCTCGACGAGAATCCGGGCGCATTCGACGCAGCCTTCGCGGCTGGCATACAGCAGCGGCGTCATCGCCCCCAACGGCAGCCATTTCTCGCGCGGCTCCGCGGTCGTCTGGCGCGCCCATTTTTCCATGTTCGAGCGGGCGTTCACATCGGCGCCGCGGCTGATCAGCTCGCGGACCACGGTCGGGTGGCGCTGCGCGGCCGCCCACATCAGCGCGGTCTGGCCGTGCCAGCTTTCCCGGGCGTCGATGATGGCGCCGCGATCCAGCAGCAGGGTGACCGCCTCGATCCGGCCGGTCCGCGCCGCGGTCATCAAGGCCGTCTCACCTTCGGGCCCGGCGGCGTTGGCCTCGACGCCGGCGTTGAGCAGCCGCTCGATCATCGCGGCGTTGCCGTTGACGCAGGCCAGCGAGATCGCCGTCACGCCGTAGCGGTTGACGGCCTTGACGTCGGCGCCGGCGCGGATCAGCATCTCGGCGAGCTCGAGATCGTCTTCACGCGCCGCCCAGTGCAGCGCGGTGGTGCCGTCGGCCTCGGGCGTGTTGACGTTGACGCGCTGGCGCAGGAGCGCGGTGACCGCCGCATGGTCCCCGGACTTCACCGCGTCGACGACGCGACGGTCGATTGCCGCCGCGCCCGCTTTTGCCGCGGGCTGGGTCTTGATTACTCTCGTCGGCTCAGGCTTCAGCCCGACCTTGCCGGTCTGGGTCTTCTTCACATTCGTGGGGTCCGGCTTGAGCCGGACCTGGTCCGCCTGAAGGCGGACCCCACGGACGTCGGAGAAGCCAAGTGCGATCGCCAGCAGCGACCAGCGGACGCGTTCAGCGTGCAGGGTCATGCTCCGACCAGCGTGCCAGTGCTGTCGCCCAGGGTGTCCATCGGCACCCCGACGTGGTCCAGCGCCGTCAGGATCAGGTTGGTCATCGGCGTGTGGTCGGCGTACTTGAGATGACGCCCGCCCCGGTGCCGCCCCGCGGCGCCACCGACCAGCAGGTTCGGCAGCGGGAAGTGATTGTGGTTGTTACTATTGCTCATGTTGCTGCCAAACAGCAGCAGCGAGTGGTCGAGCAGCGTGCCGTCGCCGTCGCGAATCGAGTCCAGCTTCTTCAGGAACTCGCCGAACAGCTCGATATGGTACTGCTGGATCTTGGCCAGCTTCTCGATCTTTTCCGGCCGGTTCTGGTGGTGCGAGGTGGCGTGATGCCCTTCGTGGACGCCGATCTGCGGATAGGTCTTGTTGCTTTCCTCGCGCGCGACCATGAACGTGGCGACGCGCGTGATGTCGGCCTGGTAGGCGAGGACGAGCAGGTCGTACATCAGCCGGATGTGATCTTCGAACACGAACGGGATGCCGACCGGCGCCTCGGGCAGTTCGAGGTCGATCTGCTGCTGGCGCTCCGCGATCTGGATCCGCCGCTCGATTTCCCGCACGCTCTCGAGGTAGTCGGTCACCGCGGTGCGATCCTTCGGGCCAAGCTTGCGCTGCAGGCCGGTGATCTGCTGGGTGATCGCATCCAGCACGCTGCGATCCTCTTCCGAGCGCTGCAGCCGTTCCGCCGCCGTGCCGCCCTGGCCGAACATCCGCTCGAACACCTTGCGGGGGTTGATTTCCATCGGCATCGGGGTGGTCGGCGTCCGCCACGACAGCGTATTCATGTAGATGCAGCCGTAGTCGCGATCGCAGGCGCCAATCAGCCCGGCTTGATCCTCGGTCGCCAGTTCCATCGACGGCAGCAGCGTGTCCTGGCCGATGCGCTGCGCGGCGATCTGATCGGCGGTAATCCCGGCGAAGGCGTCGACGCCCTGCGTCGGCTTCGGCCGCACCCCGCTCAACCAGGTGGTTGGACTCAGCGAATGCACCGCCGTGCTGTCGGCGGCGCGGTGGCCCAGGCCGCTCACCACGTCGAGATGGCGGCGGAACGGCTCGAGCGGCTTCAGGATGGGCGAGAACTCGAAGTCGGCGCCTTCGGTCGTCGGCGTCCAGCGGTCCATGATCGCGCCGTGCGGCAGGTAGACGAAGCCGAGGCGGGCGGCCGGCGCCGCCGCGGTCTGGGCCAGCAGCGTGCGCGCCGGCACCATCGCCTCGAGCAGCGGCAGCGCCAGCGTCGCACCGACGCCGCGGAGAAACGTGCGGCGCGGCAGGTGCTTCTTCGTGATCATCATGGCTCAGTCCTCTTCAGCGTCTCGCCGCGGTTGACGCGGCCGGCTCGGCGCTTGACGCCTTCTTCATCTGAAACGGTGCGCTCTTCACGATCCCGGCGACGAGCGAGGAGAAGCGGAAGTTCTCCCTGCCGGCCTCCCGGGCGATGGCTCGAACGATCGGCATATCGTAATGCTCGAGACCCCGCCCGAGACCATAGGTCAACAATTTCTCGGTCATCGTCCTGACGAATTGCTCCGGGTGCTTCAGCAGCGCCCGACGCAGCGCCACCGGACCGTTGACCGGCGTGCCGTCGGCCAGCTGGCCGGTGGCGTCGACCGGTATCCCGACCGCCTCGTTGGCGCGCCATTCCCCGGTGGCGTCGAAATTATCAAGCGAGAAGCCGAGCGGGTCCATCACCCGGTGGCAGGTGGCGCAGCCGGGGTCCTTGCGGTGCTGCTCGAGGCGTTCCCGCACCGAGGCCACCTTGCCGCCCTCGCCGTTTTCCCGCAACGTCGGGACGTTGGGCGGCGGCGGCGGCGGCGGCGTGCCGAGCACGTTCTCCAGAATCCACTTGCCGCGCAGCACCGGCGAGGTGCGGTTCGGATAGGAGGTGACGGCGAGGACCGTGCCCTGGCCGAGCAGGCCGCGCCGGTTCTCGTCGCTGAGCGTCACCCGGCGGAAGCGGCTGCCATACACATTCGGGATGCCGTAGTGGCGCGCCAGCCGCTCGTTGACGAACGTGTAATCGGCGGTCAGCAGGTCGAGCACATTCCGATCTTCACGGATGACGCTGTCGACGAACAGCTCGGTCTCGCGCCGGAACGCCTGGCGCAGGTTGTCGTCGAAGTTGGGAAATGTCTGGGTGTCCGGGAGAAAACTCGGCAGGTTGCGGACGAACAGCCACTGCGCGGCGAAGTTGTCGACCAGGGCTTTCGATCGCGGATCGGCGAGCATGCGCCGCACCTGGCGCTCGAGCACGGTGGGCTCCTTCAGCCTGCCCTGCGTCGCCAGCGTCAGCAGTTGATCGTCCGGAATGCTGCTCCAGAGGAAAAACGACAGCCGCGACGCCAGTTCCAGATCGTTGACCGGGTAGACCGTGCCGGCGGCGACGGTCGGCGGATCCGGTTCGCCGCGGAACAGGAAGCTCGGGCTGGTCAGGATGAAGCGGAGCGCGTTCTCGATGCCGGCGTCGAAGCTGCCCTTCCTGCGGCCGGCCTCGTAGAATCCGATCAGGGTATCGAGGTCGGTGTCGACCGGACGCCGATAGGCGCGCCTGGCCAGCGTGCTGAGGATTCGTGTCGCACAGGCGGTCTCTTCCGCCTTCGACGCGGTCCGCGGCGCGGCCGCGGGACGGCAGACGAACACCCGGCGGCGGCTCGGCGTGTCGCCCGCTCCGGTCGCCTTGAACGGTCCGGCGATCTGCACGTGCTCGATCAGCGGGATGCCGTTCATGTTCTGCATGTCCAGGTCGCGCGTGAACGGCTGCAGCGGCTCGACCGATTCGGCCGAGTTCTTCTTGACGAAGGTGACGCCGACCACCCGCGGACCGGCCTTGACCGCGATGCGCGTGCGCAGCCGCTGGTCGAGCGTGTCCTTCGCCAGTGCCAGGTTGGTATCCGAGAGCGTGTTGTCGCCGTCGCCGCCGACCGGCGCCGTGAACACGCGCTCGCCGTCGATGCTGATCTCGAGCAGGTGCGGCCACTCGAGGCCTGGCACGTAGCCGACGATGTTCTGCAGCAGGTTGACGCGGAAATCGTACTCGGCATCGAGCGGGAAGTTGTGGTGGATGACGATGCCGCCGCGTGTGCCGAGCGGCAGCCCGTCGATGTGGTCGGTCTGGGCCCGATCCGGCGGCACGCGGTAGACGGCGCTGGCGGGGGCGATCGTCGGATCGCCGATCGCCAGGCTGGCGATCTTGCGTGACGCGGTCAGGTACTGTTCGAGCAGCGACGGGGAGACCTTCAAGACGTCGGCGATGTTGTCGAACCCGTTCGCCTCGTCGTCGGCGGGCAGGAACGCGGTCGCGTCGATGTCGAGCGCCAGCAGATCACGGACCGCGTTGGCGTACTCGGACCGGTTCAGCCGGTGCAGCGGCGACCGGCCCGGGTCGGGCTTCGCCAGCGTCGACCGATCGAGCGCGGTTTCCAGGAACGAGACCAGCGAGTCGATGCTGGCCTGATCAGGGCGCGGCGCGCCGAGCGGGGGCATCATGCCGCCGCGCAGTTTCCGGACGACCTTCTCCCAGGTTTCCGCGCCTTCCGGGACGCGATCCAGATCCATCGTGTCGAGCATCAGGCCGGCGGTCTTGACCCGCTCGTTGTGACAGGTGACGCAGTAGCGGGTGACGAGGGCGCGCGGGGTTGGAGAGGATGGCGGGGTGGCGGCCTGGGACGAAGCGCCCTGCAGCGCCAGGTTGGCGCCGCGAACCGACGACCCGGCGGACAGAACGAAAAGCGCCATCCCCACGAAGAGGCAGATGGCGCCCGGATGTGCCTTGACTTTCGTTCGCAATGTGGCCAAATTCTACCACGCGCCACACGGCTGAGCGGGACTCGGACATCATCGCCACCATGACCTGCAACTTGTTCTGCTGCATCGGCATAAGCCTCGTGGCCTGGGCAGCGGTCGGCACCCCTCCGGCACCGACCGCGCCACAGCAGGGCGGCGCCGGAACCGCCCGCGTCCTCGAGGCCGACGGCACGGTCACCGGGTTCGCGCTGCCCAATCCCGGCAGCGGCCCGACGACGATCGCGATCGCGCCGGACGGCACGCTCTGGTTCACCGAAGCGAACGGCAACCGCATCGGCCGGATGGCGCCGGACGGCACCGGCATCCGGGAATTCAATCTGCCGCACCCCGGCAGCGCGCCGCGAATCATCACCATCGGATCGGATGGCAATTTCTGGTTCTCGGAGCACCTCGGGAACCGGATTGGCCGCATCACGCCGGGCGGCATCATCGCCGAGTTCGACATTCCGACGCCGGACAGCCAGCCGCGCGCGACCGCGCTCGGGCGCGACGGCAACGTCTGGTTCGGAGAGTTCGCCGGCGGCAAGATCGGACGCGTCACCCCACAGGGCGTCATCACCGAGTTCGCCATCCCCACCGCCAACAGCGGGCCGCGCGCCCTGGCTGCCGGTCCAGACGGCAACATCTGGTTCTCCGAGTTCAATACCGGCAAGATCGGGCGGATGACAGCCACCGGGCAGGTCACGGAGTTCATCCTTCCCGGGCCGGATCGGGGTCCCGGCGACATCACCGCCGGCGCCGATGGCAACATGTGGTTCGTCGAGCTCAACGGCCGTGCCGACAACCGGGTGGTCGACGGCAACCGGGTCGGCCGGATCACGATGGCCGGCCAGATCACCGAGTTCCCGATGCCCGGTCCCGCGACCGGGTCGCCGGTCAACATCGCGGTCGGCCCCGATCGAAACATCTGGTACACGAAGGGGAACAAGCTGGGCCGCGTCACGCCGGACGGCGGCATCACCGAGTTCGACGTGCCGGGTGGAGGAACGGGACTGACCGCCGGCAGCGATCGCGCGCCGGTCGGCCGTCTCGGAGACAAGCTCTGGTTCGCGCAGTCGGGTGCGAACCGGATCGCTTACATGAGCTTCCGGTAGCGCGCAACGCCAACACAATACAGCCACGAAAACACGAAAACAGTAGCACCGCCGGTTTCCCTGTGACGGGGCAGACCTGAAGGTCTGCGCTACGACTGATCTCCCGTCACGGTCTGCGCAGCAACGGACTCGCGTACGTAGGGTCTGCCTGGACGGTCGTAGTGCAGACCGTCAGGTCTGCCAGGTGAGCGATTCTTTCACCCGCTCACGTTGGAGAAGCGTTTCGCGGTCCCTCGCCGAAGCCCCCTCGGCGGAAGCGTAGTATAAACGGGCGTTCAGCAGCCGTGGGAGGACATTCATGAGCATGAATCGCCGGCATTTCATCACCCAGGCGTCGCTCTTCGCGGCGGCCTCGAGCGGCCTCCTGCAGCGCGTGCGGGCCGCCGAGGACCAGACGATCGTCGCCGAGACCGCGTTCGGCAGGGTGCGCGGCGTCGACGTGCAGGGGATCAAGACCTTCAAGGGCATCCCGTATGGCGCGAGCACCGCGGGCCGGAACCGGTTCATGCCGCCGGCGAAGCCGGCGTCCTGGACCGGCGTGCGCGATGCGCTGCAGTACGGGCCGAGCGCGCCGCAGCGCAACCCCGACGCGCCCGGGACCGCCGCCAGGCTGGCGACCGCGACGGCCGGACTGCCCGCCGAAGGCGAAGACTGTCTGGTCCTCAACGTCTGGACGCCGGCCGTCAACGATGGCCGCAAGCGGCCGGTCATGTTCTGGTGTCACGGCGGCGGGTTCGCCACCGGCTCGGGTTCCTCGCCGGGCACCGACGGCACCAATCTCGCCCGCCGCGGCGACGTCGTCGTCGTCTCGATCAACCATCGTCTCAACGTGCTGGGGTTCACCAACCTGGTCGAGGCGTTCGGGCGCGACTACGCGCAGTCCGGCGACGTCGGCATGCTCGACATCGTCCAGGCGCTGCAGTGGGTGCGGACCAACATCGAACGGTTCGGCGGCGATCCCGACACCGTCATGATCTTCGGCCAGTCGGGCGGCGGACGGAAGGTCAGCACGCTGCTGACGATGCCGTCGGCAAAGGGCTTGTTCCACCGCGCGACGATCGAGAGCGGCGCGACGATCAAGCTGGTCGATCGCGATCAGGCCGCCCGGGTCGGCGAGCGTCTGCTGAAGAAGCTCTCCCTCACCAACGCGCAGCTCCGCGATCTGCAGAATCTGCCGGTACAGACGATCATGTCGGCCTACTTCGCGGTGGTCCGCGACATGGCCGGCGCCGATCAGATGACCGCGGGGTTCTCGCCGACGATGGACGGCCGGGTGGTCGCGCAGCACCCCTACCATCCCACCGCGTCGACGGTGTCGGCCGCGGTGCCGGTGATGCTTGGATCGACCCGCACGGAGATGACGCTGTCGAGCGACGACGCGGCGTTCTCGCTCGACGAGAACGGCATGCGCAAGCGCGTCACCGATCTGCTCGGCGACCCGGCCGGACGCGTCATCGAGGTCTACCGCCAGGCGAACCAGAATGCGACGCCGTCCGACATCTATTTCCTGATCGCCAGCGACTACCGCTATGGTGCGCCGACCATGAAGATCGCCGAGCGGCGGGCCGCCCTGGGACAGGGCCCGGTCTACCTTTATTACTTCCGCTGGGAAACGCCGGTCGACGGCGGCCGCCTCAAGTCGCCGCACACGATGGAGATTCCATTCGCCTTCGACAACGTCAAGGTCTCGACGCGGCTGACCGGCGGCGGACCCGAGGCGGTGGCGCTCGCCGACAAAATCAGCAGCGCCTGGATCGCCTTCGCCCGGACCGGCGATCCGAACACGCCCAAGCTGCCGCGCTGGCCGGCCTTCAATCCAACCGATCGCCCGACGATGGTCTTCGATAACGTCAGCCGGGTCGAAAACGATCCGCTGCGCCAACAGCGGCTGACAATGTTCAGCGCGATGGATCTGTAGGAAACCCGATGACTGGACCCCTCGCCGCGCCGGAGGCGCGGCCAAATAGCGCTGCCACCGGCCAGGTGAAGCCGCACCGCCTCGCTCGAATCGCCCTGGCCGGTGTGATCGGACTCCTGCTGCTGACGGTCGCGGTGCTGCAGCCGGCCCCAGTCCAGAGCCAGACCCAAACCCAGACCCAGGCGCAGCCGCCGGCCGGCACCCGCCACGATGGCCAGGCGTTCCGCTTCAACCAGGTCAAGGATGGCCTCTACCACGCCATCGGCACAGGCGCGCTGGCGGTGGTCGGCAACTCCGCGATCATCGTCAACGACAACGACGTCATCGTCGTCGACGATCACGTGTCGCCGGCGGCGGCCTGGGTGCTGCTCGACGAGATCAAGCGCATCACCGACAAGCCGGTGCGCACGGTCATCAACACGCACTTCCACTTCGATCACGCTCACGGCAATCAGGTGTTCGGCAAGGACGTCGACATCATCGGCCACGAGTTCACGCGGGAGATGCTGCTGACCGGCAACACCCTGCAGATGCCGCTCTACAAGAACTACGTCGAGGGCCTGCCCCGGCAGATCGAGGATCTACGGAAGCGCGTGGCGGCGGAAGCCGACGCGACGCGGAAGGCGGCCCTGCAGGTGCAGCTCGACGCCACGGAAAACAACCGCGTGTCGCAGGCGGAGTTGCGGCCGACGCCGCCGAACGTGACCCTGCGCACACAGATGACCCTGTATCGCGGCGGCCGCGAAATCCAGATCCGCTTTCTCGGCCGTGCCCATACCGGCGGCGACGTCGTTGTCTACCTGCCGAAGGAGAAGGCGGTGATCACCGGAGACTTCCTCACCTCCGCGCTCTCCAACATGAGCGACGCTTACGTCAACGAGTGGCCGGCGACGCTGGACGAGTTGAAGAAGCTCGACTTCGATACCGTGCTCCCGGGCCACGGCGAGGCGTTCACCGACAAAGCGAAGATCGATTACTTCCAGGCCTACCTGCGTGATGTGTGGACCCAGGTGAGTCGCTTCAAGCAGCAGGGCGTCGCGGCGGAGGAGGCGGCCAAGCGGGCCGACCTGACCGGACACAAGGAGCACTTCCCGTCGATCCAGGGACCGGGCGTCCCGATCATTGCGGTGACGCGAATCTACGAACTGCTCGAGCGCGGCGGCGCCCGGTAGGTCCGCGCGTCAATTACCCCGATTCCGCGTACCAGTAGCCGTTGTCGAACTGGGTGACCGTCATCGATCTCGGTCGCGTCCGTTTGCGCTGCACGAGCGTACTCCTCCACGTCCGAAGGAAAAGACGACACCTGTAAAAGACGTCCGTAGTGTCCGCCTTCAGGGCGGACCGTGACGCGGACGGTCCGGCTGAAGGCGGACACTGCGTACGATCGAGACCGACTACGCCTGGCTGAAATCCACCACCGGCCGGACCTCGACGCTGCCGATGCGCACTGACGGAATCTTCGCCGCGACCTGGATGGCTTCGTCCAGATTGTCGGCGTTGATCAGGTAGAAGCCGCCCAACTGTTCCTTCGTCTCGGCGAAGGGACCGTCCGTCGTCGACAGCTTGCCGTCGCGGACCCGCACGGTGGTTGCGCTCTGAACCGGCTGCAGCGCCTCACCGCCGGCGTATTGGCCGCTCTTCTTGATCCCCTCCGTGAAGGCGAAATATTCGCCCATGAAGGCGTCGCCTTCGGCCTTGGACATCGCGGCCGCCTTCTTCTCTTCGTCGTAGATCAGGCACACGTATTTCATGGCTCCTCCAAAATCCCCGGTGACCGGGTGAAACGATGTCAACGTCACGTAGTCGGTTGGAGGAGCCCGAGATCGACACCGATTGCCGAGATGCCTTGCGGGCCGGGAATTCCTACGAATGCGTCAACACTGCGCTAGTTCTCGCGGGCGACGTCCACGCCAGAGACCCAGCCAACGCAGCCGCGAGCTCAGCCAACGGAACATCGCCGCGTCCTCCGGCCAGACCGCGGGGGCCACCCGGGTCACGATTCCACGCCGCCCGCTGCATCACGCCCCTGGCCCGCCGCGATCAGATCCTCGAGCAATATCCTCACGCGGTCCGCGTCATCGGCACGAATCCAGAACTCCGAGGTGCTCATCGCGGCGGGGTATCCCGGGAGCCGTCCAACGCCGAAGAGCCCCCGGGGACTATTCTCCCTGAGCAGATAGTCGATCTCTGCGCCGTCGAGCAGCGACTGCGCCAGGGCAATCAGCGCCGCATCGCCGGTCGCGAAGACCGGAACCAGCTCGACATCTGGAGTCGGCTCTGGCCCCGGAAGACGGTCAACGGTCTCCAGATCGCAGGTCGGGCAGACCATGACGTGCCACGAAAACCTGCGTTCGCACTTCGGGCAGAACATCTCGCACCTGGAATGGTGTTCCGGCCGCCACATCATGGCACAAGAGTCGGAACGGTCCTCGGTATAATCGCGCTGTCATGCCGATCGCCCCCGGTTCAATGGTTGGTCCGTACGAAGTCATTGCGCCGCTCGGCGAAGGCGCGATGGGCGTGGTGTTCCGGGCCCGCGATGCCAGGCTGCAGCGCGACGTCGCGTTGAAGTTGCTGCCGGCGCATTTCGCCGATGATCCCGACCGGCTGTCGCGCTTTCGGCGCGAAGCCCAGATCCTGGCGTCGTTGAGCCACGCCCACATCGCCCAGATCTACGGCCTGGAACAGGTCGAGGGATCGGTCTGCATCGTGATGGAGCTCGTCGAGGGCGAGACGCTGGCCGCCCGGTTGAAGGCCGGGGCGCTGTCCTACGACGACGCGATCGACATCGCCCGTCAGGTTGCCGATGCGCTCGCCGCGGCCCACGAGCGCGGCATCGTCCACCGCGACCTGAAGCCGGCCAACATCAGGGTGACGCCGAACGGCACGGTCAAGGTGCTCGACTTCGGTCTGGCCAAGGCGATTGGCGCCAGGACCGAGATCAACGTCTCGGCGATGCCGACCGTCGTCGGCGGATCGATGGTCGGCTCCGTGCTCGGGACGCCCGGATACATGTCGCCGGAGCAGGCCAGGGGCAGGGAAGTGGATGCGCGCACCGACATCTGGGCGTTCGGGTGCGTCCTCTACGAAATGCTGACGGCGCGGCAGGCGTTCGGCGGCGAGACCGTCACCGACGTGATGGCCAACATCGTCACCAGGCAGCCGGATCTGAATCTCCTGCCCAAGGATACGCCCGCCTCGATTCGCGTGCTGCTGTCTTCGGCCTTGAACAAGAACGCTTCGCTCCGCCTGCAGAACATCGGCGACGCGCGGCTGTTCTTCGACGGGACGTTCGAGCCGGCGGCTGCGAAACCGCTCGCGACCCGGTCCGGCAGCGGGCTGGGTGTCAAATTCGTGATGGCGGCGCTCGCAGTCGCGCTGGCTGCCGCCGCCATTCCCGCCTTCCTCTACTTCCGTTCCGCTCCGCCGGGGGCGCCGGCGATGCGCTTCGAGATTTCCTTGCCGGGCATGGCTGGGACGCCCGCGATCTCCCCTGATGGGCGGACGATCGCGTTCGTCGCGCAGTCCCCCGATGGCCGCCGCATGCTGTGGACTCGACCGATCGGCGCCGATGCGCCCCAGCAGCTGGCGGGAACCGAGGACATTGGTGGGCTGGTGTGGTCGCCGGACAGCCGGCACCTTGTGTTCAATGCGCAGGGGAAGCTGAAGAAGCTCGACGTCTCGGGCGGATCACCGCAGCTGCTGGCGGACGTCGGCGGGGTGCGCGGCGCGGACTGGAGTCGCGACGGCGTGCTGCTGCTGGCGCGCCTCAGCGACAGCGTCATCGTGCGGGTCGCCGATTCCGGCGGACCGGTGACGCCGGTCACCAGACTGGACCCGGTCCGCAAGGAGTCGCTGCATACCTGGCCGGTGTTTCTGCCGGACGGCAAGCACTTCCTCTACGTCGCCGTCGCGGCAAAGCCCGAAGACTCTGGCGTCTTCCTGGCGTCGCTCGACTCCAGTGACGCGCCGACCCGCGTCATCGCCGTGCAGCCGATCCGATTCAACGGGATGGCGTACGTCGCGCCAGGCTACCTGCTGATGCTGAACAACGACAAGCTGACGGCGCAGCGTCTGGACGCCGACGGCCGCACCCTGCACGGGGACGCGGTGGTCCTGGCCGACGAGTTGGATCGGCAGGGCGGAACGGCGGCGGGATTCAGCGCGTCGAGTACCGGGGTGTTGATCTATCGCAAGGAGGTGCCGCAGGCCGGCAAGCAGCTGCTGTGGTTCGATCGCGAGGGGAAGGCGGCCGGCCAGGTCGGCGCGGTCGCGAACTACGGCAACGTCGAGCTGTCGCCCAAGGGCGACCGCGCCGCCGTCGACATGACGGCCAACAACAACCGGGACATCTGGGTCATCGATCTGGCTCGGTCCGTGCCGTCGCGGATCACGTTCGATCAAGGCGCCGACTTCACGCCGTCGTGGTCTCCCGACGGCGGCCGCGTCGCATTCGCCTCGGCGCGGGCCGGCGGCGACAACGTCGCCAGGATCTATGAAAAGTCTTCCACCGGCGCCGGCACGGCGACCGTGCTGCCCGCCGGCGACGTCACGGCAATTCCCGTGCACTGGACGCCGGACAACCGGTACATCGTCTTCTCGCGCCCCAAGATGGACATCCTGGCCAACGACACCTGGATCCTGCCGCTGGCCGGCGAGGCGAAGCCAGCGCCGCTGCTCGACTCGCCGTTCGACAAGTTTCAAGCGCGCGTCTCACCGGACAGCCGCTACGTCGCCTACTCGACAAACGAATCGGGCCAGTATCAGGTCGTCGTCCAGACGTTCCCCGACACGAACGACGGAAAATGGCAGATCAGCGCCGACGGCGGCATCGAGCCCAAATGGCGGCGCGACGGCCGCGAGCTGTACTACCTGGCGCTTGACGGCAAGCTGATGGCGGTCTCGATCGGCGGCCCGGTCTTTTCCCCCGGCCGGCCCGTCCCGCTGTTCCAGACGCCGCTGACGGTGAACCGCACCCAGCCAATACGGGATCGCCGCTACGACGTCGGCCCTGACGGCCGCTTCCTGCTGGTGGTGCCCGCCGCCAGCGCGGCGGTGATGCCGACGATGGTCGTGGTGAACTGGTCGAGCGGCCTCGACGTCCGCTGATCGATACGCGAGCGGCCGGCTGGGATCGGGGCGGCCGATCGGGCGCGTTATAGACTGGGCTGGCCAATGAAGCGATGGCTGCCCGAGCTCGGCAACGCCGCGTCGACGGCACCGAAATCGCCGCGCTGCCGATCAGCAAGCGCGCCGATCTGCTCAAGGTCGGCGACGTCATCCTGGCGTTCAACGTCGCGCTGTTTCTGTTCGTGATGTCGATTCTCGGCGTCGATGCGCGCTCTACTCGATCCTGACCTACCTCGCCGCGGCCCGGACGCTCGGCTTCGTGCTCTACGCATCGACGAATAGATGGCCATCATCATTATCTCGGAGCAGAACGTGCCGATCCGCGAACGGATCATGGGGGATCTCGGCCGCGGCGTCACGATCTACCGCGGCTACGGCGGGATGAGCGGCGCCGAACAGAGCATTCTCTACCGTGTGGTCACCCGGCTCGAGATCGGCAAGGTCAAGGGGATCGTCCGGGAGATCGACGGCGCCGCGTTCATCGTCCTTCACGCGCTGGCCGGCGCCGAGGGCGGGCTGGTCAAGACCCGAGGATTTCACTAGCGTCGTTCGTGCGACCGCCCGGTGTAAGATCCCGTCATCGCCAAACAACCGTCGTCGGGATCCCGGCGTCAGCCGGACCCGTGACAAGGCAGGTCGCTCCCCATGAGATTCGCCGCATGCGCCGGGCTCACCCTACTGCTCCTGCTCCCGAGTGCACCAGGTTTTGCGCAGCCGGCCGGGCCGCCGCCAACGCCGGGCGGGGCCGGCGTCTTCCAGCGGACCTGCGCTGCCTGTCACGTCAACCCGGCGGCCGACTCGCGCGCGCCGAACCCGGCGACCCTCGCCACGTTTGCGCCCGACGCGATCGTCAACGCGCTGACCAACGGTAGCATGCGCATCCAGGGCGAGAAGCTGACCGAGGCCGAACGGCGCGAGGTGGCGGAGTTCGTCACCGGGCGGGCGGTCGGCGGATCGTCGGATGTGGCGACCGGCCGCTGCGCGTCAGCCGCGCCGATGTCGAATCCCAACTCCGGTCCGGCGTGGAACGGATGGGGAGCCGGCGTCGCCAATGCCCGATTCCAGCCAGCCAACAAAGGCGGGTTGACCGGCGCCGAGGTGCCGAACCTGAAGTTGAAATGGGCGTTCGGATTCCCCGGTGTGCTGGCGGCCCGGGCACAGCCCGCGGTCGTTGGCGGACGTCTGTTCGTCGCCAGCGAGAACGGCACGGTCTACGCGCTCGATGCCAAGACCGGATGCTCGTTCTGGACGTTCCGGGCCCAGGCGGCCGCCCGTTCGGCGATCACGGTCGGACCGTATAAGACCGCCGCGGGTGCGACCCGCAATGCCGTCTACTTCGGCGACAGCAAGGCGAACGCCTACGCGGTCGATGCGGAAACCGGGCAGCAGGTCTGGACGCGCAAGGTCGACACCCATCCCGGCGCGGTGGTCACCGGCTCGCCGGTGTTGTACGAAGGTCGGCTGTATGTCCCGGCGGCCGGCATCGGCGAAGAAGGGCAGGGTGGACGGCCCGACTACGAGTGCTGCACGTTCCGCGGCAGCCTGTCTTCGCTCGATGCGAGCACGGGTGCAGTGGTCTGGAAGACCTTCAGCATTGCGGAAGAGCCGAAGCCGCGCGGCAAGACCAAGGAAGGAGTTCAGGCCTACGGGCCGGCCGGCGGCGGCATCTGGGCGGCGCCGACGATCGATTCCAAGCGCGGCGTCGCCTACATCGCCACCGGCAACGGCTATTCCGACCCGCCGCAGCGGACAACCGATGCCGTGATCGCGATCGATCTGAAGACTGGCAAGACCAGGTGGGTCAACCAGGTGCTGCCCGGCGACGTGTGGATGATGGGATGCCGGCCGCAGAATCCGGACAACCCGCGATGCCCGGAGACCCAGGGGCCGGACTACGACTTCTCGGCGTCACCGCTCCTGGCGAAGAGCGCCAAGGGCCGCGAACTGCTCATCATCCCGCAGAAATCCGGGATGGCCTACGCGCTGGATCCGGACAAGGACGGCGCGCTGGTCTGGCAGTACCGCATCGGACAGGGCAGCGGCCTGGGCGGCCAGTGGGGCGCCGCCGCCGACGGTCAGCAGGCCTATTTCGGCGTCTCCGACTTCCTCACCCAGGCTCCCGGCGGCATGCACGCCGTCAACCTCGATACCGGCGCCCGGGCGTGGTACACCCCGCCGCAGCCGAAACTGTGCGGGGCCAGCCCGCAGTGCAATGCCGCGCAAGGCGCGGCGGTGACCGTCATTCCGGGCGCTCTGCTGGCGGTATCCGCCGACGGCGGGCTGCGCGCGTATTCAACCAGGGACGGCGCCATCATCTGGCAGTTCGACACCAACCGGCCGTTCGACACGGTCAACGGCGTGAAGGCCAACGGCGGCACGATGGACGGCCCCGGTCCGGTGGTGGCCGGCGGGATGGTCTACATCAACTCCGGCTATGGCGGGTTCGTCGGCCGTCCGGGCAACGTCCTGCTGGCGTTCGGCGTCGATTGATTGAGGCAGGGCGTCATCCGGCAACACGGAGAAGGCGCATTACATCCCGCAACGCACATGGAGGATCGAGCTGGCTCCGTCAGTCACCTGTTGCGCGAGTGGGGCCGCGGTGATGTGCTGGCACGGGATGAGTTGGTGCCGGTCGTCTACCGCGAGTTGCGCCGAAGGGCCGGCGCGTATCTGCGCCGCGAGCGATCCGATCACACCCTGCAGCCGACGGCACTGGTGCACGAGGCGTACCTGCGTCTGACGGCTCAGGATCGTGTGGCCTGGCAGAATCGCGCCCACTTCTTCGCCATCGCCGCGCAGATGATGCGCCGGGTCCTGATCGATCACGCGCGTGAACACCAGGCCGCCAAGCGTCCGGGAGCCCACCTGAAAGTGCTGCTGGATGACGGCATCGGCGCCGCGCAACCTCGCGAATGCGAACTGATGATGGTGGACGAGGCGCTCGTCGAGCTGACCCGGATCGATCCGCGGCAAGGTCAGATTGTCGAGCTCAGGTACTTCGGCGGTTTGTCCGAGCATGAGGTCGCGGTGGTCCTCTCGATTTCGCGCGCGACCGTCACCCGGGAGTGGCAAACCGCCCGGGCGTGGCTCTATCGACGGCTGACGACCGGACGTGAGCGGGGCACCTCGTGAAGTTGACACCGGCAGACGATGAGGTCGGTGCGGGCCGCGTTCTCCCGCACGTCCGTGCGCCTCGATCAGAAGGTCGATGATCGACGACGCCGCGCAGTGGAATCGCATCAAACAGGTCTTTCAGGACGCCCTCGAACGGCCCGCTGACGAGCACGAGCGGTTTCTCCGCAATGCGTGCGGCGAGGATTCCGGGTTGCGTGCCGAGGTGGAATCGCTGCTCCTCGCGCACGCCGCGGCGGGGAGCTTTGCGCAGGGGCCCGCGATCGAGGCGTTGCCGCCTTCGGCCGTTGACGCGCTTCGGGAGGGAGCGTGGGCTGAGCGCCGCCTGAAACGGGGCGCTCGGCTCGGGCACTACGAGATTCTTTCCGCCATCGGCAAGGGTGGAATGGGCGAAGTGTGGAAGGCGCGCGACACGACACTCCTGCGTGAAGTCGCCATCAAGCTCCTGCCGGAAGAGTTTGCTCAGGATCCCGATCGCGTCGCCAGACTCGAGCGTGAGGCGAGGCTGCTGGCCTCGTTGAACCATCCCAACATCGCGATGATTCATGAGCTCGAAGCCCATCGAGGCACGCGCTTCCTCGTCCTCGAGCTCGTCGAAGGCCGCACGCTCGCGGATCGTCCCGGGCGCGGCCCGATTCCTGTCGAAGAAGTTCTGCAGCTGGCCCTCCAGATCGCCGACGCTCTCGAAGCCGCGCACGAAAAAGGGGTCGTTCACCGCGATCTCAAGCCGGCCAACGTCAAGGTGACGCCCGAAGGAAGAGTGAAGGTGCTCGATTTCGGACTGGCGAAGGCGCTGGCGTCTGCCTCCGAAGATGTCCCCTCACTGACGGCGACTCACACCGAAGTCGGCGTCATCATGGGGACTGCCGCGTACATGAGCCCCGAACAGGCGCGAGGCGAGGCCGTCGGCCGGCAGGCGGACATCTGGTCGTTTGGCGTCGTGCTCTTCGAACTCCTGACCGGCACCTCGTTGTTTGGCCGGCACACGACTGTCGAAACGCTGGCGAGCGTACTCGGCACGCAACCCGATTACTCGGTCCTCCCATCGGATACGCCAGCCAGCGTCCGGCATCTGGTTCGCCGTTGTCTCGAGAAGGATCTGAAGCGCCGGTTACGACACATCGGCGACGCGCGGATTGAGGTCGAAGAGGCACTCTCTGCCCTGACCATTGGCGCGGCGCCAGGTCCAGCGGACGCAGCGGCTTCGAGCGGCCGAAGGTGGCGAGCCGCCGGCGCGATTGCGCTCGCCGTACTCGGCGCAGTCGCGGGGTGGTTTCTCGCCCATCGTTCGCCTGCGACGACTCGTGCCGCCGTCGTCCGTCTGTCGATCCCTTCGTTGGAGCCGCCGTTTCTCTCGCCCTTCGGATCCCTTCACCTGGCTATTTCAGCGGATGGGTCTCGCGTGGCCTATGCCTCGGCGAGTCGGCTGTGGATTCGCCGGCTGGGTCAAAGGGAGGCCGTCGCGATTGATATCGCTTCCACGTCAAATCCTTTCTTTTCTCCAGATGGCGAATGGGTCGGGTTTTTCGATGCGGATGGTGGCGGACTGAGAAAAGTGCCCGCGCTTGGCGGCACACCGGTGCAGATCGTCACGACATCCGATCGGCCCGGCGGGGGCACCTGGCGAGGGGATGGCACGATCGTGTTCGCGACCAGCGAGGGTCTGTATCGGGTATCAGAGAATGGCGGAGAGCCGCGGCTCCTGGTGAAGCCGGAGCTCCGCCGGAGGGAACGCGCTTTCGCGTGGCCGCAATTCCTGCCCGACGGGCGGTCGGTGTTGTTCACGATCGTTCCCGCGGATTCGGGCGACGGGGCGCAGATCGCTGTGCTCGATATGAACACCCTCGCAGCCAAAATCGTCTTGAAGGGAGGGAGTGCCGCACGCTACGCGTCCACGGGACATCTGGTCTACGGGTCCGGACAGACCCTCAAAGCCATCGCGTTCGATGCCGATCGACAACAGACCCGCGGCGATCCGGTGTCGCTTCCGGACATCGAGATCGCGAGCACGACCGACAACGGCGCCGCCGAGTTTGCCGTCTCCGAGACTGGCACTCTCCTCTTTGTCACACCCAGTGTGCCTGGCCAACTGCGGACGCTGTCGTGGGTCGACCGACAGGGAAAGGAAGAACCGCTGGCGCTCGCGCCGGGCCGATACGAATACGCGCGCATCTCCCCGGACGGAACCCGCCTGGCCCTCGACATTCCCGGCGGCAGCCGGGATATCTGGATCTGGAATCTCCAACGGGCGGGCCTGACGAGATTAACCAGTGGCCCGACCGAGGATATGTTGCCGGTGTGGAGCCGGGACGGCAGCCGCGTGTACTTCGCGTCGGACCGGACTGGAAACTTCGACCTCTACTCGCAAGCGTCTGACGGGGCGACCACGGAACGAGTGGAGTTCGCCGGACCGGGAACCCAGATGCCCCTCACCTTGACGCCCGATGGCACCCGGTTGATCGTCGTTGAAAACTTGAAAGACCTCAGTATTCTCAATCTGGCGCGGCCCGGCCGTCTCGAGCCGCTGCTGCACGGCGCATTCTTCGCTCGACTAGGCGTGGTGTCCCCGGATGGGAACTGGATCGCCTACGAATCCAACGAGTCCGGTGACCGAATCGAAATCTTCGTGCGCCCCTTTCCCAACGTGAGCGGGCAACGGGAGAAGGTCTCTCTCGATGGTGGACGCTTTCCCAGGTGGGGTCCGAAGGGCAGCGGTGAGCTGTTCTACGTTGATCTCAGCGGGGGGGTGATGGCGGCTTCGGTGAAGCTGTCGCCACGTCTCAGCCTCGGGCGCGTGACGAAACTGTTCGATTGGGAAAAACCACCCTCCGGAGCGTCGGGGACGCGGTATGACATTTCACCGGTCGACGGACGCTTTCTGATGACCAAATCCGTCAAAGCGAGCTCGAACGGAGAGATCAATGTCTCGGTCGTCTTGAACTGGTTCGAGGAACTCAGGGAGCGGGCCCCGCTCGGTGGCCGGTGAGGACCGCAGCTCGATCAGTATTTGGATCAATCACGGGCGCTGCAACGGTGACAAGCGCGCTGGGGACGAACAAGGTCGCAGTAGCCGCCTCCGCGACCCGGTCCGCCTCCGCGACATTCCTAGCGCACGGGTTGCACCGCGTGGTCGAGGACATATTCGGCGACCGACGCGCCAAGTTTCTCGCCATCGTCTGTCGCCGATCGGAAGTGAATGCCGGCAACGATGCGAGCGTTCTTCACTTCATCCGATGCGGCGGAAAAGCTCCTGAACGAGCGGACGACGCCCGGCATCTGGTCGGATTCCATGGTGAAGCGCGTCCGGTCGCCGAAACGGTTCGTCAGCACGCCACCTGCCGCCGCGCTGAGACACGAATGGGCAGAGGGATACTCTGGATGTGCCGGCGTGGCGAAGAGAGGCAGCCACGCCGCGTCCTCGGTCGTCCGCGGATTACCGTCGGTGGCTGCCAGCGGGACGGCGGTGACGGGTCGCCAGAAGACGTAGGTGTACTTCGCCTCAAAACACGCGATCGCCGCATCGGCGATCGCCACGTTCAGCTGGGCCAGCAGTCGGGCGTTCTGCAGCGTGGACTCGTGGCGTTTGTCGTGCGGGTGACGGCCGCCATCCTCGTCCCATTCAGAGTTCGCGCCAGTGACAAGTGAGACCGCCACGTTGTTCCAGAGAAAACTCGGCGTGGCCGAGGCCCAGAACCAGGCGGACACCGTCTGATCCGGCGTGCGAGTCGTGCTCAGCATGTTGCCCATGGTCTTTATCTCGTTGAAGTCCCTGGCGTAGCGAGCGCTCGTCAACGCGGGCGGGCCAGCGGGTCGGAATTGTGACGGCGCGAGGATCGCCCACGGCGTCATATAGACGAACTGAGGGACGGCGCCGGACGCGAACGCGGGTGGTGTGGGGCGCCACTGACCGACGGCGCTTCCTCCCAGGAAGGCCGGCGGCGCCGGCGCGAAGCCATCGCTGCTCCGCCACTCGATGATCGCGTTGGCGACCGTTTGGCCCCATGCCAGCCCGCTGGCGATGGCGGCACTGTTCTCCTGCGCACCGAGGACTGCCAGCGAGACGGCGAGCCGGGCGTCGAAGGTGCTTTTCTGGGCCGGGTACAGCTGCACCAGCGTCGCATACGCCGCCTGCACGGCCGCCGCATCCAGCGACGCGCCGGCAGGTCCGGCCAGTGCGACGTGGATGGGCGTGTAACGGCGCGCGATGCCGTTCACGGCGTCGAACACCGCGGCCTGCACGATCGCCGCGACGCGGGTGGTCACGGGCGGGCTGGTCCCGCCGACGAGCGCCGCGCGGAGCATCGTCTGGTTCCAGTCGGTGACTTCATCCGCCCGGGCGGTTCCGGCACCTGTGGTGACGACAATCAATGCGAGTAGACACGTGCAAATCCTTCTCATGGCGTCTCTCCCTTGCAAGTCATCAAGAGGGTGAACAGCGCGCCCTCCTCGGGCGTTCTTGATGTGCTGAGACGGAACGCGGAAGAACCAGGCAAACTGCCTCATTCAGGGCCAATCGGATGTCGTGCCGGCACGTCGACCTCCTGATCAAGGATTCCGCATTCCGGCGGATTCTTTCAGCGATCGCGCGAGCGGACTGGACGTCAGAACACCAGCGTCCAGCCCGGATCCCTGGCCTGCTGTTTGGTGTAGGACACGCCGTCCACTTTCAGGCCCTTCTCGTCAATCAGCGTGATCACGCCGCCCTTGTTGGACAGGGCCAGCGGTTGGGTGATCGTCAACACCCGGGTGCTGCCTGGAGCCATGGCGCCAGACAGGTTCAGACGTGCCTTCTGGGTGTCCAGCAACGCCCAGCCGGTCAGATCGACCTGGTGCGGAGCCGTGTTCAGGAGCGTGACGGACTCCACCTCCGGCGACTTGACCGAATTCACCAGGGCCGCCACGATCCGCACCAGCCCCTGCGGGTCGGTGGGGGTGGGCGGTGATGGCGGAGTGGGAACCGGCGGCACCGGGGCGGGCGGCGTCGGCGTGGGGACCGGTAAGGTGTGGCCGGTGACATCGTCAGTGTGCCAGGCCTGCGACTGAAACTTCAAGAACGCCCCGATCCATTCGTTCTGCACGGGAAAATGAATCAGCAGGCCGCCGTCCTGATAGACGCCGTCGTCTTTCACGAACTGCCCGACATTGCCTTGATTCATGTGAATGTCGTGAATGCCGTTGCCGGGAAGAAAGCCGAAGTACTTGTCCTTCAACCCTGGCTCGGGTCCCCACCGCTGTCCGAAGGCGCAGACCACCGCCTGCTCATCGCCCATCGCCCGCTGCATGATGCGATCGATCTTGTCGTTGAGATCGTTGTCGAAGCCCGGCAGGTTGGGCGGGAGGGGGCGCATCTGCGATCGGTCGAAGAGATTGCCGCGAATGAAGTCGAGCGCGCCAGAGTTCGGTTTGCTGGGCAGGGCGGTGAAGCCGAGCGGAAAGCCATCCGCCAGCGCCGTGATCGGATGCTCGAAGCGTTCGAGAATCACGTACTCGACTTCGGACGGGGCCAGCTGCGACATGACATTGATGGCGATCCGGTAGTCGGTCGTCTGATCGACGATGCGCACTTCATAGTGCGGAGACTGCCCGGCACCCAGGCGGACCTCGATCGCTTTACCCTTCAGGATTCCGTACGACTTGAGCGGCATGGTTCCTCCAGAGGCTCGTTTGGAGTAACGACGGCTGGCGCCGATCCGAACGGCGGGCGGCGGCCATCACATCAGCTCCGTGACGGGTCGAATCTGGTGAGGCTGATCCGGCTGCGACCAGAGTATTCTGGGTTTCTACGTAGTGTCCGCCTTCAGGCGGACCTCCCACGGTCCGGCTAAAGCCGGACACTACGTACGAACTACGGTAGCGCCGCCTGGGCGGCGTGAGCGCACTCGCTGGCGACGGTCAAGTACCGCTTCACCGCATCCGCACCGATCACGTAGGGATGTGGATCGCCCGGCTTGCGCTGTGCGAGCTGCGGGATCTTGGTCTTCGTGCCGTCGTAGAGCGTATGGTTCGAGATCAGCGCATCGGCGCCGGCCCGCGCCGCGAGGCCCTGGAACCGTTCGGCGGACGCGATGTAGGTGTCGAAGGCGTCCCGCGATCGCGAAAAGTTGAACATCGTGCCGCCCCATTCCGCGACCAGGTGCGGGCGGCCATTGTCCTTGACCGGGATTAGCGTCGAGATGGTCCCGGGCGTATGCCCGGGCGTCAGGTAAAGCGTCAGCGTCGTGTCGCCGAGCGTCAGCGTCTGGCCGTCGGTCACCACCATGTCGCGCTTCGGTTTCGTGCCGGCGCTCCGATCGAGCAGATCCCAGTCGGCGGCCGACAGCAGGATCCGCGCGCCGAACCGCTCCTGCAGCAGCCGGGCGCCGCCCGAATGGTCGCCGTGTCCGTGGCTGACGATGACGTACTTGATCTGCGCGGGGTCGAGGCCGAGTTTGGTGAGGCCGCCGATCACTTCGTCCTCGACCGAGTAATCGTAGATGGTGTCGATCAGGATGATCCCAGCCGACGTGGTCACCGCCCACGCCGAGAACTCGCTCTGGCCGACGAAATACAGGTTGTCGAACACCTTCGCCGGCTCGACGTGCCACTGCGCCCGATCGGGAGGGCCGGGCCGGGCGGCGGCGGCACCGCCGGCGCGCTGGCCGCGCTGCGCCGCCGGCACTGGCCGGATCGAGGTCGGCGCACACGCGGCGTTGAAGAGGCCGGGATGGTCCTGCCCCGCGGCGGCCTTCGCGGCAGCGACGTGGGCGTCGATCGTCTCGTTCGAGGATTGTCCCAGGGCGTGCAATCCAGCGGCGAGCGTGGCGGCGGAAATCATCGTCACTACGAGCAGTCTCATCGGCGTGCCCTCCGTGCGCCGCATCATACTAGTCCTAGTCCCAAAATAAGCGCGTTTTCGGCTCGGCCACGACGGAGATCCCGATGTGA
>JBDTRR010000016.1:0-94022 GCA_039931615.1 Acidobacteriota bacterium
AAGGGGACATTTCTATCGAGGGAAGGATGGGGACATTTCTAACGAGGCTTGACAGATTTCCCTGGCCGGCGTTGACAGCGTCGATTCGGTACAGGTAGTCTGACGCATTCATGGCCGGCCATCACCACCTCGCGCATCACCATTTCGGCCACGACGGCCGGCGGAGCGACGTGTGATCTAGGGTCGGCGAGCACATCCCCACGACACGGAGCCCCGCCCCAACGGCGGGGTTTTTGTTTTTATGGACTATGCAAAACTGGACGGCTTGATTCCCGCGGTGATTCAGGATGCCGAAAGCGCCGAGGTCCTGATGGTCGGCTTCATGAACGAGCAGGCGCTGGCCGAGACGCGCCGGACCGGCTACGCCACCTTCTTCAGCCGGACGCGCAACAAGCTGTGGACGAAGGGCGAGACGTCGGGCAATCGCCTCGAGGTCAAGGAAATCCTCGTCGATTGCGACGACGACACCGTGCTGCTGAAAGTGAAGCGCCTGGGCGACGGCAACGTCTGTCACACCGGGGACCGGACATGCTTTTCACGGGCACTGACGGACTGACGTGGGCGTCGAACGCATCCGCGCCGTCGGTGGGGTCCATGGCGTCCGCGCGGCCTCGGCGTCCTCAAGAGTAATCTACCCATGAAGCTAAAGCTTGGCATCCCGAAGGGCTCGCTCGAACAGGCGACGGTGCAGCTGTTCGCCCGGGCCGGATTCAACATCTACGTCAGCTCGCGGTCGTATTTTCCGTCGATCGACGATCCGGAGATCGAGTGCATGCTGATCCGCGCGCAGGAGATGGCGCGCTATGTCTCGGACGGCGTGCTCGATGCCGGCCTGACCGGTCAGGACTGGATCGCCGAGCACGAGCTGGGCGAAGGCACCACCGGCATGCTGACCCCGATGGCCGACCTGATCTATGCCAAGCAGAGCTTCGGCAAGGTCCGCTGGGTGCTCGCCGCGCCGGAGGATTCGGCGATTACGACCGCCGCCGATCTCGAGGGCGGCACGATTGCCACCGAGCTGGTCCGCGTCACCCGCGCCTATTTCGAGCGGCACCGGGTCAAGGTCGACGTCGAGTTCTCCTGGGGCGCCACCGAAGTCAAGCCGCCGGTGCTGGCCGACGCCATCGTCGAGGCGACCGAGACCGGCTCGACGCTGCGCGCCAACCGGCTGCGCATCGTCGACACCGTGATGGAGTCGAACACCCAGCTGATCGCCAACCGCGACTCGCTGCAGGACGGCTGGAAGCAGACCAAGATCGAGAACCTGGCGCTGCTGCTGAAGGCGGCGATCGAGGCGCAGGGCCGGGTCGGGCTGATGTTGAACGTGCGGCGCGACGACCTGGCCGGCGTCCTGGCGCTGCTGCCGGCGCTGCAGCGCCCGACCATCTCCGCGCTCAGTGATGACGACTGGGTCGCGCTCAACACGATCATCGATGAGCGAACCGTGCGCGACCTGATTCCCAAGCTGAAGGTGGCGCGGGCGACGGGGATCGTCGAATACCCGCTCAACAAGATCGTCCTGTAGTGGTGCCGCCAATCGCGATCGGGGTGCTGCAGCCGTGACCAGTCTTCGCATCATCGAGTCGAGCGATCGCCGGGCGCTGAACCGCCTGCTGGCAGATGGAGGGGAACGCGACGCCGCGTTCGACCGCCGCGTCCGTCGCATCGTCGATCGGGTGCGGCGGAACGGCGATGCGGCGCTGGTCCGGTTTGCCCGCCAGTTCGATCACCTGGCCGGCCCGCTCGAAGTCAGCCGCGACGAGATGCTGGAGGCCGCGGCCCGGGTCGCGCCCGACGTGCGGCGGGCGATTGGCCGGGCGGCGCGCCAGATCGCCCGGGTGGCGCGCCGGCAGCTGCCAAAGACCTCGCGGATGGTGGTGGCGCCGGGCGTCTCGGTCGAGCAGCGGGTCGAAGCGCTGGCCCGGGTCGGCTGCTACGTACCGGGCGGCCGCTTTCCGCTGCCCTCGTCGCTGCTGATGACCGCGATTCCGGCGCGGGTGGCCGGCGTCGGCGAGATCATCGCGGTCTGTCCGCGGCCGGAACCGGCGGTCATGGCCGCGGCGCTCGAGGCCGGGGTGACGCGGCTGTTCCGCGTCGGCGGCGCGCACGCGATCGGCGCGCTGGCGTTCGGCACGGCGACCATTCCGCGCGTCGACAAGATCGTCGGCCCGGGCAACCGCTATGTCGCGGCGGCCAAGGCCTACGTCGCCACTCACTGCGCCATCGATTTCTACGCGGGTCCGACCGAGATCGTGATCATCGCCGGCAGCGGGCGATCAGCGTGGATCGCCGCCGACCTGGTCGCCCAGGCCGAGCACGATCCCGACGCGCGGGCATTGTTCATCACCTGGAACCGGGCGCTGGCCGGGCGCGTCGCCAGGGCCGCCGCCCGCCAGGCGGCCGCGCTGCCGATCGCCGCGACCTCGCTGGCGGCGAACGGCGCGGTGCTTGTCGTCGGCGGCGTCGAGGAGGCGATCGCGATCGCCAATCGGATCGCGCCGGAGCACCTGGTCGTCGATCGCGAGTCGATCGGCCGCCGCCGGCTGACCGCCGGCGCGGTGTTCGTCGGCCCGTTCACCGCGCAGGCGGCCGGCGACTACGCCACCGGATCCAACCACGTCCTGCCGACCGCCGGGGCGGCGCGGTTCCGCGGCGGCCTGGGCGCCGCCGATTTCGTCCGCGTCATGTCCGTGCAACGCCTGACCCGCGCCGGCCTGGCCCGGCTGGCGCCGACCATCGTGCCGTTGGCCCGCGCCGAGGGACTCGCGGCGCACGCCGCCTCGATCGAGGTCCGCCTGCCATGATCCATTACCAGCGGCCGGCCGAACTGTACGACGGCCTGCGCCTGCACCAGAACGAGAACACCGGCGGCTGCTCACCGCGCGTGCTCGAAGCGCTGCGGACGCTGCGCGCCGATCAGATTGGCTTCTACCCGCCCTACACCGAGACGATCGCCGCCTGTGCCCGCTATCTGGACGCTCCCGCCGACTCGGTGGCGCTGGTCAATGGTCTCGACGAAGGGATCACCGGCATCGCGGTCGCCTACCTGCGGTCGTCGCCCGGCGGCTTCGTACCCGAAGCGATCGTGCCGGAGCCGGCGTTCGAGATCTTCCGGTTCGACACCGAGCTGGTCGGCGGCCGGCCGGTGGCGGTGATGCCGCGCGCCGATTTCGCCTTTCCGCTCGAGGCGGTGCTCGCCGCCATCACGCCGAACACCCGCGTCGTCTTCCTCACCAACCCGAACAACCCGACCGGTGTCCTGATGCCGCTCGAGGCGATCCGCACCATCGCCGCCGCGGTGCCCGCCGAGGCGATCGTGTTCGTCGACGAAGCGTACGCGGAGTTCTCCGGCACGACGTTCATCCCCGAGCTGCACCGGTTTCCCAACGTCATCGTCGGCCGGACATTCTCCAAGGCCTTCGGGCTGGCCGGCCTGCGGATCGGGTGTCTGATCGGCGCCGCCGCCCGTCTCGATCCGATCCGGATCGCGCTGCCCGTCTACAGCGTCAACATCGCCGCCGTCGTTGCCGTGCGCGCCGCGCTGGACGATCTGCCGTTCGTCGCCGAGTACGTCAGGCAGGTCGCCGAGTCGAAGGCGCTGCTCTACGCGGCGTGCGACCGGCTCGGCCTGACGTACTGGCCGAGCGGCGCCAATTTCGTGCTGGTCGGGGTCGGCGATCGCACCGCCGAACTGGTGCGGGGCGCCGCCGATCGCGGCATCTACCTGCGGGATCGCTCGACCGAACCGGGCTGCGCCGGCTGCGTCCGCATCGGCACCGGCGTGGTCGAGCACACCCGCCGCTGTATTGCCGCCATCGACGAGGTGTTATGCGCCGCGCGCTGATCGATCGGAGAACCACCGAAACGCAAATCAAGCTGTCGATCTCACTCGACGGCAAGGGCAGCTACCAGGTCCGGACCGGCATCCGGTTCCTGGATCACATGCTGGAGCTGGTCGCCCGCCACGGCGCCTTCGACCTGCGGATCGAGGCGGCCGGCGACCTCGATGTCGACCAGCACCACACGGTGGAAGATCTCGGCATCGCCCTCGGCGAGGCGGTCTCGAAGGCGCTTGGCAATCGGCGCGGCATCAATCGCGCCGGCTATTTCGTGATGCCGATGGACGAGACGCTGGCGGTCGCGGCCATCGACCTGGGCGGCCGGCCGCACGCCGTGGTCGACTTGAAGACGCGCGTGCCGCGGGTTGGCGATCTGCAGACCGAGCTGGTCCACGATTTCTTCGCCGGCTTCGCGCTCGGCGCGCGCGCCAACGTCCACGTCAAGGTGCTGTACGGACGCTCCAGCCACCATCATGTCGAAGCGGTGTTCAAGGCGTTCGCCCGGGCGCTGCGCGTCGCCTGCGCCAAGGATCGCCGGCTGGCGCGGATGCTGCCGAGCACCAAGGGGCTGCTGTAGCCGGCCGGAACGGGAACGTCAGTTCATGTGTCGGAAATGTGGCCTTCGGGCGGGGCTGTCAATGGTCCGGCTCAAGCCGGACCCCACGTACTGGTTGAGTCGCGGTCCGGCTAACCGAGCGTGGTGAACGACATTTCGAAGTAGCGTCATCGTACGTGGCGTCCGACTTCAGTCGGACCACGGACACTCCGGCTCAAAGCCGGACCGCGTCGCAGCGACGAAGAGTGAGCTAGGGCACAAGGCTGATGAGAGTTGCGCTGATTGACTACCGCGCCGGCAATCTGACCTCGGTCAAGAAGGCGTTCGCCGCCGTCGGCGCCGATCTCTTCGTGCCCGCCGCGCCGGCCGATCTCGGCGGCGCCGCCGCAGTGGTGGTGCCGGGGGTCGGCCATTTCGGCGCGACCGGAGCGCTCGCCACGGAGTGGATCGAAACCATCCGGGCCGGCATCGCGGCCGGCGTCCCGCTGCTCGGCATCTGTCTCGGCATGCAATGGCTGTTCGAAGGCAGTGCCGAGGCGCCGGAGCGGCCCGGGCTCGGCCTGCTCGACGGGCACTGCTATCGCCTGCCCGCCGAAGCGAACGGGATCACGGTCAAGATCCCCCACGTCGGGTGGAACGCGCTCGACCTGCGCCGCGCCGACTCGATTGTCGACGGCGTGCCGGCCGGCGCGCAGGTCTATTTCACCCACAGCTTCGCCGCGCCGATCACCCACGACACGGTGGCGGTGACCGAGCACGGCCAGCCGTTCGCCTCAATCGTCCAGCGCGGCCACGTCGCCGGCGTCCAGTTCCACCCGGAAAAATCCGGGGAGATCGGCTTGCGGATCCTGACGAATTTCCTTCGGTTGGCAGGCTAAGCTTTATGCTCTCCAAGCGCATCATCGCGTGCCTGGATGTCCGTGACGGCCAGGTCGTCAAGGGCATCAACTTCGAGAGTCTGCGCTCGGCCGGCGATCCCGCCGATCTGGCGCGGCGCTACAACGTCGAAGGGATCGACGAGCTGGTGATCCTCGACATCACCGCGACCCTGGAGCGCCGGCGGGCGCTGGCCGACACGATCCGCCGCGTCGCGCGGGAGCTGTTCATTCCGCTGGCGGTCGGCGGCGGGATCCATTCGGAAGACGATGCGGCGGCGGCGGTCGATGCCGGGGCGGACAAGATCAGCCTGAACACGGCGGCCCTCGCCAACCCGGCGCTGATTACCACCCTCGCCCGCCGCTACGGCAGCCAGGCGGTGCTGGTCGCGATCGACGCCAAGCGCCGGCCCGGGTCGGGTCCGCCGGACGACGACGGCGGCTTCGCGGTCTACGCGCGCAGCGGCCAGGTCGCCGCGGCGCGCGACGCGGTCGAGTGGGCGCGCGAGGCCGAGGATCGCGGCGCCGGGGAGATCCTGCTGACCTCGATCGATCGCGACGGCACCAAGGCCGGGTTCGACTGCCCGATGACCGCGGCGGTCTCCTCGGCAGTGTCGATCCCGGTCATCGCATCCGGCGGCGCCGGCACGCTCGATCATTTCGTCGACGTCTTCACGGCCGGTCGAGCCGATGCCGCCCTGGCCGCCTCGATCTTTCACTATGCCGAAACCGGCGTGCCGGCGCTCAAGCAGCATCTGCGACAGCACGGCATCCCGGTACGGTTGTAGCTGCCAGGAGCGAAATCACGTGCCCGTCTGTCCCGGTTGGTGTTGTCGTCGCGGTTCACTGCCATGTTGATTCCCTCCATCGACCTGCAGGGCGGCGCTGTCGTGCAACTGGTCCAGGGCGAGCGGCTCGCCATCCGGGACGCCGATGTCTTCCGCTGGGTGCGCCGGTTCGCGGCGTTTCCGAAGGTCCAGATCATCGATCTCGACGCGGCGATGGGCCGGGGCGACAACCTGGCGATCGTCCGGGTGATCGCCGGGCAGCTGTCGTGCCGCGTCGGCGGCGGCATCCGCAGCGTCGAACGGGCCCGGGACATCCTGGCCGCCGGCGCGCAACAGATCATCGTCGGATCGGCGATCTTCAAGAACGGTGAGCCCGACCTCGATTTCGCGCAGGAACTGGCCGCCGCGGTCGGCCCGGCGCGGGTTATCGTCGCGGTCGACAGCCGGGGCGGGCTGGTCGTCGTCAACGGCTGGAAGACCGCACTGCCCCTGACCCCGGCCGAAGCGGTGCGCGCACTCGAGCCGTACTGCGACGAATTCCTCTACACCCACGTCGACACTGAAGGCTTGATGGGCGGCACCAACCACGAGGCCATTCTGGCGGTCCGCCGCGCCACCGGCAAACGCGTCACCGCCGCCGGCGGCATCACGACGCGCCAGGAAATCGAGGATCTCGATCGGATCGGCGTCGACTCGGTGGTCGGGATGGCGATCTACACCGGGACGCTGGACCTGTCGTCGGAGCCCGGCCAGGCACCGCCGCCGCAGGAGTGAGGCCAGCCCCCGCTTCACGCTGATCTGCGCACGGAATCAGACCGATGCATTTCGCCAGAACCGATCTCGTGCTTCCACTGGGGGATGCGGAGAACGCGTTCCTGGAAGTGCTGCTGTCACGGTTTACGCTGCAGCGGAAGCGCCGCGGCGAGGGTGTCGAGCTGCGCGTGTCGTTCGATGAGACGACTCCCGCCGCCTGGAACCGGCGGGGACGGGAGACGGTCCGGACGAGGATGCCGCATTTCGACACGCGGGCGGCCTTCTACCGGACCAGGCTGGACCGCATCCTCCTCGACGGCGGCACCGGGCGATTCTCCCACGACGATCCGGACTTCCCGTTCCGCTGGGCCAGCGCCGGTGCGCTGCCCGTGCTGAACATCGGCCAGCGCGACTACTACTGCCTGTTCTTCCGCGACGTCTTTCCGATCGGCTGGAATATCGCGAACGGCGCCACCGGCGGCAGCGATGAGCTGCTCAATCCGCTGCTGGCGCTGGACCGTGAGCTCGGCGAAGAATTGATCATCGTCGACCCGCAACAGCAGCGGCGTTACACCCTGCGGCCGGACCGGGACACCCTGCTCGATCATCCAGAACTGGCGACGTTCCGCCAGCGCTGGCGCGAGCAGTACCCCAATCTCGACCTCACCCGGTTCCGCGCCGCGAGCCTGCCGCTGCGCTGGGAGGCCGCACCGGATCGCGTCACCGTCCGGATGGGAACGCGCATCGCCCGGCTCGAGGACTGTTACGTCAATATCAACGCGGCCGACTTCGGGATCGAGCTGGACCGGATTGCCAGGATCACCGTCAACGAGCGGCTGGTGCTGTGTGATGGCGAGCTGAACGCGCAGCGCGCCCTGAACCGGCCCGTCGGCCTGTTCGACGTCTCGCGGCTGCAGCAGGCGTTGCTGGCCGGACGGACCAGCTTCGTTCCCGACCGCTTCTATTCCGGCGGTACCGTCCGTCCCGGTGACGCCATCGCCGGATTCCTCAACCGGACGCTGAGACGCGACATGAAACGATGGCGATCGGCCCCCGACATCTCGCGCTTCGACAGCACCCCTGATGATCAGAAGCTGAACCTCTGTCCGGTCACCGCCGGCATCATCCGCCGTCACATCGCGTCGGCCCGGTCGATCCGGGCGCGGGCGGCCGACCGCCAGGAAGTCTTTACCCAACTCAGCCGATCCCGTCGCCGAACCTGAGCTGTGAAGACGCGCGCTCTTGATAGAATGGGGTTCCCTCAGTTGATCGGAAAAGGCATCCTGCACAATCTGTGACTACCGCCGTTCAGCCCCGTCCAGAGGCGCGAGAGGACAGCGCGCCAATCACGCGTGCGCGCGTCGCCGCCGACGGGAAGTTCCTGCGCATCGACGCCGCGCGCTTCCTGATCAAGGGCGTCACTTACGGAACCTTTGCGCCGGACGCGTCGGGCTATCAGTTTCCGGCCTTGCCGCAGGTGGCCCGGGATTTCCGGCAGATGGCCGATCTCGGCATCAATACCGTCCGCACCTACACGCCGCCGCACGCCGATCTGCTCGATGAGGCGCTCCGCTGCGGCCTCCGCGTGATGGTCGGGCTGCCGTGGTCGCAGCACGTCGCGTTTCTCGACAATCACGCGCTGAAGCGGTCGATCCGCCGCGACATGGCCGCGCAGGTGCGGGCGATCGGCGGCCATCCGGCGGTGGCGATCATGGCGCTCGGCAACGAGATTCCGCCAGGCGTCGTCCGCTGGCACGGCCGCGTCAGCGTCGAGCGCTACCTGCGCGAGCTGTATCAGGACGCCAAAGCCGTCTCGCCGGACAGCCTGTTCACCTACGTCAACTTTCCGCCGACCGAGTTCCTCGACCTGTCGTTCTTCGATCTCTACTCGTTCAACGTCTACCTCCATCGCGAGCGGGACCTGCGGGCGTATCTGGCCCGCCTGCAGCACGTCGCCGGCCAGAAGCCGCTGCTGCTCGCCGAAGCGGGCGCCGACTCGATCCGCGAGGGCGAAGCGGGCCAGGCGGGCATCACCGCGATGCACATCCGGACCGCCTTCGAAGAGGGGGCGTGCGGGGCGATCGCCTTTGCCTGGACCGACGAGTGGTGGCGCGGCGGGTTCGATGTCGAAGACTGGGCGTTCGGCCTGGTCGATCGCCAGCGCCGCGCCAAGCCGGCCGCCGCGGCGGTGGCCGCCGCCTTCGCCGCCGCGCCGTTTCCGCGCGACGCGGTGACCGCCTGGCCGCGCGTCTCGGTCGTCGTCTGCGCCTACAACGCTGCCGACACGCTCGACGGCTGCCTCGCCTCGCTCGGGCAGCTGAACTATCCGGATTACGAAGTGATCCTGGTGAACGACGGCTCGCGCGACGCCACCGGCGAGATCGGCCGCCGCCATCCGCGGGTCCGGCTGATCGAGATTCCGAACGGCGGACTGAGCGCGGCGCGCAACGTCGGGCTGGCGGAGGCGAGCGGTGAGATCATCGCCTACACCGACGCCGACGTGCGCGTCGATCGCGACTGGCTGACCTACCTGGTCCAGCCGTTCCTGACCTCGGACGTGGTCGGGTCGGGCGGCCCGAACGTCGTCCCGGCCGACGACCCGCCGATGGCGCAATGCATCGCCCGCGCCCCCGGCAGCCCGACCCATGTGCTGCTCGACGATCGCATCGCCGAGCACGTGCCGGGCTGCAACATGGCGTTCCGCCGCGACGCGCTGCTGGCGGTCGGCGGCTTCAACGCGATCTACCTGCGCGCCGGCGACGACGTCGACATGTGCTGGCGGCTGCAGGCGCGCGGCTGGAAGATCGGCTTCGCCTCGGCGGCGCTGGTCTGGCACCACCACCGAACCACGGTCAAGGGCTACTGGCGGCAGCAGGTCGGCTACGGCGAAGGCGAAACCTGGCTGATGGCGCACCACCCCGAGAAGTTCCTCGACGGCCGGATGCTGTGGCGCGGCCGGATCTACAGCCCGCTGCCGTTCGTCCGGTCGCTCTGGGGCATGCGCATCAACGCCGGCGTCTGGGGCACGGCGGCGTTCCCGTCGGTCTACCGCACCGACGTCCATCCGTTCGCGTTCCTCCCCCACTCGATCAAGTGGCAGGTGATGTCGTGCGTCTTCATGCTCGGCGGCCTGGCGGTGGCGGCGACCGGGCAGCACCGCTGGTCGGCCATCCTGCTGGTCGGCGCCGGCCTGTTCGGCACCGCGGTGACGATCGCCAAGAACGTCAACTACGCGCTGCGGTCCGATGTGAACTCGCTGCCGGGCCGGCGGCTGTGGTATCGCGCCGTTGTCGCCTACCTGCATTTCATCCAGCCGATCGCGCGGGTCAGCGGCCGGATCCGCGGCACCCTGTCGCCGCCGGAAGTGGCGCTGACGTCGGAGCGGCCGCAGACCAGCCGCGGGCCGCGGCCGTCGCCGGCCGAAGCATGGCGATCGCTGCTGCTGATCTCGGGCACCGTCACCGAGTACCGTTTCTGGACCGAGACCTGGACCTCGACCGAGCGGATCCTCGGCCGGCTGATGGACTGGCTGCGGCGCTCCCGCGCCGTCCACATCATCGAGGTCGACGAGGGATGGTCCGACGATCGGGACATCAGCGTGTTCGTTGGCCGCTGGGCCTGGCTCGACATCCGCGCCCTGGTCGAGGACCACGGCGCCGGCAAGGGCCTGCTGCGGTTCAGCATGCACCTGCGGCCGACCAGCTTCGGCGTGGTCAGCGCCCTGGCGCTGGCGCTGGTGATGATGGTCGCGGCCGCCACCGGGCTGGCGTTGCGCTGGCCGCTGGCCGGGGTCATCACCGCGGCGCTGCCGCTGGCGCTGATCGCGTTCGGCGTCTGGCGGACGGCGCAGGCGACGGCGATCGTCGGCCGGGCGATCGATCGGGTCGCCCGCGACGACAAGATGACGGTGATGCGCTCCGGCCCGGCCCGCGTGCCGCTGATCGCGCCGTCGCTGGTGCGGACCTACGGTCTGCGCAGCGCCACCCTGTTCGTCATCATGATCATCGGCATCGGCGCCGGCACGTTCATGCTGCGCGAGGCGGCCAACGTCGCGCTGGTGATCGGCGACCGGGACGGCAGCAGCGGCGGCGGGCCGACCGTCTCCGCCTATCTCGACACGCCGGGCGGCATCGCCGTCGAGCCGGCCAACGGCGACATCTATTTCGCCGATTCGAACAACAACGTGATCGACCGGATCGACCGCCGCGCCAACGTCGTCACCGTCGTCGGCAACAAGACCAGCGGCTTCTCCGGCGACAACGGCCCCGCCACCAAAGCGCAGCTCGACACTCCGGACGGTGTCGCGATCGCGCCGGACGGCGATCTGATCGTCGCCGATTCGCACAACCACCGCATCCGCCGGGTCGACAAGCCGACGCAGGTGATCACGACGATCGCCGGCTCCGGCGAGAGCGGCTACGACGGCGACGACAAACCGGCGCTCGAGGCGGCACTCAACACCCCGAACGCGGTGTTCGTCACCCGCAACGGGGATATCTACATCGCCGACACGCTCAACAACCGGGTGCGGATGATCGACCACGCGACCGGCTTCATCCGCACCGTGGCGGGGGATGGCCAGACCGGCGGCAGCGGGCCGGTCGGCGACGGCGGGCCGGCGATCAGCGCGCACCTGTTCATGCCGAGCGACGTCGCGGTCGCCGACAACGGCGACATCTTCATCGCCGACATGCACCACAACCGCATCCGCAAGGTCGACGCCCGGACGCGCATCATCACGACCGCCGCCGGCAGCGGCGCCTTCGGCGCGGGCGGCGACGACGGGCCGGCGACCCAGGCGCGGCTGGCCGGACCGGCCGGCATCGCCCTGGTTCCCGACGTCAACGGCGCCGTCACCATCTTCATCGCCGACTACTACAACGCGTTCATCCGCGCGGTCGGGCCCGACGCGATCATGCGCAACGTCGCCGGCGAAGGCCGCGTCGTGCTCGGCGCCCCGTCACGGGTCGCCTTCGAGCCCCGGCGCGGCTGGCTCTACGTCGCCGACTCGAGCAACAACCGGATCGTCGCGCTGGACATCCCGAAGCTGGCGCCGCGGCCGCTGATCGCCCCGCGCCCGCTGGCGCCGGTCCCGGTGAAGAAAGCCCGCTGACGTGAGCGAGACGCCGCTGCCGAACGCCGAGCAGACGCCGCTGCTGCCCTGGACCCTGTCATTTCTCCGGCCCTACCGGCAGCGCGTCGCGCTGCTGACGCTGCTGCTGATGTCCGAGATTGGACTCGGCGCGCTGGCGCCGTGGCCGCTCGCCATCGTCATCGACCAGGTGCTGGGCGGCAAGCCGTTTCCGGGGGGCATCACCCCGTGGCCGGCCATCAACACCTCGCTGTCCCAGATCAAGACCGCGCTGACCCACGACAACCAGCTGGCGTTGCTCATCCTGGTCGTCGCCGCGGGGGTGGTGCTGCAGGTGGTCAACCAGCTGGTCTCGGCCTACGGCACGCAGGTGCAGGTCGACACCGGCCAGCGGATGGTTTACGACCTGCGGGCGCGGCTGTTCCACCATCTGACCGCGCTCGGCCTCCATCATCACATCACCACCAGCACGGCGGATGCGGTCTACCGGGTCGACGTCGACGCCTACGCCATCGAGAACCTGGTGATGAGCGGCATCTTCCCCCTGGCGACGTCGATCACCTCGCTCGCCGTGATGTTCGGTGTGCTGTTGTACATGAACGTCACGATCGCCTTGTGGTCGCTGGTGGTGGTGCCGTTCCTCTACCTCTGTCTGCGCTATTACACCTCGACCCTGGTGGCGCGTGAAGAGCGGGTGAAGGAGCTGGAATCGAAGCTGCTCGAGCGGCTCTACGAGACCTTCGGCGCGATGCGCCTGGTCAAGAGCTTCGCCCGCGAGCCGCACGAGCTCGACCGCTACGCGCAGGCCGGGGTGAAGACGATGACGGCGCGAATCGCCATCACCTGGCAGCAGTCGCTGTTCGCGATGACCGTCAGCACCATCACCATCCTCGGCACCGCGCTGGTCGTCATCGTCGGCGGCACGCTGGTGATGCGCGGCGAGCTGACGGTGGGCCGGCTGTATGTCGTCATCAACTATCTCGCCGCGGTCTACGGTCCGCTGTCGGCGATCGCCCACACCACCGGCAATCTGCAGGGCGCGCTGGCCGGCGCCAAGCGCGTCCGGGCGATGCTGGCGCTGATTCCCGAGACCGTCGACGTGCCCGACCCGGTGCCGGCGGCCGCCATCAAGGGCGACGTCCGCTTCGAAAGCGTCGACTTTGTCTACCCGGACGGCACCCGCGTCCTTCACGACATCACGTTTTCGGCGATGCCCGGCGAGATGGTGGCGCTGGTCGGCCTGACCGGCGCCGGCAAGACGACGCTGGTCAGCTTGATCCCGCGCTTCTACGACGCCACCGCCGGCCGGGTGCTGGTCGACGGCGTCGACGTGCGCCGCTACCGGGTGCGCGAGCTGCGCGAGAAGATTGGCATCGTCCTGCAGGATCCGGTGCTCTTTTCGGGCAGCATCGCCGACAACCTGCGCTATGGCCGCCTCGATGCCACGCCGGCCGAGGTCGAGGCGGCGGCTCGCGCCGCGCATGCCCACGACTTCGTCTCGCGCCTGGCCAAGGGCTACGACAGCGAGATCGCCGAGGCCGGCGGCGGGCTGTCGGGCGGCGAGCGTCAGCGCCTGAGTGTCGCCCGCGCCATCCTGAAGAACGCGCCGATCCTGATCCTCGACGAGCCGACCTCTTCGCTCGACGCCATCTCCGAGGAGATCGTCTTCGCCGCGCTGCGCCGGCTGCGGGCCGGCCGCACGACCATCGTCATTGCGCATCGGCTCTCGACGGTGCGCGACGCCGACCGCATCCTGGTGCTGGACGGCGGGCAGATCGCGGCGCAGGGCCACCACGAGGATCTGCTGAAGAGCAGCCAGCTCTACCGGCGGATGTGCGCCCGGCTGTCGGTTGGCAAATCGCTCGACGATCCGGAGACGGTCGACGAACTGATGGAGGCGGCGAAGCGATGACCCCTGCCCCGCCTGGCCGCTGAGATGCGCATCCTGTTCGCCGGCATCATCGCCCGGTATCCATTCGGCGGCGTCACCTGGTGTTCGCTGATGTACCTGCTCGGCCTGCGCGCGCTCGGCCACGAGGTGTTCTACATCGAGGATACCGGCGAATGCGTTTACGATCCGGTGCTCAACACCCGCGCCACCGATCCGGGCTACGGCACCGCCTACATCCACCAGGCGCTGGAGCCGTTCGGGCTCGGCGATCGCTGGTCGTTCGTCAACTACGACGGCAGCTACCATGGCCGCAGCGCCGCCGAGGTCGAGCGTTACTGCGCCGACGCCGATCTGTTCATCAACCTGTCGGGCGGATCGTGGTTCTGGCGCGATGAATACGCGCGCATCCCCAGGAAGATCTTCATCGACTCGGATCCGGCGTTCACGCAGCTCGCCCTGGCCAAGGCCGAGCCGTGGTACGTCGAGTTCTTCCGCCGCTTCGATCACCTGTTCACCTTTGGCGCCAACATCGGCACGCCGGCGTCGCCGATCCCGACCGGCCCGTTCACCTGGCACAAGACCTGGCAGCCGATTACCATCGCCGACTGGCAGACCGACCTCCCAGCGGGCGACTGCTTCACCTCGGTGATGACCTGGCAGATCGAGAGCTTCACCGACGTCGGCGGCAACAAGGATCAGGAGTTCATCCGCTTCATCGATCTGCCGTCCCGCACCGATCAGCCGTTCGAGCTGGCGATCAACGGGCCGCAGGCGCTGCTGCGCGACCACGGCTGGCGCACCGTCGCGGCGATGAGCGTGTCGCGCTCGCTGTCGGACTACCGCGATTTCATCCATCGCTCGAAGGCCGAGTTCGGTGTCGCCAAGCACACCTACGTCAACAGCCGCTCGGGCTGGTTCAGCGATCGGACTGAGTGCTACCTGGCCGCCGGCCGCCCGGCGCTGGTCCAGGACACCGGCTGGAGCGCCCATCTGCCGCACCAGGACGGCCTGATGGCGTTTGCCACGCCGGAAGAGGCGTTGGCGGCGATCGACCGGATCAACGGCAACTACCTGCATCACGCCCGGGCGGCCGCCGAGATCGCGCGCGCCCACTTTTCCGCCGACCGGATCCTGACCCGGCTGCTGGATACGGCCTCGACATGAGCGCCGCCGAGCCGCTGCGCATCGCGCACATCGCCCCGGTGGCGACGACCATCCCGCCGCCCAAGTCGGGCTCGGTCGAGTTCATGACCTCGCTGCTGACCGAAGGGCTGGTCGCGGCCGGCCACGATGTGACGCTGTTCGCCACGGCAAACTCGGTCACCACCGCGAAGCTGCACGCCATCTATCCGCACGGCTACTGGCACGACGAAAACATGTGGCCGTGGGAGCTCTACGAGATGCTGAACCTGTCGGCCGCGATCGAGCGGGCGGCCGACTTCGACATCATCCATTACGAGGCGGCGTTCTACCCGATGTCGCTGGCGTTCGCCCGGCTGTCGCCGACGCCGATCATCCAGACCCTGCACCACGCCCCGAGCGCCGCCGAGGTCGGACTCTGGTCGCGGTATCCGGAAGCGCCGTTCGTCGCGATCTCGAACGAACAGGCCCGCCTCCTGGCCGGGATCAACGTCGTCGGCACCGTGCTGCACGGCATCGACACCGACAATTTCACGTTCCGCGAGACGCCCGAGGACTACCTGCTGTTCATCGGCCGCTTCACCCCGGGCAAGGGCGTGCTGCAGGCGATCGAGATCGCCCGCCGGGTCGGCGTGCGGCTGGTGCTGGCGGCGGCCGAAGATCAGTACTATCGCGACGCGATCGCGCCGCATGTCGATGGCAGCCGCATCGTCTACCACGGCGAAGCGGACTACGCGACCAAGGTCAGGTTGTACGGCGGCGCCCGCGCCCTGCTCTATCCGATTCAGGCGCCAGAGCCGTTCGGCCTGGTGCTGGCCGAGGCGATGGCCTGCGGCACGCCGGTCGCCGCGCTCGATCGCGGCGCGGTGCGGGAGATCGTCGACGACGACGTCACCGGGTTCGTGTTCGGAGATCTGGAGCAGATGGTCAATGAACTGCCCCGCGTCTTCGGCCTCGACCGCCGCCGCGTGCGCGAGCGGGCGGTGCAGCGGTTCGGCGCGCAACGCATGGTTGACGAGTACATCGCAGTCTACCGGCAGATCGTCGAGGCGCATCGTGGCTCACATGCCCGGTGACGGCAGTGCCGCCAGCGGGCGCACGGTCCTCGCCATCTTCGCCCACCCCGACGATGAATCGCTGGCCTGCGGCGGCACCCTGGCCCGGCTGTCCGATGCCGGCGTCAGGGTGGTGCTGCTGTGCGCCTCGCGGGGCGAAAAAGGATCGGTCAGCGACCAGGCGCTGGTTCCCGACGGCGATCTCGGGCGCGTGCGGATGGCCGAGCTCCAGGCGGCGGCCGACGTGCTCGGCATCGCCGAGGTGATCATGTGCGACCAGCCGGACGGCGACCTGCGCTGGGCGCACGTCCACTATCTCCATCTGCAGATCATCCTGGCGATCCGGCGAACGCACCCCGACGCGGTGATCACGTTCGCCGAAGATGGCCTCTACTGGCACCTCGATCACATCGGCGTCCACGAGCGGACGATCACGGCGGTCAAGACGCTGGGCGCCGCGGCGCCGGCCCTGTACTACGTCACCATGCCGTCCGGTGTCATGCGCGAGATGGTCGAGACCGCGACCGCGGCGGGCTGGGCGCCGTCCGGATCGAGCTTCTGGGGGATCGACGCCGAGGCGTTCGGCGAGGCCGCCGGCGCACCGACGCTGGTCATCGACGTCCGCGCCTGGGTGCCGCGCAAGCTCGCCGCGCTGCGCTGCCACCGTACGCAGATGGGGCCGGCCAACCCGCTGACCCGGCTCGATTTGGCCGAGGCGCAACGCTGGCTTGGCATCGAGCATTTTCGCCGCGCCCCCGGCAGTCCGGCCGCCGCCGTGCTCGAGTGCATCGGCGAACCGATCGACCGCTCCCAACGACCCTGATCGAAGAGGCTGCCCGTGCATATCGCAACGCTCGAACTTCTCCGGTGCCCGTTCTGCGGCGGCCGCCTCGATCTGGTCACTGCCCTGTTCCACCGCCGGGACGGCGACGCGATCGAGGACGGCGTCCTCGGCTGCCATTGCTGCATCTTTCCGATCGTGTCCGGCATCCCGATCCTGCACCTGCAGCCGGACGCGACGATCGCACGCGATCAGATCCAGGCTGGAGAGCCGGCGCTGGCGCGCCGCACCATGCTGGGCCTGGACGACGAACGGCAGGCCGCCGCGTTCGAGGAGGCGGCCGCCTCGCCTGCCGCCACCTACCGCGATCTGGTCGACGCGCTCGGGCCGAATTTCGAAGGCGGCTATTTTCTCTATCGCTTCACCGACCCGACCTACATCGTCGCCGACGCCGTGGTGCGTGCGGTCGCCGGGACGGCGCTGGCCGGCGGCGGCCGTGCGGTCGACATCTGCGGTGGCTCCGGTCACCTGACGCGGGCGCTGGTCGGACTGTCGGCGCTGCCCCCGGTCCTCGCCGACTTGTATTTCGCCAAGGTCTGGCTGGCGCGGCGATTCACCGCGCCGGAATGTGAGCCGGTTTGCTGCGACGGCAACTCACCGATGCCGTTCGCGCGCGGCGCCTTCAAGTTCGCGATGTGCACGGACGCCTTCATGTACATCTGGACCAAGCGGCAGTTCGTCGGCGAGCTGGCGCGGCTGATCGACGGACCCGGCGAGCCGGGCGCCGTGCTGATTGGCCACACCCACAACGCCCGCACCTGGACGCCATCGCACGGCCAGCCGCTGACCCGTGAGGGGTACGGCGATCTGTTCGAGACGCTGGAACCGCGGATCTTCGGCGAAGCCGGCCTGTTCGACGACGTGGTGCGGGGCGGACCGCTCGACCTGTCGCGTCACGACTCCAACGAGGCGATCGATCGCGATCCGGCGCTGACCATCGTCGCGACGCGGCACGCCGGCGTGTTCCAGGCCCACCCGCTGCCGGCGGCGCCGGCGGTGCGCGGTGAGCTTCGCCTCAACCCGCTCTACGCGGTCGAGCGCGACGGCGATCAGGTGAGGCTGCAGCTGCGCTTCCCGTCGGAGGATTACGAGCAGGAGTACGGCGCCTGTCGCCAGTACCTGCCAGAGACGATGGTCCTCGACGCCACCGTCCTGACCGCGCTGGAGAGCGGCGGCCTGTCCGCGGAGCGGCGCGAGCTGGTGCGCCGCCGGGTCCTGGTCGATCTGCCCCGGCACTACTACTGAGCAGAACAAGTCCCCTATTGCGGGAGCTTCCGGGCAACGCGGTATTGCGAAGCGCCCTTTGCCACGCAGCCACGCCGCCACGAATAAACGCATTTTGGGGGACGACATCTGTCACGGTCCGGCTGAAGCCGGACACTACGTACGCGGGCTGCTGATTCTGTCCGTACGTGGGTCCGGCTTTGTCGCATTGAAAAACCGATTCTGAAGTAGTGCCGACCTTCAGGTCTGCAGACACGGCAGGCCTGAAAGGCCTGCGCGACATCGGTTTTTTCAGAAAGCCTTCAACGGGACCGTGACCGTCGCGTCAGTGGCAGGTGTCACTCCCCCGGTCGCCTTCGCCGGCGTTCGGGATGAACTCCCAGTCGTAGCGATCCGCCTCCAGGGTGAACTTGAGGACGCCGAACGCGCTGATGCGCCGTTCGCTGTTGGCGCGAACGGTGATGAAGTTATACAGGCTGGCGCCGCCGGTGCCGGCGGTGAACTGCCGGATGCCGCGCTGGGGATCGAACCGGCCGTCGGCGTCCTGCGCCGCGAAGCGCTCGTAGACGTGATCGTGGCCGACCACCACGACATCGACGCCGGCACTGTAGAGGATGCGCCAGAACGCGCGCAGCGCCGGATTGTCGCCGTTCTGCGCCGAGCTGAACAAGGGATGGTGCCAGTAGGCGATGGTGCATTTCGACGGATTCGAGAGCAGATCGAACTGGAGCCAGCGCGCCTGCGCCGATCCCTCGCTGACGTCGATATTGCTGTTGAGCGAGATGACGTGCCAGTTGCCGAGCGGATAGCTGTAGTAGCCCAGCCCCGGCGGCCCGGCGTTCGGCCCGAAGTATTCGAAGTAACCCGCGGCACCGGGCGTTTCGTATTCGTGGTTGCCCGGCGCCGGTCGGGTCCGGCCCTTGTGGCGGCCCCATCCGGGATCGTAGCAATCGCGAAACTGCTGGGCCGTCCCGGACATGTAGGCGTTGTCGCCAGCCGCGAACACCGTTCCGGCGATACCGTCGAGCAGCCGTCCGGTCATGGCCACGCCCGGCGATCCGCACCAGCCGATGTCGCCGGCCCCGACCAGGATCTCGGTGGGAGCGGGTGCGAACGGAATCGGCGGCGGATCGGGGATCAGTTGGGCCGGTCCCGGCGATGTCGGCTGCGCGCTGCGACCCGGCCCGCCGCATTGCACGCAGACCAGTCCCGCGACAGCAACCACGCCGAACAGGCTCATCACGCGCTTCATCGATTGCTCTGGAGCCGCACCCCCGCCGTCAACTGACACGCTGGACCTGAACCGCGACGACCGATTGCGCGGACTGCGGCCAATAACGCATCGGCGTCTTCGACAATTGGCTGTGTTGAAGGCGTTGAACGCTGCGCCGCCGCTAGACTGACCCGCGTTCCCCGTGGAACCACTGACCGACCGCGAATCCACGTGCTGGAACGCGTCCCTCGTTCCGGCACGCGCATTCACCCCGGGGGCGGGCGTCATTCTACGCCGTCCGGATGCGGCCGTCCACTCGCTTATCTGGTCCTTGGTGCTTGGTGCTTGGGCCTTGGTCCGGCCTTGGGCCTTGGCCCGGCCTTGGTACTTGGTCCGGCCTTGGGCCTTGGTCCGGCCCTGGGCCTTGGTCCGGCCTTGGTCCTTGGGGCCTTGGTGCGCCGTGCTCCGGCTTCGGGTCCGGCTTCGGGTCCGGCTTCGAGTCCGGCTTCGGTCGGCACTGATCCGTGGTCTTTGAACCTGGACCAAGACCCAAGGATGGCTGAGGACCAGGGACCAAGGACGACCAGGGACCAAGGACGACCAAGGACCAAGCACGACCAAGGACCAATCACGGACCAAGGACCAAGGACCAAGGACCAGCTTCAGGGCTGCGCTTGCGCCGCGCTGACTTCGCTCGCGATGAAAGCGCCGCGCTCCCGCGCGAACGTCCTGAGATCGTTCACCGCCTGCTCGAAGTCGTCGTTGCTGAAGGTCTTCTCGGGATCGGCCAAGGTGGCCTCGCGAATCTGCTGGTACTCGGTTTCGATCTCGCGCTCGAGCCAGCCGCGTGGATCGGTTGATCCCGGGGCGAGTTCAGCAGCCGATCGCGCGCACTCCAGCAGCGCCTCGAGGTAGTAGTCGAACAGATCGCGCGACCCCAGGGTCTGCGCCATCAAACGGTTGACCCGGCCCGCGGGTACGCCGTTGATGTTGTGCCAGATTGAGTAGGTGGCGCTGCTGAACGCCTCGCTCATGTCCCACGGGATGAACGTGAACAGCTTCTGGTTGTTGAATCGGTAGAAGTAAAAGTTATTGATGCCGAAGTCGCCGAGAAAGGCATCGTCGTCGGCCAGGAACACCCCGACCGCGACGTGGCGGAGGAACTTCTGCAGATCGAGATACCCGGCAATCGCCGAGCGGAACGCCGGGACGCTGGTCTCGTTGATCGCCTGGACCAGTTGCTGGATGAACTCCGGCCGCGAATCGGATTCGTGCGTCTCCGGTTTGAACGGCAGCGGCACGTAGAAAGCCGGGTCGGCCCCCCGGTCTTCGAAGAAGTACGGCTGGCCGTCGACCGGATAATCGTACTTGAACAGGTAGCCGCCGTCCTCGCCGAAGGTGCGCTTCAAAAACGCCTTGTCGACCGATTCGACGATGCTGTAGACACCGGCGTAGGCATTGTTGATGTAGAGCCTGGCCTGTGCTTCCCGTGAGGCCGGCAGACCCATCCGGCGGGACAGCAGCATGCCCAGCCGCTCGTGCAGGTTCGACGCGTCCTGCGTGTTGTTGCGCAGCACGAACGACTTCAGGCCGAGAAACTTCTGATCGCCGGTATAGCGGTCGAAATCGACGCGCAGGCCGGGCTTGACGCCGCTCCGGCTGCCGGTGCCGCGGGAGCGGATGCCGATATTGCGGATGGTGTGATCGCGCCAGCGGAAGTCGGCGGGGTAATAGGTGTTGTCGAGGTAGTTGTCCTTCAGCGACTGCCAGTCCCTGGAGTTGATGGTCAGCCGGACCTCCTGCATCACCGTGTCGTCGAAGAACGCGTCGGCATTCGACACCGTCTGCGGCGTCGGCGCGATGCCGAACAACTGCGGGTGCGGGCGGGATTGACCGCGCACGGCGATGCCCGTCGTGACCGCCAGGACAATCGTCAGGAGCGTACGTGACTTCATGGTCTGGTCAGCGTGAAGGTTCCGGATCCGATCGAGCCGGAGCACGAATTCGATCCGGTGTAGGTGCCGGTCAGCGACGATGTCGAGGCTTGCGCGTCGCCGGAGACGGTCGCACTGCAGGATTCGAACGGGCTGTCGAACCCGCCGGACGCGAAGGCGATCGAGAAACGCAGTGACGCCGCCGACAGGGTCCCGGAGATCGACCCCCGCCCGGCGATCCCGGTCGCGGTGTCGGTGATCGTCGCGGTGCCGGACACCGCGCTGTCGGTCTGGGTGAGCTGCCACGCCATCGCGCCGCCACCGGAGGTATCGGTCGCCGATCCGCTCCAGGCGCCGCTGACATTCACCGTCGTCGAGGGCGGCGACGGGTCGGTCGGACCGTTCGGCCCGCTGTCACCGCCACAGGCGCTGACCAACGTCAACAGGAGCGCAGCCACCAGCGCCGATCGTCGGGGGCCGCGCCGAAGACCGATCCGATCGATGTGATCTGGGTTCACGGATTCCTGCCGGAGCACGCGACATGCACGGTCGAACACTCTCTTCGCATGCTACGCGTTGCCTTTGCGCATGTAAAGGTTGGTTCAGTGCGGCTGTGCATTCTTTACGGCGCACCAGAATTCGGCGCGCGCGGCGGCAGTGGCCCGCGCGATCGGCGTCGCGGCGCCCCGCCGGATCCGGGGCCAGACAACGCGGCCATCAGCGAGGCGGAGTCTTGCTCTACAGCACGAATTGCAGCCGCAGCACCCGGCTCCAGAACGCGGCGCCGTTCGGCACCGGGCTCCGCTCGGGGTCTTCGACGCGTTCCCTGATGACATTGCCCTGGAGCTTGATGAAGCGGTTCAGCGTCCAGTTCACCCCAAGAGTCAGGACCCGATCGCCGCTCAGCAGTACATGCTCGGCGCGCGGGCTGCGCGCGCCAGCGCCCTCGCCGAGACTGCCGAACCACAGCCGTTCGTAGCGGGCCGCCACTTCCACGGCACCAATCCCGCCGCGGAGCAGATCAGCCGATGGCTCGACCGGACGCATCTTCTTTTCGCCGGTCACGATCCAGGTGCCCGAGACGTACCAGGATTGGGCCACCGCACCGGGCAGATCCTCGCTGCCGATCCCCTGCCGCAGACGCTGATCGAGGACGCGGGTGTACTCGGCGCGGGCCGACACCGGCCCGCGCGACAAATCGGCGTCGGCCTCCCAACGCTGGCGCCGGCCCTTGACGTAGACCGGGTTGTAGAAGGTGTCCTGCGTCATGACGGTCCGACCGCGCAGGCCGTTGGGCAGGAACGGTTCGTCCGACAGGGCGCTCACCGTGACGGCGCCGCCGACCTCGAGGCCCGGCACGCCGGCGCGGCGGAGCGGCGTCGCCGCCAGGCGCGCCGCGAACGTTTCGTCGCCGCCCTGGATCTTTTTCGATCGCGCGTTGTCGCCGTCGTGACGGAACGCGCCGGTCCAATAGCTCAGACCACGCTTGAAGAAGCGCCCGTGGACCATCACGCCGACATCCCGCGATGGCGCCAGGTAGCTGGCCCCGAGCGATCGATAGACGAAGTCGTTGTGGGTCACCCCGGTCAGCTGGTCGAGACCGAACGGAATCTTGAACTTGCCGACCTGGATCTGCGCGTTGTCGATGCGGCTGAGATTGACGTAGACATCCTTCCACTGCGATTGCGGCCTGACGCCGGCCAGGACGTCCTTGTCGGTCAGCTCCTTCTCGGTCAGCTCGCGCTCGATCTCGAACTCGATGTGCTTGAACAGGTTGCCCCGGATCCCGATGCGGTTGCGATGGAAGTCGAAGGTCTGGTCCTGGCCGGTGACGGGATCCTTGAGACCGGCGGCATCCGGGTAGGACGCCCGCACGTCTTCCTGCAGCTTGGCCTCGACATCGACTCGCGCGATCCGGCCGAACCGGAACGAGGGATGCTGCTTCCAGGTGAAACGGAATCCCTTCTCGGCATCGACCGGATCGGCAGGCGCGTCCGGATCGCCCACCTCACCCGGCGCCGGGACGGCGGACTGGGGCGGCTTCGGTTGCTTCGGTTTCTTCGGCTGCTTCGCCAGCGTCGGCGGCGCCGTGCCCTGCCCCGCGACCGGCGCCGCGGCGTCGGACCGGGCGATCGGGCGCTCGATGCGTTCGGCGCCAGGAGGCGCCGGCAGGCTGCCGATCAGCGCCGCAGCCAGGATCTCGATTAGCACACCACCTCGCCCAGCCAGCTCAGCCGGCGTCACCGCGACCTGGCCAGCCTCACGGCGCACTATACCATGCCCGCCTCGCCACTTCGGCCGCCGCCCGGCCGGGGATTACGCTACACTACGTAGCCACTACCGTGTTTACCGTAACCGCCAACCCGTTCGTCTACGGCGAAGTCGTCCCGGCGGCAGCGTTCATCGACCGGGTCGATGAGCTGCGCCGGCTGGTCGCCGACCTCGACGCCGGCCAGAAGGTCTTCCTGATCTCGCCGCGCCGCTACGGCAAGTCGTCGCTGATCCGCCGCGCCCTGGCGGCGATGGCGCGCCGCGGCGCCCTGACCGTCGAGGTCACCGTCAGCAGCTTCAGCTCGTACGTGGCGTTTCTCGAGGGCTACGCTCGCGCCATCGCCGCCGCGGAGACCCAGCCGGACCGCGCCCGGACCTGGCTGAAGGACGCCATCCGGTCGGCCCGGACCGAGATCCGCTACACCACCGCGGCGTCGCCGCTCGGCGCGCTCACCGTCTCGTTTCCGGCGGTGCGGACCGACCGCGACATCTCGCGCCTGGCCCAGGAGGTCTTCGCCCTGCCGGCCCGTCTCGCCGAAATCCACGGCCGCAAGGTGATCGTCGCGCTCGATGAGTTCCAGGCGATCGGCGGCTTCAACGGCGGCTCGGTCGAGCATGCGCTGCGCGGCGCCGTCCAGCATCAGCGCCAGGTCGGCTACGTCTTCGCCGGCTCGGAGCCGAGCCTGATGGAGCGGATGCTCGGGCCGCGCCGGCCGTTCTACAAGGCCGGGCCGGTGATGCGGCTGGACAAGATTCCGGCCGACGAATTTGCCGCGTCGATCGACGCGCGGTTCAAGCGCTCGGGCATCACGCCGGAGCCGCGGCTGGGCGCGGCGATCGTCGATCTCGCCGGCAACCTGCCCTATGACGTCCAGCGCCTGGCCCACGAAACCTGGGATCAGCTGCGCGCCGCCGGCAAACGCCGCGTCACGCTCGACGATCTCCATCGCACGCTGCGCCGGCTGCTGGCCGAGCAGCAGACCATGTTCGAAGCACTCTGGCAGCGCCTGACCCTGCCGCAACGCGGCGTCCTCCGCGCCGTGGTCCTCCAGGACGGCCGCGAGCTGATGTCCGCGGACACCCGCACCCGCCACCGCCTTGGCGGACCGTCAACCGTGCAGGCTGCACTCGGCGCGCTGCTGCGCGACGACGTCATCGCCAGGGAGCCCGATCGCTATGTCGTCGTCGATTCGCTGCTGCGTGAATGGGTCGCCCGGCAGACGTTCTGATCGCGCTTCTTATTTGTAGGTAGAGTCCGGCCTTGGCCGGACCGTGGGAGGTCCGCCTGAAGGCGGACACTACGTACAAATGCAACATGCTGTAGTGCGACCATCCGCGCCGCCAGCGAGGCCGGCGGGGCGGCTCACCACTTGATCGTCATGAAACCGCGGACGATGGTGCCGACGCTGTTGGTGAACATCCCCTGGTCGCGCGCTCCGGCCACCGGGTAGACGTCCCGCGGATTGAAGTGATTGGTGGCATTGAACAGCTGGATGCCGACGTCCGCCATCCGCTGCCGGACGGTCAGCGTCTTGTAGGCGATCAGATCGACGGCCATGAACGCGGGCAGCGCAGCGCCGTTCGGCTCGCCGGAATACAGGTAGCGGGAGTCGACGACCGAGTAGGGAAAACCTGAGTGCCACTCCAGCACCGGTGACGCGACCAGGCCGAGCGGCAGATTGACCGTGCCCCAGGCGAGCCACCGCTGCGGCGCGTCCGCCGTCAGCCGCGACAGGCCGCCGGGTTGCAGCAGCGGCGTATCGAAGCCGGTGAACATCGTCATGAAGTCGTTGAGCTCGCCCCGGGCCGTCGACCAGACATAGCTGACGAACAGCTGCTGCTGTTTCGGCCAGGTCCGCCGCATCGATACCTGAACTTCGCGATAACTGCTGGTGCCGTCGCTGCGCAGGGCGAGCGGTCCGCCGCCGCGCGGCACGTCGAGCGTGGCGAGGCGCGTCGACCGGCGCCGCGTAAATCCCGCCTGCGCGTCGAAGCCCGGGCCCAGTTGCCGCTCGACCTGGAAATTGACGGCGATGGCATGCGGCAGGCGAAGACTGTCGACGCGGGGGTGGAACACGCTCGTACTGTCGCGGCCGGTCGTCTCGTCGAGCATCCACTCGGTCCGGACCGGATACCCGGAGAATGCCGGGATGGCGAGCGGAATCTTGCCGACGAAATTGCCGACGCCGCCCTTGAAGACGGTGACCCCGGCCGGGTCCAGCGCGAAGCGGAAACCGACCCGCGCCGACGGCGCCAGACCGTAGCGGTTGACGCCATCGAGCCGCGCGCCGCCGTCGAGCTGCAGCCGCCCGTTGACGCGCCAGACGTCGCGCAGCGCCACGTCGTAGGGCCAGTCGTGAGCGGACAGCGCCGATGATGGTCCGAACTGCACCGTGCGGACCAGATCGCCGCGCTCGTTCTCGACCAGCACCGGATCTTCGCTCACCGATCCACGCATCCGGCGGGCCCGAATCGACCCGGCCGCCGTGATCTCGTGGCTGCCGGCACGGCCTGGAATCGTTCGCTCGAGCGCGGCCGCCACGCTGTAGCGGACCGCGGTCCGGGTGACCCGCGCGAACCAGTTGTCGCGCCAGCCGCCCGGCGAGAGCCGCGACGGCCCGCTGCCGCCCGAGCGCACCCGCGAATCGTGCGACAGCGCCCCGGCGCGCAGCGTCAGCAGCATCGACTGGCCAAACACGCTGCGCGTCGTCAGGCCGGCGAACATGTCCACGGCGCTGACGTTGGGCGCCGCGGCCTCGGTCCGCCGCGGGCTGAGGCCCTGCGCCGCCGTGGCGCTGGGAAAGATCAGTCCGTGCAGCGTCAGGTGATGGCGGCTGTTCAGCTCGACATCGACCCGCCCGAACGCGCTGCCGCTCTTCTCGACGATGTTCGGCCCGCTGCCCTGCGTGACTTCCGGCACGACGATGCGCTCGAAGTTGTACTCGACGGCGCCGAACCAGCGGGCGCGGCCGGATCCGATCGCCCGCGCCATCACGTAGCGCGGAAAGATGCCCTCGATCCGCCCCAGTCCCGGATTCTGGAACCGCAGCCGCGGCACGAACCCCTGGACGCCGGTCAGATGATCCGGACCGGGCTTGGTTTCCAGCTTGAACAGCGCCCCCATCAGATCGCCGTAGGTCACATTCATCGGATCGCGGAGCACCTCGGCGCCCTGCACGACCTCGTAGGCCAGCGTGATCGACGTCACACCGGTCGCCGGATCGGTGACATCGAAACCGTCGAGCAGCATCGGCGAATCGTTCGGACGGGCGCCGCTCAATCGCAGCAGTCCGTCGGTGCCGCGGATGACCGATGGCAACAGCGGCAGCGACTCGCGGGCCTGGAGACGCTGGTTGGGCATTCGCGCGATGTCGGTCGCCGTCAGGGTGCTGCCAAACAGCGGCGCCACCGGCGATTCGGCAGGAAGAATCGGTGCCACCACCTCGGTCGTCGTCGCGGCACGGGCGATCGGCAGCACGATGCGGCTGGCGTCGGTCCGCGCCATCGTCACCGTCTCGAAGGCGTCGAGGCGGATGACCAGCGTGCTGCCCCGAACCGCCGCCGGAATCTCGAAGGTGCCGTCGGCGCCGGCGGTCACGATGGCGGTGACGATCGCGCCGTCGTGCACCTCGATGGTCGCCCCCGGGAGGGGCAGTTCGGTTTGATCCAGCACCACGCCGCGAACCGCCTGCGCCGAAGCGACCGCGGGCAGGCCGGCCAGCAGGAACATCGCAACACCGACGGTGAACAGCGGCGTGCACATAGTGGTGGCCCCCTGGGTCCGACGCGGGCCCATTATAGGGCCGCCGGTGGGAACACCAAACAACGAGCCCTCGGCCTTCGCCGGGTCAGGCCGAACGCTTGCTCGAACGCACGATCGCCAGGGTCAGGATCGCGACGCCCCACGCCGCGAGCGCCAGGACCTCCGGCCACAGCGTTTCCAGACCGACACCTTTGAGGAAAATCGCCCTGACGATGACCAGGAAGTAGCGCAGCGGGATGAGATAGGTGATCCACTGGATGACGACCGGCATGTTCTCGATCGGGAAGATGAAGCCCGAGAGGTAGACCATCGGCATCAGGAAGAAGAACGTCGTCGTCATCATCGCCTGCTGCTGGGTCGAGGAGATGGTCGAGACGAACAGACCCAGGCCAAGCGTGGTCAGGAGATACACCAGCGTCAGCGCCAGCAGCAGCGGCAGGCTGCCGCGCAGGGGAATTTGAAACCAGTACAACGCGACGCCGACGACGAGCAAGACGTCAATCAGTCCGATCAGCGCGTATGGCAGAAGCTTGCCGACGATCAGTTCGGAGCGGCGCAGCGGCGTGACGTTCAGCTGCTCGAGCGTCCCGAGCTCCTTCTCCCGGACGATGCCCATCGAGGACAGATTGGTGGTCACCACCAGGAGCAGCAGCGCGACGACGCCCGGAATCATGAAGTCGCGGCTCTCGAGGCTGGGATTGAACCAGACGCGGAGGCGCGGTTCGATGCCTGCCCCTGACGCGCCGGGCGATCGGTCCCGCGCGCGCTCTTGAGCGTAGGCGGCGATCAGGCTGGTCGCATAGCCGAGCGCGACGGTGGCGGAGTTGGCGTCGCTGCCGTCAGCAATCACCTGGACCGCCTGCGGCCGGCCCGCCCCGATCTCGCGGGCGTAGCCGGCCGGAATCGACAGCGCCATTCCCGCCCGGCCGCTGTCGAGGTAGCGATCGACCTGGTTGAGGCCGGCGACGACGGCGACGACGGTAAAATTGCTCGAGGCGTCGAAGCGCGCCACCAGCTCCCGGCTCATCACCGATCGATCGGCGTCGGCGATCACGACCGGGACATCGCGCACGTCGGTCGTCGCCGCGTAGCCGAGCATGAACAGCTGCAGCAGCGGCGCCACGACGACGATGCCGAGCAGACGCGGGTCGCTCTTGAGCTCGAGCAGCTCCTTCCACACCAGGACACGAATGCGTCGCATCGGCGGTTACCGGCGGCTCATCGCCACTGCCGGCGCAGCCGGATCGACGCCAGCGTCAGCACGAACAGGGCATAGATCGCCAGCGCGGCCAGCTCGACCCACAGCAGTTGAAGACCGGCCCCCTTCAGCAGAATCGATCGCAGCGCGATCAGGAAATACCGCGCCGGCACCAGATAGGTGATGGCCCGCAGGAAGGCGGGCATGCTGGCAATCGGAAACATGAAACCGGACAGCATCAGCGTCGGAAGAAACGACGCCAGCAGCGCCAGTTGGAACGCCACCTGCTGATTGTCGGCGACGCTGGAGATGAACAGGCCCAGGCCCAGCGCGCCGACGAGAAACAGCGAGAGGGCGAGCAGCAGGAGCCCCCACGATCCGCGCATCGGCAGGCCGAACAGCGCCATCGCCACCACGATGATCCCGATCGCCGACGCCAGTGAGATGAGGAAATACGGGATGGTCTTGCCGACGACGAAGGAAAAGGCGTCGAGCGGCGCCATCCGGAGCTGCTCCATGGTGCCGCGCTCCTTTTCGCGCACGATCGACAGCGCCGTCGACACCACCGCCGTGATCATCGCGATGTAGGCGATCAGGCCAGGCACCAGGAACAGCGTGCTGCGAAGCTGCGGGTTGTACCACACCCGCGGCTCGGCGGCGATCAGCGGCGGCGCCGATCCCTGCTGGTAGCGGGCCGACTCGCTGCGCAGGATGGTCAGCGCGTAGCCCATCACGGTGGTGGCGGTGTTGGCATTGTCGCCGTTCAGCAGCACCTGGACCGGCGCGGTCTGCCCCCGCCGCAGCGTCCGGCCGAAGCCGGCCGGGATGACCACCACGGCGCGCACCTCGTTGTGATCCATCAGCGGCGAGATTTCGCGGTCGTCGATCGAGCCGACCAGATCGAAATAGCCGGAGTTGGCGAACGCCGACGTCACCGACCGGCTTTCGACGGAGCGGTCGCGGTCGGCCACCGCGAAGCGGACGTGACGGATGTCCCAGTTCAAGGCGTAGCCGTAGAGCAGCAGGAAGAACGCCGGCACGAACAGCAGGATCACCAGCGTCCGCCGGTCGCGGGCAATCTGGCGGAGCTCCTTGCGGCAGACGGCGATCGCCTTGCGCGTCATGACGCGGCCCGTTCGACGACCTCGAGAAAGACGTCTTCGAGCGACGGCTGAACCGGCGCGACGACGGCCGCCAGACCCGCGTCCGTCAGGGCGCGGCCGATCTGGTCGGCCGATCCGCCGCCCGGGCGGAGGATGGCATGAACGGCGGTGCCGAAGATGCTGGTCTTTTCGACGCCGGGCAGCGCATCGAGCAGCCGCATCGCGTCGACCGGGCTGTCGGATCGGATCTCGAGAATCGGCCGGTCCTGGAAGATCTGCTTCAGCTCGTCGGTCGAGCCGATCGCGGCCAGCCGTCCGGCGTTGATGATCGCCAGACGATGGCAGTGCTCGGCTTCGTCGAGATAGTGGGTCGTCACCAGTACGGTCACCCCGGCGGCGGCGAGCTGGTCGATGAGATCCCAGAAGCGGCGCCGCGACACCGGATCGACGCCGCCGGTCGGCTCGTCGAGAAAGACGATCGCCGGTTCGTGGAGAATCGCGCAGCCGAGCGCCAGACGCTGCCGCCATCCGCCGGCCAGATCGGCGGCGCGCACCTGCTCGCGCCCCTCGAGGCCGGCCATTCCGATGACGAAGCGCCGCCGCCGTTCGAGCTGCCCGGCGTCGAGCCCGTAGATGCCGCCGAAGAACCTGATGTTCTGATCGACGGTCAGCCGTTCGTAGAGCGAAAACCGCTGCGACATGTAGCCGATCCGGCGCTTGACGCCTTCCGGATCGCGCCCGACGTCGGCGCCGCCGACCGTGGCGGTGCCGCTGGTCGGCGCCAGCAGTCCGCACAACATCCGGATGGTGGTCGACTTGCCGGCGCCGTTGCTGCCGAGGAAACCAAAGATCGCGCCCGGCTCGACGTCGAAACTCAGATCATCGACGGCGACGAAGTCGCCGAACCGGCGGGTCAGATGGCTGACGGCGATGGCCGGCATGTCCGGGCCGGGCGGGCGGGCCACCGCTACTTCCCCAGCGCCCGATCCAGGCGCGCCTCAGCCAGCCGGGCGGACGCGATCGCCTGCGTCCGGTCCAGGCCGGCCTGCAACAGCGCGACCTGGGCGTCGAGCACGTCGGTGCTGACAGCCACCCCGGCGGCAAACCGTTCGCCGATGACGCGGCGCGCCTCAGTGGCGCTGCGCACCGCATCGGTGGCCGCCTCGATCGCCGCCCGGCTGGCGGCGAGCTCGTTGATCCGCTGCCGGATCTCCACGGTCAGGACGCTGTCGAACTCGGCCAGCCGGGCCTGCATTCCCCGGGTCGCCGCGGCGGCCTCCGCCGCTTCGGCGCGCGATCGGCCGCCGTCGAAGAGCGGCCAGACCGCATTGACGCCGGCATCCCACGATTCCCGCCACGCCTCGGTGCGCGGGAAGATCCGCGGGTTGGGGCGCGCATAGTCGAGACCGCCGGCGACGGCGATGGTCGGCTTCGACCCGGCGGCGGCGGCCACGTGCCGCCGCTCCGACGCCGCGATGCGCTTGAGCAGCGCCGCCCGTTCAGACCGCTGACGGCGCGCCTCATCCAGCAGTGCCTCGAACGGCTCGGGCCGCGGCGGCGGCGGGTCGAGCGCGGCCGCCGGCTCGATCGCCGCCCCTGGGTCGCCGATCAGCCGCGCCAGATCCGCTGCCGCGTTCTCGCGAGTGGTCCGCGCCTGAATCGTGAACAGCCGCTGCCGCGACGCCTGCGCCTCGACGGTCAAGACGTCGTTCGGTGGCACCAGTCCGGCATCGAGCTGGTTGCGAACATCCTGCAAGTGCGCGCCGACCCGGTTCAACGACTCGTCGACCACCCGCTGCGATTCCCGCGCGGTGACGAGCGCCCAGTAGGCGCGCGCGATCTCGAGCCGCAGGTCGCTCCGCGCCGCCGCCAGATCGTCGATCGACGCCGCCGCTTCGGCGCGGGCCGCCCGTTCGAGCGCGTCGAGGCGTCCGCCCGTGTAGATCGGCCACTGCACATCCAGCCGGGTGCGGTAGTTGTCGGGAATGTCCGGGTAGATGACGCGCAGCTGGTTGTCCGGCAGCAGCACGCCGAATGCTTCGACATGATTGGTCCGCGAATAGCCGGCCTGCGCCGAGATCTGCGGCAATTGGCCGGCGCGCCGCTGATCGACGACGGCCGCCGACATCTCCGCCCGCGCGGCCGCTTCCGCCAGCCGATGACTGGACTCGAGGCCGCGGCGGATCGCCTCGTCCACGGTCAGACCGGACGACGGCTGCGCCGACGCCGGCGACATGCCACAGCCCACAACCAGAATGAACAGCCACAGTCGCTTCATGTCTTTGCCTCGCCACGCGGTTGAGCCCGGTGCGTCGATCGGCTCGTCCCAGGCGAGCGCGATACGTTTTTCACATGTACGTAGTGTCCGGCTTTAGCCGGACCGTGATCACGGTCCGCCTGAAGGCGGACTCTACGTACAAACCGAAAATGCTCTCGTGTCGTCATCCGGCGTTCGTCTTCGCGATGAAGACGTCCTCGAGTGCCGGGGCGATCTGTCGCAGGCTCGACACGGTCAGGCCGGCGGCGACGAGCGCCGCGCGCAGCCGATCGGCGGTCGCGGCAGCCAGGGCGGCATCCGGAACGTCAACCCTGACATGGGCCCGTTCGCCGAACAGCTGAACGCTCGCCACGCCGGGCACTCGCGTCAGCACGTCGGCCGCGCGCCGGAAGTCGTCGACCATCACCTCGTAGAACCCGCCGCCCGCCGCGGCGCGCAAGGCGGCCGGGCGATCCAGTGCCAGCAGCCGTCCCTCGTGCAACAGCGCGACGCGCGAGCAGCGCTCCGCCTCGTCCAGATACGGCGTGCTGAGGACCACGGTGATGCCCTGGGATCGAAATTCCGACAGCAGCTTCCAGAACTCCCGCCGCGAGATCGGGTCGACGCCGGTGGTCGGCTCGTCGAGGACGATCAACGTCGGCTCGTGCACGAGCGTGCAGACCAGCGCCAGCTTCTGTTTCATCCCACCCGACAGACGGTCGGCCAGCCGATCCCGGAACGAGGTGAGCTGGGTCAGCTCGAGCAGCCGATCGCGGCGGGCGCGGTAATCGCGCACGCCATGGATCTCGGCGAAGAAGGCGACGTTCTCGTCGATGCTCAAATCGCCGTAGAGGCTGAACTGCTGCGACAGGTAGCCGATCGAGCTGGTCAGCCGGCGATGCTGGCGCACCGGATCCGCGCCGAGCACCTCGAGGCGGCCGGCGTCGGCGCGCAGCAGTCCGCAGATCAGCCGGATCGTCGTCGTCTTGCCGGCGCCATCGGGACCGATCAGCCCGAACATCTCGCCGGGTTCGATGGTCATCGACAACTGATCGACCGCCGTCACCGCGCCGTAGCGCCTGGTCACGGCCTCGAGCGTGACGATTCGATCACTCATGCGGCTGTCGGCCATGCGGAATCACCAGGGACATCGAGAGCCCGCGTTGCAAAAGATAGTGCGCAAGGAACGTTCCCTGGCGCCTCACGGCTGAACCGGAATCTCCGCCTCCACCGGCATGCCCGACTTCAACACGCCGGCCCGGTTGTCGACCGCGACCTTCACCCGGTAGACCAGCTTGGACCGGTCTTCCGCCGTCTGGACGTTGCGCGGCGTGAACTCGGCTCGCTCGGCGATGACGGCGATGGTTCCCGGAATGCCGGCCCCGCCGGCGTCGGTGTGGACGGTCACCGCCTGTCCGACGCGAAGCCGCGGCACGATCGGTTCGTCGACGTAGACGTTCGCCCAGGCCCGATCCAGATCGGTGACGACGACGATCGGCGCGCGCGGCGCGATTAGTTCGCCGGCGTCGACCAGCGTCTGCGTGACGATGCCGGCGATCGGCGCGACGATGGTGGCATCGGCGACCGCTTTCTGCCAGGTGGCGATCTGAACGTCGGCCGCCGCGATGCGCGCCCGGGCGCCGTCGATCTCTTCCGGACGCGCGCCGGCGCGCAGGCGCGCCGCGTTTTCCGCCGCGGCGCGGATCCGGTCGCGCGCCGCCTGCCCCCACCGCTCCGCCACGTCCCGTCGCGTCACCGCATCGTCGCGCTGCTTACGAGAGCCCGAGCTCGAGGCGAGGAGCGTTTCGAAACGGACGACGTCGGCTTGCGCCGAGGCCAGCTCGGTGTCGATGGCGCCGGCGTCGGCCTGCGCGGCCGCGACCTGCGCCTCGGCCTGGCGGATGTCCTCTCCGCGGGCGCCGGCGCGCAGCAGCCGCAGCTGGGCGTCCGCCTGGTCGCGTTCGGCCCTGGCCCGCTGCAGACCGAGCTGGGCGTCCGCCGTGTCGAGCGTCGCGATCGGATCACCGGCCTTGACGCGATCGCCTTCGCGCACGCTGAGTTCGAGCAGACGGCCGCCAACGGGCACGGCGACCGGGACGTCGGTGGCCTCGACCTGGCCGGAGGCGCGGACCCGATCAGACGGTGGCTTCGGCGCGCAGGCGGCCGCCACCACGAGCGCAACGACGGCGAGGAATTTCGCGGCGGCCGCCGGGGTTCCTGGTATCACGACTGCGATGCCGGCGGGCGGATGGGGCGCGACACGCTGGCTGGCTGGACCTTGCATCAGGCCAGGATCCTGGGCGCGGCGAGTCATGCAGCGGGGCGGCGGGCCGGGTCGGCCGCACGCCGGGCCGAATGGGAAACGTGGGACGTGAGGCGTCATCGGCTCGACCTCGCCGGCACGTCGCGCGCCAGTGCGCGCCGGGCGGTTTCCTGCATGTGCTGAACGAAATCAGCCGGCGTGGCTGCGGACAGATTCATCAATTGCAGGTCGGTGATTTCCTGGCGAATCGGCGCCCCGGCCAGGTAGAACAGGACCGGGGCGAACAGCGTGAAGTGCGCGAAGACCGGATTGACCGGCCGGAACACGCCGGCGTCGACGCCTTCCTGGACAATCGCCGCAATGAGGCGGGGCACGCGCGTCAGCGCGGCGAGGGTTTCGGGATCGAGGTGCGCGCCGCGCTCGGCGACCTCGCGCAGCATGATCGCCGGGACGGCGGCCTGCTGCTGAATCATTTCGGCGAAGACTGCGATCGCCTTGTCGATCTTCTGGCCGGGCGATCCGGCGCCCGCCGCGATCTGCTGCAGGCGGGTGCCGACCAGGGTGAACAGGTCGCGGAGCAGGCGGCGGTAGAGGGCCTGCTTGCTCTTGAAGTGGTAGTAGATCATCGCCTTGTTGACGCGGGCGCGGCGGGCGATGCGATCGACGCGGGCCCCGCCGAAGCCGCGCTCGGCGAACTCGAGGGCGGCGGCGGTCAGGATGCGATCGGCGGAGACGCGGGCCGGCCGGGTCATAACTAACTGGTTAGTTAACTACCGTGGCCGCCCCCTGTCAAGCCAGAACTTGGATCTCATCGGTACGTGGGGTCCGCCTTCCGCCTTCGCCAAGGCTTCGGCGGACCGCCGTAGCTTTAGCGGAGGCTGGTCAGGCGGACCCACGCCGGTTTCAACTCGCCACCAGACGCTACACTGAAGCAGTCCAGGAGACACCGCCATGAAAGTCGTCATCGCCGGCGCGACCGGATTCCTCGGCCAGCCCCTCGCCCGGGCACTCGCCGCCGACGGACAGGACATCGTCATCCTGACCCGCCGCACCGACCCGCCGCGGCCGACCAGCGCCGCCCGCTTCCTGACCTGGCGGCCGGGCAGCCATTCCGGCCCGTGGGCCGCCGAGATCGAGGGCGCCGCCGCCGTCATCAACCTGGCCGGCGAATCGATCGCCGCGAGCCGCTGGTCGAACGCCCGCAAGCAGCACATTCTCGACAGCCGCGTCCAGGCCACCCGGACACTCGCCGATGCCATCCTCGGCGCGTCACGCCCGCCAGCCGTGTTCATCAGCGGCTCGGCGGTCGGCTACTACGGCCCGTGCGGCGACGAGGTCGTCACGGAGAACCAGTCGCCAGGTTCAGATTTCCTGGCCGAGGTCTGCACCGCGTGGGAGGCGGAAGCCGGTCGCGCTGAATCGGTGACGCGCGTCGCCTGCATCCGGACCGGCCTCGTGATCGAAGAGGACGGCGGCGCGCTGCCCCGGATGGCGCTGCCGTTCAAGTTCGGCGCCGGCGGTCCGCTCGGATCCGGCAGCCAATACATGCCGTGGATTCACCGCGACGACTGGGTCGCGCTGGTTCGCTGGACGCTGGCCACCGCGACGGCAATTGGACCAATCAACGCCACGGCACCCAACCCGGTGACCAACGCCGAGTTCGCGCGCGCGCTCGGCCGCGCGCTGCACCGCCCCGCGTTCATGCCGGCGCCGGCGTTCGCCCTCCGGCTGGCGCTCGGGGAAATGGCGGACGCACTGCTGTTGTCAGGTCAGCGGGCGGTACCGGCGAAGGCCGAACGGCTCGGGTTCCGATTCCGCTTCACCCAGGTCGACGACGCGCTGGGCGCTATCTTCTCGGGCTAGTTGGCTTCTCGGGCTAGTTGGCTTCTCGGGCTAGTTGGCTTCTCGGGCTAGTTGGCGAGACCGACGAGATACTTCTCGCCGGTCGGCGCCGGCACACCCCCATCGGGCTCGATCGTCACCGCCACGGCCGCCACCCTCGCGACATCGCGCGGCGGCGTGAACACGGCATGCACATCGCCGCGCTCCCCGGGCCTCAGCAGCCCGGCGCTCACCGCAGTGTCCGGCGTCACCATCCACACCTGGTAGGTCCGGCCGGCCGGCAGCGGCGGAAGATTCGACGCCGTGACGATCAGCCCGCGCGTCCGGCTCCAGAACGCGCGCGCACGAGCCTCCGGCGCCAGCGGCTGGCCGGCCAGATCGACGCGGATCAGGTCCGATGAGGCGAGCACCACGACGAGGGTCTGCGCCTCCGATGCTGACTGGCGGACCGCCGTCAACTCCCGTTCGCTCGCCGCCGCGCCGGCGCTGATGTCGCGGACGCGCTGCTCGAGCGAACCGATGCGTTGCCGCAGCCTCGCCGCATCGACGCCCAGTCCCGCGGCAATCACGACGGCGGCAGCCAGCGGGAGCCACCGGCGGGTCAAGGCGGCGCCGCGGCCCGAGAGCGCCCGGCTGGCGCTGAACCCGCTCCCGGGTGAGGAAACGGGCGTCGCAGCGCGGATGGGCGCCGGCTGTGCGCCGTCCTCGGATTGGATACGCTCCAACACCCGGGCACGGAGCCGCTCAGACGGCGCAGCGGGCGGGGCCGCGTGCGCCAGCGCCTCGACCACGGGCGACAACGAGCGCACCGCCGCGGCACAGGTGGCGCACTCCGACAGATGCGCCGTGAATTCGGCGTATTCGGCGGGGTCCAGCGTCCCGAGGACGTAGGCAGCTGCCCGTCCGCTCAGCTCATCGTGGTCAAGGTCCGTGATCACAGCGCCGCTACCTACGTACGTCTACGGCGCTCGCGCGGGAAAAGATGGGACCTATCGGGCGGGATCGGGCAAGTCATCATCGGGAGGTACGACGAGCAGCACCTGGGCGCCGACGTCCGTCCACAACTCCCCATGCTCCGTACCAGCGTCGGCGTGGACGAAGTCGCCCGGTCCCAGACGACGGCCGCAGGTATAGACCGTGCCGGCCACGACATAGCACTCTTCGGCGCCGCCGTGATGGTGCGGCGGGAAATGGGTTCCCGGCGCCACGTCGAGCAGCAGCGTGGCATAGCCGTTGTCGCGGTTCACGGACAGGACCCGCATCCGGATGCCGGCCACCGGATGCGGCAGCCATTGGTCGCTGGCCGCCATGCTGAAGACGAACCCGGCCGGCACCGGAGGCTGATCCGACCGCAGACGCGCCAGGAGGCGATCCCTGACCGCAGCGCTGGGAGCGTCGACACCGGCCGACGCCAGACGGGCCAGCGGCAGCTCGAGATCCTCGAAATCGATAGTCATGGGCCTGGTTACCTGAGCTGTCATCTGCTGGCCATCACCTGCTGCAACTCCCGCCTGAGCGTGATCAACCCGGTGCGAACGCGCGTTTTCACCGTCCCCAGGGGCAGACTGAACCGTTCGGCCAGCTCCGACTGCGTCAGCCCCTGGAAGTAGGCGCACTCGATGAGCTGCCGCTGCTCCGGCGGCAATGTGTCCAGCGCCCGGGCGATGGCGCGCTGCTGCTCGCTGAGCGCGGCCCGCGTCTCTGGACTCTCGACCGGCGGCGGAAGCGGCGCCGCCTCGACCGTGCGCGCCCGGACCGTGTTCGACCGCAGCCGATCGATGGCGCGGTTCCGGGCGATCCGGACCATCCACGCGGCCGGGACACCAAGCTCGACGTTATAGGTGTCGGCGCGGGTCCAGACCTGCACGAATACTTCCTGCAGCACCTCCTCAGCCTCGCTGCGGTCGCGCAGGATCCGCAGGATCAAGCCGAACAGCAGGCGGCTGTGACGATCGTACAGCTCGCCGATTGCGGACGTGTCGCGCGCAATGACGCGACCCAGCAATGCGATGTCGGCACGCGCGTCGTCCGGGGCATTCTGCTGCATGCAGATGTGCGGCTCCGATCCTATCAGTATTCAGCCAGGCGGCGGAGCGCGGCGGTGATCGTCTGGAGGTTCGGCAGGTTGGCCTGTTCCAGCGCCTGCGAGAACGGCACATGGGTGTCGGGATAGGTCAGGCGCATCACCGGCGCGTCGAGATGCTCAAACCGCTCCTCCATGATTACTGCCGACAGCTCGGCGCCGAAGCCGAGCGTCTTGACGTCCTCGTGGACGATCAGCGCGCGGCTGGTCTTCTCGACCGAGGCCAGGATCGCCTGCCGGTCGAACGGCAGCAGCGTCCGCAGGTCGATCACCTCGACCTCGACCCCTTCCTTCGCCAGCGCATCCGCCGCCTCGAGCGACGGCGCGACCATCGCGCCGTAGGTCAGCAGCGTCACGTCGTCGCCCTCGCGCCTGGTCGCGGCGACGCCGATCGGCACGATCTCGTCTCCCTCCGGCACCGCGCCCTTGGCCCGCCGATAGAGATACTTGTGCTCGAAGTAGACCACCGGGTTGGGATCGCGAATCGCCGCCTTCAGCAGGCCCTTGGCGTCGAATGCCGTCGACGGCGCCACCACCTTCAAGCCCGGCCGGTGCACGAACCAGGCTTCAGGATTCTGCGAGTGGTAGAGCCCGCCGCTGACGCCGCCGCCGCTCGGAGCGCGAATGACGATCGGCACCGACGCCCGCCCGCCGTAGCGATACCTGAGTGTCGCCGCCTGGTTGACGATCTGGTCGAAGGCGCAGGAAATAAAATCGGCAAACTGCATCTCGGCGACCGGCCGGTAGCCGCGCAGCGCGGCGCCGACGCTGATGCCGACAATGGCCGATTCGGAAATCGGCGTGTCGACGACCCGCGCTTCGCCGAACTCCTCGTAGAGCCCCTGGGTGACGCCGAACGCGCCGCCATAGGCGCCGACATCCTCGCCCAGCACGAACACCTTGGCGTCGCGCCGCATTTCTTCGGCCAGCGCCTCACGGATCGCTTCCAGATACGACAGCTCTTTGCTCACGGGAGTCCACGCCAGGACATGAGACGTTTCGCGATCAAGACACCCTACGCGTAGAGATCGGTCACCGCGTCTTCGGGCGCGGGGTCCGGGGCGTTCATCGCGTACTCGACCGCCTCGTCCAGCGTCTGGGCGATGCGCCCTTCGATCTCCCGCATCTTCTCGTCGGTCAGCACGTGGCGGGCCTGCAGGTAGGTGGTGAACGTCGGGATCGGATCCCGGCTCTTCCACATCGCCAGCTCTTCATCGCTCCGGTAGAACGCCTTGTCGTGCTCGGAGTGGCCGTGCCACCGGTAGGTCTTGCACTCAATCAACGTCGGTCCCTCGCCGGTTCTGGCCCGCGCCAGCGCCCCCTGCGTCGACTGGTAGACCGCCAGCACGTCGTTGCCGTTGATGGCGACGCCGTCGAACCCATAGCTGTGTGCGCGATCGGCGACATCGTCGATCGCCATGCTCTTCTCGATCGGCACCGAGTAGGCGTATTGGTTGTTCTCGCACACGAAGACGATCGGCAGCCGCTGCACGCCGGCGAAGTTGAGCGCTTCGTGAAAATCGCCGGTGTTGCTGGCGCCCTCGCCGAAATAGGCGACGACGACGTGATCGACCTGGTCCATCTTGTAGGTCAGCGCCAGTCCGCAGGCGACCGGCAGGTTCGCCCCGAGCATGCTGGTGTTGCCGAAGATTCCCAGTTCGGACACGCCGCTGTGCAGCGCCGAATCGCGGCCCTTGGACAGCCCGGTCCGCTTGGCGAACATCTGCGACATCATCACCCGCGGCTCGACCCCCTTCATCAGAAAGGAGCCGAGGTCGCGATGCAGCGGGCAGACGTAATCCTCGCGCCGCAGCGCGAAGCAGGTGCCGACGATGATCGCTTCCTGGCCGATGCCGGTATAGACGCCGCTGCGTACCTTGCCCTGGCGGACCAGGATGCTGAGACGCTCGTCGAAGGCGCGAATCAGCTTGAGCCAATGGAACATCTCGAGGAGCTGTTCCGGTGTGAGCTTGAACTTGGTGCGTTTGATGGGCGGCACGGGACCTGATTATTAGATCACCCTCCGGAGGATTCCAACCGGGGCACCCTGGCGCCCCGGCGCCCCGGGCGCCTGGAAGCCCGGCGGCGGCCTCGCCGGATGGCAGGCAGGCGACGGTGCAGCGGCACTTGGAGGTCGGCATTGATGCAGCGATCGTCAGACTTCTGGCCGACGGGTATCGCCACCGAGACGCGGCAGCCAGACCCTGATAGACACAACGGACACCAGGGCTCGCTGGATTGGTGAGGTCTAGATGAAGCTCAGGTTGGACCTCTTGAAGTCGCCGTTGAGCAGGATTCGGGAATCCGCGCCCAGCCAGTTGTCGATGATGCGGGCGTAGACCGAGCGGAAGTCGGTCTCGAAGTGCACGTCGTTGGCATTGTTCTCGAGCGTCGGGTTCTTGACGTCGGTATTCAGCACGGGCGCCGTGCCGAACAAGCCGCCGCTGACCCGTCCGCCCATGACCATCATGGCGCTGGCGGCGCCGTGGTCGGTGCCTGCCGTCGCGCCGGTACCGTTCTCACTGATCCGCCGCCCGAATTCCGAGAATGTCACGAGCAGCGTGTCCTCGAAGAGTCCCTGGTTGTTCAGATCGTTGTAAAAGGCCAGCAGCGCATCGTTGAGCGTCGCCATCAACCCGTAGTAGGTCCCGGCGGCCGCATTGACGTTCTGGGCGGAATGGGTGTCGAAGCCGCCGATCGTGACGTAGAACACTCGCGTCCCGATCCCCCTGGCCATCGCGCCGCCGACGGATCGAAGAGCCTGGCCCAGGCCGGTCGTCGGGTAGGTGACTGACGGGACGTAAGCGGCGACGGACGCGACGCGATCGAGCGTGGCCAGGGCGGCCTGCGAGGTGCCGTAGACGAACGCGAGCTCGGGACGGTTGATCGGGACGTGGGTGTTGATGCGGATGGCTGCCGCCCGCTCGGCCGCCGCTTCGACGCCGGTGTTCGGACTGGAGAACGCGTAGGTGCCGGGATTGCCGATGGCCGGAACCGCGACGTGCCCGGCTTGCAGGACGCGCGGCGATCCACCTGTGGTATTCCACCCGACCAACGGATCGACCGGCGAGGGCAGCGAGTCGAGGTAGCGGCCGGCCCAGCCGAGAGCCTGGGAATTCTGCGGATCGGCCGTCGACCAGATGTCGGTCCCGGTGAAATGCGAGCGCGACTGGTTCTCGTAGCCGGTCCGTTGAATGAACGCCAGCCGGCCGCGGTCGAAGATTTCTTTCAGCCCGGTCAGGCGCGGATGGAGGCCAAGCGCGATCCGCGACGAGTCAGTCCCGATCTGCAGCACGCTGCCCGCCGGCACGGCGAGCGAGGGGCGTCGGCTGTAGTAGAACGGATCGTTGTACGGAATCAGCGTGCTGAGCGAGTCGTTGCCGCCGCTCAGGTTGAGGACCACGAGATTACGGCTGTGCGCACCCTGGGCACGGGCCAGGTCGCTGAGGAACTCCGGAGCGGCATAGGTCACGGTGAACGCGGCCACGCCGCCCTTCACGAACTGGCGTCTGGTGATTTTCATGAAACCCTCGGAGGCTTGGGGATGGAGCAGCCCAATGCTTCCCTAGACAAACTGATACTCCGGCAAGCCGGCGATGAGATGCACCAGGCCGGCGGCCTTCGACTGCAGCTGCGCGTCGCTGGCGGTCCACGCACCGGTGGCGCGAAGGTAGCTGCTCAGCTCCGCCTGCACCGACGAGTCGAGCGCCGGCGTCGCCAGGGCGCCGAGAAAATACGACAGCATCGCGTCCGGCGTCGCGGACACCGGCTTCGCCGCCCGCGCCAGATTGAACTTTTGATTCGCGGCGAGCGACGACGCGAAGTTCATCCGCGCCAGCATCGCGCCGGTGGAAAACCAGGTGCGGCCCGCATCCCAGCCCGCGACATCGGGCGGTTCGTAGAGGACCTGACCCATGTTGGCCAACGGCGTCAGGGCATCGTTCACGGTGAAGCCGGCCCAGCCGATGTCCTTCATCGCGCGAACGACGAATTCCACCGGCCAGGCGTAGCGCGCGAAATAAGCGGCCGAATCCCAGAACTGCGACGACAGCAGCACCTCGCGAACGACCTGCTTCATGTCGTAGCCACTCGACAGGTAGACCGACGAGATTCGCGACACGAAGGACAGCGGGGGCTCGGTGAGCTCGCTGACGAAGAAGCGGTACAGCTTCCGGGCCAGGTACCGCCCGGTGTTCGGATTGAACGCCAGCGCGTTGATGAGATCGAAGCCGTCCTGCATGCCGCTGGCGGCGGCGCGCGCCGGAATCGTCCGGCTGCCGTTGGAATTGATCGGAAAACTGAACGTCTTCTCACCGGTGTCGTGCTGCCCGGCGTTGAAGACGAACTCGTAATGCTGCGCCGCATCCCCGGCCGCGCCCGGGCGCGCGAGATTCCAGCCGCTGAAGACACGCGCTGCGGCGTAGACGTCGGCTTCGGTGTAGTTGCCGACGCCCATCGTGAACAGCTCCATGATCTCGCGGCCGAAATTCTCCTGCGGTCTGGTCCTGGTATTGGTCCGGCCGTCGAGCCAGACCAGCATCGCCGTGTCTTTCGCGATATTGAAGAGGAGGTCGCGGAAGTTGCCGAGGGCGTTGTCGCGCAGCATCTCGATCTGGCCGCGTACCCTGCCGGCATCCTCGGACGGCTTCGCCGCCATGTACCGGGTCGCCTCGGCCGCGTTCAGCGCGCCGGAAATCTTGTTGTAGCCGGTCGCAAAGTGGTTGTGCCAGAACAGCGTCATCTTCTCCTGCAGCGGCCGCTGACTGTGCACCATGCGGAACAGCCAGCGCTGCCGGGCATCGACGACGTTCGCCGCCGGCAGGAACTGGCCGCGGGTCGTGACCCCGACATATCCCGGCTTCGCGATCCAGCTGTCGACATCATCGGGCACGCGCTCGTAATCGAGCAGCGTGTCGACCGCCTGCTCCAGCGACATGTCGCCGTAGAAGCGGAGTTCATCCGGCGTGGCGCCGAAACCGGCGCGCCGCAACAGGTGTTCAATCTGACTATTGGGGGTGCGCGCCATAAGTCTCCAGCCAACCGGCTCGGCAGTGCACGAGATTCACGAGGGTGATCGAACCGCCAGAGTCCTGGCGCGTTCCCACAGCATCCGAACGGCCAGCCGAGGCGAACCGATCAACATGCGGCGTCGGATCGATGAGTAGGAGCGGCGTCCGGTTGCGTATTCCAGCAAGGCGCGCACCGTCGCCGGGTGGCGCCCGGCACTGCGGATCATCTGCTCGACCCGGTCGCGGCTCGCGAACAAGTATCGCTGCACCAGGACCGAATCCCGCAGCTCACTGCCAATTTCGTCATCGCACGCCCTCCGGTAGCGCCGCGCCAGCCGGTTGCCGGCCGGTGCCCCGGGGGTCCCGATGATCGCCCGCGCCGCGAGATCACCCGACACCATCGCATAGTAGATACCTTCAGCCGTGAAGGCATTGACGAACCCGCCGGAATCGCCGGCCAGCAGGACACGGCCGCGGCCGGGACGACGGAGCGGCCCGCCGACCGGGATCAGGAACGGGGTGAAGTTGCGGCGGACCGACTCTCCGCTGACGACGCCCCGCTCGCGCAGCGCCGCGATCAGCTCACGCTGCAGCTCGTACGGCGCCTGATCGATGGCCCCGCGGTAATACGACAGCAGGAACCCGATCCCGACGTTCACGTGATCGCGCTTCGGGAAGATGTACGCATACCCTTCCGCCGCGCGCCCCGACTTCTGGCGCCTCCTTTGACCGTCGCTCCCTGTGTTTGGTGACTTCTGCGGGTTTTGCGACTGCTGCGGGTCATAGCCGTACGCCACCCACATCGTCGACGGATCGACGTCGCGCAGGATGGAGCGCGGCGTCTCTTCCATCATGTCGAGCGCGACCGCGCGCGGCGGCCAGCCGCGATTGAGCCCGAGCCGGCGGGCGATCACGCTGTGAACGCCGTCGGCGGCAACGACAAGGGGCGCCGCGAAGCGCCGGCCGTCGCGCGCCGTCAGGAACACGCCGTCGCGATCGGCCGACGCCTGGACGACGTCGACGCCGGTGACCAGTTCCGCCCCCGCTTCGACGGCCAGCGACACCAGCAGGGCGTCGTACTCAATCCGCCTGATCATCAGAGCGGCGGGCTCGGGCGACTCGACGATGGTCGACTCGCCGCCGGGGCCTTCGAGACACAGCCGGCTGACGGCGTGCGTGGCGATACGGCCGAGCGCTGCCTCGAGGTACGGAAACCGCCTGAGGACCCGGACGCTGACCCCCCCGCCGCACGGCTTGTTCCGGGGAAACGCCGAGCGATCGAACAGCTGGACCGGGATCCCGGCCAGCGCCAGGGTCCGCGCCGCCGTGGCCCCGGCCGGCCCGGCTCCGACCACGATGACGGGGCCGCTCGTCAGTTTCAGTTTATTTTTCACCTGACCCTTTGATACTTTAGAGGACGTGACTGTGCTGGATGCGGTGCCGCCATGCCCCTGGTGCGGACTGTCAAGCGTAACCGAGCTTGGCAATTCGCCCAGCGGCAGCCGCCGTTACACCTGCGGGAGCTGCAAGCGGATCTTCCTGATCCACCTGGAACCGCTGGAAATCGAGTCGATCGAGCCCCTCCAGGACCAGAACGGCAAAGACCGGAAATAGTCCGCTCGGGGTTGGCGCCCGGCCCTGCCCACCCCGCCCCCGACGCTTTTCTTACGGCGAGTATCATTGAATTTTGCGGTGGCGCTGTGGGATAGTTACACGCGACTCAGCGGATAAGCTCATCCATGCTTGGTTCACGCGTGCGTTTGATGACAGCGGCCGCCGGCACGCTGATCTTGTTGCTGCTGAGCACGTCCATCACCGAGGCGGGGTCACCCCGCCGCACCCAGCCGCGTTCCGATCGCACAGCCTGCGGCCCGTCCACTGGCCACCGCTCGACACCTGCCGCCAAGGTCCGCTCGTTTTCGCGGCGGGTCTCGTTCCGAATCCGCCAGATCGTGCACCGCCACGTCATCCCGAAGCTTCAGCGCCATCACCTCAAGCGGCTCGTTGACGAGGACGAGGCGATCAACCCCGCCGTCAGCGGCTATGACTCACCCGCCCTGATCGGCGCCCTCGAGCCGATCGGGATGCTTGCCGTTCCGCTCGGTCAGCCAACCAGCCATCGCACCGTCTCCCGGCGCTCCCCCCGAGGTCCTCCGTCGTCACCGGCCTAGCCTGAAGAGCAGGGTCCACCCCGTCCGGCCGTCGAAAGGCGGGCGCCGATGCAAGGGGTGGGCTGCGGTGAATCATGTTCACGGACTGAGGTGGCCTATGCGAGTGATTCTCGCAGACCTGAAATCGACTCGCGGATTCGTCAACAAAGACACCGTCGTCGGGGGCTATGGCTCGCGTCTCGACCCATTTTCGAACACGACGGCGGTCATGGCGTATTTGAAGCGCCAGTTCCATGACGTTCCCAGCGTCCACATGGGGTACGTCGCCGCCATCCTGGCCCGCGCCGGGCACGACGTGGCCTGGACGCGCGGCACCCTCAAGGATGGCGACGTCGCGCTCGTCCTGTCGTCGCTGGTCGATTACAAGAATGAAACCGCCTGGGCCGACCGGATGCGCGCGCGCGGCGTCAAGGTCGGCTTCCTGGGCATTACAGCGTCCAAGATGCCGGAGCTGTTCAAGGACCACTGCGACTTCATCCTGGACGGCGAGCCCGAGGCCGGTGTGATGCGGCTCGCCCAGGGCGAGATTCCCGAGGGGATCGTCGTCAGCGAGCAGATCAACGATCTCGACTCGATTCCGTTTCCGCGCTGGGATCTGGTCACCGAGCGCCGCGTCAAGTACGGCATCCAGTGGTCGTCGCGGCCGGTCGGCGGCGGCTTCCCACTCCTGGCCAGCCGCGGCTGCCCGGAATTCTGCACCTATTGCCCGCACCGGATCCTGGCCGGCTATCGCGCCCGGTCGATCGGCAACATCGTCGACGAGCTCGAGCGCCTGTGCGACCAGTATCGGCGGCCGTACGTCATCTTCCGTGATCCGCTTTTCACCGAGCAGCGCGATCGGTGTCTCGAGCTGAGCGACGAGATCCAGGCCCGCGGCCTCCAGTTGACGTTCGAAGCCGAGACGCGGCTGGATCGCCTCGACACCGAGCTGCTCGACCGGCTCTACGATGCCGGATTCCGCGCCATGAGCTTCGGCATCGAGTCGCTGTCGCCGCAGACCTTGAAGAAGTCGGGCCGGCGGCCGATTCCCGAAGCGCACCAGCGGCACATCATCGATCATTGCCGCAAGCGCGGCATCGTCACCGCGGCCTTTTTCGTGCTCGGGTTCCTGCAGGACGACTGGAGCTCGATCGCCGCGACGATTGACTACGCCATCGACCTGGGATCGGTGTTCGCGCAATTCAAGATCCTGACACCGTATCCCGGCACGCCGATGTTCAAGCAGCTCGAGCCGCTGTTGACCGAGACCGACTGGGAGAAGTTCGACGGCTACACGCCGACGTTCAACCATCCCAACCTGACCGGCCGCGAGCTGCGGTTCCTGCTCGGCGCCGCCTACACGCACTATTACATCCGGCCGTCGTACCTCGCCAACTTTTTGAAGATCCAGAACCCGCGGGTGCGCGACTGGGTGAACCGGATGGATCAGCGGGTGAACGACCGCCACACCCGCGAGGAGATCGCCGGCATCTCGCGTCCGGTGGCGTGCTGAACGACATTTGTACGTAGTGTCCGCCTTCAGGCGGACCTCCCACGGTCCGGATAAGGCGGACACTACGTACAAAAGGAACCTCGCAGAATTGATGCACGACGACGGCAGTGACAATCGCGGCGGCGATCGGTTGCGCCGCCGGCGTTCATGTAATCTTGATGGCTGATGCTGACCGCGATCTCGCGCTACGGGGCGCGCGTCCTGCCCAACACCCAGGAGCTCATCGCCGGCTGTAAAGCCCGCGGTGAGTTCATCCAGGGGCCCGATATCGCCCGATTCGAGGCGGCGTTCGCCAGCCGGCTGGGGACCGGCCACGCTGTGGCCGCCTCGTACGGGCGGATGGCGTTCTACTACGTGCTGAAAGCGCTCGACCTGCCCCCTGGCTCCGAGATCGTGCTGCCGGCGCTGACGTTCTGGGTGGTGCCCGAGATTGCCCGCGTCGCCGGACTCAAAGTGGTCTTCGCGGACGTCGACCCCACGACCTTCACGATGGATCCGCAGGCATTCGAGCGCGCCATCACGCCGGCGACTCGCGCCGTCGTGCCGACTCATCTCTACGGACTGTCGTGCGACATGGACGCCATCATGGCGGTGGCCTCCCGCCACAAGCTGCGAGTGATCGAAGACTGCGCACACGCGTTGGGCGCCACCTTCGGTGGCCGGCCGGTCGGGACGTTCGGCGATGCCGGGTTCTTCAGCTTCCAGACGCTCAAACCGCTCAACTGTTACGGCGGCGGCATGGCGCTGGTCCAGGACGCTGCCGTGGCGCGCCGGGTTCGCGAGATGGCGGAGGGTGAGCGCTGGCCGGACGAAAAGCGGATCGACCAGCGGCTGCTGGTCGGACGTCTGCAGCGCATCTTCATCAAGCCCTGGGTGTTCACGATCAGCGCGTTTCCGATTCTCTGGGTCTCGTCCCTGATCGGCGCCAACCCTGACGTCTACCTGTGGGAGGAGATCCGGCCGCTCGATCCGCTGCCCGCCCCCTACACGGAGCGTTTTCCGAACGTCCAGGCGGTGCTCGGCCTCGCGGCGCTCGATCACCTCGACGAATGGACCGACCGCACCCGGCGCCATGCCGGCGTGATGGATCGGGCGCTGGTCGAGCTCCCCGGGGTGGTCGTGCCGCACGTGCCGGATCGGCGCACCCACGTCTACTACCAGTACTGCCTCTACGCGCCCCAGCGCGACGAACTGGTCGTCCGCTGCGTGCGTCGCGGCATCGACATCGAAACGCTGCACGTGGACGTCTGCAGCGATCTGGATCTGTTTGCCGGCGCACCGACCGAACCGCCGGGAACGCCGGGCGCGCGGCGCGCGGCGGAGGCGATGCAGGTGCCGGTCTACTCGACGCTGACCGATGCCCAGGCGGCGCGGGTGGCCGGGGTCGTCCGCTCGGTGCTGGCCGGCACGCACCGATGACCATCGCGGTTGCCTGAACCCTCGTGCTCGGCTACCTGGCGATCTTCTTGTTTGCGGTCATCGAAGGCGAGGTCTATTACAGCACCGTCTGCGCGCGGGCGATGGCCGGCGAACTGCGCTGGTTTCCGGTGCTGGTGGCGGGAGCGCTGGGCGGGGCCGCCGGCGATCAGCTCTGGTTCTATCTGCTCCGCGGCCGCATCCACTGGCTGGATCGCTACCCGCGCCTCGGCCGCTACCGCGACACCGTCAGCGCACGGATCCATTCGCACGAGAACATCATGGTGCTTGCCAGCCGCTTCCTGCCCGGCCTGCGCACGGCGATCCCGATTGCCTGCGCCTACGCCGGGATGCGGCCGATCAAGTTCAGCGCGCTGAATCTCGTCAGCGCGTTCGCCTGGGCGGCGGCGATCATGTTGATGGTCAAGGGCGGATCGAGGACGCTGCTCGCCTTCGGGCTCGACGCGTGGTGGGGCCCGTTCATCCCCGCCGTCATCGTCATCCTGTTCTTTCGCTGGCTGGGACGCCGGCCGCAGCGCGGCTAGCCTATTTCATCGCTTTGCCGGCGGGCGGCGCGACGGCTGGGGCGGGGCGGCGGCGGGCGCCTTCGCCAGGCTGATCAAATTAGCCAGCAGCTGGTAGGCGCCATCCGTCCCGGCTGGCAGCTGCCGCCACAAGCCCAGGCCGACATACACCCACCGTCCCTTGCCATAGGAGGTTTCCACCAGGGCCCCGCGCTTCTCCCCCTTGTTGAACGGAAACGGGTCTTCGAGCGCGACCAGGTCGCGATACCGCGGATCGCGATCGCCGAGGAAATACAGGCCGCGCTCCTGGACCCACGAGTTCCAGGTCGCGCTGGTGATCTCGTTCGGGAAGGTGACCAGCGGATCGCCCGGCGCGACCACCGCCACCGGAGCGAACTCGTCGGTGACCCGGTTGCCGCTCACCTGGGCGGGATACGGGCCGTACTGCGCCTCGTTGAACTCGAACTTGTTGTACTGCACGATCAGCGTGCCGCCGCCATTGACGTAGTCGAGCAGCCGGCTGTTGTTGGCGCGCAGATCCGCCCGGCGCTCGTAAGCGCGCACCCCGGTGACGATGGTCGTGAACCGCGACAGATCGCCCCACGCCAGATCCTCCGGCGTCAGGAACTCAACCTTGACCCCGAGCTGCTCGATCGCCGCCGGCACCTCGTCGCCGACGCCGACGATGTAGCCGATCCGCAGGTTGGGAGCGGTCTTGACGTTGATCACCTTCACGCTGACGTCGGCGTCGTGATAGATGTGCTGCCGCCGGATGTGCGGATACTCGATCGTCTGATAGCCGCGGTCGAACGTCTTCGCCCCGGACGTAACCACGGCGCGCGCGTGATACGCGCCCGGCAGCGTGTCGACGGCCGGCTTGATCGCGAACCGCACCGTCAGCGATTCGTCCTGGCGGGCGAACGTGATCGCCTGCTCCGCCGGCGCGGCCGACCAGCCCCTGGGAAGAACCAGCCGCACCACGCTGTCGGCAGGACCCTGGCCGTCGTTCATCACCGTGACGCGAATTTCGCGCTCCGACGCGGCTGCACGCTCGGCCGATCGACCCCGGCCGGACGGCTGCGGCGCACGGTTGGCACGGGCCACAACGGTCGGCAGCGCCGGCAGCGACGCCACCGGAACGATGGCGATGTCCGGTGAGACGCGCACCGAAAACTCGGGGACGACGAGCAGTTCGGTCCGTTTCTCGCCGCTGAAGATGTTGCCCTCGTAGCGGAACTCGACCGGCACGTCATCGACAATTTCCTCGGCAGGCCCGCCGGCCGTCGCGACGGTGCCTGCGGCGGCATCAATGGCGGCGCCGCCGACCTCGAGCGAGATCCGGCCGCGGAACGCCGTCGGCCGGTACGGCAGCCCGAACGGCGCATCGTCGTCGAAGGTGTAGCGCCCGGCTTCGCCGGCGCGGTGCCAGTACGGTTCGCTGACCCGGGCGGTGTCCGGAATCTTGACGTCGATGTCGCAGCGGCCAACCATGCCCTGCTTCAGCACCGGGAGCGGCACCGCGGGCGGCGCTTCACCGCCACCACGACCGCCGCGGCCGGCACCGCGCCCACCACCCCCGCGGCCGCCCGCCGGCGGCGCCGTCAGCGTGCACTGCGCGGCGCTGGCGAAGCCGCTCAACGCGATCTGCTTCACGTTCAGGTCCGCCGCGCCGTTGTTCGAGACCAGCACCGTTACTTTGACCGCCTGACCCGGGATGACGACGCCGTCGTCGGCCAGCACCTCGACGCGCACGCCGTTGGCGAGCAGGATCGCCGCCTGGAATTCGCGCTCCTTCAGCTGCAGCCGGACGTCGACGTCGTACCGGGCCAGAGCGTCGACGGGCAGCGCCGGCAGCTCGGCGCGCAAGGCGCGGACGGCATGCAGACCGGCGGCGAGCGCCGGAACGATCGGCTCGCGACCGTCGCCCTCGAATCGCCGTTGCGCCAGCTTGACGGCGGCATCGATCTCGCGCAGGCGATCGACGAGCGGCTGCGGCGGTCGCGGGCCGGCAAACTGCGCCAGACCCGGGATGCTGGAATCGATGCCGTCGAAGAGCGTCATCTCGTCCCGCTGCAACTGGCCGGGCAGCGTCGACTCGACCAGCTGATACGTCGCCGCAGATGGACCGGGGAGTGCCAGGAGCTGGGCCATCCCCTGGCACTTGTGCATGCTGCGCGCCTCGGTGCCGATCTCGGCGTAGGTCTTGCCGAGGAGCGGATCGTACGAGGCGAGGTTGAGCCGGAGAATCTTCGCGGCCGCCGCCTGATCGCCGGCCGGTCCGCCCTGCGTGAAGTAGTACTTCTTCGGCTGCCACGGGCGAAGTCCCGCCGTGATCTGTTCCGGGTACTTGGCGGGATCGCCGGCCAGCTTGAACGCTTCGCGCGAGAGCACCGCCGACGCCTGGTGGTGCTGCCCGCCCCCGGTGCCGGTCGGCGTCATGCCGGTGATGACGTCGGGACGGATCATCCGGATCAGGCGGACGTAGTCGCCGATGATCTCGTCGCGGCCCCATTTCTCGTACGTCTCTTCGATGCTGAACGAAAACCCGAAATCGACCGCGCGGGTGAAGTACTGTTCCGCCCCGTCGAAGCGATGGAGCGCGGCGAGCTCCTCCGTCCGCAGGATGCCGAGCGCCTCGAAGATTTCCGGGCCGATCTCGTTCTGTCCGCCGTTGCCGCGGGTCGCCGTCGCGAGCGCGGTGCGGTAGCCCTGCCCGCGATTGAGCTGGACCAGCAACCCGTTGTTCTCGTCGTCGGGATGGGCGGTGGCCATCATGAAGACGCCGGCGTTGCCGAGGTGGCGCAACGCCAGCCCGAGGGCGACGTGGCCCTGCTCCTCGTCAATCGGGACGACGCGCAGCTGCGCGCGCGGCGCCAGGCCCATGGCAGCCACCAGAGCGGCGAGGATCAGCGTGCGCTTCATCCCGTCATTCTATCAATCGCGTCCTTCGATGGCGCGGCTGTTCGAGCTGACGGGATCGGGCACCAGGGCGGCGGGGTCGGGGCCGGACTCGAGGATCTCCCGGTAGTAGGCCTCGTAGATCGGCACGATCTTGACGTCGCAGAAGCGCTGGTGCACCGCCCGCCGCGCCGCACCCGCCACCCGGCGGTGCAGCTGTGGGTCGGTCAGGACCCGGACGGCGGAGCGGGCCATGCCATCCAGGTCGTCGGGCGCATGGAGGAAGCCGTTCTCCTCGTGCGTGATCACTTCCGGCAGCCCGCCGACGCAGGAGGCAATCACCGGCAGTTCGCAGGCCATCGCCTCGAGTGCCGCCAGCCCGAAGCTCTCCTGCGCCGACGGCAGCAGGAACAGGTCCGAAATGGACAGCAGCGGCAGCACCTGGTCCTGCTCGCCGACGAAGTGCACGTCGTCGGTCAGCCCGAGCGCCCGCGTCCGCTGGACCGCTTCGCCCATGTCCGGTCCGTCGCCGACCATCAGCAGCTGGGCCCGGGTCTGCGCGCGGATCCGGCCGAACACCTCGACCGCCGCGGCGACCCGCTTGACCGGGCGGAAGTTCGAGACATGGATCACGATCTTCTCGTCGGCGCGCGCAAAGCGGCTGCGGAGATCAGGCACCGCGATCCGGCGGTGCACCGAGCAGTCGAGGAAGTTGGGGATGACGCGGATGTCGCGATCGACACCGAGCTCCCGCCGCGTATCCGCCTTCAGGCTCTCCGACACGGCGGTCACGCCGTCCGACTGCTGAATGCAGAACGCCACCGTCTCCGAGTACGACGGATCGCTGCCGAGCAGCGTGATGTCGGTGCCGTGCAGGGTGGTGATGACCTTCGGCGGCGGGCGGCGCAGCGGCGGCGCCGCCAGGATCTGGCGCGCCAGGTACGCCGCCGTCGCGTGCGGAATGGCGTAGTGCGCGTGGATGATGTCGAGCCGCTCGGCGCGCGCCACCTGCACGATCTTGTTGGCCAGCGACAGCAGGTACTGCGGCTCGCGAAACAGCGGGTAGGCCGGCGTCTCGACCCGGTGGAACGACAGCCCCGGCTGGTAGTCGCCGAGCCGGAACGGCGTGTCGCTGCTGAGGATGTGCACCCCGTGGCCGCGCACCGCGAGCGTCTTGCCCAGTTCGGTCGCAATCACGCCGCTGCCACCGATCGAGGCGTAGCAGACGATCCCGATGTTCATCGCGGCGCCTTCATCAGGGTGTCCCTGATCAGCGGCTCGCGCACGACGAACCCCTCCGCCCAGGTGACGCCGGCCAGCGCGCCGAACTGCGCATCGCGGCTTTCGACCAGCTGCCGGAACAGCGGCGTGTTCAGCCGCGTGGCGGCGGCGCCGGGGGCGGCGCGCTGGAACTGACTGGCGTGGCAGTCGAGCGCCGCGCGCTTCTGCTGATAGTGATCCGACACGTCAATCATGAATGAGGGAGGCGCGGCGTCGTTGATGAAGTAATAGCAGACCCATTCGGTCTTCCAGGCCTCCCCCTCGGACTGGTATCGGCGCAGTCCGCTGTTGAAGACCGCCTCGGTCAGCAGCGCGCTGGCGGCGACGTGATCCGGATGGCGATCGGACCAATACGGGACCGCGATCGTCCGCGGTCGGTGCCGCCGGATGAAGGCGACCGCCTGGTCCAGGTGCGCCGGGTCCTTGCCGATCCGGCGGTCCGGCCAGCCGAGATTTTCCCGCCACACCCCGCCGAGGGCCTGGCAGGCGGCCTCGCTCTCCGCCAGCCGCTCGGACACGGTGCCATTGCTGCCCATTTCGCCGGCGGTGAGGTCGCAGAGGCCGACGCTCAAACCAAGCGACGCGTGGCGGGCGATCGTCCCGCCCAGGCCGATTTCAAGATCGTCGGGATGAGGCCCGAACGCGAGGAGGTCGACTGCCATCTGGGTTCTCAGGATACTCCGCGTGCGATGATCGCCCGGTCGGTGCGGAAGAATATCGCTGATCCGCCCACGGTCCGGCTGCAACGGGTGTGAACCCACCTCGCGTTCCAGAATTGTACGTGGCGTCCGACTTTAGTCGGGCTGTGGATCAATCCGGCTGAAGCCGGATCCCACGTACGCCTTTTCCGGCGGACCCGTCCCGCCCTCAACGGAAGCCAAACACCTCGTCGGCGGCATCAGGCTCGCCGAGATGATGCCGGAGCAGAATGCGGCTCGCCAGATAGCCGCCGGTCGCGCTGTGGCTGGAATCGCCGAAGGCGAACAGGTGATGCGGATAGTTGCGGTGCGGACCGATGTACGGCAGGCCGTCGCCGGTGCGCGCGTACGCGGCGTCCCAGCCATACTCCGGCGCGATGCCCGAGATGTCGGGATACATCGTCGACAGCTCGTACATCAGCTGACCGGTGCGCTGGATCAGCGTCTTGTCCCGCTGCCGATCCGGCTGTCGCTCGGCGTCGGCGCCCGTGACGAGCAGGCGCTCGCCTCCGACCCAGCGGACGATGTGCGCCGGATCCCCGAGGTCGCGCACCACCGCTTCGCGCCGGCCGAGCCGCCGCCGGATGTCGGCCGGCACCGGCGCCGTCAGCACCGCGTAGCGCCGGCGGAACCAGAAATGGCGGCGCAGCGCTTTGAACAGCGGCGTCGGGCCGCCGGTCGCCACGACGACGCGATTGGCCCGGATGGTCCCGTGCTCGGTCTTGATGTCGGCGGTCCGGCTGCCGAACTCGATCCGCACCGCCGGCGAGCGCTCGAACACCTGCGCGCCGCGCTGGACCGCGGCGCGCGCCAGAGCGAGCGCGGCCCGATACGGGTCGATGGTGGCGCCGTCGCGGGCGCGGATACCCGGGGCGGCCAGACCCGCTTCCGCGCCGACCGCTCGCGGCTTGAGCATTGGTGCGTCGAGACCGGCCTCACGCCGCGCCTTCTGTTCCCGGGCCAGTCGGAGCGTCTGCTCCGCCGTCGTCGCCACGTCCACTGATCCATGCGGCTCCAGCGAGATCTTCAAGCGCCGCAGCAGCGCCGCAAAATCGAGACCGGCCCGATGCCAGGCCTGCCATGCCCGGCGGGCCGGCCTCAGCCCGAGCGCCTTCTGCAGATCGGCAAAGCTGACGCCCGGATCGTCGGCGATCCAGCCCGCTCCGGATCCGGCGCCGCCCCGGCCGATCCGCTCCGATTCAATCAGGACGACTCTGACGTCGGCCGCCGCCATGGCATAGGCCGTCGCGCAGCCGGTCAGACCGGCGCCGATGATGGCCACGTCGGTCTCGAGCGGCCCGCGCTGTCGGGGATAGTCCGGGACCCGCGACTTGGGAAACCGATCGATCCACGGGGACGTGCCGTATTTGGTCATCAGGTCCAGGCACATTCTAGCCTCGGTAGCCCCTCAGCTCGTACGTGGCGTCCGGCTTCCTTTCCTACGTACGTGGCGTCCGGCTTCAGCCGGACCGTCGCCGGCGAAGGCGGACCCCATCTACAAAAGAGCCGCGGCTCCCTCGTCTGGACGTGCGACCGCGGCCCGACGTGACTATCGCTGGTTTTCCCGCGCCAGCAGAGCCTTCTTCCGTTCGACGCCCCACCGGTATCCACTGACCGCGCCCGACGTAGCGACGACGCGGTGGCAGGGCACCGCGATCGCGACCGGGTTTGTCGCGCAGGCGCGCGCGACGGCGCGGACCGCCCGCGGCCGGCCAATCGCCGACGCGATCTGGCCATAGCTGCGCGTCTCGCCGTACGGAATCGCTGCCAGCGCCTGCCAGACCTGCCACTGGAACGCCGTGGCCTGGACATGCAGCGGCAGATCGATGCGTGGTCTCCGCCCCGCCAGCCGCGCCAGAATCTCCCTGGTCCACACCTTGAACGATCCCGCGCCGGCGACGATGGTGGCCGCCGGATACTCACGCGCGAGGTTGCGCGTCAAATCGCGATCCGAGGCGCCCATCGAGACCGCGCAGACGCCGCGATCGGTCGCCGCCACGAGCAGCCGGCCGAGCGCCGAGTCGACGATGGTGTATTGAATGCTCATACCCGATCCTCCTTGCCGGTATACCGCCGGGCGCATCCCGAGTTTGGGCACGGCGCGTTCGTAGAACCGGCTGCTCGATCCATACCCCGCCTCCAGCATTGCAGCGGTAACCGCCCCGCCGCCGCGCAGCCGGCGCTTCACCTTGCCGAGACGGCACGCCTCGGCGTATTGCCGAGGGGTCAGCCCGACCAGCCGCTTGAAGTTGCGCTGCAGGTGATACGGACTGCCGCCAATCCGTGCGGCGAGCGCCGCCAGCGACGGATGGCCCTCGACATTGGCCAGGTGCACGCACGCCAGGCGAATTTTCTCCGCCCACGGATCGGCTGCCGGCCGGGCATCCGGCCGGCACCGCTTGCAGGCGCGAAACCCGGCCTGCTCTGCTTCCGCCGCCGATTCGAAGAAGGCGACCCGGTCGCGCCGCGGCCGGCGGCTCGGGCACGACGCGCGGCAGTAGATGCCGGTCGAATGCACCGCGTAGACAAACGCGCCGTCTTCGCGGCTGTCGCGGGCCAGCACCGCCTGCCATCGAACGGCGTCGGCGTCCGCGCCGGAATGAATGCGATGGATTGCGTCAGCCATGAGACACAGTCTGGCAGCGGTCGGCGCGACAGGCTATCCGCATCTTGCGGTCAAACCTTGGGAAAAGGGGTCGGGAGTCTTTCCTGGAGACTGCAAAAAGGACTCCCGAAAAAAAAGACTCCCGACCCCTTTTCGGGCTGCAGGGCCTTGCCGACAGCTGACGCCGGTCCAGTGGCACTGGCGCGTCGGGCGGCGCCGCCGGGGCACGTTTCGGCGTGATAGCATTTTGCCCGGATGAAGATCGCGATCGTCGGCAGCGGCGGCGTCGGCGGCTACTTCGGCGGCCGGCTTGCCGCGGCCGGGACCGACGTCACCTTCATCGCCCGCGGCGCCCATCTCGACGCGCTGCGGACCCGCGGGCTGCGCATCGAGAGCCCGCTCGGCCACGTCCATCTTCCCCACGTCCGGGCCACCGATGACCCGTCGACGATCGGCCCGGTCGACGTCGTCTTCTTCACCGTCAAGCTCTACGACACCGAATCGGCATTGGCCCTGCTGCCGCCCCTGATTGGTCCGCAGACCGTGGTCGTGCCGTTCCAGAACGGCGTCCAGAGCGTTGCGGCGCTGACCCGGACGGTCGGGGCGGCGCACACCGCCGGCGGGACGGCGTTCGTCTACGCGGTGGTGGCAGAGCCGGGCGTCATCCGTCATACGGCGAACGACCGGCTGACGTTTGGCGAGCTGAACGGCCGCCAATCCGAGCGGATGGAACGGCTTCACGCGGCGTGTCTGGCGGCCGGTTTCAAGGCGACGCTGAGCGAGCAGATCGAAGTCGACATCTGGATCAAGTTCGTCTGGCTGACGGTCTTCAGCGGCGTGACGTCGGTGACCCGGCTGCCAATCGGCGCGCTGCGCGACGACCCCGATCTGCTGGCGCTCTGCCAGGCGGCGGCGCTGGAGACGATGGCGGTGGGGCAGGTCCGGGGGATTTCGCTCCCGGCGCACGTCCTCGACGACATGATCGCCGGCTTTCAGGCGCTGCCGCCACAGGCGCGGTCCTCGATGCTCGACGATCTCGAGCGCGGCCGGCGGCTGGAACTTTCGTGGCTGAGCGGCGCCGTGGTGCGCCTCGGCGAAGACGCCGGCGTCATGACGCCGACCCATCGCTTCATCACGACGGTGCTGATGCCCCATGCCAACGGAAACCAGTCACGGTCCGCCTGAAGGCGGACACTACGTACGAATTACCGGTCCGCCTGAGGCCCAACGCTGTAGCGGACTTTGCGTGTGTCGTACGACTCTGCGTGTCGTACGTAGTGTCCGGCTTCAGCCGGACCGTGGCAGATGTCCTTACTTCCTCACATCCTCACATCCTCACATCCTCACATCCTCACTTCCTCACATCCTACGGGATGTATCCGTAGAGGCACTGATCGAGGATGACGCCGTCCTTGATCGCGCTGCGGCGCAGCGTCCCTTCGAAGACGTAGCCGGCTTTCTCGAGCACGCGGCACGACGCCACGTTCCGGCTGAACGGCATGCCGAACACCCGCGTCAGCTGATGCCGCGCCAAGGCGTGTCCGGTCAGCACCTTGACCACCTCCGTCGCGATGCCCCGCCCCCAGAACGGCTCGCCAATCCAGTAGCCGAGCTCCGCCGACACGCGGTCGACGTCTTTCTGCAGGGCGTAGCCGACCCCGCCAATCGCCTCGCCGCCAACGTCGATCGCCAGCACCGTTTCAGGCTCCTGGCCGAAGATCGAATCGAAAAACCGCAGCGCATCGCGCGGCGTGTACGGATGCGGAAACCGATCGCGCAGGTTCAACCAGATGTTCCGGTTGTTCGCATACCGGACGAGCGCTTCGGCGTCGCTGGTCTTCCACGATCGAAGCACGCAGGTGGTCAGCTCGAGGTGCATGGCTCAGTCACGGATGATGCAACCAGACCTGGGGTCGTTCGCCTTCGGCCGGAGTGGGTTCGCGACCGGCATCGGCGGTCAGTCGCGCACCCGCAGGACCAGCGCTCCGCCGGCGATCAGGATACCGCCGATGAGGATGAGACCGGCGGCAAAACTGTGCGTCGTGTCGAGCACCCACCCCAACAGAAACGGGCCGACGAACCCGCCGACGTTGCCGACCGAGTTGATCAGCGCGATGCCGGCGGCGGCGCCGGGCCCGCCGACGGCGGTTGTGGCCAGCGCCCAGAACGGCGCCAGCATCGAGGCAAATCCGAGCGCGGCAATCGACAGCAGCAGGATCGACGGCGCCAGCGTGTGAACGAAGGCGCTGGCGGCGAACGCCAGGCCGCCGGCAAACGCCGCGATCGCGACGTGCCAGCGCCGCTCGCCGGTCCGATCCGAATGCCGGCCGAGCACGACCATGCCGGACGCGCCGACGGCATAGGGAATGGTGCTGAGCAGACCGACCTCCAGATCGCTTCCGCCCGAGGCCGTCTTGAGGATCTGCGGCAGCCAGAAGCTCATCCCGTAGAGCGCCACCGGAATCGTGAAATAGACGACCGCCAGCAGCCAGACCCGGCCGCTCGCCACGACCGCGCGCACCGTGGTCGGCCTGACGCGGCGGCTGGACTCGGCGGCGAGGCACCCGGTCAACGCGGCTCGCTCCGCCGCCGTCAGCCAGGTCGCCACACCGGGCTCCTCCGTCAGATAGAACAGCACCGCCACCCCGAGCCCCACCGATGGCAGGCCCTCGAGGAGAAACAGCCACTGCCACCCGGCCAGTCCCCAGGCCCGCAGCGACAACAGCGCGCCCGACAGCGGACCGCCGACAATCCCCGCCACCAGCACCGCGGTCATGAACGCCGCCAGGGTCCGCGCCCGCTCGCGCTCGGGAAACCAGCGCGTCAGGTAGAAGATGATCCCGGGAAAGAACCCGGCCTCGGCCGCGCCGAGCAGGAACCGCATCGTGTAGAACCCGCCGGCGCCGCTGACCAGCAGCATCGCCGACGACACCACGCCCCACGTGATCATGATCCGCGCCATCCACAGCCGCGCGCCGACCCGCGTCAGCATGACGCTGCTCGGAATCTCGAACGCGACATAGCTCAGGAAGAAGATGCCCGATCCCAGCCCGTAGGTACGCGCCGAGAATCCGAGCGCCTCGTTCATCTGCAGCGCGGCGAAGCCGACGTTGACGCGATCGAGGTAGGCGACGATGTAGAGGAGGAACAGAAAGGGAATCAGCCGCCGCCGGGTCTTCGTGATGGCGGCGCTCAACGCGGCCGGATCGGGAGTAATCACCTGGCGAGAATGTCGTCGGTCGAGGCGAAATGCAACCGGCTCCACCGCCGAAGGCCCGGCTGAAGCCGGACACCACGGACAGAAAGAACGTGGCCATCGCCGACACGACGACAGCGCGCGTACGTGGGGTCCGGCTTCAGCCGGACCGCGCGGCTGAAAACAAAGACTCAGCAGCCCCTGTTCGCAGAGTGTTCGTGGCATGATCGCCGCGCCTCATGGTCCGCCCTTCCCGTGTTCGCGGCCGCGTCCTGACGCTGACGTTCCTGCTCACCGTCATCACCTATCTCGATCGCGTCTGCATCTCGGTGGCGGCGCCGGCGATGATGGCGGAGCTGCATCTGTCGGTGCTGCAGATGAGCGGCGTGTTCAGCGCGTTCATCATCGCCTACTCGCTGTTCGAGATCCCCTCGGGCTGGCTCGGCGACGTGCGCGGGCCGCGGCGGGTGCTGACGCGGATTGTCCTCTGGTGGTCGGCCTTCACGATGCTGACCGGCTCGGTGCAGGGCCTCCGATCGCTGCTCGTCGTCCGCTTCCTGTTCGGCGCGGGTGAAGCCGGGGCGTTTCCCAACATCATCCGCAGCCTCGCCCACTGGTTTCCCCTGCGCGAACGCGGCCGCGCCAGCGGGGTCATGTTCCTGGGATCGCGGCTGGGCGGCATGCTGTCGGCGCCGATCGCCCTGCTGCTGATCAACGGGATCGGCTGGCGCGCCAGCTTCGTCGTGTTCGGGGCGATGGGTCTTGCCTGGGCGGCGGCGTGGACCCGCTGGTATCGGGACGGTCCGGCCGAGCACCCGGCGGTCAACGCCGCCGAGCTCGCCTGGATCCAGCAGGATGGCGCAAGTGCGGATGGCCGGGCGGCCCCGACCCCATGGCGCGCCCTGTTGACCAGTCGCAGCGTATGGGCCATCTGCGTGATGTATTCAGCGTACGGCTACGGCCTCTACTTCTACCTCACCTGGCTGCCGACCTACCTGATTCGTGAGCTCGGCTTCTCTGCGCTCGGCGGCGGGTTCTTCGCGTCGCTGCCGTTTCTCCTGGCCGGCATCGCGGACGTGTCGGGCGGCTGGCTGACCGACCGCCTGGCCCGCAGCCACGGTCTGCGGATCGCACGGTGCGGACTGGGCTGCGCGGCGTTCCTGACCACCGCGGCCCTCGTCTTCGGGTCGACGCTGGCGCCACAACCGGCCGTCAAAGCGGCCCTGCTGGCGCTCGCCCTGGGTTCAGCCGATCTGGCGCTCAGCGCCTGCTGGGCGGCGCCCCTCGACATCGCGGCGGCGCATGCCGGCGTCGTCACGGGCTTGATGAACACGTTCGGCAATCTCGGCGGGCTGATTGGTCCGCTGGTGGTCGGCTGGGCGGTCGATCGCCTGCACTCGTGGACCTTGCCGTTTCACATCACCGCGATCGTCTACGTCGCCGGCGCGATCGCCTGGCTCGCCGTCGATCCGCGGCGGCCGATTGTGCCCGCCAGTCAGCTTTGACAGCACCCCTTCGAGCAGCGGCGTCATCCGGCGAAGCTGCCGGGCGCGAATCACCGCGTCCCACAGCGGCTCGAACTTCTTCCAGCCGGCGGCATAGAAGAAGTGCTTGGCCTGATGCTTCATCGTGCCGTGTGAACGCGCGGCTCGTCCGATCGCCGACCATCGATAGAACGCACGGTAGGCCCAGTCGTATCCGTCCTCGAGCGCCCTCGGCGTCAGCCGCGCCGGCCGGAAGACCACGTGCCGGGTGTCGTACAGGTTCCAGTCGCGGGTGACGATGCGGCCTTCCGCCTCCATTCGCGCGAACAGACTCGTCCCCGGATACGGCGTCTGGATATGGAAGGTCGCCGTCGTGATGCCGTGCGCGATCGCCCAGTCGACCGTGCGCTCGAACACCTCGTCGCCATCGTCATCCATGCCGAAGACGAAGCTGCCGTTGATCATGATGCCCAGGGCGTGCAGGCGGTCGGTCACCGCGGTGTAGTCCCGACCCAGGTTCTGGAACTTGTGGCTGCGGGCGAGGTTCCCTGGCGTCAAGGTCTCGAAGCCGACGAAGAGGCTGCGCAGACCAGCCTCGGCCGCCCGCTCGATCAGGTCGCCGCGCAGGATGGAGTCGACGGTGGCCGCACCCTGGAACAGCCGGTTCATCCCGCGCATCCCGTTGAACAGCGCCGCCGCGAAGCGCGCATCGCCGAGCAGGTGGTCGTCCAGAAAGTAGAGGTGGCGTCCCGGCAGACGTGCAATTTCCGCCAGCGCATCGTCGACACGCTGGGTGTAGAAGGATCGCCCGCCGGTGAAGAAGGCGTCCTTGTAGCAGAAGTCGCAATGCTGCGGACAGCCGCGCGTGACGACGATGGAGTTGGGGACGAGGTAGCGGCGGCGATCGATGAGATCGCGGCGGATCGGCGGCAGACGTTCCAGGCTGCGGCCCGTCGTCGAGCGGTAGATCGGCGCCGCCACGCCGGCGCGGAACTCGGTCAGGAACCGCGGAAACGTCTGCTCCCCGGGGCCGAGAAAGATCGCGTCGGCGTGCGCCCGGGCCTCATCGGGAAGAGCGGTCACATGGAGTCCGCCGAGCGCGACGAAGCAGCCGCGCGCCCGGTAGTGATCCGCGATGCGGTAGGCGCGCTGGGCATTGGTGATGTAGACCTGGATCACGACCAGGTCGGGCCGATCGTCTGGATCGAGCCGCTGGACGTGTTCGTCGACGATCACCGCTTCGTCTCCGGAATCCAGGTACGCGGCCAGCGTCGCCAGACCGAGCGGGGGAAACAGGGAGTATTTGATCGGCCGCCAGTAGGGGCTGGTGGCTTCGGTCAGGGCCGGCAGGATCAGGGTGACGCGAAGGGAGCGGGACCTGGTCGGCACGGGCCATACTTTATAACTAAGAGTAGTTTACGTCAACGTGCCTGCGACGAGGAACGGCCCCGGACACAGACACGGCGGGCATGCACTAACGACCGTCACGGTCCGGCTGAAGCCGGACACTACGTACAATGCAAGACGACAATCGTCCGGCCGCCTGTCACTGTGGGCGCAGGCAGTCAACCGGCGCAAGTCAAGGAGGCGAGATGACCCCAACCGCAACACCGGCGCAGCGTGTCCTTGCCGATCTGCGTGAGCTGGCGGCGCGAACGTCGACGCCCGAGGGGGCGCAGCGGCTCGCCTGGGGTCCGGTCTGGCGCGACGCCCGGGACTGGTTCGCCGGACGGATTGCCGCCGTCGGCCTGCCGATCCGCACCGATTCGGCCGGCAACAACTGGGTGACGCTGCCTGGCGCCTCGCCGCGGACCGTGATCATCGGCAGCCATCTGGACTCGGTGCCCAATGGCGGATGGCTCGACGGCGCCCTCGGTGTGACCGCGGCGCTCGAAGCGCTCCGGGCCTACGCGGCGGCCGGCACGCCGCCGGTCACGATCACGCTGGTCGACTGGGCAGACGAAGAGGGGGCGCGGTTCGGCCGCAGTCTGCTCGGATCGTCGGCGGCGGCCGGCAGCCTCGAACTGGCCGAGATCCGCGACCTGAAAGACCGCCAGGGAACCCGCCTGATCGACGCCCTGGCGGAGAACGGCGTGGCGATCGACACCATGCGCGATGCGCATCGCGAGCTGAAGGCGATCGACGCCGGCGCCTACCTCGAACTGCACATCGAACAGGGCCCGGTCCTCGAATCGCTGCAGAAACCGACCGGCGTGGTGCTCGGCACCTTCGGCGTCGAACGCCACCTGCTCCGGTTCACCGGCCAGGCGGCCCACTCGGGCGCCACGCCAATCCCGCTGCGGCGCGATGCCTTTCTGGCCGCCGCGGAAACCGCGCTCGCCTGCCGTGCGATCGCGCTGCAGCACTCGACGCCAACCGCCGGCGTCGTCTGTACCGTCGGGGTGGTCAACGTCGAGCCCAAGATCGTGACGGCGGTGCCGGGCGTCTGCGAGATCTCGCTCGATCAGCGGTCGCTCGATGCCGGTGTGCTCGCCGCAATGCTGCGGGATGCGCGCGACGCGTCGGAGCGCTGCGCCAGGGAGAACAACGTCACGGTGGCCTGGCAGCCGCTCTGGCGAATCAACCCGCGGCCGTTCGATCCCGATCTGATCCGGCTGTGCGAGGAGGCCGTGCGCGAGGAAACCGGCGCCGCGCCGAGACTGCCGTCGGGCCCGCTGCACGACGCGGCGGAAATGGTGCCGCACATGCCGGTCGTGATGATGTTCGCCGTCTCGGCCAACGGGCTGTCCCACTGCAAGGAAGAGGACACGCCGGAAGCGCAGCTCGAGACGACGATCCGCGCTTTCCTGCGGCTGGTCGAGAAGACCGTCGCGCACGTCGCGCGCGCGATCCCCGGGTAAAGCACTATTTCGAGGCCGGCGGCGTCCGACTTCAGTCGGACTACGGATCCCACGTCCGAGAAATCATGGCTGGAGCGACGCCTGAAGCGGAGCGCTGCCTTCAACTCTCGGCTGCGGGCTGCTGATCTGCTGCTGGTTCACGGACTCGTACTCGTAGGTCATCCGGAGGGTCGAGCGGCCGCCGATCAGGAGGTTGGCCGACGATTCGAGCGCCACCGGCATGCGGACGCCCGCCAGCCGCTCGTAGTGGCGGACGATGTCGACGCGCCGGACCCAGAACGACGGCGACTTGACCAGACGACCTTCCAGTTTCAGCAGTTCGCCATCGGACGGCCGCAGGAAGATCGAGCCGTCGATCAGCAGCCCCGCTTTGCGGCGCGGCTTGATGCTGAGCCAGGCGAGGCCTTCCGAGCCGGCACCTGAACCGCGGTCCTCGAACACGTAGTTGTCCGCCGTGATGCCGGCGCGATCGGACTCTCCAGACGCCCACAGCTTCTTTTCGGTGTCCAGCGAGGCGCGAAACACCTTGTTGCGGATGTAATCGGATCCGCCCTCGGCGGCGATGCGGTAGTGAAGGGCGCCGCGGTTGTCGAGCTCGGTCCAGACGTCCATCCAGGCGCTCTTGCCCAGACCTTCACACTGCGCGTCGAGGCGGCGCAGCGCGCGATACGGCACGGCAGCCGGGCCGGTCAGCGAAAGGAAACGCTCGAGTGCGGGGTGAGGGACCTTCGCCGCCTCGGTCGCCGACAGGTGGCCGATGGCCAGGGCGGCCAGGGCGGCAGTGCCGAGAAGTCTCCGCGTCATGCGTTGCGCGAAAGCAACGATCGCGCCGCCCCCTCTCTGAAGGCCTTGCGGCCGCGGTGGCTGCCGCGGCAACCAACGAATCCGGCCCGATTTCTCGCTGTGCCGACGATCACGGCAGCGGGACGAGGCCTCGACGGCCACTCCCCCTGGTCAGGAATCGCAGTGTTTTCCTGGATCAGGGTAGCGTAGCGCTACTCACCTGTTGTGCGAGCTCCTCACGATAGGCCAGCAGCTTTGCACGCAGGGCGGGCCGGGAATTGGCGAGAATGGCGACCGCCAGCAGGCCGGCGTTGGCCGCGCCCGACGGTCCGATCGCCACGGTGGCCACCGGGATGCCCTTCGGCATCTGCACGGTCGACAGCAGCGAATCGAGCCCGTTGAGCGCGCTCTGCATCGGCACGCCGATCACCGGGATGACGGTGTGGGCCGCCACCACCCCAGCCAGGTGGGCGGCGCCGCCGGCCCCGGCGATGATTACCTCGAGCCCGCGCTCGGCCGCCTTCGACGCATATTCCATGGTCAGGGCGGGCGAGCGATGTGCCGACATGACCCGCGACTCGTGCGGCACGTCGAACCGGGCCAGGATCTCGGCGGCCTGTTTCATCGCCTCCCAGTCCGACTTGCTGCCCATGATGATCCCGACCAGCGCCGACGGGTTGTTTGACATTCCGGTCATTTCATCACAATCGGCTGGACGGAGACAAAGGACGGGCTAGAATTCAGTATGAAGCCGCTGCTCGTCCTGATCGCGCTGGTTGTCGCCGCGCCTGCTGCCGGGCAACCCCGACCCCAAATCCAACCGAGCGCCACGCCGACGACGGCGGCGAAGATCGAGGTGCCCTACACCCAGTTCACGCTGCCCAACGGTCTGCACGTGATCCTGCACGAGGACCACAGCGTCCCGATCGCCACCATCAACATGTGGTATCACGTCGGCTCGTCGCGCGAGCGCACCGGCCGCACCGGGTTCGCTCATCTCTTCGAGCACCTGATGTTCATGGGGTCGGGCCATGTCAAAGCGGGCGAGTTCGACACGCTGCTCGAAGCGGTCGGCGGCACCAACAACGGCTCGACCGAAACCGATCGCACAAATTACTGGATCAACGTCCCGTCGAATGCCCTCGAGCTGGCCCTGTTCCTCGAATCCGATCGCATGGGCTTCCTGCTCGAGACGATGACGCCGGCGACGGTCGACGCGCAGCGCGACGTGGTCAAGAACGAGCGGCGGCAGAGCTACGAGAACCGTCCCTACGGGATGGCCGACATCACGCTGACCGAGATGCTGTTTCCCGAGGGTCATCCCTATCACTGGCCGGTGATCGGCTACATGCCCGACCTGACCGCCGCCAGCTACGAGGACGTCGTCGCGTTCTTCCGCAAGTACTACGCGCCGGGGAACGCCAGTCTCGTGGTGGCCGGCGATCTCGACAGTGCCGCGACCCGCCGGATGATCGAGAAGTGGTTTGGCGACGTCAAGCCGGGCCCGCCGGTCGAGCCGGCGACCATCCCTGGCGTCGCGCTCACCGGCGTCCAGAAGAAGACGATCACCGATCGGGTGCAGCTGCCGCGGCTGACCCTGGCCTGGACGACGCCGCCGCATTTCGCGCCGGGCGACGCCGCGCTGGACGTGGTCGCCGACGTGCTGGCCGGCGGCAAGAACTCGCGGCTGTACAAGCGCCTCGTCTACGACATGCAGATCGCGCAGAACGTCAGCGCCTTCCAGGGATCGGCGCGGCTGGCGTCGCATTTCGAGATCGAGGTGACGCCGCGGCCCGGCCACACCGCGGAAGAGGTGCAGAAGGTCGTCGACGAGGAGCTGGCCCGGCTCCAGCGCGAAGCGCCGACCGCTCACGAGGTGGAGCGCGCGCTCAACCAGATCGAGTCGTCGTTCTACAACCGCATGGAACGGGTCGGCGGGTTCGGCGGCAAGGCCGATCAGCTGAACGCCTACTTCGTCGAAACCGGCGACCCCGACTGGTTCAACGAGGATCTGGGCCGCTATCGCGCGCTGTCGCCGTCGGACATCCGCGCCGCGGCCGAGGCCTTCCTGCCGGCCGACCGGCGCGTCGAGCTGATCGTGGTCCCGGAAGCCAAGCCGTAAGCCGCACGTTGGCCGTTGCGTCCGTGATTCGCCTTCTGTCTTTGAATTCCGCACTCTGCACTTTGTATTGTGAATTGTGAATTCTAAATTGTGAATTGGAATTAGAGCCTCCCATGCGCCTCACCCACGCGATCCTCGTCCCCGTCCTCGCCGTCAGCGTGGCGCTCTCCGCTCAGGCGCCCGATCGCAGCCGGCCGCCGGCGGCCGGCCCGGCGCCGGTGCTGAAGCTGCCATCGATTCAGAAGCGTCAGCTGACCAACGGGCTGCCGGTCTGGATCGTGGAAATGCACGAGGTGCCGGTCGCCCAGGTCAACCTGGTGGTGTTCCGCGGCAGCGCGGAAGACCCAGCGGGCCGGTTCGGCGTGACCAGCCTGATGACGGCGATGCTCGAGGAAGGCGCCGGCACGCGGCCAGCGTTGGAGATTGCCGACGCGGTCGATTTTCTCGGCGCCGATCTGGGCGCCGGCAGCACGTTCGATGCGTCAGCGGTCCGGCTGCACGTGCCGGTGGCGCGGCTGGCCGAGGCGTTGCCGATCATGGCCGACGTCGCGCTGCGGCCGACTTTCCCGCAGGAAGAGCTCGAGCGGGTGCGGCAGCAGCGCCTGACCGCGCTGCTGCAGGCGCGCGATGATCCGGCCACCATCAACGCCCAGGCGTTCGCGCGCATCCTGTACGGAAAGACGCACCGCTACGGCACGGGGATGGCCGGCACGGCGGACACGATCAAAGGCTTCACCACGGCGGATCTGCGCGCCCAGTACACGGCCGCGTTCCGGCCCGGCAACAGCGCCCTTCTGGTGGTCGGCGACGTCGTGCCGGACCGGGCGATGGCGCTCCTCGAGACCGGCTTCGGCGGCTGGAAAGCGGCGGCCGGGCCGGCGCCGATCACGCAGCCGGCGGTCGAGCCGCCGGGCCGGCGCGACATCTACATCATCGACAAGCCCGGCGCGCCGCAGACCCAGATCCGCATCGGATCGATCGGCGTGCCGCGATCGAGCGCCGACTACTTTCCGATTCAGGTGATGAACACCGTCCTTGGCGGCTCGTTCTCGTCGCGGTTGAACATGAACCTGCGCGAGAAGAACGGCTACACCTACGGCGCCTCGTCCGGCTTCGACATGCGCGCCGACGCCGGCCCGTTCGCGGCGGCGGCCGGGGTGCAGACCGACAAGACCTCGGAGGCGTTGAAGGAGTTTTTCAACGAGCTGGATGCCATTCTCCAACCGGTGCCGGCCGACGAGCTGGCGCGGGCGAAGAACTACGTCGCGCTGCGCTTCCCGTCGGGGTTTGAAGCGACAAGCGATATCTCGCGCCGGCTCGAAGAGGTCCTGATCTATCGCCTGCCGGACGACTATTTCGTGAACTACGTCCCGAACATCACGGCGGTCACCGCTGCCGACGTCCAGCGGGTCGCGCGCAAGTACATCCAGCCCGGCCGGTTCGTCGTCGTCGTGGTCGGCGACCGCAAGGTGATCGAGCCGGGCATCCGGGCGCTCAATCTGGGCGAGGTGAAGACGCTGACTGTCGATGAGGTGTTTTAGAAGGCACTTAAAGGCAGAAGGCAAAAGTTAAAAGGCAGAAGGAAAGTTAAAGGCTTCCTTCTGCCTTCTGCCTCTTGCCTTTTGCCTTTTACCTTCTGATCCTGCCTCCGATATGTGTCGATGTGATACCGCGTGTCATCCGCGCAGGACGAGCGTCAAGTCGCGAATACGCTTTTCGCGGTAATTCCGTACGATTGGCGAAGTTGCACGAGGTACACCGCTTGCATCCGCACGACTGCTCCATGGTGACACGCCGGGTTCCGGGTCCATTCTTTGTCGCGTTCGCATTGCTGCTCGTCACGTTCGGACTGTCATCGTGCGTTCAGGGCCAGAAGGCTACTGACGTCGGCGACCCCGGCTTCCCCTTCGGACCGACCACCGTTGGCGTCCAGACGCTGTCGTACGCGCAGGACATCAAGCCGATCCTCGACCGCGACTGCTTGTCCTGTCACAGCAGCCGCGACGCTCGCGGAGATTACTCTGTGTCCAACTACGCCGCGGTCCTGAGCGACCAAAGACCCGGCGACGCGAAGAGTTCGCTCGTCGTCACTGGCTCTCCCGGCGGCAGCATGTACCCCTACTACACTGGCGACGCCGTCACCAAGTCGACGATGGTGTTCCGCTGGCTCGTCTATTACAACGCCCTGCAATCGCGATAGCCCGGCGTGACATACCGTCCTCGTCGCGTTGGCCTTCGCCGGTGGCGTGATCGGTTCGCTGGCGGCCGGGCGCAGCTGGGGACAGCAGAACGACATCAACGTCCAATTCCATGCGTTTCAAGACACGCGGGGCGTGACTGTGCTCAGCCCGACCGTCGACCTGAGCCAGGACTACACCGACCGGACGAGCTTGCGCCTCAACTTCGGCGTCGATGCCATCTCCGCGGCATCGGATTCCTGCGCGCGCTGCCACCACGAAGGGGTTTCCAGCCGGCGTCAGGAAGCGGGACTGTCGCTGACGCGCCGGTTCGCCGATCTGAAACTCACCGTGGGCGGGATGTACAGCCAGGAGAATTTCTACCGGGCCACGACGGCCCTGACCTCGGTGTCGCGCGACCTCGCGAACGGCAACACCACAGTAGCGGGCGGATTCTCATTCTCGCTCAACCAGCCGATCCTCCATCCGACGATGGCGCGGGAGAATCAGTACGCCACCAACGGTTACGGATCAATCACTCAGACCGTCGCAAAAACCACCATCGTTCAGGTGGGATACGAGTTCGGCCGGATCAACGGTTACCAGAACAGCCCGTTCCTCCGCGCCAATGTGGGCGGCGTCATGGTCCTTGGCAACGTCCCTGATCTGCGGTTGCGCCAAACCGTCTCGGCGCGGCTTCGCCAGGCCCTGCCGGCCGACACCTACCTCCAGGCCGACTATCGGCACTATTTCGACGACTGGCAGGTGACGTCGAACACGCTGATGGTCGGGCTCTCTCATCACTTCAGTCCACGTTGGCTGCTCGAAGGCTCGTACCGGCGCTACGATCAGACCGGGGCGTCTTTCTACCAACCGCAGTACGACGGCGATCCGACGTATTTCACCGGCGATTTCCGTCTCGAACCGTTCACGTCGAACAACTACACGGGGAAAATCGTCGTCACGCCGAACGGCAAGCTGTGGTGGTGGCCCGAGGGTACTGCGCTGACGCTTCAGTACGAGCGGTATCAAGCGGACAACGGCTTCAGCGCCGGAATCTTCTCGACGGGTCTTCGAGTTCCTCTCAAAATCAAATGACACACTCCCATCCCGCAACGTCGTTGCCGTACCTGCGCCGGATCGTCATGATCGCCTTCGCCGTCGAGGCGCTGATTGCCTCGAGACCGTCGATCGCGGCTTCCACCCCGAGGCCAACGCCGAACGTCGAAGTCTACACGGCAGACGGCGTGGCGGTGAAGCTGAACGACTATAAGGGCAAGGTCGTCCTCATCGATTTCTGGGCCAGCTGGTGTCCGCCCTGCAAGACGTCGTTCCCTGCCCTCGACGGCCTGTACGGTGAGTACCGGGACCGGGGTGTCGAAGTGCTCGCGGTGAACCTGGACGAGCGACGCCAGGATGCGGATACATTCCTCGGCTCGCACCAGCACCGCCTCACGGTCCTCTACGACCCGAAGGGCGTCTCACCGCAGGCGTTTGGGGTCAAGGGGATGCCGAGTTCGTTCCTCATCGATCGTGCCGGCAACATCCGGTTCACTCACATGGGTTACACCAATAACGTAGACAGCAGCTACCGTCGCGAAATCGCTGAACTGCTTTCGGAGCACTGACCATCATGCCTCACGGACGCACGCGCACGCTCATTCTCACCGCGGCCCTCGTCGCCGCCTCCTTCGGCGGAGGGTGCGCCACGGTCCAGCCGTGGCAGCGCGGCCGACTCGCTGATACCTGCATGGTGTTCGACGCCGACGGCAGCCAGGCGGCCTACATGACGCATTGGCAGGAGGCGCGCGAAGCGTCCGCCGGGGGCTACGGCGTCCAGGGCGGCGGCTGCGGCTGCAAGTAGACGCGTGGCCACCCGACCGACGGCTTCGCTCGCGTCGTCGGCCCTGGCTTTCCTGTTAATCGTGCTCCCGGGAAGTCCGCTGCCCGCCGCCCAGCGCGGCGACGAAGACCGCGACTATCGCTACCTGATGGGCACCTCGGTGCAGGTCAAGGCCATCGGTGGCGACGCGGGAGGGCGGCGCGCAGCGATCAACGAGGCGTTCGCCGCCATGGCCGAAGTCGATCGCCTGATGAGCAACTATCGGAGCGACAGCGAACTGACCCGCCTCAATCGCGAGGCGGCATCCGGTCCGGTCGTCGTCAGCGAGCCGCTGTGGCGCGTGATCGAAGCGGCTCAGCGGGTCAGCGCGATGAGCGACGGCGCATTCGACGTAACGGTCGGCCCGCTCGTTCGGCTGTGGGGTTTTCGAGACAAGACGCCGCACCTGCCGTCGCCGACCGAACTCGAAGGCGTACGGCCGCTCGTCGGCTATCGCGGCCTGACGCTCGACGCGACGCGTCACACCGTCCGGTTCGCGCGAGCGGGCATGGAGATCGACCTGGGCGGCATCGCCAAGGGCTTCGCGGTGGAAATCGCGGCGGATGTCCTGCGCCGCCGCGGCCTCTCCGGATTGGTCGATGCGGGAGGCAATCAATACATGCTCGGCACGCCAACGGGCAAGACGTTGTGGACGGTCGGGATCAAGGATCCGGACGCCGCCGGTCGCTTGCTCGGCGTCGTCGAGGTCCACGACGGGTCGGTGTCGACGTCCGCAGACTACGCGAATTTTCTCGTCGCGTCGGGACGCACCTACGGACATCTGCTCGATCCCCGCACGCTGCAGCCATCGAGCGCCTCGCTGAGCGCGACCATCGTCTCGGCAGACGGCACGCTCGCCGACGCCATGTCGAAAGCGGCGTTCATCCTCGGCCCGAAGCAGGGGCTCGCGCTGATCGACGCCACACCGGGGATGGCGGGCGTGATCGCGTACCGCAATCCGGACGGCACCGTGGCCGTCGCGGTCTCGCGACGCATCGGCTGGCGGCCGGCCCGGTAGCCACGTATCGTCCACCCATTACCGTTGCGGTTCTCGCGCTTCTGACTCGATGCCGCGCAGATGCCTTTCGGGTCCTGCGGACTGATCAGCGTCCAGGTCTAAGTTCCTGCGAGAACCCCACCGCGTTCATGTCGCGGAACACCGGCGTATTCGGCGGCAGCAGCGCCGGCTGCAGAAAGTCGATATCGAAATCGTAGTCTCGGTCCGGGGCGTTGTAGACCGTGCTGCAGCACTTGTAGGTGCCAAGGGCCTGCCGACTGTAGAAGAAGGTCGCGATCGAACCGCGGTAGTTGACCTGCTGATCGCCGTCTTCGAGGTAGCGCAGGAAATTGTGCGCCCCGCCGTCGGTGCCGAAGTCGGTGGCGGTGCCGGCCGGCTGTGGGAACGCCATCCCCTTGCCGCCGATGATGGCGACGCGGTACCAGGTCTGCGAGCCGCGGTTTCGATTCCCCGGCGCGTACGGATTGGTGAAGGAGACGCTGTCGTTCCAGTTGTTCGACAGCAGCGTCACGGCGTCGGCGATGATCGAGGTCGCGGCGTGCGCACCGGCGAAGCTGCCGCCGGTCGCGTTCCAGTCTCCCTGCACGTAAACCGGATTTTCAGACACTACCGTCAGCCCCGTGACACCCCAGCTGCGGATGTTCTGTCCTCTGATCAGCTTCAACGCGCGCCGAAAGAGAACCGCGCGGTTGACCTGCGCCTGACCACGTGTGAGCTGTGTGCCCGGGTGCGCGGCTGCGACCAGCGGGGCGGCCGCTCCTGGCGGTAGAATGCCCGACCCGCCGTTGTAGTTAGGAATGCTTCCGTAAGTATCGAGCACGGGGACGTATGTCGCGGGCACGACACGACCGCACATATTCACCGTCGTCGGTTGACCGGGCAGGGGACTGGAAGCGTTGACGTCTTCGCCGCAATCGAGCACGTTATTTGGCGCGCCGTTGGCTGCCGCCGGGTTGACGAAGTCTTCTGAGCCGTACTCGCCGGTCTCGGCGTTGGCCGCGTTGCGGTTGTTGCGGCGGTCTGAAAAATAGACGGTGAAGCCGCCATTCTCCTTGATCGCCAGCAGGCCGTTGTTGCCGGCTGCGTAATTGCCTGCCCCTTGGAACCACTTGGACAAGTTTTCGACATCGATGGCGACGTAGTGCATGAGACCGCCCAGAGAGACGTTGGTGTTCCCCGGATTGGTATCGCGCAGCAGCCCCTCGCGCGCATCAAACAGCACGTTCGGCCACCAGTTCGACGCGTCCTTGGCACCGGTTGTGACGGCGGCGTAGTTGCACGCGCCGCCGCCGTTGTCCCGAAGGCGCTGGATTCTGACAATCGCATCCGGTGTCGGGTCAACACACGGCGTTCCGCCTCCGACGGGGTTCGGGCCGCCCATCCCTCGATTCAGTATCGGCATCGTGACATCGGTCCAGACGCCGGGGGTGCTCTGCATCTCGATCTTGATGAAGCCGCCGATGAGGCCGGTGCCGGGCTGCGAGAGCGAGTTGGTCGTCACGACCGCACCCGCGGCCGGAGCGGCCGCGAGGCCGGAGCAATTGGAGAACGAACTGGCGGAGTAGTCGGTGCACGAGACGAGGGTGGCGCCGATCCAGAACGGAGCCGGGTTGAAGGTGGTCGTGCTAACGACACTGATCTGGATACTGGCCACAGTCGTGCTGGCCGTCGTGGCCGTCGAAATGCCGGGCCCGGCGGTAACGTTCACTGGAAATGTCGTGACCGGCATGCCAGGGGTGCAACCTTGAAACAGCACCCCGGTCTTGGTCGTGCAGTTGACGGCGATGCCGTTCAGCCTCAGCGGAGGCCGGAATCCGTTCGTGGTGCCAACGTTGATGACGTTGACGGTGCTGCTCGCGGCGACTGTCGTCGTCAGGGGACCGATGGTCCTCGCAATCGGCGGGTGTGCGGCGTCGACGGGACCGTACAAGACCCCGTTGATCGCCGGCGGCGGCGCGGTGTTCCAATCATTGTCGAGCGCCAGCGGTAACGTGGCCGTCACCGTCGGCAGGCCGTTGATGTCGGCCGCTGTGTCCGACAGCAGGATGCGCAGGCTCGCCTTGCTGAACATCCGTTCATTCAAGAGCACCGGGTTGGCGACGTTTTCCCCAGGAAGCGGGCGGCGAATGAGGTCCGGGTTGGAACCTCCGACAGTCAGCAGCGGCAGGTTCAACGGCTTCGCACCGGTGCGTCCGTTTCGCAGCCAGAGGTTGTAGTCGCTGACCGACAAGTCGTGAAACGTGGGATCGTTGATCGCAGAGCCAAGGTCGCCGATCACGCTGCCTTCGTCGCGCGCGAGGCTCCGACAGTTGAGATTGAGGGGGGATGCGCAGCCTGGCCCCTTCGCGATGCTGACGGTACCTGCGTGTGCGCTCGGTGTGTCGATCGACACGCCGTTCTGCAGAAACTCCCGGACCACTTCTTTCACCGCCGTGACCTTGTCGCGCATCGTCAGCATCGCGCCGTCACCCTGCGCCAGGAACAGGTTGCCGTTGGTGTGCACGCGTCCGCCGAAGTCGAAGTCGGGCCCGGCGAAGAACGAAAGGTCGACGTCCGAGTACATCCCGAACTGGAACACCGGGATCGCGACCGCCTCCATCGTCCGAATCAGATGCACCTCTCCGCCGGTCGCGCTCCTCGCTGTGACATCCAGCTGATACGGAGTCTGATATGCCATCAGCCCTTCGAACGGACCAGTTTTGATCGTCATGGGATTGTCTGAGAGCGTGGGATTCCCGGCCACGTTGGCGCAGAACATGATCGTGTAGCCGTTGCCACCAACTTTCTTGACGAACTTGCCGGCTGTCGCGCAATGGTACGGTGACAGTTGACTCGCTGGCAGTCCGGTCGGGTTGCTGGCCGAGGTGTAGGAGACGCCTGCAATCGTCGGCTTGTACGCGGTCGAGGTCAGAAGGGTCACCTCGGTGGCGGTCGGAGCAATGTTGGAGAAGAACAACTTGCCCAGATCCGAGGTCAGCTTCTCGATCGCGCCCGCGGCGGCGTAAAACGACTGGCCCCGATCGCGGTCGAGAAAGCGGTAGCGCTGATCGCTCATGACCACGACGGTGAACCCGACCAGCAGCGCCGACATCAGCATCAGCACGAGCAGCGTCGTCAGGATGGCGATACCACGTTCGTCCGAACGACGCATGACACACCTTTCGTGGGAATCAGTCATTCCGTCTTGTACCTGTCGACGCTGGCCAGACTGCGGACGATCACCGACGTCGAGACCTGGTTGCGCACATAGTCCTGCGAGGTCTTGGATACGGTCTCGGAACGCACGCCGACGCGAACGTTGACCTTCCGGATCTGATTAGAGTTGTAGGTGGTCACCACCGACCCGACGCTGATGGTGTAGGGCAAGGTCGGGCGCTCGATCGGCGGGCTGGTCGTACCGTCATTCAGGTCGTAGGTCAAGTCGAGACCTTCGACCACACCGCCGAGTGCCTGAGGCGAATACCTCGCGCATGTGGGATCAGTGATGGGGCAATGATTGAGCAGGCGCGTCAGCCGGGGCACGCCCGGCTTGGTCGTGTCGTCGATGAAGTAGGTGAACATCATCGCCCGGAAGAGCGTCACCGGGTGGCTGGCGTCCCAGGCGGTCAGCAGGCTGGCGGTCCCCTTCAGCGCCGCGAGGGGCCGGTTGGTCGCGGCCGGCTGATTGAAGTGGAACCAGTCATTCCCATGGTTGGCAGCGAAATAGATGTGCGTCGCGTCAATCGAGGTAACGGTCTGGATGGCGTTGCCAAGCGGCCCTTTGTAGAACACCAGGTCGCCGACTTCGATCTTCCCCGTGCCGTTGGCGGGGTCGCCGGTCAGCCACAGCGACGAGGCGGGGAGCGTCACTGATCCGCCGTCAGCTGAAATCGTTCCTTCATCCGCGGTCGGGGTCGCGGCGACCTGCGGCGGCGTGGTGATGACCGGCATGAACTCGTCCACGGTCAGGATGGTGACGATGTCGGTCGTCGCGCCGTTGATGGTTGGACCGAGTTCGTCGCCAGTCGAGATACTCGGCAGGTTCCTGTTGGTGCCGTCAGGGTCGAGGCTGAACGTCAGATTGCTTCCCGGCGGTCCGGGCCTGGCGAAAGCGGTGACGCCAGTGCCGCTCGGCATCGCGATCCCCTCGGCACCGATGATCCGGCCGCCCATCAGCAGGTCCCGAACCAGCTGATTGGTGCCGGCGCGCAGATTCTGGTTCGAATCGCTCAGCTGGGACGCCGCATCGCTGATGGCCATTCCATCCCCCAGGGTGGTGAGGGCAGCCCCGATCAGCAACAGCAGGATCGAGGTCGACACCAGCATCTCGGTCAGCGTGAAGCCGTCTTCACGGGACGGGTTGCGCACGGATTCATCCCTCCTATGAGTACGACGAAATGAACGAGGTCAGCGTATAGGACCGGATCGCCGGACCGCTCTTGTAGGTGACGACCACGACGATCATTCGGAGCAAGCCGTTCTGGCCAGCGACGTCGGTGATGCGGATGTCGCGGGTAAAGGTGGACAACTCGATGATTTGATCGTCACCGGTAGCGAGAGTCTGGTCGGGGCCCGGCAGCCTGACGGTTTCAACTGTCGTATCGTCATCGGTGTTGACCAGGCCGTCCGGCCCCGGTCGCGTCAACGACTGCGGTCCGTCGTGAAAAATCCCGCCATCAGCCTTGTTCCTGAGCGTCGACCACGGCAGCTTGTCGCGCGCGCTGAACACCGCTTCAATGGCTTCCGCCGCTTTCTGCGTCACGACGACGTCGGAGGGCGAGCTGCTCAGGTGGTTCATGCCGGTCGCCAACACGGCGGCGGCACCGAGGACGCCGGTGGTCAGGATCCCCAGCGCGATGATCGTCTCGATCAGCGAAAAGCCCCGCGAAGAGGTGGCGCGCATGGTTACACCGCCATCCAGGCACGCCCGTCCCAGCGATAGCCCCGGACGCGGCCGGTCGCGCCGAGTATCGTCACCGCGCGCGCCGAAGTCGGCTCGTCCGGCAACGAGACGAACACCGTACCGTTGAGGGTGTGGCCGAGCTGGTTGACGAACGTGCCGTCCGGCGTGAACTTCACCTCTGGCGGCGTCCCGGTGGCTGTCGGGAACGAAACGGCGGTGACCGAGCCGTTGCAGAAGTTGTCGGGGGTGTCGCCTAGACCAGCGATGATCGCGAATTGAAGGCCGCCCTCCATCGACACCGACGACAGCGTCGTCTGTGTGGCGGCCGGAGCGTCCTCCCGGATCGTCTGTACCAGGATCCCTGCCGTAAACGTCACCCGGACGTTGCGGCGCTGCGTGATCGCCAGCTCACGCGCCGCCGTCATCTGGGACAGCACCACACGCATCGCACCGTCGCCCTTCAGTCCCGGTCTCGAGGCGTTGATCTGGAGGACCGCCATCGCCGACAGCACACCCACCAACCCCATCACCACGACCATCTCGACCAGCGAGAATCCCGCCTGAGCTGGCCGGCAACCAATGCGGGACGTGGTCATCACGCAGTCGTTCAGAGCAAGCGGTGTTCCACAATGAACATCCCGCCAAGCATCTGGCAGTGCGAGTCTTGCGAGCGAACGGCGAGGAATGGCGCGTTGCGAGGTACTGACCGAATCGTCGGACCGGCGACGAAAGCGTATGTCGTTCGAATCAGCCGCCGGTCGAGGGGGACGGGGTACGGACGGCCGGTGATCGGTCGAACAGGCTGATCACCATGCCGACGACGAAGACCACCACGGCACCGATCAGGTTGTGCCAGAGAAAGGCGATATCGCGGGTCCGCGGCGAGAACGCCACCGTCAGCACCACCGCCATGCCGGCGATGACGCCCCAGAACGCGCCGCGCGCCGTCGCGCGCCGCGTCAGGATGGCGAGCATGAAGACCCCGAGCAGCGAGCCGTAGAAGAACGAGCCGTAGCGGTTGACCACCTCGACCAGCGATCCCTGATTGGCCGAGTACATCGCGACGACGCAGGCGAACAGCCCCCAGAACAGCGTCGCCAGCTTGGAGACGGTCAGATAGTGGCGGTCCGACGCCGCGGTGACGAAATGCCGCTTGTAGAAGTCGATGATCGTCGCCGTCGCCAGGGCGTTCAGCTCGCCGCCGCTGGCCGACATCGCCGCCGCGAAGATTGCCGCAATCATCAGCCCGACCAGGCCGATCGGCATGCGCGTGGTGATGAAGGTCGGGAACACGTAATTGACGTCGTTGTAGCGCTCGTCGCCGGAGACACGCTTGACGACCGCCATCGCCCGGCTCCGGACGTCCCGGACGCGGGCGTCGCTGTCGAGAAAGGCCGGCCGATCGCCGTTACCGGCCGCCGTCCGGCGGGCGGCGATCGCGCCGGCGAACTCCTGCTCGAGCGCCGCGTACTCGCCCGCCGCCGGGCTGGCGGCAATCTGCGCGTCGTAGGTGTGGTTGAACAGCATCGGCGGCGCCTGAAAGAGGTAGAAGACGAAGACCAGGACGCCGCTCCCCAGGATCAGCAGCTGCAGCGGAATCTTGACGAACGCACTCATCATCAGCGAATGGCGCGCTTCATCGATCGACTTCGCGGTCAGATACCGCTGGACCTGGCTTTGATCGCAGCCGAAGTAGGACAGCATCAGGAACAGGCCGCCGATCATCCCAGACCAGAAGGTGTAGGTCTCACGGAGATCGAACCGGAAGTCGATGGCGTTGAGCCGGCCGGTCGCGCCGGCCAGCTGCAGCGCCTGACCGAAGCTGACGTCCTGCAGGATGCCGTAGAGCAGAATGCCGACCGCGGCGCACATCCCGCCGACGACCACGAACATCTGCTTGACGTCGGTCCAGGCGACCGCCTGCACGCCGCCGATCGTCGTGTAGACGATCATCGGGACGCAGATCGCCAGGACCGTCACCGGCAGCGTCCAGCCGAGGATCGCCGACATCACGACCGACGGGGCGGCCAGCGTGACGCCCAGCGACAGCGCGCGCCCGACCAGGAACAGGAAGCTGGCCAGCGAGCGGGTCCGGACGTCGAAACGGCGCTCGAGATACTCGTAGGCGGTGTAGACGCGGGCCCGGGTGAAGAACGGCACCACGGTCAGTGACAGGATGATCATCGCCAGCGGCAGGCCGAGATACAGCTGGACGAAGCGCAAGCCGGTGGCATACGCCTGCCCGGTGGTGCCGACCAGCGTTACCGCGCTCATCTGCGTGGCCATCACCGACAACCCGACCGCCCACCACGGCAGCGACCGGTTGGCCAGGAAGTAACCGTCGACCTTGTCCGTCCCCTTCGATCGGCGCAAGCCGTCGTAGACGATCCAGACCAGGTAGACGAGGACAACGATCCAGTCGAAGGGGCGCATGCGGTTTCAGGGTTCGGGGTTCAATGTAATGGAGCCTGGAGGCTCGGGAGCTGGGCGGCTCGGCGCCCTCGGCGGCCTCGACAATGAAAGAATCAAGAGAACATCCGTCCGAAATACCAGAGCGCGACGACGACGGCTGCCTCGACCAGCAGGACGCGGATGTAGATCCCGGTCATCGGCGTGTCGCGTTCCACGTCGTTTCCGGCACCGGCCGACGCTTCGCCGTTGTCCGGCGTCACAGCCGGGCGCTCCGCTCGGCCAGGCGATTTTCCGCCGCGCCGAGCGCGGCGATCGCGCCGCTCCACCAGCCCCGATCCTCGTCCAGACGGGCGCGCGACGCGGCCGCCGCCCGTGCCGTCTCGTCCGGCGCCGGTCCGCCGAGGGTCCGTCTCACGTTGACGAAGTGCCGCGGGCTCAAGATCTCGAACAGCGCCTGGTCCGGATACGTCAGCGGCGTGCCGAGCAGCTCACCGGAAATATCGGCGACCAGCGCCGACAGCCGGCCGTTCGGATCGCGCTCGCGGGCCTCGACCAGCCGTCGCGCGATGGCGTGCGCGGTGCGAAACGGCACCTGGTGATCACGGGTCAACGTGTCGGCCAGTTCGGTCAGGGTGATCCATCCCTCGCCCGCCGTCCGCTCCAGCCGGGCGGCGTCGAACTCGGCCGTCGCCAGCGCTGCCGCGGTCAGCTTCACGGCCCGGGTCGCGTCGCGGAACATCGCATGCACGAGCGGCTGCTGATCGTCTTCGGTGTCGACGATGTCGCCGAACGGCGTGTTGTGAACGCTGGTGACGATCGCCTGGGCCTGGCCGAGCGCCTTGCTGGCGATCGCCCGGGCGTGCTCGAGCGCGACCGGGTTGCGCTTCTGCGGCATGATGCTGCTGGCCTGGACGAAGCCGTCGCCGAGGCGCAGGTAGCCGAATTCGGCGGTGCACCACAGCAGCAGATCCTGCAGGAACCGGCCGAGCCCGACCAGCAGCACGGCCGACGCCGAGGCGCTCTCGAGCAGATAGTCGACCGCCGCGATGCTGCCGTAGGTGTTGCCGGTCGGCGCGGCGAAACCGAGCAGATCCGACGTCAGCTGCCGATCGATTGGAAAGCCAGTGCCGGTGATGGCACAGGCGCCCAGCGGATTCCGGTTGGTCCGATCGTACGCGGCCCGCAGCCGCTGGCCGTCCCGCTCCACCTGCTCGACCACCGCCAGCAGGTAATGGGCGACCGTCGTCGGCTGCGCGCGCTGCGTGTGCGTGTGCGCGGCGAAGATCGTCTCACGGTGCTGGTCGACCAGCGCCAGCAGCACGCCGCGCAGATCGAGGGCCGCGTCGGAGAGGCGGAGGATCAGGTCGCGCTGCCGCATCCGGTACATCGTCATATCGATGTCGTTGCGGCTGCGCGCCGTGTGCAGCCGTCCGGCGGCGTCCTCGCCGCAGGCGGCCGCAATCAGGCGCTCGACGTAGTAGAAGAGGTCCTCGTAGGTGCCGTCGTAGCGCACCGTCGACAGATCGGTGGCCGACACCGAATCGAGCGCCAGCCGCACCGCGTGGGCGTCCTCCTTCCCGACGATGCCGGTCGACTCCAGCATCACGAGATGCGCGTAGTTGATCGCGGTGAGCGGCGCGAGAAACAGCGCCTTCGCATCCTCGAAGTTCTCGTTGAGCACCCACGTCACGTACTCCGGGGCGAACGCCATTCAGGAAGTATATCGATCCCGATTCCCAGGTGGTGATCGACCTGGGTCGGACGCGCCGGGCCGGCGATCGGCGGCGGGACGCACGTCGAGGCGGAGACGCATAGAATGGTTGGCCGACCCGAGATGGTAGCCACGTGATCCGAAGCCGGTGGTTCGCACCCGTCGTCATCTTCCTGGTCTGCTGGACGTTGACGACGCACGGGAAATACTCGGCGTCGGGCGATGAACCGCACTATCTGATGGTCTGCCAGAGCCTGTGGGCCGACCACGACCTGGATCTCGCCAACAACTATCGGGATGACGACGGCCGGCGGTTCGGCGCCGCCGGGCTGGTGATGGACCAGCACGGCCGGGCGAATCGGGCCGGCCGGATATTCCCGGTGCACGACATCGGCGTGCCCGTGCTGCTGCTGCCGGTCTACGTGGCGGCGACGGCGGCGTCCGGACTGGCGTCGGAACCGATCCTGGCCCGCTTCCGGATGACCCGCGGACTGTTCGCCTACTCGCTCATCTCGATCTGCATCATCGGACTGGTGACGGCGGCCGCCGCGATCACGCGGCGCGCCCTGCTGGCCCAGGAAACGCCGGCGGCCCCGGCCTCGACGATCGTCATCGCGCTGTGGCTGGCCCCACCCGTCCTGTCCAACAGCTTCCTGGTGTTTCCGGAAGCCTTCGCGCTGCTGGCGACGGCATTGGCGGTGCGCGCCGCGTTCGAGGAAGCCGACCGCGCGGTGCGCGGACGCGTCTTCTGGCTGGCCGCCGCGCTGGGACTGCTGCCGTGGCTGCACCGCAAGTACGTCTTCTACGCGGCGGCGCTGATGCTGGCGGTGCTCTGGCAGCACCGGCACCGGGTGGTGTCGCTCGACCGGCGGGATCGCCTGCACGCCCTCGTGTTGTTCGCCGCGCCGCTCATCGGCCTGGCGATCTGGACCTGGCACTACTGGGGCAATCTAGGTGGTGCGCTGGTCCTGGACGGCGCCCCGTTCTCGTGGGAGACGTTCCGGGTCGGCCTGCCGGGCCTGATCATCGATCGCGAAAATGGCCTGCTGGTGTGGGCGCCGGTCTACCTGCTGCTCCCCGCGGCGTGGGCGGTGGCCGGTCGGCGATACGCCGTCTGGCTGCTGCCGGCGGCCTACCTGTTCTGCATCTCGGCTGGCCACGACCAATGGTGGGGCGGCTTTTCGCCGGCGGCGCGGTTCCTGATGCCGCTGGTGCCGATCGCCGCGATGATCGGCGCCGTCGCACTGCGGCAGCCGCTCTTCCGCCAGGCGTCGCTGCTGCTGCTCGTCCCGCAGTTCTTCATCTCCGCCGACGGCTGGCAGCACACCCGCAGCCTGTGGCCGCAGGGCGACGGCCACAATCGTGTGCTCTCGGAGCTGCTGGGCTGGCTGGGCGCGAACGAACGCTGGCTCCCGTCGCTGCGGACGTCGCCACCGGCGATCGGCCGGGCGCTGCTGATCATCGCTGCCGTCGCGATGATCAATCTCGTGGTGTGGTTGGTAGTTTTTACCAGACACAGCAGGCCTGAAGGCCTGCACTCCGACTGATTTTCCTGTCACGGTCCGGCTGAAGCCGGACACTACGTACGTGGACTGACGTAGTGCGGACCTTCAGGTCTGCCCGGCCTTTTTTCACCGCGTCAGGGCGTCCCGGCCATCAGCACGGCCACCCCGACCAGCCCGAGCCCGGCGACGACGAACCACGGGGCGAGCCGGCCGGCCAGCGTCGCCGGCATGGCGTGATCATGATCGAGATCGAGTCGGCCAAGAGCAGTGCTCACTCCGGCCTGACCGGCAAATGACAACGCCAGGGCCGCCAGCAGGCCCACCCACCCGGCACCGAGCGCCGCCCGGGCGCCGGCGCCGCCGGCGATCAACCGCGCTGCAAAAAACAGCGTGCCGATCCAGCTGACCGCCGCCATCACGGCAATCAGCCGCAGCCGGGTCAGCTCGCGATCGCCGGCCTGGCGCAGCACCTCGAGCCGCAGGGCGCGTTCGGCGCGGACGCGCTCGGCGTCGATCTGTTCCCGCTCGAGGTCGAGCCGGCTTCGGTCGCGATCGAACGCCTCTTTCAGCGCCGCCACGACGACTCCGGTGAGATGCGTTTCGAGCAGACCCAGCGCCCCGCCGCCGCCCAGCGGCGGATTGATGTCTGCCGCGGAGGGCGTCCTGTCGATGTCAGGCCCGGGGGCTCTCCTGTTGGTCTCGGGTCCGGGGGACTTCCGGGCGCGATTGCTCAGTGCCAGATCGCCAACGCCAACGACGGTATCAAGGATTCGAAGCCAGGGAACTGCCATCACCACCACCTATTGAACCGATTGCAGCGGGCCGAGCCAGCGGTCGCGAAAGCGGCGCTGCGCCGGCGACAGGGCGATGCCTTCGCTCTCGTTCGGCACCACCTCCAGATGCGGGTCCTCGGCGAGGACGACGGTCGCGGTCTTTTCGAGGCCGGTCCGGTCGACGTAGGCGACGGCGACACGATCGCCCGGCTTGTGCCGCGCCAGGACGTTCGCGAGGTCGCCGAACGAGGAGATGGGGACGCCATCGAGCTGGCGCAGCTCATCGTCCTGCTCGAGGCCGGCGGCATAGGCCGGAGTGTTCGCCGGGACGAGTGCGGCGATCGACATCCGGCCGTTCCTCGGCTCGAGTCTGACGTCGCCCCACCAGGCGCGGTCAGGATTGCGGCGGCGGACGACGAACCCGCCTCGTCCGAGCAGCGCCGGGTAGTCGGCCGCCTCGCGGCCCTGGATATAGCGGCTGAAAAAGTCGCGGGCGAAGGCCGGGTCGGCGCTGACGTCGGCCAGCCGGGCTTCGGCGTCCGCTGCCGTGTAGGGACGATCGACGTAGCCCTCGCGCGCGCCGCCGGGTCGGCCGTGCACCCGCCACATCGCGCGCATGTAATCGTCGAGGGTGATGGCGCTGTCCGACCGGCCGCGCAGCGTCAGGTCGAGCGCCAGCGCGATGGCACCGCCGAGCGGGTAATAGGAGGTCACGCTGTTGGGCCAGTTGGTGCGGTCCACTGTCGTCCCGCCATCCATGAACGGTGCCATGCGGCTCATCTCTTCAGCTGAGCGGACCGACCGTCCGGGGGCAACCGCCGCGGTCTCGACGAAATCGGTCAGCGCCTGGGCCAGCGTCTGCAGGTCGGCCAGGCCGGCCCGCTGCACGATCAGCTTGCCGTAGTACTGCGTGAAGCCCTCCGCCAGCCACAGCTCGCCGGACATGTTGGCGCGTTCGAAATCGAACGGCTCGATCGAGCGCGGGCGGATGCGCTCGACATTCCACCCGTGGAAGAACTCGTGCGCCACCGTGTCGAGCAGGCCGCGGCGGCCGGTCGCAATCGACGCTGCTTCGGTCATGACCGTGCTGTTGCGGTGCTCCATGCCGTCGCCGCTCGCATACGGGAGATAGTCGGCGAGGAAGGTGTAGTGCCCCGGCTCGTAGGCCGGGTACTCCCCGAACACGGCGCCTTCCTGGCGGACGATCTTCTCGATGTCTTTGACGTAGTCGCCGAGATCGCCGTCGCCGCCCTGGTGGTGGACGGCGACGCGAAAGGTGCGCGGCCCGACGCTGAACTGTTTGATCGAGATCGGACCGAGCTCGACCGGGCTGTCCATCAGATACTGCAGGTTCGGCGCGGTGACCTCGAACGGCGTCGCCCCGGGATGCAGTTGTGTCGCGATCTGCCACCGCGTCCCGGCCGGCGGCGCGAACGTCAAGGTGGAAGGACGATCGTCGAGGCCGCGCGCCCACATCACCGCCGCCGGCATGTTGATGTGCGCGTGGGTGGTATCGACGGCGAGATACGTTCCATCGACGACGTCGCCGTAGATCTTGTAGACCACCCGCACGCTGCCGCCGTGATCGCTGACGTTCCATCCGTATGGGTCGGGCCGCGTCACCGGCAACTCCCGGCCATCGCGGGCGAAGGCGTGCACGTCGTAGACGTTCTTGGCGAAATCATGCAGCGAGTAGCGGCCGGGCGACGCACGGCTCATGCGGAGCTCGAGCGTCTCGCCGGTCAGCTCCGGAAACGTCGCCTCGACCTGCATCCAGTGATGCTGCGGCTCGGGAAAGGTGAAGTGGTAGTGGAGGGCGGTGGCGGCCCGCGGCCCGCTCGTGAAGAGAAGGAGAACAGAGGTGACGAGGAGGAAAAGGCGGGGCATGGGGAAATTAGGAATTAGGAATTAGGAATTAGGAATTAGGAATTAGGAATGAGGAATGAGGAATGAGGAATGAGGAATTGGAAAACACGACTGGGAATCCGTACGCGGTGATTGCGATCGGTTGCCTCGAATCGGTCGGATTGCGCCTGATCTGGCACGGCCATTTGCGGCACGGAGACTGCTGTTGTGCGGCGGCATGGCTCGTCCCGATGTGCCGGAAGATGCCGTCCAGGCCTTTGCGCATGGGCAGGACATTCGAGATCGCACGCGTCGGTTCGCCTGCCGGGTCGTGGATCTCTGCAAGATCCTTCACGATGCCGGCGGCATCTGCCGCCCGCTGGTGCCCCAGTTGCTCGCCTCCTCCACGTCGGTCGCGGCCAACCTGGAAGAGGCGCGGGCCGCGGAAAGTACGCGCGACTTCATTTCCAAGTGCTGCATCTCTCTCAAGGAGTGCCGGGAAACGCACGTCAGACTCAAGGTTGTCGCCAACTGCAACATCGGCCCCCGTCAGGAGGTCCGGGCCCTCTGCGCAGAGGCCGGAGAGTTGGTGGCCATCATCAGTGCCATCGTACGCAACACGAAACGAAACGCCGCGACCAGGGCGAAACGGCCGAGAGGGCCACGAATTTCAAATTCCTAATTCCTAATTCCTAATTCATTCCTAATTCCCAATTCCTAATTCCTAATTGCGAACCTCTCCAACGCTTGTTCCACAAACGCCTCCTCCGCCAACGCTCCCAGAATCTCAATCTCTCCATCGACCACCGTCTTCGGCACGCCATTGACGCGGTAGCGGCGCGTCAGGTCGGGGAACTCGGTCGCTTCGACGGCGTAGGCGGTGATGTGGGGGCTGGCAAACGCCATCTCGTGGGCCAGGCTGACCGCGCGGGGACAGTGCGGGCAGGTCGGCGTGGTGAACACGTGCATCGTGACCGGGCGATCCACGGCCGCCAGCCGTTGCAGGCTGGCCTCGGACAACTGCGGGACCCGACCGCCGGCGAGCAGCACGGCCTGCACCAGCGAGACGAACTCGTAGCCGCCGGGCGTGCCGAGGAATCGGATGCGGGAGTCCGTCCACACCTCGTTGGCCGGTCCGGGTGGGTTGGCCGGTCCGGGTGGGTCGGCCGGTCCGGGTGGGTCGGCCGGTCCGGGTGGGTCGGCCGATCCAGGCGGGGACTCCAGGTAGGTAATCGCCACCGCCGGCGCGCGATCGACGCCGAACGCCGCCGCTTTGTCGGCCTCGAGAATCAGGTTCACCTCCTCGATCGAGATCTTGTCGGAGAGGAGAGGCAGCTCATCCAGGATCTGGCGCGTCTGCAGGCAGGTCTCGCAGCCCAGCGTCTGGGTGAAGAACACCAGGCGAACCGCTCGGGTCATGTCCGCGAACGCCGTTCGCAGCTGGTCCTGATCGGACGAAGAGATCAATGGCATGGCCCAATTATGAGGGGGCTGCTGGCTGGAGGCCAGCCGCTACTTGAACAGATCGTCGAACGCCTGCCGTGCCGACGGCGGACCCTGGGTGCCGGTCTGACGCTCGACGGTGGTCCGCGCCGCGAACAACGGGCACTCGTTGCGCGCATCCTTCGGCGCGATCCGCGCCGTCAGCGGCTGCGTGCACTCGAACCGCGCGCCGGTGTCGAACGAGACGCATTGAATGCAACTGTGGAGATCGACGCCGCAGCGGGTGCACCGGTCGGCGGCGCCAACCGGCAGCGAGAGACGATTGCCGCAGCGTGAGCAGCGGAAGACCTCGTGCGACGCCATCAGATTCGGCGTTTTCGGACCGTCGGGCCGATCGCGCGGGCCCTGCGGTTGCGGCCGGGCGGGCGTCCGCTCGCTCTTGCGCGGCTCGTCCTGATAGCCGCGCTGACGGTACTTTCTGTCGCTGTCGCTCATGGCCGACCCCGCTTCGCGCGACCGTCCCTACATTGCCCCGACCCCAGCTCGTACGTGGCGTCCGACTTCAGTCGGACTGCGGATCGATCCGGCTGAAGCCGGATCCCACCTACGAGGGGGCTGCTTTCGAAGGCGTCCCGCAATCCCGCAAAACCCGATAGTATCGTGTCAGCGACGACTTATGACAACGGGCTGGCGGACCATCGGAGCGATCGCCGGGCTCATCCTCGCCGCCGTGACGACCGGGCGGGGCCAGACACCGCGGCCGATGACGCTGGTCGATCTGCGCGAGGTGCCCAGCGTCCTCGATCCGCAGCTTGCACCGGACGGACATGCCGTCGTCTATCAGCTCAACCAGGTCGACTGGGCGGCGAACCGGCGGCCCGGCCACATCTGGCGCCAGGATGTCGGCGGCGGTGCGCCCGTCCAGTTGACGAGGGGCGCGAGCGGTGAAGCGTCGCCGCGCTGGGCCCCCGACTCCAGACAGATCCTGTTCATCCGCGACGGACAGATCGCCGTCGTCCCGGCCGATGGTGGCGGCGAGGCGCGCGTGGTGACCCGCCACGCCAGCGGCGTGGCGGCCCCGACCTGGTCGCCGGATGGCATTTTCATCTATTTCCTCGCCGTCGATCCGCGGACCGCCGACGAGCAGGCACGGCTCGAGGCGAAAGACGATGTCTACGCCTACAACGAGGACTACCGGCAGCGGCACCTGTGGCGGGTCGCCGTCGCGTCCGGCACGGAACAGCCGGTCACCCGCGGCGATTTCTCGGTCACGTCGTACCGCCTGTCGCGCGACGGCGCGCGTCTCGCCGTCCATCGCATGCCGTCGCCGCTGCCGCTCGACAACGCCCGCAGCGAGGTCTGGATCATCGACGCCGACGGCGGACGCCAGGTCCGGCTGACCGACAACCAGGTCGAAGAGGCCGAAGCCGAGATTTCGCCGGACGGCGCCCAGGTGCTGTTCGTCGCCGAAGCGAATCAGCGGTTCGAGCCGTATCACAACGCCACGCTGTTCCTGGTCCCGGCCGCGGGCGGAACCCCACGTGCGCTGCTGCCCGATTTCCCCCACTATGTCGATCGGGCCAGCTGGGCCCCCGACGGCCGCTCGATTCTGATCGTGGCGCAGATGGGCGTGCACAGCGAGATCTTCCAGATCGATCTCGCGAGCCGGACGCCCAGGCAGCTGACCAGCGGCCGCCACTCCATTCCGGTGGCGCCGGCGCCGGTCTTCAGCATGGCGCCGGGGCCGGGCCGGCTGGTGTTCCTGTTCGACGAGCCATCGCGGTTCGGCGACGTCTGGACGCTCGCCCTGACTCCCGGCGCGCAGCCGACGCGGGTGACCGGCGTCTACGATGCGATCGAACGCACGTTCCAGCTGCCGCGGCAGGAACGGATCGAGTGGAAGAGCACCGACGGCGCGGCGATCGAGGGCCTGCTGTTCTACCCGCTCGGCCACGCCGCCGGCCGACGGTACCCGCTGGTGGTCCAGCTCCACGGCGGTCCCGGCGACGCCGACCGGTTCGGCTTCTGGGGCTGGAGCGACTACGTGCAGGTCCTGACGGCGCGCGGATTCGCGGTGCTGCGGCCCAACTACCGGGGCAGCATCGGTTACGGCGACGCGTTCTACCGCGACATGGCGGGTGGCTTCTTCAACCATGCCCACCTCGATGTCCTGGCCGGCGTCGACGCGCTCGTCACACAAGGACTCGCCGATCCCGACAAGCTCGCGGTCATGGGGACCAGTGCGGGCGCGCACATCGTCAACAAGCTGATCACGTTCACTGACCGGTTCAAGGCGGCCGCCTCGTTTGCCGGCGCCTCGAACTGGATTTCGCTCTACGGGCAATCAGACCTGCGCGGCTACCGGGCGCTGTGGTTTGGCGGCACGCCCTGGCAGAAGAACGCGCCGATCGATCGGTACTGGGATCAGTCGCCGCTCAAGTACGTCGCGAACGTCAAAACGCCGACGCTGTTTCTGGTCGGGGAGAACGACACCCGGGTCGGTCTGGCGCAGGCGCTCGAGATGCACCGGGCGCTCAGGGATCACGGCGTGCCGACCCGGCTGGACGTGGCACCGCGTGAAGGGCACGGCTGGGTCGAGCCGCGCCACCAGCTGTTCAAGGCCAATGTCGAGCTGGAGTGGTTCGAGCGCTACGTGATGGGGCGGCCGTACCTCCGGGAAACTGCTCCGGCTGAAGTACGATAAGCTCACAAAACGTTCGATCGGCGACCGTCGTTCTGATTGAACCCTCCCGCGATGTCGCAAATTTTTCACCGCAGCGCCAACACGATCGCCCGCGTCAGTATTTTCGGCGCGGTGTTCGTCATCGCCGGTCTGCTCGGCCTCTCCGATGAGATCAACCGGTCGCCGTGGGTGACGCAGGCGCGCGTCGCGCGTGAACAGCCGATCCAGTTCAGCCACGAACGGCACGTCGCCGGCAACGGCCTCGACTGCCGCTACTGCCACACCTCGGTCGAGGATTCGTCCTTTGCGGGCATTCCGCCGACCAAGACCTGCATGAACTGCCATTCCCAGATTTTTTCGGCCAGTCCCTATCTGGAGCCGGTCCGCGAGAGCTTCCGGAGTGATCGCGCCATCCAATGGACGCGGGTCCACGATCTGCCGGACTTCGTCTATTTCAACCACAGCATCCACGTCAACAAAGGGGTCGGCTGCACGACGTGTCACGGCCAGGTCGACCGCATGCCGTTGATGTGGCAGGAGAAGTCACTGCAGATGGAATGGTGCCTCGACTGTCACCGCAACCCGGAGCGCTACGTCCGGCCGCGCAGCGCGGTGTTCAGCGTCGACTACGCCCCGCCCGCGAATCAGCTCGAGCTCGGCGCCAAGCTGGTGGCGGACTATCACATTCAGCGACTGACGAGCTGCTCAACGTGCCACCGATGAAGCCGGTGTGGCGGACGCTCGACGAGTTGGCCGGCGATCCGGCGTTTCTCGATCGCCTCCACAACGAGTTTCCTTCCGAGGTGGAAGCGATCACCGATCCGGTGGCGCGGCGGACGTTCCTCAAGCTGATGGGAGCGTCGATGGCGCTGGCCGGGGTCACCGCCTGCACCCGGCAGCCGGCGGAGAAGATCGTCCCCTTCGTCCGCCAGCCCGAGGATCTCGTGCCGGGCAAGCCGATGTTCTACTCGACCGCGATGACGCTCGGCGGCGTCGCGACCGGGCTGCTGGTCGAGAGCCATGAGGGACGGCCGACCAAGATCGAGGGCAACACGCTTCATCCCGGCAGCCTGGGCGCGTCCGATGTCTTCGCGCAGGCCGCGGTCCTCGGCCTCTACGACCCCGATCGCTCCCAGACGCTGACCAACGTCGGCGAGATTCGGCCGTGGTCGGCGTTTCTCGGGACGATCCGGGCGGCGCTGACGGCCCAGCAGCCGCTGCAGGGCGCCGGGCTGCGCATCCTGACCGAGTCGGTCAGCTCGCCGACGCTGGCGGCACAGATCCGCGACCTGCTCGTCCGCTTCCCCGCTGCCCGATGGCACCAATGGGATCCGGCCGGCCGCGCCAACACCCGGGCGGGCGCCAGGCTCGCGTTCGGCGAATACGTCGAGGTCCAGTACCGCTTCGATCGCGCCGATGTCATCCTCTCGCTCGACGCCGATTTTCTCGCCAGCGGCCCGGGCGCCCTGCGCTACGCGCGCGACTTCAGCGCGCGGCGCCGGCCGGAAAACGCCGACCGGATGAATCGCCTCTACGCGCTCGAGAGCATGCCGGCCGCAACCGGCGCCAAGGCCGATCACCGGCTGCCGATCCGGCCGAGCGAAGTGGCGGCGGTGGCGCGGGCGATCGCGGCCGCGGCCGGAGTACGGGCGGCGGCGGGCGCGGCCGCGGCCAGCCCGGCGCATCAGAAATGGATCGCGGCGGTGGCGAAGGATCTGCTCGCGCACCGCGGTTCCAGCCTGGTTGTCGCCGGCGACGATCTGCCGGCCCCGGTCCACGCCCTGGCGCACGCCATCAACGAGGCGCTCGGCAACGTCGGACGGACGGTCGTCTACACCGCACCGGTCGAAGCCGAACCGGTCGACCAGATTCAATCGCTCCGCGACCTCACCGCGGAGATGGCCGCCGGCAAGGTCGACACGCTCCTGATTGTCGGTGGCAATCCGGTCTACACCGCCCCCGCCGACATCGCGCTGGCGGCGGCGCTCGGCCAGGTGCCGCTCCGCGTCCACCTCAGTCTCTACGACGATGAGACGTCGGCGCTGTGCCATTGGCAGATCCCGGAGGCGCACTTTCTCGAAGCGTGGAGCGACGCGCGCGGCTACGACGGCACCGTCTCGATCGTGCAGCCGCTGATCGCGCCGCTCTACAACGGCCGCTCGGCGCACGAACTGCTGGCCGCGCTGAGCGATCGGCCGGAGCGATCCGGCTACGACATCTTGCGTGAGTTCTGGAGCCGCGGCGGTGTGCAGGCGGCGTCGGACCCGGCGCGGCTCAAGGCGGCGACGAACGCGGCGGTCCGCCCGGCAGCGCCGGCGGCGGGGGCTTCTCGTTCGACGGCCGTGTCCAGTCCCGCGGCGGCGCCGCCGATCACGCCGGCATTCGAGTCGACCTGGCGCCGCTGGCTGCACGACGGCGTGATGCCGGGAACAGCGCTGGCGGCAAAATCGGTCTCCGTCAGAGCGGCGGCGCTTGAACCGGGTCCGGCGCCGTCAGGCGGCGGGCTCGAGATCGTCTTCCGGAACGACCCCGCCGTGCTCGACGGCCGATTCGCCAACAACGGCTGGCTGCAGGAATTACCCAAGCCGATCACCAGGCTGACCTGGGACAACGCCGTGATCGTCAGCCCGGCCACGGCGGCACGGCTGCGGCTGGGCACCGATCCCGCGGCCTCCGGCGGTGAGCACGGACAGGTCGTCAGCGCCGTCGTCGAGCTCCGGTATCGCGGCCGGACGGTTCGCGGCACCGTGTTCCCCGTCCCCGGCCATCCCGACGAATGCGCCACCGTCCATCTGGGCTACGGCCGGTCGCGCGCCGGCCAGCTCGGGACCGGCGCCGGCTTCAACGCCGGGGCGATCCGGACGTCGGACGCGATGGGCTTCGGCAGCGGGCTCGAGCTGGTCGCCACCGGCGACAGCTATTCGCTCGCCTGCACCCAGTACCATCACCTGATGGAAGGGCGCGGGATGATCCGCGCCGTCACCCGCGACGAGTTCGTCCGCGATCCGAAACTGGTTCACGAGGGCTTCGAGGCGCCGCCCCGCACGCTGACCATGTATCCCGACGTCAAGTACGAAGGATACAAATGGGGGATGGCGATCGACGTCAACTCCTGCATCGGCTGCAATGCCTGCGTCGTCGGCTGCCAGGCCGAGAACAATATTCCGGTCATCGGCAAGGATCAGGTCCTGCGCGGCCGCGAGATGCACTGGATTCGCGTCGACAGCTACTACCGCGGTCCAGCCGACAACCCCGAGACCTACTTCCAGCCCGTCCCGTGCATGCAGTGCGAGAACGCGCCCTGTGAGGTCGTCTGCCCGGTCGGTGCCACGGCGCACAGCGACGAAGGGCTGAACGACATGGTCTACAACCGCTGCGTCGGCACACGCTACTGTTCGAACAACTGTCCCTACAAGGTCCGGCGCTTCAACTTCCTGCTCTATCAGGACTGGAACACCCCCAGCTTCAAGCTGCAGCGCAACCCCGACGTCAGCGTGCGGAGCCGCGGCGTGATGGAGAAGTGCACCTACTGCGTGCAGCGCATCAACGCGGTGAAGATCGACACCGAGAAACAGGACCGCCGGGCGACCGACGGCGAGATCAAGACGGCGTGCCAGCAGGTCTGTCCGGCCGACGCGATCGTGTTCGGCGACCTGAACGATCCGGACAGCCGGGTGGCGAAGCTGCAGGCCGAAGTCCGCAACTACGCGCTGCTGGCCGAGCTCAATACCCGGCCGCGGACGACCTATCTGGCGGCGGTGCGCAACGTCAATCCCGAGCTCGAGTCGTGACCGGACACTGAGATGGCCGACAGTCTCGTTCCCGTCGAGGATCCGAACCGCGCCGTCGTCGGCACGGCGGTGCCGCCGATCATCGCCCCCGGCCATACCTTCGGATCGGTCACCGACAAGATCAGCGCCATCGTCCTGTCCCGCAAGACGTCGCTCGGCTGGTGGCTCGGCTTCGGCTTCGCCTTCCTGCTGACGCTGCTGCTGTTCGTCTCGCTGGCCAACCTGGTGGTCACCGGCATCGGCATCTGGGGCAACAACGTCCCGGTCGGCTGGGCCTTCGACATCACCAACTTCGTCTGGTGGATTGGCATCGGCCACGCCGGCACGCTGATCTCGGCGATCCTGCTGCTGCTGAAACAGACCTGGCGCACCTCGATCAACCGCTTCGCGGAGGCGATGACGCTGTTCGCCGTGGCGTCGGCCGGAATCTTTCCGCTGTTTCACGTCGGCCGGCCGTGGCTGGCCTACTGGCTGCTGCCCTACCCCAACACGATGAGTGTCTGGCCGCAGTTCAGGAGCCCGCTGATCTGGGACGTCTTCGCGGTCTCGACCTACCTGACGGTGTCGCTGCTGTTCTGGTTCGTCGGCCTGATTCCCGACCTGGCGACGCTGCGCGATCGATCGCAGTCGCGCACCGGCCGGATGATCTACGGGATGCTGGCGATGGGCTGGCGCGGCTCGGCGCTCCACTGGCACCGCTACGACACCGCCTACCTGCTGCTGGCCGGTCTGGCCACGCCGCTGGTCGTCTCGGTCCACACCGTCGTCAGCTTCGATTTCGCGACCTCGATCGTCCCCGGCTGGCACACCACGATCTTCCCGCCCTATTTCGTCGCCGGCGCGATCTACTCCGGCTTCGCCATGGTGCTGACGCTGGCGATTCCGATCCGTGCGATCTACGGGTTGGAGGATTTCATCACCCTGCGCCACCTGCAGAACATGGCCAAGGTGATGCTGGTGACCGGCCTGATCGTCGCCTACGGCTACACGGTCGAGGCGTTCATCGCCTGGTACGGCGGCAACCTCTACGAAGGTTTCATGATCTGGAACCGGATGACCGGGCCGTACGCGTCGGTCTACTGGCTGCTGATCCTCTGCAACGTCGTCGTGCCGCAGGTGCTGTGGTTGAAGCGGGTGCGCACCAGCATCCCGATCCTGTTCGTGATCTCGCTGGTCGTCAACGTCGGGATGTGGCTGGAGCGGTTCGTCATCATCGTCACCAGCCTGCACCGCGACTTCCTGCCGTCGTCGTGGGGCATGTTCCAGCCGTCATTCTGGGATATCTCGACCTTCGTCGGCACCATCGGTCTGTTCCTGTCGCTGTTGTTCCTGTTCCTGCGCTTCCTGCCGATGATCTCGATCTTCGAGATGCGGACGAT
>JBDTRR010000017.1:0-92567 GCA_039931615.1 Acidobacteriota bacterium
GAGCCTTCAAGCATCACGGTGTGCACGTCCTCGGATCGTTTATCTTCGGGCTGCCGAGCGACCGCCAGGACACGTTCGAGGCGACGGTCGCGGTGGCAGAGCAGTTGGGCGTGACCTTCGCCCAATTCGTCATGCTCACGCCATTTCCTGGTACGACCGATTTCGCCGCCTGGGAAAAGGCCATGGAGAGCGAGGCCCAGTGCGCTGAGCGACCGACCCGCGCGACGGGAGCGTGTCACGCCTCACGGCGGAACGCGGCCTCGTAGATCACGGGCGCCTTGCCGGTCGACAGCGTCCCCGACTTCGGCACGTTGTACTCGTGGAAGGGCACGCCGGGATCCCGCACGAAGCCGACGCGACGCAACTCGGCGTCGAGTTGGGCCTCGGTGAGGAAGCATTGCGGTTCGCCGGAGAACTCGGTGAAGACGAACGGCTCGCCGGCGACAGGCGCGATCTGCGCCGGAAGGGTGTTTCGTGAGAACGTGAACACGAAGAGTCCCGCGCCTGGCTTGGCCACCCGGGCCGCCTCATCGAGCGCCCGCCGGAATTGCGTCGCGGAGCGCGCAAGATTCCAGATGCCGTGCGCAATGACCAGGTCGAAGCTGCGGTCTTTCGCCGGGATGCGCTCCATCGGCGCAAGGACCACATGAAGTCGGTCGTCGAGCCCATGTTCATGCGTGCGACTCGCGGCAGCGCAGAGCATGGGCCACGACAGGTCCGTGCCCACCACGTTCCACCCGAGGCGCGCGAGCGGGAGCGCGTTACGGCCGGCACCGCAGCCGATATCGAGCACGCGCCCTCCACTGGAGCGCTTCAGCTCCTCCTCGGCGAACGTCATCAGCACGGCATTAGGCGCCGACCGTGCGAATCCCGCGACGGTGCCAGGAGCGCTCCACTGTGAGCCTGTGAGCGGGTCCACGCTCGAAACATAGCACGCACGCCATGATCGTGAACGATGATGGACGCCATGGCGACTGAACCCGACATCCGCGAGGCGTTGCGCCAGGTCCTCGATCCAGAGATCGGCGTCAACATCGTCGACCTCGGGCCCGTGTATCGAATCGAGGTCGATGGCACACGCGTACGCGTCGCGATGACGATGACCAGCCCGGCGTGCTCACTGGCCGACTATTTGAGGGATCTCGTTACGTCGGCGATCCGCGATCGCGTTCCGGACGTCGCTGACGTCGACATCGTCGTCGAGTGGGAGCCGCCGTGGGATCCGGACATGATGTCCGACGACGCCAGGCGTCAGCTTGGCGAGGGCGAGCGCTAATGCGGCTTGGTGAGGCGCCGGGTGCCGCTGCTGGTCGTCGGACTGCTGTCGATGGCCTGCGGCATGTGGCTCGGACTCGTGCGCCTCGGGTGGAACCTGCCGCTGCCGTGGCAGGACCAGTTGATCGCGCACGGGCCACTGATCGTCTGCGGGTTTCTCGGCACGCTCATCAGCCTCGAGCGGGCGGTCGGCCTCGGTTCCCGATGGGGATATGCCGCGCCGATACTCGTCGCCGCAGGCGCGGTCATACTGGATCCCGGCCCCTCGGCTCGTTTGCGCCGTTCCTGATCACGGCCGGCAGCCTCGTCATGGTCGCGATCTTCGTCGTCGTGTGGCGACGGCAGGCGTCGCTCTTCATTGCGACGATGACGATTGGTGCCCTGGCATGGACGGCCGGCAATGTGCAGTGGCTTGGCGGCGCGCCGATCTTTCGCGTCGTCTTCTGGTGGCTGGCGTTCCTGGTGCTGACGATCGCGGGCGAGCGGCTCGAGCTGAATCGCCTCCTACGGCCGACGCCGGTCATCCGCTGGGAGTTCGTCGTGGCCGTGGCGGCGGTCCCGGGCGGCGTCGGCGCGGCGACGTGGTGGTCGGAGCCGGGCGTCCGCGCCATGGGCGTGGGCCTCATCGCGTTGACGTTGTGGCTGGCTCGGCACGACGTGGCGCGGCGGACGGTCCATCAGCGCGGGCTGACGCGGTTCATGGCCGTCAGCCTCCTGGGCGGCGACGCGTGCCTGGGTGTTGGCGGCGGGATCGCGGCCGCCACCGGCGCCGCCATGCCAGGGGTGCTCTACGACGCGCTGCTCCATGCCGTCTTCGTCGGGTTCGTCATGTCGATGGTGTTCGCGCCCGCGCCCATTATTTTCCCAGCGGTTCTCGGTGTGCCGCTCCCGTACCGCCCGTCGTTCTATCTGCACGTCGGCGTCCTGCACCTGTCGTTGATCGTGCGGGTCGTCGGCGATCTGGTCGAGGTGCTCGGGCGCTGGCGGGGTGGGGGCGGTCTGCTCAACGCCGTGGCGGTGCTACTGTTCATGGTCAACACGGGCCGTTCGATGGCCCTGGGAGGAATGTGTGGCGAATCCATCTGAAATGCCGGTCGCGGCTCCGGTCGCGCCGGTGACCCTGGCTGCGTACCAGGATGGGGCCGTGGTCAGTCGCATCCTGCTCAAACGCGGCGGCGGCACCGTGACGTTGTTCGCGTTCGACGAAGGCCAATCGCTCAGTGAGCACACCGCGCCGTTCGACGCCGTCGCACACGTGCTGGAGGGAGAAGCCTTCATCACGATCGCGGGCGTGCCGCTCACGGTGCCAGCGGGCGAGATGGTGCTGATGCCGGCGAATCAGCCACACGCGGTCGCGGCGCGGACGCGGTTCAAGATGTTGTTGACGATGATCCGACCGGTCTGAAGTCAGCGCGTCGGCGACAGGGCGTAGCCGCTACTGCGCCATGGGCTACGCGCGCGCGAGTTCGGACCAGTCGGGGCACAAGCTCTGAATGTGCATGGACCGTCATCTCCCCGCGAGCCTGACGCGCGAACGCTTCGCTCGCCGTACGCAGATGGCGCGGGCCGACGAGCACGACGTCCGGTGCCTTGAGCACGTCGTGCAGCTTGTCGGGCCGTCTGATTCGCGAGCCCCCCGGTGTTCGAGCCGCGGGCGGCGTACGGCTATGCCATGAACGACAACGACCCAAGGCGGCAGGAGCTCGTCGCGACCGGCGGCGTGTGGGGCGATACCCACCATCCCGTCCTTTCGGAAACCAACGGCATGCCCGACGGGAAGTACCTTTGGATCAACGACCTCGCCAACGGACGGCTGGCGCGGATCCGGCTCGACTACTTCGAAGCCGATCGCATCCTCAAGCTGCCGAACATGCAGGGCGCGCACGGCATCGCCGTGGTGTCGCCAAATACCAAGTACATCCCCACGGCATCAACGTGACGCCGGACGGCCGCTACGCGATTGCCAGCGGCAAGCTGTCGCCGACGGTCACAATTATCGACGCGCACACGTTGAAGATCGCTGCGGAGCCCGAGGTCGGCCTCGGGCCGCTGCACACTGGATGCTTCAGCGAAGAAGCCAAGCGCTCGGTGAAAAGCGCGGCGTCACCATGGAAGCTGGAGACGGGTGCCGTTCAACGTGCTGTTTTGGCCGTGACGGATCAGACGAGCAAGCCCACGCTTTCCTCAACGCTCCACACGTGGCGTGCGATGCCTGCCTCCATCGCGGGCGTGACGCGAAGTGTCTGATGCACACGGCCGAAGTTGTAGTACATGAAGTACAGGCTCACCATCGCCGCGTGGTGTTCCAGCTTGTTCGAGAAGGCGTTGGTCAGGCGCGTGAAGCGGCGCATCGACATCCGCATCGTCAGGTTCTGCTCGCTGGATGCGAAAGCCGAGTGTCGAGAGCTTTCAATGATGGCAGAAGGTGAGAGGCCGATCGCGAAAGAGCGTCGAGGTGGCTCGGGTTGTGGTTGTGATTCTCAGTATCGCGCGGCGATCAGCCTCGCCTGATCTTCATGCTCACCTGCGCGATCTTGACGTCGACAGCGACCGCCGAATTGAGTAGGGTGATGGGACATCCTCCGATCAACTCGAAAGGATTTTCCAATGAGACTGATGCAGTCGAGCGTTGTCGCCGTCGGCATCGTGGCGAGCTTCGCAACCAGTGTGTTCGCCGGCCAATCGTCGGCGGCGCGGCCTGCCGGCGGAGAGCGGTTCGAGGTCACGATCATCAAGGCCGTACGGCCGGCACTTGCGAAAACGGTTGACGTGCTGAAGAAGGGCGACATCGCCGCCGCCGAAGAGGCGTTCGAAGCGTACGATACGGGTTGGAACGGTATCGAGGTCTACATCAACACTCGCGACCGCGATATGTACGACGAACTCGAGAAGAATTATCAAACCAAGATCGAAGAAGGTCTGAAGGCGCCCAGGCCTGACGTCGCCGCATTGCTTGCGAACGCGCAGGCGATGCTCGCGAAGTACGACCAGGCGATCGCGATGATCGAGAAAGCGGCTCCGATCAACCCGCTGTACGACGATATCGCACGGGTGCGGACCGCACGATCGCCGCTCCGGTACGTCATCCCCGCGATGAAGGACGGGCACGGCGCCGACGCGGAGAAGGCCTTCGCCGCGTTCCGCGCCAACTGGCCCGGCATCAGGGATTTCATCAAGATGCGGGCGCCGGAGGCGTACGAGACGGTTGAAAAGGGCATTCCTGACCTCGCGGCCGCGCTCCAAGCGCCGCAGCCATCCATCGATCAGGTGTCCGCGCTCGTCAACGGCATGATGGGCAAAATGAACGCGGTGGCATTTCAGCTCACGACCGAAGCGAGAAAGTAGTCCCCAACATCTGCGCACTCAGGAGGACGGCATGTCGAAGAACGTCATCATCGCGGTTCTGCTGCTCGTCATCGGCGTATTGATCGGCATGAACCTGCCCGCGCTGTCGGCGCAGCAGCGTGAAGGCCGCGGCCGCGGACCGGCACTCCCGACCATGGACCAGTTGCCGCAGGAAGTGGCGACGCTGCGGCAGCTCATCCCGACGAACTCGACGATCATGATGGACGTCCAGTGGCACTGGACCAACCTTTGGTGGGCCGGTAAGAAGCGGAATTGGGCGCTCGCGCAGTACTATTTCAACGAATCGCGCGGCCACATTCAGCAGCTCGTTCGCAAGAATCCGACGATTCGCAACCAGGTGGACAATACCGACGTCGAGCTGCAGGGTATTTTTGACGGCATCGACACGAGCAGTCTCGCGATGGTCAAGGACGCCATCGCGAAGAAGGACGGCCTCGGATTCGAAAAGAACTATAGGACCATGCTCGAGAGCTGCTATTCCTGCCACAAAAGCATTGGACGTCCGTACCTCCGCCCGCAGATTCCAACTGCCCAAGTGCAGTCGATGGTCAACATGGACCCCAACGCGACGTGGCCGCAGTAGCGCCGAGTTTCGGCAGAACGTCGAGGCGTCTCCGATCAGGGGTGAACTCGATCGTGACAGGCTCGTTAAGCGGCAGTTCCCGCCGGATGTTTAGCGACGCGAACACAACCGAGGTGCATCTCGGTCGGTTTCTACCAGGCTTCGAGAAGAAGCTGTGTGCCATTCGCGTAGAATCCATGCGTGGTCTCTGGATGCGAACTGGCCGATGCTGTGTGAGACTGCGAGCATGGCGCTCTACGAATCGGGCCGCCGCGCAACGCCTGCCTGGTCCGACCATCCAATAAGATGACCCCTCAAACCGCACTTTACGCGGTCATCGAGTTGGCACTGATGCTTGCAGTCATCGCCGCATATTGGGCGCTGGCCCGTCGTTTCCGCTCCCTGTGGCATCCCCTTCGTCGCGGCCGTCGTGATCGTGAGCGTCGTCGTTTCCGTCCTGGGCGAGCTACTGTTTCATGGCGGCTGGGCAGGCGTTCCGGCCATGTCGCGCCGCTCCGCGAGCGGCGGCTTCTACTGGGGCTTGATCATCGCGTTTGTCGTCTCGCTATGTCGTCGGTCATTCGTCTGGCCGACGAAGCGAGAGACCCACTGAATATGGAATCGGGATAGTCCACGCCTCACGCCAGGCTCTTGGGCAGCCTCACCGTGATCGTCGTCCCCGCATCAGCCGATGAGGCCACGTCGATCTCCCCGCCGTGCGCCGACACGATCGCACGCGCGATGAACAAGCCCAGGCCGATGCTGTGCCCCAAACCCTCACCCGCGAGGTGGCAGAGGCGAGCGCACGTGCGCCGCAGGTCGTGAGGTGCCAGTTTCTCGATGCCGGCGCGTGCCGCCGCAGCTCGGACCACATCCCACAACATCTTTGGCGACATGCCGTCTCCCCAGACGCGTCCGGCCTTCTTAATCGCGCGGAATACCGGCCCGTGGGTGACGCCCGCGGCAGCCGTCCACACGTCGACGTGGTTCTTCACCCAAGTTGGGATGGGCACCGTGCGCACGTGTCCGCCTTTGCCGACGAGATCGGCAATCACCCAGTGCTCTTCGCGTTGCTGAATGGACTCGATCTGCAAGGCCAGCAACTCGGCGCAGCGAATGCCGGCTGCCGGTTCCTGGCTCAGAAGGCCAGCGTCAGCGGCTTCGGACGCGATGCGTCGCACAGCGGCCAACCGCAGATTGATGGTGGCTGGCGCAAAGCCGCGTTGTTCGAGGTGAATGCGATATCGGAGGACCACGGTACGATTGAACGCAAGTCGCGGCTCCGAGCAGTACCACGAGACGAACTCGCGAATGGCGTGGTCGTTGGTCCGCTGTGCGCTGGAGGACGTCAGGCTGTTCAGGACCGCTGTTTTCGCGTGCTCGAGATCCGGAAGCGCCAGCACGCGCTTGGGCGCTCGCTTCTTGCGAGATTCCGGCTTGACCATCGGCGACGGCCTCCTTCACCGTCGCCGACAGCTTCATCGAACGGCCGTCCTGCGCCGTTCCAGGAGCTGAGCATGGGCGATGAGCCCGGGTGCTAGACTTCGGGAATGAAAGGTCGAAGTCTCGCAGCCGCCTGCATATTGCTGGTTCTGGTTTCCTGTAACGCGCCCGAGGGCGATCCGAAAGCCGCCGAGAAGGAGATCCGGGAGCAGGTTGGCCGGTACACGGCCGCGCTCGATGCCGCGGACACAAACCTGGCATCACAAGTGTGGGACACGACGCCCGACGTCTCTTTCATCCATCCTGGTGGACACGCCCACGGGTGGGAAGAGGTGAAGGGGATCTATGAGTTTTTCGGCTCCGCGTTTTCGGATCGCAAGCTTGTGGCCCGCGACATCGCGGTGCACGTGAACGGAAGTACGGCGTGGGTCGAATTCTACTGGCACTACACCGCGAAGCAAGCCAAGGACGGGGCACACGTCGAAACCGACGGACGAGAATCGCAAGTGTACCGGAAGACCACGGCGGGATGGCGCATGGCACACGGGCACTATTCGGGCCCAGCGATGGCGTTCCAATAGCGCCGCCGGCGCGGGGATTCAAGTTCTCTAGAGGCCGCGGTCCAACCCGATCGCTTTTGTGAGCGAACGAGCGGAGGCGGGCGCAGGACCCCCCCGCGGCCCCCGTCCGGCGCGAGTTGGCCTGCACGCGCGATGCGTGGGCTCGGTTGTCGGTGGGTACGCGATCCCTGCTGTCGACGACGAGCACCTCGACCGCCGCGGGCTGTGGCGCTCGACCTTCCATTGCCTCTCGTCGCCTGTTGCTCTGCCAGAAGCGTTCATCTCTGCAGCCCGGGCGTCCGGCGTCCCCATCGATGCTGGGTAACCAGGGACAGCTGCGAACAGCACAGAACGGCCGCATGTCCCGTCGGTAAGGTAATGAGTGGTCGCGAAGGGTATTTCTACCGGCGCGGCCATGGATCGAAAGCCACTGCGGCGTCACTCGTTACTGACGTCTTGCGTGCGGCCGCGTCCAGCGGCACAAACGACGCCTGCCAGCCCGGAAGCGACGGCGCGGCGGCGATGCCTTGGCGGCGGCGGGCTTATCCGGCGGGAACGCGATGATCACGATCGCAGTCTCACAATTGAGCCAGTGTGACGCATTTCTGAAGCCGGGTTGGAACGATCCGATGTGGTCAGGTCGCGGCCGCCGTAACAAGCCGGTAACATGGTCTCGATATATTGGATGGGCGCCTGGAGGCTATCTGATATGAGACGACACGTGGCATGGCTCGCAATTCTTGTGGCGTTCGTTTCGACTGGATCGGTGCGGGCTCACCATTCGCTCGCAAATTACGACACCACGCGGGCTGTCCGCGTGAAGGGAACGATCGTCGAGTTCCACCGAATCAATCCTCACAGCTTCATATTCCTGGAACAGAAAGCCACGGACGGATCGATACGTCGCTGGGCTGTCGAGGGTCCCGCTGTTCTTCAACTCAATCGAAAAGGTTTTCCAAAGGACGGTCTGAAACCCGGTGACGTCGTCGAAGTCTGCGGGTACGTACCCAAGGAAACCATCATGTGGCAGATCGCCGGTTCCGACCCCGGTGCCATCAGCCTGTCGGGACGACTGATCAACGCCGAGACGATGGTGATGCCTGATGCACACGAGCAGAGCTGGGGCGATTACGGCGTGCACAAGTGCTTTGCGCCGGAATACACAGATCAGCACTCGAAGACGACGGAACGGCCGATACCGCCGATTGGGATCCGCTGAGCCGACTGACGAATGACCGCATCAGGAAACACTTTGAGCGTCGCCGGTGTCGACGCCGACCTCGAGCTGCTCATTATTTTCCTCGCCCTTTTGGCGCTCGATCTCAGCCGTTCCGTCAAGGTCGGCTCCATCGGGATTTATCTCGAACTGCTCATTCTCTGTGGGGTTGTTCTCAGCCATTGCGCCTCCATCGTGAAACGTGCAGACGAGCTCCCCGGTGATGGCACGACGGCCAACCAGGCACCTTCGTTGCAACGGCGACGAGCCGGAGGAATGCATGTACAGCAAGTCAATTATCGGAGCAGTCATCATCGCGTCCGGCGTGTTGCTCAATGCCCAGGCACCGGGACCGGCGCCGGCGCAACCGCCGATTCCCTCGCCGACCCCCTCGCCAACCACGCCGGGGCAAACGAATGCAGGAACGGGGGATCAGGCCTTCGTCGTTCAAACCGCCAAGAGCGGCATGGCGGAAGTTGAACTGGGCAAACTGGCGAGCGAGAAGGCCAGCAGCGCCAAGGTCAAGGCGTTCGCGCAGCGCATGGTCACCGACCACGGCAAAGCCGGCGACGAACTGAAGGCCCTCGCGGCGACCAAGCAGATCGTCCTGCCGGCGATGCCCGATCCCGAGCACAAGGCCATGCACGACCGCCTGGCGCAGCTTTCAGGCGCGGAATTCGACCGGGCCTACGTTCGCGAGATGGTGGCTGGTCACAGGAAGGCCGTCGATTCGTTCACCATGGAATCAACGAGCGGGAAGGATAACGACCTGAAGGCGTGGGCCATGAAGACCCTGCCGACGGTGCGCGAGCACCTGCGGATGATTGAAGAGCTCGACAAGGACGCCTCGGGTTCCACCAAGTAGCGCGACCGTGCCTGACTCGCTCAGCCCCGGGCGAGTCAGGCGCTCACCGTTTCTTCCGCTTCCTCCCGACTCCATAAGCCTCTTGGCGGCGGCAGGCCCGACCCGACGACAGGGCACGAACTTCTTTCCCTTCGCCTGGTTATACGACAGCCATGAGGACCAACACGTCCAGCGGATCCACCGAAGAGATCGAGCCGATCTAGAGGTCGAGCCCGGCTCTTTCTAGCAGTGTGTCATTCGTGACTCCTTCTGTTTGAACGCTTCGCCCCCTGCAGACATGCGCCCATCGGCGGTTGCTATCACCGGGCATAGCCATTGACCAAGGCGTTACCCAAGATGGCCAACGCGGCGACCTCGCCGGACCTGCGCGCCGCCTTCGAGTCGCATCTGGAGGAGACGCTGGGGCAGCTCAGCCGCCTGGAGCAGGTCTTCGAGCTCCTGTGGAGCGTTTAGTTGATGATCTCCACGACGTGGCGCGCCCCGGCGCAGTCGGGCGTCTAGCGCGAAGAGGCGGGATTGCGACATCCGTGCGAGCGCAACGTACTCGGCGTCAGACGTCTTCATCCAGCCGAGTTCCTCGGCGACCCGCCACGCCTCTGGGCGCAACGGCTTCGGGCTGCGTGGTGATACCCCGAGCCGCCCGCAGCCGTTCGAACGCCAGCTGCGCCAGGCTGGCGGAGATCTCCTTGCGCCAGCGCATCTCGTGTAACACCGACGACGCCTCGGACAAGAGAAGCGCGGTGCGATGAGGGCCGCGTTTCCGAACAGGTCGAAACCGTCCGCCGCGAGACACGCCTGGATGGCCGCGCTGGCATCAAGAACGATCACGGGTCAACGCCCGTCGCGGGAACGGCGGACGGCGCGGACGACGGCGGGGATCGGCTCACCGTGGCGGTCCGGCGCCACGCCGCGGGCAGGCGAATCCCGGCCGGCGGCACGAGCGTCAGGAGATCCGATTCCTCGATCAGGTGCTGCGTTCCGGCGCGGCGCGACGGGAGACGTTCCGACCGGATCCGGCGCCGGACGGTCTTCGGGTTTCAACGCAGGCGACGGGCGGCCTCGGGAACGGTGAGCATGGGAGTAGAAGACTACAACATAGCGTACGGGGAGTGGCCGAAACTGGCGTCGCACGGTCGGAGAAGGCGGCGGTGCCGCTGGCGAGGAGGCGGTTGGCGGGCGGATGGCCTCTGATACCGCGATCGTCATCCGGCTCCGGCCCGGTGACGCGCGACTGGTCCGAGCTTTGATCATTCGCCGGCGCGCGGACATCCGTCGGTGTCTTTTCACGATGAACGCGACATCGCAACCCGTTTACTGGTAATGTACGCGCCATTTGATCAGCGTCTGTCGGCGAAGCACGGTGAAGAGTCATGACCGGTTCAGATGTTGCGAGGAGGTCCGAATGCGCGCTCTCGTGCGACCGTTCTTTACTGTGCTGGCCATCCTTGGTGTCCCTTCGCTCCTCTTCGCCCAGGCGTCGATTGTCGGCGGCGTCAAGGATGCCTCGGGGGCTGTCCTGCCGGGAGTGACCGTGGAAGCGTCCAGCGCCGCACTGATCGAGAAGGTTCGGACTGCCGCCACCGACGGCAGCGGTCAGTACCGGATCGACGATCTCCGGCCGGGATCCTACGTCGTCACCTTCAGCCTGTCCGGGTTCAGCACCGTCAGGCGTGAAGGGATTGAGCTGACCGGATCGTTTGCCGCGACGGTGAACGCCGACCTGCGGGTCGGCACGGTATCGGAAACGATCACCGTCCAGGGCCAGACTCCGGTCGTCGACGTCGTCAACGCGAAACAGCAGACCACCGTGACGAACGAGATGATCAGCGCCGCGCCGACCGCGCGGCTCTATCACAGCATCGTCGCGCTCGTTCCTGGTGTGTCGCTGTCAGGCTCGCAGGATGTCGGTGGGCTCCAGGGGCCGGTGACCGTGACGTTCAATATGCGCGGCGGACCGGGCAATGAAGGGCGGCTGACGAGCGATGGGTTGACACTCGGCTCCTCGTTGAACGGCACCGGCGTGTCCTACACGGTCGCCGACGTCGGCAACGCGCAGGAAATCGTCTTCACGACCGCTGGGGGACTTGGCGAATCGGAAGTGGGCGGACCGGCGATGAACGTGGTGCCGCGCCAGGGCGGCAACAATCTGTCGGGCACTTTTTTCACCAATTGGGCCAACGACAAGTTCCAGACCAGCAATTTCACGCCGGAGATTCAGGCGGCCGGTCTTCGCGCCCCGAACCTGATGGTGAAGATCTGGGACGTCAATGGCGCTTTCGGCGGCCCGATCAAGAAAGACAAGCTGTGGTATTTCGCGGCGGTGCGGTATCAGGGCAACCGGAAGCTGGTCGGCGGCGCCTTCGCCAACAGGAACGCCGGCAACGTCACCTCATGGAACTACGAGGCTGACACCACCCAGCAGGCGCTCGACGACGGCACCTGGCGGAGCGGCAACATCCGGTTGACGTGGCAGGCCTCGCCCAGGAACAAATTCAACTTCTACCAGGATCAGCAGTGGTTGTGCACCTCGTGCAACGGCGGCGGCAGCGCGACGACCGCTCCGGAAGCGCGCAGCAACAACCACGCGATGCCGCAGGTTCAGCAGGTGACGTGGACCTCCCCGCGCACCAGCCGGTTGCTGCTCGAAGCGGGCTTTGGCACCAACAACACGCTCGGCTACGGCGTGCACTTCAATCTGCCGAACGGCAACCAGCTGATTCCTGTCACCGAGCAGTGCACGGCCGGCTGTGCGACGAACGGCAACATCGCGGGCCTGTCGTATCGGAACAACAGCTCCTACGTCGCCGACGCCTACGTCTTCAATTGGCGCGCTTCGGTGACCTATGTGACCGGACGCCACAGCGCGAAGTTCGGCTACATCGGCTTATTCCTGGCCAATCACTTCCCGAACACGATTCAGAACGACTCCTGGACGAGCTATCGGTTCAACAACGGCATCCCAAACCAGTTCACGCAGACTGCGGGGCCGGCGCTGTTCAACACTCACGTCCGGGACGCCTCGTTCTACGCGCAGGACCAATGGACGCTCCGCAAGATGACGGTGTCGGCCGCGATTCGCTACGACCGCCCGTCGGGATTCTTCCCCGAGCAGCACGTCGGTCCCAATCCCTTCGTGCCGGTGCCGATCGTGCTGGCCGCCCAGAACGGCACCTCGTATCATGACATCACGCCGCGTCTGGGAGTGAGCTACGACGTCTTCGGCAACGGCAGGACCGCGGTGAAGTTCAATCTCGGGAAATACCTCGCGGCCGCCGACGGCAGCTCCATCACGGGCGCGTTGACCAACCCGATTGGCCGCATCTCGACGAGCGCGAACCGCACCTGGACCGACGCCAACGCCAACTACAAGGTTGACTGCGATCTGACCAACCTGCAGGCACAGAACAACCTTGCCGGCGGCGGTGATTTCTGCGGGCTGGCCAGCAACCTGAACTTCGCCACGCCGGTCATCACGACCACCTATGATCCGGCGATTCTCCACGGCTGGGGAATCCGTCCGTACGACTGGAATGTCGGCATTCAAGTGCAGCAGGAGTTGCTGCCGCGCGTGTCGGTCAACATCGGCTACTACCGACGGATCTTCGGGAACTTCCTCGCCACCGACAACCGGGTCGTCAGCGCCGCCGACTTCGACAGCTACAGCGTCACGGTGCCCCAGGATCCGCGGCTGCCGACTGCCGGCCACGTGATCACCGGGCTGTACGACGTCAACCCGACCTTCTCCGGACAGTCGAACAACTACGTCTCGATGGCCGACAACTTCGGGTCGCAGTACAACCACTGGAACGGCGTCGAAGTGAACTTCACCGCGCGCGTGCGGCAGGGCCTCATGTTCCAGGGCGGCTCCAGCACGGGAAGGACGATTACCGACAGCTGCGCGGTCAGGGCGGTTCTGCCCGAGCTCGGCATTTCCGCCAACGGCTACAACCCGTACTGCCGCGTCGAGAATCCGTTCCTGACGCAGTTCAAGGGGCTGGGCTCCTACACGATCCCGAAGATCGACGTGCAGTTGAGCACTGCGTTCCAGAGCATCCCTGGCAGCAACCTCAGCGCGAATCTGTCCGTTCCGTCGGCGACCGTCGCGCAGACGCTGGGCCGCCCGCTGTCGGGGAACGCGACCAACGTCACAATCAACGTCGTGACGCCGGGCTCCGTGCTCGGCGATCGCATCAACCAGATCGATTTCCGCGTCGGCAAGATCGTGAAGTTCGGCCGATTCCGGTCGCAGTTCAGCGTCGATCTCTACAACGCGCTCAACACGAGTGCGATTCAGACCTACAACCAGTCCTACGTCCTGAACTCGGCGTTGACCGGCGCGTGGCTGGTGCCGACCGCGATCATGCCGGCGCGGTTCGCAAAGTTGACCGCGCAGATCGACTTCTGATGCGCGCGGGAGTGTGCCCTCGTCGTACCAAGTGTCCTGTTTCGCAATGACGATGACGTCTTTCGTTTGTACTCGGCGGGCCTCTGATGGTACGCGTGGGCGGGGCCGTGTTCCCAGGCCTGTTTCTTTGGCACCATCCGCCGCGACGATCTGGACCTCAGCGTGTTCTGGACAAGCGCGGATCTGGAGAAGAAGCTCGCCAGTCTTCAACGCGACGAAGCGCCTTCGACGTTCCTGAGAACATCAAGTCCAAGGCGTTCGTAAGCTAGGGAAGCGGCACACGGTAGGCAACGCGCGATCCATCTGGAGAGAAGACCGGACTCATCTTGGCAAGCCCGTCGCGCGTGAGTGGCACCGGTTCTCCGTCCGGAAGCGCTTTCACGTACACCTGGCCAGGGCCGAAGAACGTGGACGGTCCGCGAATGAACGCCAACGTCCTCCCGTCGGGCGAGATGGAGGGCGACGTCGCCGAGTCGGAGACGTGGGTCACTCGGACGTAGTCCGACCCGGCAGGCGGCGGCGACGGCCGCCCTCGCTGCCACACTGCCGCTCCGGCCCCGATCAGAAGGATGCCCACGACCACAACAACCCACAGCGGTCTCCCGCGTAACAATTTCAAACGGGCCAGGCAAGAACCTCGGCGACCAGCGCCACGATTTCTGCTCCGGAAAACGGCTTCTTCAGGACCCTGGTGGCGCCGAGCTTTTGCGCCAGGTTGAGATAATCGTCGGCTCGACCGATGCCGCCACCGGACATCACAATAATCTTGACGTCCAGATCCTGGGCGCGAAGCGCGCGCATCATATCGAGCCCTTCCATGTCGGGCATGACGATATCGGTGATGACCACGTCGCGTGGCCGTTGGCGATACGCCCGCAACGCGGCCGTCCCGTTCGCAGCGTCCTCCACGTCGTATCCCGCGCGCACCAATGTCTGGTGCAAGGCATCGCGAAGCAAGTCATCGTCGTCGACGAGGAGGATAGTCGGCATTCACGAACTCTGAGCGCTACCACTGCAGCATCGCACGGGGACCGAGGGCAGCCTGTTCGAAACGGGACACCCCATCGGGTTCGAGGCGGCCATAGTAGGACAGGAGCGGCAAGGGATCCCAAGGTGGCCGGATCGCACGGGCCCCCAGGATTCCGCTAGCCTCATCGAGGTTCTGCCGTTGAGTCGGCCCTCGCCGTTGTGCCCGGAAATCTATGCCGGCGGAGTCTGATGTCGCCTACACGCTGGACGCGTCCGACACCATCATCGCGGTCAACGACGCCTGGATCGCCTTTGCCGCGGCCAACGACGGCGTGCCGCTGCTTCCTCCGGCAATCCTGGGCCGCTCGTTGTGGGATTTCATCGCCGACCACACAACGATCCTGCTGTACCGGCGTCTGTTCGAGAGAGTCCGTGCGGGCGTCGGTCCTGTGCGGGTCACCTTTCGATGCGACGCCCCGGCAAGGCGAGGCGCGTGATGATGGGAGCGGCCGGCGACCCGGTCGCTGCGGCCTCGGGCCGCAGCGGTGTCGGCGCGTTGCCGTCTGTTTCGTGAGCGCCAGCGGTAGACGGCCGTGCTTGTTGTGCCGCATTTCCTGGTTGATACGCAGGACCGCCATACCGTCTCGAAAGGATCCGTCCGAGCAATGGTCGCCAACGCAGTCGAGATCCCGCCCCGACACCCGGCGATGAGATCGCTGAGGCCTTACGCCCTCGCGGTGGTGTCCACGGCGGCCGCGACGGCCGCGACGGGCCTGCTGTGGCCGGCGAACAGAAGCGTCATCACCGCCCCGTTTTACCTCGCGGTCATCGCGTCGACCCATTATGGCAACCGTCGAGCGACCGTCGTGGCGATCGCGTTGTCGGCGCTCAGCACATGGTACTTCTTCCTCACACCCTACTACACCTTCTCGCTGACCATCGAGGAGGCCTACGTGCTGGTCATTTTCACTCTGGTCTGCAGCGCGTTCGTGGTGCTGATCGAAAGGCTGAAGGCCAACGAAAGGAAGTTGCGCGGAAGCGAAGAACTATTCGAGAAGGCGTTTCGTTCGAATCCGTCGGGCCTGGCGATCTCGCGGGCCAGCGATGGGCGGTATGTCGAAACGAACGCGGCCTTTGGCGCGATCATCGCCCGTTCGCGCGAGGAATCCTTGGGTCGTACGGCCATCGAGTTGGGGCTGGTTGCCGCTGGACTGCCGGAGGAATCTGTCGCCGAGCTGCGCGAGAAGGGCGCGCTCCAGGAACGTCTGTGTGTTTTCACCAACCGAGCCGGAGTCGAACGGCATGTCCTGGTCTCTTCCGACCTGGTCGACTTTCAGGGACAGCCGCATGTCGTCAGCGTCTTCAACGACATCACGGAGCGCCAGCACGCCGAGGACGCCCTGCACGAGCAGGCCACGCTCCTCGCGAACGCGCAACGCATCGGGCGCATGGGCAGTTGGAGCCTCGACCTCCGCACTGGCCGGCTGGCCTGGCCTGATGCGACCTGCGATTTGTTCGGGATCACGCCCGCCGAGTTCGCGGGCACGTTCGATCAGTTCCATAGTCTGATTCTCCCTGCAGACCTGGCCGGCTACGATGCCGCGAGTGCCGGCGTGTCCGCATCCCAGCTGTTGTTCGAGGCGGAATACCGCATCCGCCGGCCCGATGGCCAGGTGCGCTGGATGCACTCCCGCGGTCAGGTGGATCTGGATGCGAAGGGAAACCCTGTCGGCCGAACGGGCATGGTGATGGACATTACCGAGCAGCGGATCGAGCGCGAGCAGCTCATCGAAAACGCCGCGCTGCTGCGCACGGCCGGCCGGGTCGCGCACCTTGGCGGGTGGACCCTGCGACTGCCCGATCGGACGCTCACGTGGTCGGACGAAAACTGCGTCATTCACGACGTGCCGCCCGGTTACCAGCCGACGCTCGAGGAAGGCCTCGGGTTATATCCGCCCGAGAGTCGGGCGGACGTCCTCCGGCATCTCGAGGCCTGCGAACGGGAGGGCACCCCCTACGACTTCGAGCTGCAGAAAATGACCGCGAAGGGCCGCCCGATCTGGGTGCGCTCAATTGGCGAGGCGGTGCGCGATGCCGATGGAAACATCACCCATCTTCAGGGGGCATTCCAGGACGTGACGGATCGGCGGCACGCCGACGAGAGTCTGCGCGACAGCGAAGCCCAGTTCCGGACGCTGGCGGAAGCCATGCCGCAGATGGTGTGGATGACGCGCCCCGACGGCTGGAATATCTATTTCAATCAGCGCTGGGTGGACTACACGGGACTGAGCCTCGAGGACAGCTACGGGCACGGCTGGAACACGCCGTTCCATCCCGACGATCGGCAACGGGCGTGGGACGCATGGCAGCGGGCGATCGCCGGCGGCGATTACAACGTGGAATGCCGGCTGCGGGCCGCCGATGGCAGCTATCGTTGGATGCTGGTCCGCGGGTTGCCGTTCCGCGACCAGGCCGGCCGAATCACGAAATGGATCGGGACCTGCACCGATATCGACGACCTCAAGCAGGCGCAGGAAGCGAACAGCATGCAGGCGCACATGCTCGATCAAATCGGTCAGGCGGTGATCGCGATCGACGTCGGCGGACGCGTCACGTACGCGAATCGATTTGCCGGCGACCTCTATGGTTGGACCCCAGGCGAGATGCTGGGGCGGGCCATCACGGAGGTGACCGTTCCGCAGGCCACACGGAAGCAGGGCCACGAGATCATGGCGCTCCTGCAGCGCGGGGAAACGTGGAGCGGAGAATTCCTGGTCCAGAACCGCCAAGGCCGGGTGTTCCCGGCGCACGTCACGGATTCACCCGTCCTGGACGGACGGGGACAACTGATCGGGATCGTCGGTATTTCGTCCGACATCAGCGCGCGCAAGCGGGCCGAAGAAGACATGCGGCAGAAAGACGTGCTCATCCGCATCGCGGGCAGGATCACGCGCACGGGCGGCTGGGCAATCGAAATGCCCGACCAGCGCGTGTCCTGGTCTGACGAGGTGTTCGATATTCTCGAATTCCCGCGCGGCAGCGTGCCGCCGCTCGCCGAGGCACTGGCGCTCTATCCCGACCCGTGGCGGGACAAGATTGTCGGCGCGATTCAAGCATGTGCGCGAGACGGCACGCCGTTCGACCTCGAGGTGGAGATCCTCGTGCACAACGGCAGCCGGAAGTGGGTGCGCGTGAGCGGTGAAGCCGAACGCCAGGACGACGGCACGATCACGCTGGTGCAGGGTGCGTTCCAGGACATCACTGAACGGAAGCAGCTGGAGCAGCAGTACCTGCGCGCCCAGCGGATGGAGAGCATCGGCACGCTGGCCGGCGGCATCGCCCACGATCTCAACAACGTGCTCGCGCCGATCCTCTTGTCCATCGGCCTGCTCCAGCAGGACGAGCGTGACGCCGCGCGCCTCCGAACGCTGGCCACCATTGAGGCCAGCGCGAAACGAGGCGCGGCGATGATCAGCCGGGTGCTGTCGTTTGCCAGGGGCATGGACGGCCAACGGCTCGAAGTCCCAGTGATGTCCCTGGTTCGAGATGTGGCGACGATCGTGACTGACACCTTCCCCAAGAACATCGTGTTTGAAGAGCACGTCGATCTCGACCTCTGGACGCTACAGGCCGACCCCACCCAACTCCACCAGGTGCTGCTCAATCTGTGCGTGAACGCCCGCGACGCGATGCCGGCCGGGGGCCAGATCACAATCAGGGCGACGAATGTCGTCATCGATGAGCCCTTCGCCGCGCTGAACATCGACGCTCGGACCGGCCCCTACGTGATGATCGAAGTCGAGGACACAGGCACCGGCATCCCGTATGAAATCATCGACAGGATCTTCGACCCGTTCTTCACGACTAAAGCCATCGGCAAAGGTACCGGGCTGGGCCTGGCCACATCGCTGGCCATCGTCAAGGGACACGAAGGGTTCATCCGTGCGTATAGCGACCCGGGAATAGGCAGCCGATTCCGCATCTACCTACCGGCGCAGTCCGTGCTCGCAACGCCGGCGTCACCGGTGGCGGCGGTGATCCGACCTCGGGGCAACGGCGAGATGGTGCTGGTCGTGGACGACGAAGCCGCCATCCGCCAGATCGCCGAGCAGACGCTCGAGGCCTTCGGCTATCGGGTGCTCCTGGCGTGCGACGGAGCAGAGGCGGTCGCGCTCTACGCCGAGCATCAGGCGGACATTGCGGTTGTGCTCACCGATATGATGATGCCCGTGATGAATGGATCGGCGACGATTCTGGAACTGGTTCGGCTGAACCCGCAGGTCCGCGTCATCTGCGCCAGTGGCCTCGCCAGCGATGTCAACGTGGGCGGCGTGGCGCCCGAATGGGCCACGCATTTCCTGGCCAAACCCTACACGGCCGAGACGTTGCTCACGGCCATCAAGGCAGCACTGTCGTAGATCGCGCCGGACTGCACCACCACCCAGCCTGCAGGCCCCCCCCACCTCAGCCGTCGGTGCAATCGGTGCAATGTGGCGCGGGAACTATGGCGTGGTCCCCATGATCACCGTCGCCAGCGGGATCCTCTGGCGGTCCGACACGCCCTCGGTGGCGAACAGCGTGTCATGGCCGAACGACTGGGGTCCGCGTGCGTGCGGTTGGGTGAAGCTCCAGGATCGGTTGACCACGACGTCTGCCCGCATCGACTATCGGACAGGGAATGGCCTGTTCCCAAGCGACCATTATCCAGTCGTCGCCGGGATCCGCTACGCATGACCTGATCTGGCTGGCCCGTCGTCAACCAGCGGCAGTCTGCCATCTTCGCCTTCGTGGCAAAGGCGTGCCACGCCGCGGTCATGCCGATGGGCACCGACAGCGCGACGTGGCGAAGGCCAGAAGTCTACTTGAGGGGTTGAGCTGGCCGCCCGGTCAGCAGCTTCCGGTGAATCGTCGGCCGAGTCCCAACCTGGCGGATTGCGTACGGCAGAGCGGTGAACCGCCGCTGTTTTGTGATAAGAATGAGCGCGATCCATGAAGTACTTCGTTTCCTTGAGCGCGCTGCTGGTTCTGATCGGGTCCCCGGTGCGGTCGGCGACCAGCGCCGTCGTGCAGCCCGCCGCGAATCAACAGCAAGAGATGGTGCAGACGTACTGCGTCACTTGCCACAGCACCCGCGCCCGGATGGGCGGTCTTGCGTTGGAAGGACTGAACCCGCAGGCCGCGGCGGCCAACGCTGAGATCTGGGAGAAGGCGCTGCGCAAGCTGCGCGGGAATCAGATGCCGCCTCCGGGCAGTCCACAGCCGCCGCTGAAGGATGTCGAGTCCTTCGTTGCCCGGATGGAAAACGCGCTCGACACCAACGCCAAGGGTCCGAAGGCCGGCTACGTGCCGATCCAGCGTCTGAACCGCACCGAGTACGCCGCGTCGGTGAAGGCCCTGGTGGGCGTGGACGTGAACCCGAAGGAGGTTCTGCCGCAGGACATCCAGGTGGAAGGCTTCGACAACATCGCGGACGCCTTGAGCGTCTCGCCCGCGTTCCTCGATCAGTACGTGACCGCGGCGCGGCACATCGCTCAGATCGCGGTGGGCAATCCCAATCCTCGCGTGTCCAGCGTGAAGTACCCGATCGACGCCAACCGGACTCCAGACCACCCGCTGCCCCTGGGGACGTGGGGCGGCATGACGTTCACACACAGCTTCCCGGCCGACGGCGAGTATCAGATCACACTGACGAACCTCGCGGTGGGCCCGTACAGCAATGCGCTGGAGCGCGAGAACACGGTGGTCATCCTGATCGATGGTCGAACCGTGTTTCGCCAGTCCATCGGTGGAGCGGTGGATCTCGCTCTGGTCGATCGCACGGCCGGAACCGGACGCTCTCAGGTCATGGACCGCTTCTCGAAGATCCCCGTTCAGGTCAAAGCCGGCGTGCGCGACGTTGTCGTGGCCTTCGTCGATCGCCCTCATGTGGAGACGAGCGAAAATCTCCAGAGACTTCAACCCTACGGCGGATTGACCGGCGGCGCGGCGCCGACCGACCGCCGGCCTCATCTGCTGGACGGCATCGCGGTCGCCGGACCGTTCAATCCTACCGGCGTGTCGATGACTGCCAGCCGCGCCCTGATTTTCGTGTGCGATCCCAGGCCGACTGGCGAGCCGGCCTGCGCCAGACAGATCACGGCACACCTGGCCCGGCGCGCCTTCCGGCGGCCGGTCACCACGGAAGACGTGAACCGGCTGGTGGCCTTCTATGAAGTGGAACGCCGGAACGGCGGAACCTTCGACCAGGGAATCGAACAGACCGTGGCTGCCGTGCTGGTCAGCCCGCAGTTTCTGTATCGCAGCATCCGCGGTCCCAGGAGTGTGACGCCAAACACTGAGTTCGCCCTTACCGATCTGGAACTCGCCTCCCGGCTTTCCTTCTTCCTGTGGAACACCGGCCCGGACGAGGAACTGTTGACGCTCGCCGCATCGAATGGATTGACCCGACCGGGAGTCATGGAGCAACAGGCGAGACGTCTGCTCGCCGATCCCCGGGCCTCCAGCCTGGTGACCAGTTTCGCGATGAAGTGGTTGGCGCTCACGACGCTGGATCAGGTCGTCCCGGACCCGAATCTGTTCCGCGGCTTCGACGAGCCCCTGCGCCGCGATTTTTCGACGGAAGCGAAAGCCTTCATCGGCAGCGTCTTCTCGGAGGATCGAAGCGTGGTGGAACTCCTGACGGCGGACTACACCTTCCTGAATGACCGTCTCGCGAGTCACTACGGCATTTCCGGCGTGACCGGCGCGCAGTTCCGCAGGGTCACGCTGACAGACCGCACGCGTTTCGGCCTGCTGGGCAAGGCTGCGGTCCAGCTGCGGACGTCGTACGGCGACCGCACGTCTCCGGTCTTGCGCGGAGCGTGGGTGCTCGACAAGCTGATGGGCACGCCGCCGACGCCGCCCCCGCCCGATACCGCGACCGACCTCTCACAGAAAGCCGGCGAGCAGCCCAAGACCGTTCGCGCGAGGCTGGAGCAACATCGCGACAGGGCGACGTGCCGGATGTGTCACGGCGTGATCGATCCGACCGGCCTGGCCCTGGAAAACTTCGACGCGATCGGGCAATGGCGGACGAGAGACAACGAGGCCAATGTTCCGATCGATGCCAGCACGGTGCTGCCGACGGGCGTCGCGATCGACGGCGTGGTCGAGCTCCGCGCGCAGCTGGCCGCACGTCCGGACGTGTTCGCGCGGACCGTCACCGAGAGATTGCTGATGTACGCAGTCAACCGACGGCTGGAGTATTTCGACATCCCGCAGGTTCGCGGCATCGTTCGGTCAGCGGCGAAGGACAACTACACGCTGTCGTCAATCGTCCTGGGAATCGTCAACAGCAACGCGTTCCGCCGGCAGGGTGCGGACGCCGCACAGTAAGGTGACGCGCTCAATGTTCATCACGAAGACACATCTTCCCCGCCGCGCCGTTCTGAAGGCCGCCGGAGTGTCGTTGGCGCTGCCGTTCCTGGATGCGATGGTGCCGGCCGGCACCGCGCTCGCCCAGACCGCGGCGGCGCCGAAACTGCGGACCGGATTTTTTTATATTCCCCACGGCGCGATCATGGGGAATACGACGCACGGTCCGTCGTTGGACCGGTGGACGCCGTCCGGTTCCGGTGCCACCTTCACGCTCAGTCCGATCCTGGCGTCGCTGGAGCCGTACAAGAAGTACGTGTCGTCGTTCGGGAACCTGCAGAATGCCGCCACCGCGGGTTCGGTTCATTCGTTTACGCCCGCCACGTGGCTCAGCGCGACCCGTCCGGACACCGGCGCGCCGCGCGCGCATATGGCGACGACGCTCGATCAGGTGATCGCGAAAATCATCGGGCAGGAGACGGCGCTGCCGTCGCTCGAAGTCGCGGCGGAAACCACCGTCCAGTCGGCGGCCGGTGGCGGCGGATACTATTCCACGCTGTCGTTCCGCGACGCGGAATCGCCGTTGCCGATGGAGCCGAATCCGCGGAAGGTCTTTCTCCAGCTGTTCGGTGAGGGCGACACGCCGCAGGAGCGCGCGACCATCAACACCCGGACGAACAGCCTGCTGGATCTGATCCTGGAGGGCACCAGGAGCCTGAAGGGCAAGCTCGGGAACGGGGACAGGGCCGTTCTCGACGGCTATCTCGAGAGCGTTCGCGAGGTCGAGCGCCGAACGCAGAAGGCGGCGGCGAAAGATCTGTCCGCGTTCACGATTCCCGAGGCTCCCGTGGGAGAACTGGACGCCTTCCCCGAGCAGGTCAAGTTGATGTTCGACCTGGTTGCGCTCGCGTATCAGGCCGACCTGACGCGGGTGGCTTCCTACATCATGGCCGCGGAAGGTACCAACCGGACCTACAACCACATCGGTATTCCGGATTCCTTCCATCCCGTCTCACACCACGCCAACGATCTGGCGAGGATCGAAAAGCTGGCCCGGATCCAGGCGTGGCACCTCGAGCAGTTTGCCAACTTCGTCAAGAAGATGGCGGAGACGCCAGACGGTCAGGGTTCGCTGCTCGATCACTCGATCTTCATGTACGGATCGAACATGAGCAACAGCGACAGGCACGACAACTACCCGGAGCCGAACATCGTCGTCGGCGGCGGCAACGGCAAGATGAGGCTCGGCGGCCGGCATCTCGTGTTGCCGGAGCGCACGCCGATCGCGAATCTGCACCTGACGCTGCTTCAGAAGGTCGGCGTCGAACGCGACACTTTCGGCGACAGCACCGGCACCATCGCGGACCTTTGAAGGTGATGGCGATCCTGAATCGCAGGGCGGTGCTGAAGGGCGCTCTCAGCGCGTTCGCTGCGTGGCCGTCCGCCCGAGTGCTCAGCGCGCAACCGGCAGTCGGCGGGGTTCGGCGCCTGACGGACCAGATGACGGTCGTGGATGGCGGCGGCAGCAACGTTCTGGCGTTCTCCACCGGTGACGGCTTTGTGCTGGTGGACGGCGGCGCTCCGAAGTCGTTCGCCACGATCATGGCGTCGCTCGGCGCGAACGCCAAGGTCAACACGCTCTTCAATACCCACCATCACGTCGATCAGACCGGCAACAATGAAATGTTCCCGACGGGGACGAGGGTCATTGCGCACAAGCGCACCTTGGAGTGGATGGCGGCCGACCACTGGATTCAGGCTGACGAGCACTATGAACAAGCCCGGCCGAAAGTGGCCCGCCCGACGGAGACGTTTCTCACCACCGGTTCGCTGACCGCGGGAGGCGAGCAGATCGACTACGGCTATCTGACCCTGGCCCACACGAACGGCGATATCTATGTCCACTTCAGGAATGCGAACCTGCTGGCGGTGGGCGACGTGGCTTCGCCGCTCCGCGATCCCGCGCTCGACTACTTGACCGGAGCGTGGATCGGCGGCCGCGTCGATTCGATGGATGTCCTGCTGACGCTCGCGAATGATCAAACGCGGATCGTCCCGGCCTACGGGCCCGTCCTGTCGAAGGCGGAATTCAAGGCGGAGCGGGATGTGATGGAGGAGGTTCGGAAGCGACTGTTCACTCAGGTTCGGGAAGGCGACAGCCCCAGGGACATGCTGGGGCGTGGCGTTCTGAAGGGGCTCGCGCGCACCTGGAACGATCCGTACAAGTTCCTGTATGACGCCGCCAAGGGTCTGTGGGCGCACCACGACAAGCTGGGCTCCAATGTCGTGTAGGAGAGACAGCGTGAAGGTCGCTCTCGCGTGTGTCTGCGTGCTCGCTGCCGTTGCGCCGGCCGTCGGCCAGTCCAGGAATTCGCTGGCCGATCTCATTCAAGCCGGAAACCGGACGGCGGCGCTCGACAGGATTCGCACCGCAGCGGATGTGAATGAAGCGCAGCCAGACGGCACCCGGCCAATCCATTGGGCGGTCTACCGGGTGGACCACGAGCTGATCGCCGCGTTGATCGCGAAGAAGGCAAGAGTGGACGTCGTCAATGAGTTCGGCGCCACCCCGCTTGCCGAAGCGGTGAAGCTGGCCGACGCCCGGATGGTGACGATGCTCCTGGATGCCGGAGCGGCAGTCGATCGTGCGGATGAGAGCGGCCAGACCGCGTTGATGCTCTCGATCAAGACAGGGGAACTGCCGATCGTCGAGCTGCTGGTCAAGGCCGGCGCCAACGTCAATGCGGTCGAGGGGTTTCAACGCCAGACGCCGTTGATGTGGGCGGTGACCGCGTCGAAACACGCGGCTGAGATGACCAGGCTGCTGCTGTCCAAGGGCGCCAACGTCAAGGCTCGCGCTCTCTATACGGACTGGCCGAACCAGCTGTCCTCGGAGCCCCGCGCTCAGTACCGTCCCGTCGGCGGATTGACCGCCCTGCTGTACGCCGCTCGCAACGGCTGCGCCGACTGCATCGAAGCGCTGATCGGCGCCGGCGCCGATGTGAATGTGCCGACGCCGGAAGGCGTCACTCCGCTGATGGTCAGTCTCGATAACGATCACAACGACGTGGCCACACTGCTATTGGATCGTGGCGCGACTCCGCACGTCGCGGATTGGTGGGGACGCACGGCGCTCTTGATTGTCGTCGATCGGAAGGCATCCCTGGGTGGTGGGCGAGCTGGACGCGGAACTGCCGCGACTGCTCGCGGCTCAGGCCCGGTGGTTCCTCACCTGGACATCATCAACCGGTTGCTGGCCGAAGATGTCGACGTGAATGCCGAGATGAACATGCATCGCCCCAGCCGCGGCGGCAATAGCGGACGCTTTTCCGACCGACAATTGAGCACGGGGTGCACGGCCTTGTATCGCGCCACCGAGGCCGGCGACATGGAAGTCATTCGCGCTCTGCTGGGCAAGGGCGCCAACCCGAACATCAACGACATGGGTTTCACGCCGTTCCTGGTGGCGGCGGGCGTGACGCCGGGTGCTGGTGGAGGCGGTGCGCCCGACACCGCGCTTCTGGACTTGATGCTCCAACACGGCGCCGATGTGAATGCTCAGGTCACCGGCACGAGGTCCTATTCCATGCGGATCTCCTACAATCCGCCTCCGGACAAGGAAGGGACATCGGCTCTCCACGGCGCGGTGCAGGCGGGCCGAACGGACCTGGTCCGGTACCTTCTGGCGAAAGGCGCCAGGCCCGAACTCATGGACGCCAACGGCAGGAAGCCGATCGATCGGCTCGATATCGGGGCTGCTGGGAGCAGCGCCGGCGGAGTACGAGGCCGAGGCGGAGCTCCGGCGCCCGGGCCTGATACTGCGGGGCGCGGCGCCGGAGGTCGTGGCGGCACGGGCGGCGCCGTCGACCCCGCGACTGCAGCCGAGATTCGCGCCTTGCTGCGGGACGCCGCGCTGAAGAAGTAGGGCCGCGACGGCCGCCCGAACGGCACTTGTCCTCGCTGGCTCAGCCACAAAACGGAGGCTCCTATGAAGCAGGCCTTTCTTGCATTCGCGTGCCTGGCCCTGGCGGCGACGCCGTCCATCAACGCTCAGTCGCCCCCCTGCACGCCATCGAACGGGTTGAACTTCATCTGCGGCCTGCCGAAGCCAGAGGATCTGGTTCTCGTCCCGGACACGCGCTGGCTGATCGCCAGCGGCATGGATCCAGGCGCTGGACTGCATCTGATCGACACCCGAGCGAAACGGGCGCAGCCGCTCTATGCGAGTGACACGCCGGCGCGCCCGGACCGCAATCGTTTCGCCAGTTGCCCGGGCCCGCTCGATCCGCGTCAGGCGGTGTTGCACGGGCTGAGCCTGCGTCCCGCCCAGGCCGGCCATTACACGCTCTACGCGACGAACCACGGCGGCCGCGAGTCCGTCGAAGCGTTCGACATCGACGGACGGGGCGCCACACCCTCGGCCACCTGGGTCGGCTGCGTGTTGATGCCCGACCGGCTCGCGGCCAACAGCGTGGCGGCGTTCAGCGACGGCGCGCTGGTGGCCACCGTCGTCTCGTTGCCTGGAAAGACCTCTCCGGACGGGCGCAACACCGGCGCGGTCTTCATGTGGACGCCGGGCGAGAGCCGGTTCCATCGGCTGGATGGCACGGAGCTTCCGGTCAACAACGGCATCGAGACCTCCGCCGACGGTCGCGAGTTCTTCGTCGCGTCGATGGGACTGAGACAGATTGTTGCCTTCTCGCGCGCCGATCCCACGAAACCGATCGGTGTCGCGCAGCTCACCGGCTTCACCCCCGACAACGTCCGCATGGTCGGCACGCGTCTGGTGGCCGCCGGAATGGCGATCGCCGACCCATCGTGTGTCGCCGGCACGCCGTGTCCCCGCGGCTTTGCCGCCCAGGCCATCGACCCGAAGACGCTCGTCGTCAGCGACCTCGCGCGTTTCCCCGCGACGCCGCCGTACTCCGGTACCGCGACGGCCATCCCGATCGATGGCGAGATCTGGCTCAGCTCCTTCAACGGCGACCGCGTCGCCTACGGCCCGCTCCCTCGCTAGTTCGCGTCTTGGCAGGTCGTTGGGCACGGCAGCGCGCTCGTCGGTCATCGGGCCGTGCATTCTGGCGGACGCGGAAGATGTCCCTCGAGCACCCGAGAGGTTGAGATGAAGCGAGAACAGGAGACAGGTCTGATGAGTAAGCGAGAGCTGCCTGGCAGGCGCGCGTTACTCCTGGCATCACTGACGGCCGGTGCGACGAGCCTTGTTCCGAATCTTGCCGGTGCCGCCCAGGCAGGCAATCCGGATGAGGCTGGTGGTCGGCTGGTCACTGATTTCTGCGCGGTGATCGCAAGGCTCGATCCGGCAGCGATGCGGCCGTTCCTTGCGGATGACGTCGTCTATCGCATGACTGAAACGGCTGTGCCGATCATCGGCGTCGAGAACGTCCTGGAGGCCTACACGAAGTTGAACGCCACGAGCATCGAGTTCAAGGTGTTGGAGACCTTGACCGCGGGGCCGATCGTGATCAATCGGCGCGTCGACCGATTCGTGTCATCGCGACCGTTCACGTGGGAGGGCGTCGGTGTGTTCTTCGTCAAGGATAGAAAGATCAAGGAGTGGTCCGACTACACGATTCGCATGCAGCGGGGTTGAACACTTCATCCGCTAACAGGGTTTTGACTGCCAAAACCGGACGGTCTGGCCAGAAAAAGGTGTTGAAAACGGACGCCACCGTGACACCTCTACGAAAAAATTGATTCGAAGATCGCAGAGCAAGGATGCCGCGCGCTGTGTGCGTGACGTCTCGCCGCGTTGCTCATCGCTCAGACGTCTGTGGTATTGAACAGCCGAACGCCGGCCCGGTTGCGTACCCTTCGAGGTCCGGGCGGCTCACTGTGGGGCGCCAGCGCAGTCAACGGCGTGATCAACATCATCACCAGGCGGGCCGATCAGGCTCAGGGTGGCCAGTTCTCGACGTGCCGACGTTCAGGATGGATCGTCGGCGCGGATCAGGGCGATCCCCAGCCTGCTTCCGCCGTTCCGGTTCCTCAGTGTGGAGCCCAGCTGGTCACGGGATTTGTGCAGGACGAGATCACGGTCACCGACCGCGTGAGCATCACCCCCGGCGTGAGAATCGAGCGTTACCGCACGGCAGGTCAGTTCGGCCCGCGGTCTCCCGCACGTCTGTCGCGACTTGAATCAACCTGGCAACAGCCCGACAAGCGTTGACGAATCAGTGCCCCCTGATGAGTCGTAAAGAACAGCCGCTGATCGGCAGCCTGGTCCATCGTCCGCTGATCCCAGGGCGTCTGCATGATGCCACCCTCCGAGTGTGCGGGTGCCGGCAACAGCACGTGACCGATCTCGTGGGCGATGACAAGTGCCAGCACGGTCGGGACCGCCTTTTGATAGACCCCCGCGGCCTTCCGAATCTGGTCCAGGAAGAGAACGATCTCCGTGTCGCTCTCATGCTGACCAGGTCGCGCCGTTCCCAGCAGGACTTCATTGGTTGAGAAACCCGATACGGATGTACGCGTGTCAATCAGGAGATCGATGACTGCGCCGCCCGCCGGCCGCCGCGGTGGGCGGCGCGAGTAGGGGACTGCCAGCACCAGGTCGGCCTGAACGCCGATGGCGCCGAGAATCCGGACGACGTCCATGCTCGCGCGCCGAAACTCGTCGATGACGATTGGCGCCTGCGAACGAACATGCATGGCCAGATGCGGCTTGGAGATCGCCGCACGATTCGAAGCGAGCGTGGAGACGCCGATGTTCACGATGACCGTGCAGACCGCGATCGACGACCACGAACGGGCGCCAATGTGTGGCATTCTCCCGCGCTCGCGCGCATGAGGGTCACGACGCCGAAACGGAAGACCTGGCAACATGCCCACCTCTTGGGAACGACCCGCGGCCGTTCGTGCTCCCCTTGCTCCATCGACATCTCGACTTCCAGTCGGGCGCCGCTGCCGGCCGCGGGTGTCAGTCGTCCCACCGATCGCGCCGCGTCATGAAGTTGGCGAAGACGAACTCGGCCGTCGTCTTGCCGACCTGCTGGCCGGACAGACTGTCGAACCGATAGTGGATGCCGCCGTAGATGCGGCTGTCGGCCTGTTCTTCGGCGGCCTGCCAGAAGCCGGCGAAGTCGTGCGAGACGTCGGGTTGCCCTGCCGACTGCTTCCACGTCGCGCGCACCGCGATGTCGTTCGTCCGGAAGGCGAGCTGCAGCGCGCGGGCGGCGCTGGCCCCGATGGCGGCCATGTTGCCGGCGTACGAGGGATAGGGCGGTGTGGTCAGCAGCGGCATCCATGAGGGATCGGGCGTCGTGCCCGGGCTGAGGCGGGGATCCGCCTGCTGAATGGCCGTCACCGGGCGCCAGAGTCCGTAGACGAACTTGCTCGCCTGCGTGCTCTGCAGCCCGTCGTGCACAGACACGTTCACGAGCACGAACACCCGCGCCGCTTCGACGAGGGACAGCCGGTGCTGGTGCACCACGTCGCGGGTGATGCCGTTCCAGATCGACATGAAGTTGGTGGCGGTGCCGGCGCCGGTGTCGGCGAGACCCGCCCAGAGACGGGCGATCGCCGTCTGCTCGGCCGTCCGCGTGGCGCTGTTCGACTTGCCGATGAGGCTGACCTCGTTCAGGTCTGTGGCATAGCGAGGGTCCTCGAGCGTCGGCGGTGGCGGCGGCAGATACAGCGTGGCGGTGAGCAACGCCATCGGCGCGGCATTCTGCAGATGGGTGAACGCGGCGGCGGCGTTCCCCGGCGGGGTCGGCTGCCAACGTCCCGGCACCGCCGGTTGGGAATAGGCAGGGAACGATGAGACAACCCACCCATCGTTCTGCCGCCACTCCAGGACCTCCCTGGCGACCTTGGCGCCGAGCGCCGTCCCCCGGCGCTCGTGGTTCGACGGATGCTTCCCGAGCTGATGCGCCAGCAGGGCGTCGTAGGCCGCCGTGCCCGAAGGGTTGATGACGACGAGGACGTCGTGCGCCGCCTGGGCGGCGGCGGCATCCGGCGATCCGTAGCCCAGAGACCGCACGCGGACGCGATACGGCTCGAACTCCCGCTCGATCGCGTTGATGGCGTCGAACATGGCGATGTGGGTCATCGCGAAGACGCGCGGGGTGAGCGGGTTGTGGGGCACCGGCACGGTGTCCTGGATGATCTGATTCCATTCGAACACGACGGTGGCGGCCGATCCCGTGGCGCGGACAGCGCGCTCGGCCGGCGCCAGCAAAGCGAGCACGAGCGTGGCGCCAATCAAGTGAGCGTTGGACATGACGTTTCTCCCTACCCGCTAAGGCGTCATTTCGATCCCAAAGTGCCAACCACGGTGTGCGGCTCTGCCGCGCCCGGCGAGCGTCCCGGTCACCTCCAGGCCACCGGGCTCGACAACGGAACGACCTGCGCTGATCGACGGGAGGGACGTGTAGTGGCAGAACCGCGCCCGGTTCTTTGCGGTGGCGTCGCAGATCATGCGGCGCGTGATGGTCGGCAACGATATCTGGGGGGGCGGACCGTGAGACCAAGCACGGTCTGGCTGAACTTCGGCCGCTCCTGGTTCAGAACCTGGTTGCCGTTGGCCGTCCGATGCTCGACGGCCGCCGGTCGGGCACGGATCAGTCGCGACTGAGCTCTCGGGAGAGCCAGGCCCGGGCTAGACTCCAGTCCCGTCGCACGGTGCCGACGGATACATCGAGCACGTGCGCAATTTCCTCCAGACTCAAACCGCCGAGAAAACGCAGTTCGACCACCCGACTCTTTCGAGCATCCTGTGCCTCCAACCTCTTCAGCGCGTCGTCCAACGCCGCGAAATCGGCGTTCTGCGCAGCCGGCACGTGTGCCGCTTGCGACAGCGAAACCCTGAGCAGGCCACCCTCGCGTTTGGCGCGGCCGCGGGTCCGCGCCATATCCACCAGCACGCGGCGCATGATCTGCGCGGCCATCGCGTAAAAATGCGCGCGGTTCTGCCACCGCGCCTGCTTCCAGTCCACCAGCCGTACGTACGCCTCGTTCACGAGGGCGGTGGCCTGGAGGATATGTCCGGGTCGCTCACCCGCCATGTAGTGCGCCGCGAGGCGGTGCAATTCGCGCTCGACCAGCGGTGTCAAGGTCTCGAGCGCGGCCTGGTCGCCGCTCGTCCACGCGACCAGCAGTTGCGTCACGTCTGGCGGAGCAGTCATCGAGAGCCTTCAGCCGCTCCGCTCGTCACGTTGACCCTGCCGAGGGCGGAGAGCCAGTACGTTCTCACGGGGGTGGGCACTGCAGGACACGCGCCGCCCGTCAAGCGCAATCGGCCGAACTGCACATTGAAGTCCCGGCAAGCGGCGGAGCCGTGGCGAGGTTGGCAAAAGGCACGCTAGAATCGCCGGAGTCCGGAGACTCACCTCGATGACGCCCGAGCGCTGGCAACACGTAGAGCAATTGTACCATTCGGCGCTGGCGCTTCCCCCGCCGGCGCGGACGGCGTTTCTGGCCGACGCCTGTGCCAACGATGATGCGCTGCGGGACGAGGTGGAATCACTCCTGAAGCACGCTTCGGCGAGAGGCGCTCTGTTTCCATCAACCATCGAGGCGGACCAATTCGTGAGCGGGAACGATGTCCCGCCGCTGCTTGGCCGGCAGTTCGGCGTCTACCGAATCGAGTCGCCACTCGGGGCGGGTGGCATGGGCGTCGTCTATCGGGCGCGTGACACGCGGCTGGGGCGGGACGTCGCCCTCAAGGTCCTGCCGCCGGCGTTCGCCCGCGACGCGGACCGGCTGGCCCGTTTCAAGCGTGAGGCACGCGTGCTGGCCTCGCTCAAGCACGCCAATATCGTCACCATTCATGGCGTCGAGGAGAGCGACGCCATCACGGCGCTGGTGATGGAGTTGGTGGACGGCGAGACGCTGGAGGAGAGACTCGAAAAACGGAAGGCTCGCGGCAAGGGGCTCGACGCGCACGACGCGCTGACCATCGCCCGCCAGATCACCGACGGGCTCGACGCGGCACACGAGAAGGGCATCGTGCATCGCGATCTCAAGCCCGCCAACATCAAGATCACGCCAGAGGGCGTGGTGAAACTGCTCGACTTCGGCCTGGCCTGGACGGGCGGCATTCACGCCGTCGACGGTATGAACGGCGACGAGGCGCGTTCGCATCCGGCTCCGATCGAGAACGAAGGGACGCAGGCGGGCATGATTCTCGGCACCGCCGCCTATATGAGCCCCGAACAGGCGCGTGGCCTGCCAGTGGACCGGCGCACCGATATCTGGGCGTTCGGTTGTGTCCTGTTCGAGATGCTCGCCGGCCGCCGGCCGTTCGACGGTGCGACCGCGTCGGACGTGATCGCCAGCGTGATCGGGCGCGCGGCTGCCTTCGAGGCACTCCCACCCGACACGCCCGAACCTGTGCGGCGACTGCTGAGGCGATGCCTCGAGCAGGACAGCAGGGATCGACTGCGCGACATCGGCGACGCGCGTGCCGACATCGGCGAGGCCCTGGCGCTCCCTGGCGATGGCCCCGAACGCGTTGCCCCACCGAATGTGTCGTCCGGTCGCTGGCGCCGCCTCTGGACTTCCGCCGGTGCGGCAGCGCTCGCCGGCGTCGTCGTCTGGTTCGGGACGCGCCCCGCGCCAGCCGCTCCGGCAGCCGTGTCTCGCCTCACGATCGCCGTCCCCCGGTCTCTCGCGTTCATGACCACGCCTTTTGGGGATGTCGCGATATCGGCCGATGGGGCGCGGTTCGCATACAGAACCGCGCAAGGCCTGGTCGTCCGGTCGCGCGACGGGCTCCACGAGTCGCTGCTCCGCCTCGATGGCGCCGTGGCGCATCCGTTCTTCTCGCCCGACGGGCAGTGGATCGGATACAGCTCGGGACCCAGGCTGAGGAAAGTATCGGTGGCGGGCGGAGTCCCCGTGACGGTCGCGACGACGGCCCCCGGCCTCGTGGGAAGGTGGGGACCGGAGGGCATCGTCTTCGCCGACGTGAGCGGATTGTTTCGCGTGGCGGCTGGCGGCGGGACACCCGAGAAGCTCAGGATGGCCGACCTGGACGCCGGCGAGCAGGCGTCGTTTCCGGAACCACTCCCAGGAGGTACTGCCGTCCTGATCACCGTGCTGCTGACGCGCACGAACGCCGTCACGGTGGGTGGAACGGCTGATTCGCGAATCGATGCGGTGGATCTGCGCACGGGTGTGCGCAGAACCGTGGTCCATGGCGGCGGCGCTGCTCGATATATCCCGAGCGGACATCTCGTCTACGCCGCGGGAGGAAGGCTGCACGCCGTGGCGTTCGACGCCGGACGGCTCGAGGTCCGGGGAAACGCCGTCCCACTGTCAACAGAAGCTGGCGCGTCGGATTTCGCCGTGTCGTCCGAAGGGTCGCTGATCTATGTGGCTGACGGCTGGGGGCGGTCCGACGCCGAGCTGGTGTGGGTGGACCGCGATGGCCGCCAGGAATCGCTCGGGGCTCCTCCGCGGCCGTACGTGTACCCAAAGATCTCCCCCGATGGCACGCGTGTCGCCCTGGTCATGTGGGGCGCCTCGCGCGCCGATCGTGACGTCTGGATCTGGGATCTTCAACGAAAGGCACTGGAGCAGCTCATCGTCGACCCGACGGATAACCCCACGGTTGCGTGGAGTCTGGATGGGAGTCGTTTGGCGTTCGGCAGCGCACGGGTCGGCGGCGTCGTCAATACCTTCTGGCAGGCGTCCAATGGCGGTGGTGCCGCAGAACGCCTGTTGAGCAGTCCGCGCGTGCAGATGCCCGCCACGTTTGCCAGGGACGGACGCCTCCTGGTGAATGTGGACGTGCCCGGAGAGAGCCGGAATATCGTCGCGCTTTCGCTGGACGGCACCCAACGAACAGAGCCCATCGTGGCTGGGCCGGCTTCCGACCTATCGGTGGATGTGTCCCCTGATGGGCGATGGATGGCGTACGACTCGAACGAGTCCGGCCAGTTCGAGGTCTACGTGCGCCCCTATCCGAACGCCGCGCAAGGGCGGTGGGCGATCTCGACGGGAGGTGGACGGCAGCCCGTGTGGTCGCCGGATGGGCGCGAACTGTTCTACCGCGATTTTACCGGCGCCATGATGGCGGTGACGGTGACGACGACACCCTCGTTCGTCCCGGGTCCACCGGTCGAGCTGTTCGATGGCACCGGCTTCGCGGGGAGCGGATCCGCCGGATCGTCGCAGACGTTCGACATCTCGAAGGATGGCCGCCGGTTCCTGATGATCAAAACAGCACGAGCAGAGCCCTCGCTCGTCATGGTGTTGAACTGGGACGAGGAGGTGAAGCGGCTGGTGCCACGCTAGTGTCCAGAATCGGAGATTCGGTGACAAATATTCCGGGCGCGGCGCCCGGATCGCAAGGCGTGAAGAGCGAGTTTCTAGAACGAGAACTGGATGCCGAGGCGCGCCGACCGCGGGAGTGCCGGATGGGTGTGGATGTCCTTCACGCCGTCCGCAGGTTCGCCGGGCAGACGTGACGCGTAGAAATAGTCGATGTCCGGGACCTTGGCGTCAAAGATATTGAACGCCTCCAACACGAGACGGGCCTTGTTCGACAGTCGATAGCCGACCTCGCCATTCCAGATCGTCGTGCTCTTCGAGTTGACGCTCCCGTCCTCGATCAGCGGGCGCGGACCGAAATGCCGAACGAGCAGGCTGCCAAAGACAGACTGACGAGGCTCGACTGTCACGCCGGCCGAGATCACCCGGTCCAGGGCGCCAGGGATCTTCGTGCCTGCCGGATCACTGTCCGTGGACCGGGCGTTTGTCAATGCCAGGTCACCGTCGACGGTGATCCACGGGGCAAGCCGCGCGTAGTTCGTCCACTCGATCCCCACGCGTCGGCTTGGCCGTCCTGGTTCTGTCGTCCCGGCGTCGCCGACAAACAACAGTTCAGAGTCGATACCCAGGTACCACAACGCGACGGTCGACTGTAGACCGCGAACGCGAACTGTCCGCAGACCGATCTCCGCCCCCTTCGCGCGCACGAGCGGTGTCACACGGTCGACGGGGTCGCCGCTCACGGGATCGACGGTGGTCACGGCGCCACGTGCGTCGTTACTGTGAAAGCCGGTGCCCGCGTTCACGTAGACCTCGGTACCATGCCACGGTCCGAAGACGGCGCCGAACTTGGGACTGACGAGGCCGTCAGAGCCGGCGCCCGAATTCAGTGGGTTGTCCGAGGTCACAGCGAATTGGTAGCGGTCGGCGCGCAGCCCGAACGTGGTGCGAAAGGTTCGCGTCCACTCGATCTCGGTCTGGGCATAGACGGCCGCCATCGTCTGACCGACCTCGTCCTCACGCGTCGCCAACAGCCGCAGACGGTCTTCCGTGCGATAGAGGCCGACCGGGTCGAGCCAATCTCTCCGCACCTGCACGCCGAGCGCGCTCTCGGTGTGCCGATCGAAGACATGACCCAGCCGCCGGTAGGTGACCCGGCCGCCGGTGGCGACGCGGCGCTCGGCCTGTTCGAATTGATCGCCATGCTCCGGATCATCGAGGAAGTAGGTGAAATTCGAGAACAGGTTCAGGCTGTTGCGCAGCAGAAAGCCGGTGGCGCGGAGCGACGACGGCCCATTGGAGTGTTGATACTCGGCGGTAAAGCTCTGGCGGTTCGCCGTCCCGCCATCGCTGGCATCGATCAGACCGAATCGCGGAATCCGACCGTCGGTGAGGGCACGCTGCGGGACCTGATCGGTCGAATCCCAGTCGGCCCAATAGCCCATGCCGGTCAGCGTGAACCCGTGCCGATTGTCTCCGCGGCTGTACCGCAGAACGCCATTGATCTTGCGGTAGTCGTCCGGTCGGATCCACGGTCCGTCGTTGTGGTTTACTTCGAGCGCGCCAAGCAGATACCCTCCGCCCACGCGCGGCGACGCGGCACCGAAGAGCCGCCCCCATCCGTCATTTCCTCCGCTGGCGCGGAAGATGGAACGGTCGAGCTGATTGACGTAGTTGATACTGGCCGCACCGGCGGCCGAAAAATCGCCCTCGTCGGCGAAGTACGGTCCCTTCTTGAATTGCACGCCGCTCACGAGCTCGGGAATGAGAAAGCTGACGTCCGAATAGCCGTGGGCGTGAGCGCCGGTCGGGGTGTTGACCGGAACGCCGGCGACGGTCGTCGAGAAGTCCGTTCCGTGATCGAGGTTGAAGCCCCGCAGGTAGTATTGATTCGCCTTCCCCTCGCCACTGTGCTGGCTCACGATGAGGCCTGGCACGGTCTCCAGGACTTCACCCGCGCGCATGATTGGACGTTGGTCGATCTGCGCGGCTGTCACGGCGCCCTGGCTCGCCGACGAGGCGATGCCGACGAGGTTTGCTGCCGGGTCCTCGACATCAGCGACGTTCCGAAACGTCCGCGTGCCGGTCACGATGACGTCCGCACTGAGCGAAAGCGTCAACTCCGCGTCGACGATCGCCGGCGCACCGTTGGTGACGGCGACCGACTTTCGCAGCACGCTGAAGTTCAGGAGGCGGAACGTGAGTTCGGCGCTGCCCAGTGGAACCGTATCGAAACGGTACGCTCCGGCATCGTCGGTCACCGCCGTCAGCTCGCGGGAATTGACCACCAGATCGACCGCCACGCCCGGGAGCACCGCGCCGGTTTGATCGAGCACGCGACCGCTGACACGACCCGTCGATTGCGCGGATGCGTTGACGCCAAGGCACAAGAGAAACGCCGAGAGAATCGTTGGTATCCTGATGTACGTCATGGGTACTGGGCCGGCAGTCGAGTCTAAATGAGCACGATCCCATTCGAGGTGCGGCATGATGTCGCATGGCTGCAGCCCGTGCGGTGGGCGACGTGCTTCGTGTTGTGGGTGCTGCTTGCGGTCCTGTGGCTGTTCCCGCACCTCGATCTCTCTCTACGCGAGGTCGGGCGGCTCGGATTGGCTGCGGCAATCTGTCGCACCGTCGTCGTGCTGGCTTCCCGCCGCGGTGAAATCCCACCATCGGCACTCGTTGGCCTGGCCCTCGCGGCCGACGCTGCGTTGCTCACCGGATTGGTCGATATCACGGGGGGACCGTTCAACCCGTTCATCGTGATGTACGGCGTGTACATCTGGGTGGGCGCTGTCGCGATCTCTCCAACCTGGGCAGCCGTCATCGGCGTGGCGTCCGCCGTTGGCTTCGGCTGGCTCGTGGTCGATCATGTGCGGGCCGAATTGCTGGAACACCATCGACTGAACGACTTTCCGACGCATCTCTTCACGATGTGGTTCTCGGGCGCCGGGATTGCGGAGCTTGTTGCGCACTACGTCACTCGCGCACGGCGGGTGCTCGGGCAGCGACAGGCGCAACTCGACGAAGCGCGAGAACGGGCCGAACGAAGCGAGCGGCTGGCGTCATTGACAACTCTCGCGGCGGGATCCGCCCATGAACTATCTACCCCGCTCGGGACGATCGCGATCGCCGCCGGTGAACTCGAGCGCAATGCCGCCCGGGTGACCGAGCCAGCCGCGATTGGAACGGCGCTCAGGGACGATGCCAGCTTGATTCGGTCGGAACTCGATCGTTGCCAGTCGATCCTTGACGGCATGAGCGGGCGCGCCGGCACTGGCCTGCCGACCACGCTCGAGCCGATGACGCCGCTCGCGATCGCGCACCTCGTGCAGGAGCGATTGATCAGCGCCCGGCGTCAGCGGCTGACGATCGACATCGAGCCGGCGACACCCAATCCGGCCGCAACCGGCGCCGAGATGGTGCAGGCGATTTCGTCGCTGCTGGGGAATGCCTTCGATGCCAGTGGCGATGCCGACGGCGTCGCCCTTCGCTTCGGTATTCGTGGTGCGATGGTGCGGGTTGAAGTGCAGGATCGAGGGACCGGGATGTCACCCGACGCGAGGCGTCGCGCCGGCGAGCCTTTTTACACGACGAAGGCTCCAGGTCGAGGGCTCGGGCTGGGTCTCTTCCTGGTTCGGACGTTTGCGGAACGCTCGGGTGGTAGCCTTGAGTTCCAGGGCAGCGAGGGCACGACGGCCATCCTGGAGGTTCCTGGTTTGGCGGGCGAGGCGCCGCTGCTGACATGACCGATGGACGCTCACTGTTGATCGTCGACGATGACACAGCGTTTCGCGAACGGTTGGTTCGGGCGATGCGCGACCGCGGGTATGAGGCCGCCGGCGTGGCCGACTACCCGTCAGCGATAGCCGCAGCCCGCGAGGAGAGCCCTGAACTCGCGCTCGTCGATCTCCGACTGCCCGGCGAATCCGGCCTGTCAGTGGTGCGGGATCTCAAAGCGCTCGATTCGTCCACCGTCGTCGTCGTGTTGACCGGGTACGGCAGCATCGCGACCGCGGTGGAAAGCATGAAGCTCGGCGCCGCCAGCTACTTGACGAAGCCCGCCAACGCCGATCAGATCGTGGCGGCATTCGACGGTACCCAGCCGGCGGACGACACGCTCGCCCCATCGCTCGCTCGCGTCGAATGGGAGCACATTCAACGGATCCTGGCGGACTGCGGCGGCAACGTCTCGCAAGCCGCTCGAGTCTTGAACATTCATCGACGGTCACTGCAACGCAAGCTCGCGAAGAGGCCGGTGTCGCGATAGACCGAGGCACTCCAGGCGAAGCCGCCGCGACACCACGGCCGCGTGGCGCGCGGGTCGTGGCCCCGGTCATGGCCCCGTCACTGCTTGGGCCGGGCCATCTCGTCCTGGACCCGGATCGTCCGCAGCATTTCCCGTCTGAACAGGTCGTAGGTTCTCCCGTCGAAGAACGAAGAGACCCTGACCACCCGGACGCAGGCAATCGGTTCGCTGCCGCGATAGGGCGCTCCCCGCTGAAACGTCCAGAGAAACGGCAGCGGGGAGAACAACCTCAGCAGCCGGCCGCGATGCGGCCCCGCGGCGAGGCGCCGATTGGATGCCGTCGCCGTCCGTCGAACGAACTCGTCGAAGCGCCGCGCAAACTCCAGTTCGACGCCGTTCGCGCCGCGACTCCCGGCGTGTTCGAGGCGGAGAACGTCCTCTGGAGACCGCGCTCCGAGGAGGGCATTGGCGATCGTCCGGTCGCCCGTGACGCCGTACGAATCGGTGAGGACCGGGCCCGGCGTCAGCGCCGTGACGAAGCGCGCCATCGCGACGTGGCTTTCGTATGGCGCGAAGAAGCCTGGCGGCAGATCGTAGACGGCGCCGCTCGGACCGACCGCTTCATACCGCAGCATGCTGGCGAGTGGTGTGTCGAACCATGCCAGGCGAGCCGGCTCGAACCACACCTGCGCCATACCGATCACGACGAGCGACACGGCGAATCGCTCTCTGGTGAAGAGGTGCCGGCGCCAGGCGGTGGCGGCGTCATCGCGCGGATGGAACAGGAGAATCCAGAGCGCAATCTGGAGCACGATCCACTTCCAGAACAGATAGCCGATCGTCAGGAAGAACATGCCGAGCAGCAACGTGAAGAGGATCAGGAAGCCCTTCGCTGCACGAGTGTCGATGAACAGCAGGAGCGCGCCGCATTCCACCGCCAGAGTGCCGACGCGCAACGGCCAGTCGAGAGCGGCCATCGCCCGGGCCGCCCGCGCAATCGACTGAGGCTCGAGGAAGGCGAGCCAGCCGTGCGTGTACGCGTTCGGAATCAGGAAGTCCATGTGGCCGTGCGTCACCCAGCCGATGCGCAGCTTTCCGGCGCCCGGGATCCAGAAGTTTGCGGCGACCAGGCACAGCGCCAGGAACAGAAAGCCATCCATTCTCCGGCCACCGAATACCGCGCGGATCAGCACCGCGGCGGAGAACAGCGTCAGGGTATTGACGACGGGCCTGAACTCTGCTTCGAGGGTCTGAAAGCCGAGCGCGGGATAGTTGAACTGCCAGATGATGGCCCAGAATGCGGCCGCAAAGGGCAGGGCGAACGCCGGCCGCCACCACACCAGACCCGCGAGCACAATCAGGGCGGCGCGGTCGGCCAGATGCGGCTGACCGTACCAGGCGTTGAACGCGTATGCCGAGCCTGCCCACGCCAGGATCGCGGCGATCGTCCCGACGAACCAGCGCAGGCGCGCGCCGCCATCGAACTGCGTCCAGCCCTGTCGGAGTCGTGGGACAGCGACCAGCAGGACCGCGACGCCGACGATCACGGCCACCGCGACGCTGCCGTTCTGCCGCAAACCCTCGATCAGAATCGACGCGTGAGAGGCCGTCTCCTCGGACGGTCGGCAGAGCCGCAGAATGATTCGCTGCAGCACCATGAACGCCAGCACGAGCGATGTCGTACGCGTGACGACACGCGCGACGGTGACCGCGCCGGAAGTGCGGCCCGGCGCGCCGGCCTCTTCGTCTGGTTCCGTGAACCACGGCGCGATGCGGAGCAGCATCCGCGTCATTGGTCCGCGGCGGCGATCGCGTCGACGACGGCAGACAGCTGTCGCGCCGTGCCCTCGAGGTGTGGTTCCTTGAGCACGTCCGCGTGCGCTCCCCGCAACATCTCGATCTCGAGCCGTCCCTGCACCAGCGGGCGCCAGCCCAGGTCCTTGGCGAGTTCGTCGTTCTCGCTGCGAAACAGCCAGGCGTCGCCGTGGTAGGGACGGGGAATCCAGGTGCGAGCCGCCTGGAAATGCTTCGTGGCGATCTCGCGGAAGGGGCGAGGGACGCCATACCACCGCGGCACGTCGCCCACATCCACGACGTCGCTGCGCTCGCCAGCCAGCCACCTGGCGGTTGCGGCGGCGCGAGCCTTCACCGCCGCGACAAGCTCTCGCGGGGTTTTTGACGTCCAGCGCTGCAGGCGGCGACTGATCGGTGGCACGACCGCCTTCGTGCCCGGCGTCGCGGCGTCGATGATCGCCAGCAGCCGGACCGATTCTCCCGCCTCGACGAGCTGCCGCGCCATCTCGTAGGCCACGCATCCGCCGACGCAGTAGCCGCCGAGCATGTACGGCCCGTGCGGTTGGTGAGCGCGGACCTCCTCGAGATAGCGTGTCGCCATCGGCTCGAGCTCGGAGAATGGTTCGGCAGGCGCTTGCAGTCCGTAGACCGGTTGATCGGGATGAAGGTAGCCGGCGAGATTGTAGAAATATCCAATCTCCCCACCCAGGCCGTGCACCATGTAGAGTGGCGGCCTTCGACCACCTTCCCGGATGGCGACAAGCGAGCGCCAGGACTGGTTGGGGTTGCGGGCGCGGATGATTTCGGCCAGCTGCCGCACGGTCGGCGCCTGGAACAGGACACCAAGCGGCAGCGTGATGCCGAAGTCGCGCTGGACGATGTCCATCAGCCGCGGCACCAGCAGTGAATGGCCGCCGAGCTCAAAAAAGTTGTCGTCGGGGCCGATGTCCCGCACGTCGATGAGGTCGTCCCAGATCCTCATCAGCTGAGCTTCGAGCACGTTGGCCGATGGTTCGTCCGGCGTGCGCGCCGGTGCCCTCCGCATGACGGACAGCGCGGCTCGATCGACTTTTCCATTCGGCAGCAGGGGCAGTGCGTCGAGCGCCACAAAGCTGGACGGGACCATGAAGGCGGGGAGCCGCCCGGACACGAAGCGGCGCAGTTCCTCAGCCGCGAGTGACGTCTCCGTGGGCGGCGCCACGTAATATGCCACCAAACGCTTGTGCGCGTCAGCCAACGGGGGGCCGGAGCGCCGCCGGGGCGTCAGGTTCAGGCGGCGCGCCAGAAGTGCGCGCTGCGCCGGCGTCAATCGCTCGAGCCGGTCCTGGACCCCCATCGTGGTGCTCGCGTCGTGGTCGCTCACTTCACCGCCTTCACCACGACCATCGAGTCGGCCCACCAGGTGTCCCGCGTGTCCTCGGGTACGCGCACCTTTTCCACGTGCAGCACCACCTCGCGGAAATGCTGCAGGAGACGACGCTGGTGGCCGCGGCCGAGCGAGTCGATCTCGGTGGTCAGATAGGTGAACACGCCACCATCCTTCAGGTGAGCGGCCATCGCCCCGAACCCATGTTCGGCGAAGGTCACACTCCGCAGCACATACTCGTCGAACTCGCGCTCGTTCATCGGAAAGGCGTGAAAGAAGATGCCGTCGAAGAGCCCCAGCTGACTCTCGATGTCCTGCCATCGCGCGTGAAACAGCCGGATGTCGTGGTCGGGGCGGCGCTCGCGCCACGGCCTGAAGTGATGGCTCACGCTGTGGTCGTTCGATTCGACGATGGTGTGCGACCGGACGCCGAACTGCTGGATGAACTCGGCCGACACGCCGCGGCCGAAGCCGATCTCGAGCACGTCGCCGTGCCCGGTGGCGACGTGGCGTGCCATCGCCTTCATCACTGGAGTCTGCCAGTCCTCCATGATCTCCTGGTCGGTGAGGACCGCCTGGCTGATGTCCCGCAGGTCCTGCCCGAGCTGGTGTTCGAAGCCGCGGACGAACGAGGGCGCCACCGCGTCGAGGTGCTCGAGATCGTCAGCGAACTCCGCCATGGCCCGGCCGAGCAGCCAGTTCCGCTGGGTCTCACGCGGCGGCGCGATGAAGCCGGACGCGGCGGTGTGCAGCTCGACGCGGAAGCGGTCGCGACTGACCGTGCGCTCGGGTCGTGACGACGCCGCCTCGGCGCCGACGCCGAGCGCCATGTCCACCGCGGCAGCCGAGAGCGATTCGACCGCGGTCAGGGCAGCGTCGAGCTCGTTATGCGGCACCTCGCGAATCAGATCGGCAAGCACCTCGACCCCGATGGCCTCGGTCCCAGATCGCGAATCTGCCGGCACCGCCACGACGACCGCACGCAGGATTCCTGGATGCTGCTCGAGCACCGATTCGATTTCTCCCGGTTCGATCCGAAAGCCGCGCAGCTTGATCTGGTCGTCGTTGCGCCCCAGGAAATCGAGCAATCCGTCGCGCCGCCACCGCGCCATGTCACCGCTGCGGTACAACCGCCGCATGCCGGCTCCGGGCACCACGCGATCGACGAATCGCTCGCGCGTCAGCTCGTCGCGTCCGAAGTAGCCCTGCGCCACGCCTTCGCCGGCCAGCCACAATTCTCCGGCAATGCCAACCGGGAGGGCCTGCCCATGGGCGTCGAGGACATAGGCCTGGCTGTTGGCAATGGGACGCCCGATCGGCACGGGCCGCCCGGCGAATCCGTCCTCAGGGCGGCAGGTATGAACCGTCGCCCAGACGGTCACTTCAGTCGGGCCGTACTCGTTGAACAGCGCGGTTCCGACCAGGCGTTGACGGTGCAGCGCGACGAGGTCGGACGGGCAGGATTCCCCCGCGACGATGACCCTCGTCAACGACCGGAGCTCGGTCGGGGTTCCGGCAAGAATCTCGCGGTAGAGCGTCGGAATGCACAGCAGGTCCGAAACCTCGTGGGTCCGGATGAGACCGCGCAGTCGTGCCGGATCGCGCTGGTCGTCCGCATCGGCCAGCACCAGCGCTCCACCCTGACTCAACGTCCAGAAAATGCCGGCGACGGAGCTGTCGAACGCGAAGCTCGGGGTGAGCAGCAATCGGTGCGGCGCCGTCGCGTAGTAGCGGCCTCGAGCCTCCGTCGAGTGCAGGAGATTGCGGTGCGACACGACCACGCCCTTGGGATCGCCGGTCGAACCCGACGTGTAGATGACGTAGGCGGCCTGTTGCTCGTCCGGCGGCAACAGCGCCACGGCGCCATCGACGGCAGGCGATGGGCCGGCCTGATCGAGCAGCACCGTCTGCGCGACAAGGGCTGAGATTTCAGGGCGCAGAGCCGACGTGGTGACCGCCGTCTCGATGGCGGTGTGGCGGATGATGAAACGACGCCGGTCGGCCGGATACTCGGGATCGATGGGTACGTAAGCTGCGCCGGCCTTCAGGATGCCGATGATCCCGGCGATCGACCCAGGGGTCCGTCGGGCAAAGTGCGCGACCGGCCGCCCGCTACCGGCACCGAGGCTGACCAGCTGCCGCGCAATCCCCTCGCTGGCCTCGTCGAGCTGACGATAGGTCAGGTTGCCGCTGGCGCTGATCACGGCCGGCGCATCGGGGTTCTTCGCGGCGTGCTGCTGGATCTGCGCGATCAGGCCGGGCACGCCGGCCAGCGGGAACGTCTCACCCTGCCAGGCGCCGAACAGCTGACGCCGCTCATCGACGGTGAGCATCTCCAGTTCAGAGACCGGCTGATCGGGATCGCGAGCGATGCTCTCGAGCAGCTGCTCATAATGACGCAGCAGCCGTTGGATGGTGTCCGGCTCGAACAGATCCGTCCGGTACTCCAGGATGGTCTCCATCCCCTCGCCCGATTCCGCCGCGAAGAGCGTGAGGTCGAACTTCGACGTCCCCGTCTCGATGTACACATGCCTGAGATTCACCTCGCCAAGGTTGAGCGCCGGTGCGGCCTCGGCCTCGCGCTGATACACGAACATCACCTGGAACAGCGGGTGACGGCCGGGCACTCGCGGCGGTGCGACCGCCCGGACGACGCGATCGAAGGGGAGATCCTGGTTCTCGATGGCCCCGGCAACGGCGCCGCCAACCTGCCGGATCGCATCGCGCGCAGTGAGATCGGCTCGCAGCATGGCGCGCACGACGACGGTGGTGAGGAAGAAGCCGATCAGATCCACCGTTTCCCTGCGCCGACGATTCGCGACCGGGGATCCCACCACGACGTCATCCACACCCGTGTAGCGGTAAAGGAGGATGTGGAAGGTGCTCAGCAGGAGCGTGAACAGGGAGACCTTCTCGGCAGCGGCGAGTGCCTTGAGACTGCGCGTGACCGCCGGACTCAGCCGCCACCGTTCGAGGCGACCCGCGTCGGTGAGCTCGGCCGGATACGGTTTGTCTGTCGGCAGCGGGATGGGGCCGGGCAGTCCATCCAGTGCCCGTTTCCAGAACGTCAGTTGTCCGTCGATGCGGCCTGAGTCCAGCCACTCCCGCTGCCAGTCGGCGAAGTCCGCGTGCCGGATCGGCAGCTCGCCAAGCGCCGCAGGCGAGCCCTCGCCAGCGGCACGGTAGAGGACGGCAACCTCCTTCCAGAACAGGCCGAGCGACCACTTGTCGAACACGATGTCGTGAACGACCAGCGTGAGCAGACCGTGTCCCCCGCCGGTGTCGAGGTAGTACAGGCGGAGCAGCGGCTCGTTCTCCAGATCGAACGGCCGCCGCACCAGCCCCTCCGCCTTCCGTTCAACCTCGTCGTCCTCGCACCGATGCCGATGAATGCGAATGGCGGGGGTGTCCTGGACGATCGCCTGGACACCGCCGTCCTGCCGCCGGAAGTTGCTGCGCAGCGGCTCGTGGCGAGCGACCACCTGGTTCACGCAGTCTTCGAGCCGTTCGACGTCCAGATTGCCAGAGACGCGAAAGCTGCTCGTGACGTTGAAGCTCGGGGAGGTCGGACTGGACTGCTGGGCGAGGTAAATCCATTCCTGACCGAGGGAGGCGCGATGTCGAGGCGGACGTTCACGCCGGGCAATCCCATCGAGTGAGGGTCGCGCGGCACCGATCTTCCCCTGCAGGCGCGCCGCGAGCAGCTCCCGCCTGGCGTCGGAAGGGCCGGCGTCCTGCCGACCGGGGGGCGGGTTCGGGCTCATGGGCGGGCGTTGGGATCGGCGGCCAGTCTCTCGGCCTCGTCGTCGCTGAGGTCGGCAATCTCCTGCGCGATGATGTCTTCGACCGCACGCGCAAGTTGCTGGATGGTCTGACGCTGAAACAGTGTCTGGAGGGGCAGGTCGACCTCGAACTCATCGCAGATGCGGAGCATGACCTCCATCGCGGCAAGCGACGTGCCGCCAAGCTCGAAGAAACTGGTCCTGGCGCCGACAGCGCCGATGTGCAGCACCTCCTGCCAGATCATCGCGATCCGCTGCTGGGCAGCGCCCTCGAGCACCGCATCATCGCCGGTGCCGTGCGGTGCGGCCGCGTCTGGTGCCACCAGCCGGGCGCGGTCCACCTTGCCGTTCGGCGTCAGCGGCATCGCGTCGACGCGTATGAAGCGTTGCGGGATGAGCGGGCGGGGAAGCGTCGCCGCCAGATGGCGCCGCAGCTCCAGATCGGGAATGTCCCGCGACGCGACGAAAAAGGCCGCGAGGGTCTCCGGGGTCGAACCGACGCTCAAGCGGTCTTCATCATAGCCAATGTCCGCCAGAATCCTGCGGACCCGGCCGATGTCGATTTCGTCGCGCAATTCAGCCATGGCTGCGCCGCGCGTCTTGAGTCCCAGGCGCACGTCCCAGCTGTAGGGAAGCGCATAGTTGTGATGGCCGCGCTCCTTCTGGTGGATGTAGATGCCGACGTCGTTGATCAGGCAGTTGGTCGATCGCCCGGTGTCGGAGGGGCGCAACCAGGGAACTGCGGTCCGCAAATAGGAAAGGATCTGGTCCAGGTTCGCATCGCAGTAGCGGTAGAAGTCAACGAAGCGGATTTCTTCGAACACCGCATCGTCGTCGAATATCGACACGTCCAGCGAACGCGACACCTGATCGTCCAGGCGGTGGTAGGCGCGTCGCGCGGCGAGGACGGCGGCGTCCACCTCCGCGGCGCTGCGCCAGCCGTCCCGAAAGAGGCTGGCCGTCAGGCGCGTCTCGAACAACTGTCCACGCGAGAGGCCGGTCACGATGATCGGGATGCCCAGGTCGCGGGCGCGGGTCATCCCCAGGGTGTAGATGGTCTTGAAGCACCCGTTGCAGACGTTACTGAAGCGCATCAGGCTGTCGCGGAAGATCGCGTTCATCGCGGGGGTGGTGGCGAACTCGTGCTCGACGCCGAGCGCGGCCACGACCCGGCGAACGTTCTCCTTGGCGTCTTCGGAGATGTAGCCGTTGTCGAACGAAAAGGCGTAGACACGCAGTCCCATCTCAACCAGCCGGCACAGCGCGTAGGTGCTGTCCTTGCCGCCGCTCAGCAGCATCATGCAGTCGTACGGCGCGTCACGCCCGGCGGCCGACTGGCGAAAGATAGCGGCCAGGTCCGCCATGGTCCCGAAGTACGCCCTGGCGCGATTTTCGACCGACTCGAACGAGCGGCACAGGCTGCAGACGCCTTGCCCGTCGAGGACGACGTCGGGAACGTTCGACGGAATCCCGCAGCGTTCGCAGTAGCTGGCGTCCACCACCCGTGCAGACGCCGTGCGGCGGAACGTCACCACGCATTCCCGAATCGCCTCGTGCGCGAGCAGCGCGGCTTCGATCTCGCCCGGCTCGACCCGGAATCCGGATATCTTCAGCTGGGAATCGATCCGTCCCAAGTACTCGAGCGTGCCCGGTCGCGTAAAGCGCACCAGGTCGCCGGTGCGGTACAACCGATCGCTCCGATGAAAGGGATCGCTGACGAACGCGTGTTCCGTGGCGGCCTGCTGACGGTGGTATCCGCGGGCCAGTCCGGCCCGCGCGGCGCACAACTCACCCGGCACCCCTTCAGGAACGGGCACCAGCGCTTGGTTGAGGACATACACGCTGACATGATCGGCGGGGCGTCCGATCGGCACGCTCGGGCCGGTGTCGGTGGCCGGATCGTATCGGTGCATCACGCAGCCGACGATGGCTTCGGTCGGTCCGTACTCGTTATAGATCTCGACCGGCGCGCCGAACCGGGCGGTGACCGCGGCCGCCACCGAGGTCTTCAAGTTCTCGCCGCCGACAACCATCCGGCGGATCCGGGAGCTCGTGAGGTCCATCCGCGCCAGCAGGGACAGGTGAGCCGGCGTCAGCTTGATGAAATCGGACTGGTTCTCGTCGACCACGTCCATCAGGGCGGCGTCGACTGGACCGTCCGTCTCGCCATAGAGGATGAGCGTGCCTCCGCTGATGAGTGGAAGAAACAGGCTGGTGATCGTCAGGTCGAAGGAGAGCGAGGTGAAGAGCGGAAAGGTGAGCCGATCGCCGCGCACGTACTGGCGCGCGGCCCAGCCGAGGTATTCGGCCAACCCCAGATGTTCGACGGCCACCCCTTTCGGCCGTCCGGTCGACCCCGACGTGTAGATGATGTAGGCGAGGTCGTGGAGGCGTGCGTCGTCGAGGCGCGCCGGCGGGCCGCCCGCCGGGGGGGTGTTGTCCATGAGCTCGTCGACGCGAAGGACCCGGCGTACGGAGTCCGCGAACAAGGGAGCCGTCGCCTCGCTCGCGAGCACGCGCATCGTCCCGCAATCGTCGAGGATGAGGCGGATCCGCGCGGCCGGGTAAGTTGGATCGATGGGGACATACGCGCCCCTGGCCTTGAGGACCGCGAGGATCGCCACCACCACCTCGATCGAGCGCTTCATGCAGATCGCGACGGGCTCACCGGGCATCACGCCGATTTCCACGAGCCGGGCGGCGGCGGTGTCGGCCCGGCGACGCAGTTCCGCAAAGGTGACCTGGCGCCGGCCTTCCCGCAGGGCGATTCGCTCCGGCGATTCGATCGCCTGGCGGTCGAACCACACGGTCACGGGCTGCTCTGGAGGCGCCGCCGAGGCGGGGTCGTTGAAATGGACCAACAAGGCCTCCCGCTCCTCCCCGGTGAGGATGTCCACCGATCCGATGGGTGTGTCCGGATCGTGCAGGAAGGCGTGCAGCAGCGCGCTGAAATGGTCGACGGCCCGGCGCCGCAGCGGCGCCGGAAACACCTCCTCGTTGCAATCGAAATGCAGGGTGTAGCAGCCCGATCCGTCGTAGTCGTGGATCTGGAGTCGCAGCGCGTGGACGCTGTCGGCATGGCCGGAGTGGACCCACTCCGACACGACCGGCAGGCCGGCAAATCCGCCGAGACGGCCCGAGAAGAAGTTGAGCACGACGTTGCTGGGCGTGGCGCCAGGCGACGAGCTGGTACCGGGCAGGGCAAAGCGGAGGAACTGCTGCGTCTCCGCCAGGCATTTCCGGCCAAGCGATCGGAACGACTCTCCCGGCTCGACGGCGACCGCGAACGGAAACATTTCGATGAAGAGGCCAAGCGAGCGCTTCGCCGCCGGGGTTGGCCGGTTGTGCGCCGGCGCGTCGAAGCCGAGCTGCGTGGTGCCGGTGGTTCGGTGCAACCAACTCGTCAGCAGCGTGGCGAACACGGCGAACATCGAGATGTCGGCCGTGAGACTGAGGAACCCCTCCCCGGCCCCGACCGCTTCGAGCCGGCGGGTCGTGGCCTCGTCCAGCCTGAGGGTCAATCGCTCGCTGCGCGTTGACGCCGTCGTGCCGTGCCGGCCGTAGAACGGTGCGATCCGGTCGCCGTGCTGACGCCGGCTCGCCCAATGACTCGCGGCGGCCTCGCGCACGCGTGGGTTGGGATAGGAGGCGAGCGCCCGGACCGTCGGATAGTACGGCTCCAGCGTTCCTGTGTCGGCCTCGTCGCGCCCGCCCCCCTTCTTCGCCTCCGCATACTCGGCCGCGACCCGGCGAAAGAGCTGGACCGTCGACGAGGCATCGGTGACGATGTGGTGCTGATTGAGGTACCAGCCGTAGCGGCCGGCCGCGAGCTTGACGATGACACTGTCAACGAGCTCGCCGTCGAGCGGCAGAGGTCGCGCGCAGCGCTCGACGGCCCAGGCGCGGAATTCATGCTCGGCATCGGCGCGCGCCGAGAAGTCGAGGAATCGGGTCTCACATCCACCGGCGTCGCGGACGTGGACGAGGCCGGCGCGCTGATTGACCGAGGTGCGCAGCGCGTCGCTGCGGTCGACGACCCGGCGCCAGGCGCTGGCGAAGGCAGCGGTGTCGATTTCGCCTTCGAGCACGAAGGCGAACGCCATGTTGTACAAAGGGCTGTCTGGGTGGAGCGTCTGCCCAATCCAGATTTGCGTCTGACTCGTCGAGAGCCGGGAATCGGCAGTCATATCAGGGGCCCGATCGGGGAGTTCGACCGGGCGTTTGCAATTTTCTCAGAGATTCATAAGAATCGCGAGTTCGCGACTATAGATTGAACCCCCCGGGCGCCGCAAGATCGGGTTCCCGTTTGGCGTGCCGGTGCCCAGTCCGATGGATCATCGTTCCCTCTTTCTCGAGTCAGCAGATATTCGCGCCATCGTCGGTCGCGTCGGCATCGACGCCCTCATGGATGACCTGATCGCGCGGCTCACCGCGGCGATCCGTGTGTTCGATCCCGCGTCCTCGCAGGTGCCGCCGCGCAGCGGCGTGTACTACGAGAAGCCGGAATGGGGGCTGCTTGAATGGATGCCCGCGCATCTCGGTGCGCAGGGAACGACCGTGAAGCTGGTCGGGTATCATCCGGCCAACCCGGCGCGCCGTGGGGTGCCCAGCGTGGTGTCCACGATCTGCGTCTTCGATTCCAACAGCGGCCACCTGCAGGGGCTCCTCGACGGGACGTTCATTACGGCCGTGCGGACCGGCGCCGCCTCGGCGGTGGCCAGTCGCGTCCTGGCCCTGGCGGAGAGCAGGACCGTCGGCGTGATCGGCTGCGGAGCCCAGGCGGTGACGCAGCTGCACGCGCTGTCCCGCCTCTTCACCATCGAACGGATCATCGTCCACGACATCGACGACGAGGTCGCTGGCACGCTGCCGGATCGGATCAGGTTTCTGGACGTGCCGGTCGAGATCGTCGCGCCCGAATCGGTCCCCGATCTGCTCAGGGCCTCGGATATCCTCTGCACGTGCACATCGTCGGCGCCCGGGGGCGGGCCGATCTTCGCCGACTTCGACAATAAGCCGCACCTGCATGTGAATGCGGTGGGTTCGGATTTCCAAGGGAAATTCGAGGTGCCCCTCGAGCTGCTTCAGCGCAGCCTGGTGTGCCCGGACTTTCACGAGCAGGCGATCGCGGAGGGCGACTGTCAGCAACTGCAAGGCCGCGGCATCGGTCCCGACCTGAGGACACTCATCCAGAACGAAGCCGCCTACGCGTACGCGAAGGCGATTCCCACCGTGTTCGATTCGACCGGCTGGGCGCTGGAGGATCACGTCGCGGCGTCGATGATGCTCGACTACGCCCGCGAGGTCGGCGTCGGCCGGCTGGTCGAGTTCGAGTGTCTGTCTCCCGATCCCAAGGACCCGTATTCGCTGGTGCCGCCGCTGGCCCGGCCTTCTCACGCGCCGGTCGGCGCGGCGACCCCCAACCGGCCCTAGGCTGGTCGGACGTCAGGGCCGATGGATTTTTCACCGACAGCGGAGCAGGCGGCCTGGCGCGAACGGGTGGTCGCGTTCGCACGGGCCGAGCTCAATCAGGACCTTGCCGATCGAGATCGCACCGAAACCTTCGACCCCGGCAACTGGAAAAAGTGCGCGCAGCTCGGGCTCCTGGGCTGGAACGTGCCGGAACAGTACGGCGGCCGCGGTCGCGACATCCTGACCGCCGTCCTCCTGATGGAAGCGCTGGGCTACGGCTGCCGGGACAACGGCCTGACCCTTGCGGTCAACGCCCAGGTGTGGACGATCCAGGAACCGCTGCTCACCTTCGGCTCCGAGGCGCAGAAGCACCGGTACCTTCCCAGGCTCTGTTCGGGTGAGATCCTCGCCGCCGACGCCGTGACCGAGGAGGGGGCTGGTTCCGATGCGTTGGGAATGGCGACCACGGCACGCAAGACCGCGGACGGATACGTGCTCGATGGTCGGAAAACACTCATCGGCATGGCGCCGGTTGCGGATCTCGCGCTCGTCTTCGCCAAGACCGATCCGGCAGCCGGTCAGTGGGGTATCTCGGCGTTTCTCGTCGAGAAGGGGACGCCCGGCTTTACGGCCACTGCCCGGCTTTCCAAGGCCGGTCTGCGCACGATTCCGATGGGCGGGTTCGAGTTCTCGGGGTGCCTCGTTCCCGAGGCCTGCCGGCTCGGCGCCGAAGGTGTCGGACTGAGCATGTTCAACTCCACCATGGAATGGGAGCGTAGCTTCATCCTCGCCAGCCACGTCGGCGCGATGGCCCGCCAGCTCGACGACTGTGTCGCTCACGCCAGGACGCGGGAGCAGTTCGGGCGGTCGATCGGCAGCTTCCAGTCGGTCTCCAACCGCATCGCCGACATGAAGGTGCGTCTCGAGACGGCCCGGTTGCTGCTCTACAAGCTGGCCTGGATGAAGGCGCAGTCGCAGCCGGCGGCGCTCGAGGCGGCGATCGCCAAGCTCTATCTGTCCGAGTGTTTCGTCGATTCGAGCCTCGACGCCGTGCGCACGCACGGCGGTGTGGGATATCTCAGCGAACGAGGCGTGGAGCGCGACCTCCGCGATGCCCTCGGTGGCGTCATCTACGCGGGCACCTCCGACATCCAGCGCAACCTGATCGCGCGGCTCCTTGGCCTCCAGGTGTCCTGAACCTGCGGCCAATGGGTTTTCTGCTTCATCACTCAATCGAGGCTTCCGCGGAGAGGGATCCAGACCGCGACGCCTTCCGTTTCGACGGGACGGGACTGAGCTACCGCGAGCTGGTGAGCCGCGCCGACCAGCTTGCCAGCGTGCTGATCGAGGAAGGCGTGCGGCCGGGCGACCGCGTCGGCATCTATATGCACAAGGCGCTCGAATTGCCGGTCGCGCTGTACGGCATCCTGAAGGCGGGCGCCGCCTACGTGCCGATCGACCCGGCCGCGCCGCTGCCGCGCATCCGGTTCATCATCGAGGATTGCGGTCTCCGCCATCTGATCACGGGGGCGTCGCGCGCCCGCCGCACGATGGAGCTGGTCGAGGGCACGCCCGGCGTGCGAACCGTGATCGGCGCCGGCGGGGCGGCCCCCGGTTGCCGGTGCATCACCTGGCCTGAGGTCGAGACCGCCGATGCGCGTCCGCCCAGCGTCCGCGTGACCGAACAGGATCTGGCGTACATCATGTACACCTCGGGGTCGACCGGTGCGCCGAAGGGCTTGATGCACACGCATTCGAGCGGCTTGAGTTATGCGACGCGGTCCGCCGCCACCTACGATGTCGGCGCCGAAGATCGCCTGGGCAACCACTCGCCCCTGCACTTCGACATGTCCACGTTCGAGTACCTGACCGGCCCGTTATGCGGCGCCACCAGCGTGATCATCTCCGAAGAGACCACGATGTTCCCGGTGAGTCTGGGTGAGCTGATCGAGCGGGAGCGGCTCACGTTCTGGTACTCGGTGCCGCTCGCTCTCATCCAGCTGCTCGGCGGCGGCGACATCCAGCGCCGCGACGCGCGATCGCTGCGCTGGGTCCTGTTCGGTGGCGAACCGTTTGCCCCGAAATACCTGCACGCGCTGATGACGCTCTGGCCGCACGCCCGGTTCTCGAACGTCTACGGGCCGGCGGAGGTGAACCAGTGCACCTACTATCACGTCCCGAACGTCGACTCGACAGCGCTGTCCGCCGTGCCGATCGGCAAGGTCTGGGACAACGCCGAGGGACTCGTGGTGGATGCAGACGATCAGGCGGTCGCGCCGGGTGAGCCAGGCGAGCTCCTGATCCGGACGCCGACGATGATGACTGGCTACTGGGCCCGACCGGATCTGAACCGCGCCGCGTTCTTCGATCAGGAGCCGTTCCCAGGCTTCCGGCAGCGTTTCTATCGCACCGGTGACGTGGTCCGCGAGGGCGAAGACGGCAATCTGCTGTTTCTGGGACGCCAGGATCGGCAGATCAAGATACGCGGCTACCGGGTCGAGCTCGACGAGGTGGAGCACGTCGTCGGCTCGTGCGACGAGGTGGCCGAAGCGGCCGTGATTTCATTCAGGCGGGACGACGGGCAGGTCGAGATCGTGGCGGCGGTCCTCCTGCGCCCCGGGTGTCATCCGCAGCCGGAGAACATTCGCGCCCGTGCGGCAGAGCGGCTGCCTCCGTATGCGGTCCCCGGACGCGTCGACGTCCTGGCGTCATTGCCGCGCACCGGGAGCGGCAAGATCGATCGGCGTGCGCTCGCCGCCAGTTATGCGGGCGGCGGTTCTAACTGGTCCGCGACGCCAGATAGGCGGCCATCACCCTGACAGTCCGGAAGTTCTGCGGCACGAGCTCAGTCGGAGGAATCGTGACGTCGAGCGCCGCTTCGAGGTGCGCGATGAGGCGCATGATGCCGACCGAGTCAACATGGCCGCTCGTGAAGATGTTCTCGTCCGGATCGATGACGGCCGCTCGCCCGGCGATCTCCTCCGCAATAAAGGTCGTGATGATCTGTTCGATGCGTGTGGCGTCCGGCATGCGCGTGACGGGCCCGCTCATCCCAATCCGAACGCGCGCTGAATGAACCAGGCGCTGGCGATGAGCGCAAGCACCGCCGAGCCGCCCTTCAGGACAACAGGCACGTAGAAGGGCTGCTTCCTGAGCAGGAACAGGATCGGAAAGATCGAGGCGACGATGGCCATCTGTCCGAGCTCGACGCCGACATTGAATCCAACCACCGCCCGGAGCAGCGATTCCATGCGGACCGGTAGATAGCCCATCACGGCGGCGAATCCGAGTCCATGGAACAGGCCCAGGCACAGCACGACGAGCAGCGATCCTTCCTTGATTCGCCCGATGATGTTGTTCAGCGCGACCAGCACAATCGACAGCGCGATCATCGATTCGACCACGCGTGAGGGCACGTTCAGGAAACCGAGGGCGGCGAGCAGAAGGGTGAACGAGTGTGCGACGGTGAAGACGGTGACGATCTTCAGCACATTCCAGATCGCGCGGCGGAACCCGTCCACGCCGGTCCACGAGCCGTTCTTGAGCGCCAGCACGGTCGGCAGAATCAGCGCGATCAGGAAGAGGATGTGGTCGATCCCGATCCAGATGTGGAGCACCCCCTGCCAGATCATCCGCCGCCCCCCCATCAGGGAGGGCACCGCCGTGAGGTCCAGCGTTTGCTCCGGCGCGGCGGGGCCGAACACCATCGCGACGTACTCCTCGCCGTAGGTCGTCCCGGTCTTCGCGTTGTGATCGACGAGCAGCAGGCCGCGGTGAAAGCGGTCGTTCTCGTAGAGCATCGAGTGAGTGACCCGGAGGCGGTTGGGGAGTGGACCCGTGGTGCTGCGGAAATAATATTGCGCGAACGACCCGAGGGGGATCTGCATGACGTTCTCGGTCGTGAACTCCAGAACGTAGGGAGGCCCGCCCTCAGGTCCGATGGAGAAGTGCTGGCGGATGTAGTCCTGGACGAGCGCGGCATTCGCTCTCACGGCGGCGGCCTGCTGGTCGACGCCGCCCTGAGGGACCTTCAACCCGAACCTGGTCTCGAGGTCCTTGAAATGGATCTCGAAGCGGCCGTCGATCGCGTCCGCCCGGAAGTTGAACCAGACGTAGTTCTCTCCCAGCGTATGCGCCAGCGCGGTTGTGCCGTTGAAGACGGTCAGACAGAGGCAGAAAAAGGCGAGGCGTCCGAGGGAATGCCGGGCGGGGACAGGACGATTCATGCCGGAAGCGACCGGGGAGCCAACAAACAATACACGAGATTGGCGCCGCTGCGAAGGAAAACGGCGCCAGGGGATGGGAGGTCGGGAGGGCCTGCAGGATGTCATCGAGCATCGGCTGGTCTCGCACATCGCCATGAACTGGCGCGCCACGCCGCTTGCGACCTGGCCGCCATCGTGAGCCTCATCGGGCCGACGGGCGTCACAAGGCCGGCTTGTTCGACGGCGTGGCGCGGTGCAGAGTCCGTACGCCGAACTGGAGCGCGGTATTCAGCGAGGCCAGCCGCGGATTAGCGACCGAGGTTCAACCGGACACTGACCATCGCGCGTCGCGGGTCCATGAACACGGTCGGCTGGCCGAAGTTCAGGTTGAACAGATTGTCGGATGCGAGGCCTTCCTCGGCCGTGTCATTGAGCGCATTGAGTACGTCCAGAAGCAGCTCGACGCGGTTCACGCCGCCAAACGCGAACATCCTCGACAGGCGCAGATCGAGCAGCGACTGGGACGAGAGCCGGCGCGAGCCGCGCGGCTCGAGCAGGATCCGTTGATCGGCCTGCGGCAGCGTGACCTGCGTCGTGGCGGCCCACGGCTTGCCGCTGAAGTACTGGAAGTTGGCGGCCAAGACGAAGCCGGTCCGCGGCACGTCGACGCTGCCCATCAGCCGGAACATGTGCGGGCGATCGTTTGGCAAGCGGCCGATCGCGTTGGTGAGATCGTTCGGATCGCGCCCGAAGGTGAGGGGGTTGGGGGGCGACACCGTGCTGAGCTGCGCGCCGGCGGCGTTGGTCCCGCTGGAGGGCAACAGTCCGGAGACTCTCGACAGCGTGTAGGAGCCAAGCGCCTGCCAGCCACGGGCCCGGCGTTTTTCGGCGATCAGCACCAGGCCGTTGTAGGCCGTCGAGTAGCCGTCGGGGTTGGTCAACAGAAAGCGGCGAGCGGTCGGGGCGTTGACGAGCCGGAACACCTGCAGGCTGCGGCCGTCCGCCAACGTTTGCGCTTCCTCGAGGTATTGACCGGCGACGTCCGTCCAGCCGATGAAATGGCGACCGTCCTTGCGGACGTAGGCGGCGGCCACGGCAAGTCGTCGTCCGAGCTCGCGATCGACGCCAATCGAGTATTCGTCGGTGCGCGGCGCGCGCGTCTTGGGATCGAGCAGCAAGTTGGTCTTGGGATTGACCTCCACGATCCTGCTGGTGTAAGCCCCGGTCGCTGGATCCCAGGTCTTCGTCGTCGTCGACGTCGCACCGGGGTGGAAGGATTCCAGTTCCCCTGTCAGCACGCCCTGGCTGAATCGTCCGTAGCTGGCCCGCAGCACGGTCCGGCCGTCGGCACTGAGCTTCATGGTGACACCCAGGCGTGGCGACACGATATTCCAGGTGTAGAGCGTTCCCAGGCCGCGGACGATTTGGTCGGTTTCGCGCCCCTGGAGATCGACCGCAGACAGGTCCTGACTGATGGCGCGGCTGTGATCGAACCGCACGCCGGCATTGATGGTCAACCGATCGCCGACCGTGATGGCATCGCTGGCGAACGCCGACGCGGTGACGGACACGCCGCCGATGTTGGACGGATCACTCGAGATCGCCTGAAACGGCAGTCCGTTGCTGTCGGTGAACCTCACACCGGTCGGAATCCGGCCGCGCGACTCGTGCCCGCCCCGTTCGACCTGTCCGCCCGTCCTCCACTGGTGATCGGCGCCGAGCAGATCGGGCTGAAAGTGGCTGAGTGTCGCCTTGGCGGTCGTGCGCATGATCGTCAACGAACCGAACCGCGCCGGAGCCCCCGTCGTCACGCCCGTTACCCGGTCGAACCGGCTCGGTGCGGTCAGATTGCCGGTGCTCGATTCGTCGTCTTGCGAGTAGACGAACCGTCCGATGCGCACGTCCCAGACGGTATTGGACGACAACGTGTGCGTCAGATGGCCGAACGTGATGGCCGGCACCGAGATGTGCCGCCGCGAGAGGGCTGCAAACGGCGTGACGGTCGTCGGACGATCGGGGTTGAGCCCGACCTCGTCGTGAAAGCTTTGCTCCAATTGCACGGCCGGAGTCAGCTTCCACGTGAGCTTCGCAAACAGCTTGTCCTGTTCGTACCTTCTTGGGAGTGCCGGATCGGTGCCCGGCTGACTGTCGTAGTCGCGCAGATATTGGTAGCCCGTGAAGAACCACAGCCGGTCGCGAACGACAGGGCCCCCGACGTTGGTCGTGGCGTCCCGGTACCTGGCGCGCCGGTACCCGCTCTTCACCTGTCCGGAGCCGAGATACTGGAGGGTCACGGGCTCGGCGGTCAGGCCGGCCGTCTGCGCATAGTAGGACGCGTCATACAGAAACCGCGCGCTGCCCTGTCGGGTGACGACGTTGATGACGGCACCCTGCATGTTGCCGTACTCGGCGGACGCCCCGACGGACTGGATTTGCACTTCCTGAATGAAGTCGATGCCCGGCTCGGCGCGCGCCACGCCGGTGCACGGACGGGTGAAATTGGTGCCGTCGAAGAGAAACTGGTTCTCGTTGGTGCCGGAACCGAATGCGGACACGGTGGTCGCGGTGCCGCTTGACGGCGACGTGGGCGAGATGCCTGGGGCGGCCCTGATGATGTCGAACATGCTCGTTCGTCGCGTCGGGATGGCGCGCTGGTCCTCAGGGCCGAAGCGTGTCCCGAACCCCGGGTCTCGCGCTTCGATGCGCGAACCGGCTCCCTCGACTACGACGGATTCCGCCAGGCCGGCGAGTTTCAGGACCGCGGTTCTTTCGATGGTCGCGCCGGCGCCGATGGTGATGTCTTCTTCGTGATAGCTGGCAAATCCCTCAAGCGAGATGTCGAGGATGTACGCCCCGGGGGGCAGCGCCGGGTAACGCAGTTGCCCTTTCTCGCTGACAGTGACCGTGAGCGGGCCGCCGATCAGGGCCGTTGAGGTGACGCGGACGACCGCACCCGGAAGGATGCCGCCCTGTGCGTCCTTCACGGTGCCAATGAGCGCCCCCGTTATCGCCTGTGACGTCGCCATCCGAGGCAGCAGCAACGAGGCGGTCGCCACCAGCAGGAAGATGCTCCGCCGCAGTCGATTGGCGGATGGCCGTTGTCTCGTGACGCCCATATATCGCTCCCTTGCCCTGCGCCCCAACGGCTCAAGGCCATCCCGGCCGGTCCGCATGCGCCGTGCTGGTTGCACAGGGCATGGTGACGCGTGCCGCATTTGCATTTCAGTCATCCAGGCTGCTTCTTCCTTCTGTCTGGAAAGGCGGGATCGATGCGCGGAAAGGTGCACAATCACCAGCGGTCGGATTCCAGGACGCTCAAAATCTTGGAATCTTGCCGCCATGAAGCCGCTTTACGAGCAGCATCATACCCACCGCCAGAACGACGACCACGGCCAGCACCAGCGCGATGACCATCGAAGAATCCGCCTTTCATGAGGGTGCACCACAAATCCGGATATTGCCCTACGAGGCGGGAACGGCTGCAAAAAAGGGGCAAGGCTCCGAAAAAGGAGCATAGAATCGAGCCATCCGCGAGCCACGTGCGAATCCGACGGCGCTGCTCCTGGCCTGGAACCGGGGCGAACCCGACGCGCTCGACGCGTTGCTGCCGCTGGTCTACGCCGAACTGCGGCACATCGCCGTCCGGTACATGAAGGGTGAGCGGCGCGGTCATACGCTCCAGGCAACCGCGCTCGTGAACGAGGCCTACCTGCGGTTGATCGACGTCCAGCAGGTTCAGTGGCAGAACCGCGCCCATTTCTTCGCGATGGCAGCCCGGTTGATGCGGCGGATCCTCGTCGACGCGGCGCGCTCCCGCGGCTATCAGAAGCGCGGCGGCGGCGCGTCGATGCTGTCGTTCGACGAAGCGCTCGTCGTTCCGTCCGAGCCCGGACACGATCTCGTCGCGCTGGACGACGCGCTGACCGCGCTCGCGACGATCGATTCGCGGAAGAGTCAGGTCGTGGAGTTGCGATTCTTCGGCGGTCTCGACATCGACGAGACCGCCGACGCCCTGAGCGTGTCGAGAGACACGGTCAAGCGCGACTGGAAAATGGCGAAGCTATGGTTGCTGCGGGAGTTGGGCGGCGGCGAACCCGATGACACCTGAGCGCTGGCGCCAGGTCGAGGCTACCTGTCACGCGGCACTGGCGCGCCCGCCGGAGGAACGGGCGGCGTTCCTGACCCAGACCTGTGCCAGCGACAACATGCTGCAGCGTGAAGTCGAGTCGCTGCTGGCGCAGGAGCCCCACACTGCCCGGTTCATGAGCGTCCCAGCGGCGGCGGTTGTACCGTCGGTCGCCCTGGATCAGGTGAAGGGCACGCTCGCCGGTCAGCGCTTCGGAGTGTATGCGATTCGCTCGCTGCTCGGCGTCGGTGGCATGGGCGAGGTCTACCGCGCCTACGACCAAAGGCTCGGGCGCGAGGTCGCCATCAAGTTCCTGCCGCCTGCGTTCACAGCCGACACGGACCGGCAAGCGCGCTTTGAGCGCGAGGCACGCACGCTCGCCACCTTGAATCATCCGCACATCGGGGCGATCTACGGGGTCGAAGAAGTGAACGGCGTCCGCGGCCTCGTGTTGGAGTTGGTCGAGGGCGAAACGCTGGCGGAGCGGATCGCCGTTCGAGGGCGGGGCGGTTCAGGACCGCTGCGAACCGCCTGGTCCAACCAGGCCGCGCCGGAGCAGGCCGATGCCGGCGGCCTGCCGATCCCCGAGGTGCTCGCCGTCGCGCGGCAGATCGCGGACGCGCTCGACGTCGCTCACGAGAAGGGGATCGTCCATCGCGATCTGAAACCGGCGAACATCAAGATCACGCCGGACGGCGCCGTGAAGGTGCTCGACTTCGGCATGGCGAAGGCGGCACCGACCGACGGCTCGCCCTCCAATCTGACCGAGTCGCGCGTCGGGGTGATCCTCGGCACAGCCGCCTACATGAGCCCCGAGCAGACCCGCGGTCAGGCCGTCGACAAGCGCGGGGACATCTGGGCTTTCGGTTGTGTGCTGTACGAGATGCTGACGGGCCGGCTGACCTTTCCTGGCGACACCGTCTCGGACACGATCGCGAAGATTCTCGAGCGCGACCCGGACTGGTCAGCTCTCCCCGCCACGACTCCGGCACGCCTTCGACGGCTGCTGGTGCGCTGCCTCGCGAAGGATCCAAAGCAGCGGCTGAGGGATATCGCTGAGGCCAGGATTGCCATCGATACGATCGACGATGTATTGCCGGGAGACGCCGGATCGCCGGCGGCGCATCCCGCTTCCGCCAAACCCTTTGCCAGGTGGCTGCCGTGGGCCGCGCTCGCCGTGCTCGCGGCCGGCATCATCGCGTGGGAAGTGAGGCGTCCGGCGACTATCCAAGAGAATCTGCTCTCCGATCCGCAGTTCTCGCGCTTCACGGACTGGCCGGGTACGGAAGGGGCCGCCGAAATTTCGCCCGATGGGAGATTCGTCGCCTTCCTCGCCGATCACGCCGGTCAGTTCGACGTCTGGCTCAGTCAGGTGGGCACCGGGCGTTTTACCAACCTCACATCGGCGATCGCGCCACTTGACGCCCCACGATCCGACAGCCTCGTACGGACCTTCGGCTTTTCGGGCGACGGGTCGGAGATCTGGTGCAGTGCCGCGGGCGACGCCGGTTCCGCAAAGATGCTCATTCCTTTGACAGGGGGCCAGCCACGGGCGTTCCTGACCAGGGGGGACGTCGCCCCGTCCTGGTCGCCAGACGGCACCCGGCTCGCCTACTTCAACAACGGCAACGGTGATCCGCTGTTCGTCGCCGACCGCACCGGCGCAGACCCTCGCCGGATTGTCCTGCAGCCTCCGGAAGTCCACGACGCGTTTTTCAAGAAGGGGATGCACAGCCACAATCCGGTCTGGTCGCCCGACGGGGAGTGGATCTACTTCGTGCATGGATCGGACCCGACGGTGGAGATGGACGTGTGGCGGGTCCGGCCGGCCGGCGGTTCCCCGGAGCGAATCACGCAGCAGAACGTCCCGGTGAATTTCCCGGCTCCGCTCAATGCCCGTACCCTTCTGCACGTCGCGCGCGCGAAGGACTGGTCCGGACCGTGGCTCTGGGCGGTCGACGTGGAGCGCAAGATCCCGCAACGCGTGATTTCCGGCATCGAGCACTACACCTCGGTTTCAGCCAGCCGCGACGGCCGGCGGATGGTGGCCACCGTGGCCAGCGTAAGTGCCAGCCTGTGGCACGTGCCAATACTCAATCGGCCCGCCGAGGGTCGCGACGTCCAGCCATACCCGCTGCCGACGTTGCGGGCGATGGCGCCCCGCTTTGGCGGGGATTCGCTGTTCTACGTCTCCGCGTTGGGGACGGGCGACGGGCTGTGGCGGTTTCAAGACGGACAGGCGTCCGAAATCTGGAGGGACGCGGACGCCGCGCTGGCGGAGCCACCGGCCGTGTCCGCGGACGGACTCCGCGCGGCCGTCGTCTCGATACGAAAAGGAAAACGCCACCTTGCCGTCATGTCGGCCGACGGCACCAACGTCCGAACCCTGGCCGCCTCCATCGACATACTGGGGGCGGCGGGTCAAGCCAGCGCTGACTGGTCGCCGGACGGCGCCTGGATCGCGATCGGCGGCAGCGACGCGCAGGGTCAAGGGTTGTTCAAGATTCCCACGGACGGGGCCCCGCCCATCCGCCTCGTCACCGGTGAGGCGACCAACCCGGTATGGTCGCCGGACGGCACGCTCATTGTGTATGCCGGCCCGTTCGTCGGCGGCGTGTCGCAGCTCCTGGGGGTGCGAGCCGACGGTACCTCGGTGAAGCTGCCGCCGCTGACCGTCCGCACCGGCGCCTATCGCTTCCTGCCCAACAGCAAGGGATTGGTGTACTTGCCGCGGCGTCAGTCGCTGGACTTCTGGCTGTTCGATTTGGCTGCCAACAGTACCCGCCCGCTCACCCGCTTCACGGATCAGAGCTCCTTGACGACATTCGACATTACCGCCGACGGCAAACAGATCGTGTTCGACCGAGCGCGAGAGAACTCGGACGTGGTGCTGATCGATCTCGGCAAATGACACGCAAAGCGATGTAGGGGCAGGACATTCCCTGTTCGTCGACGGATGCGGCGTGGCGAGCGCCCGCCAAATCGACGACGGCAGCCATCGTCGCGTTTTTGCTGGCCGACGTCGCCCTGGAACCATCGCGCCGATCGTTGGGCACGCGTTGCGAACGGCCTCCCGGCGACGTCCACAGCGGCTCCAGCGAGAAGCCGACTGTAAATGTTTGTTAAGAATCAGGCGCACGCTAGCGGACGTCCTTCGATCAGCACTACCGTGGGGGCTGGCATGCCGGTCGAGGATCCGCCCGATGCCGTCAGTCAGAGTCCCGATCGAGGCGCGATCCTCATGATCGACGACGACGCCGAGCTGTGTGTGCTGATGCGCGAATTCCTGGGCGCACACGGCTTTCCCCTGACCGCCGCGCACGATGGCGCGTCCGGACTCAAGCTGGCGCTGGCGGGCGACTGGGATCTCGTTCTCCTGGACGTCATGCTCCCGCTGCTCGATGGCTACGAGATCCTTCGCCTGCTTCGCCGGCGGAGCAACGTGCCGGTCATCATGTTGACCGCTCGCGCCGAGGAGCGTGATCGCGTCGCCGGCCTCGAGGAAGGCGCCGACGACTATCTGGTGAAGCCGTTCTCGACCGCCGAGCTGCTGGCGCGGATACGGGCGGTACGCCGGCGTACCGTTGACGGCCTTTCGTCGGCGTCCCGGATCATCGAGCGCGGCGATCTCCGGCTGGACGCCGGATCCCGTGAAGCCTACGGCCGCGGCGTGCGGATTGCGGTTTCCGAAAGCGAGTTCGCCATCCTTGAAACGCTCGTCCGCGCCGCCGGTCGTACCGTCTCCCGCGACGAGCTGGCGGCCGTCTTGTATCAACGGGAAGCCACCCCGTTCGAGCGGTCGGTGGACGTGCACGTGAGCCACCTGCGCAAGAAGCTCGAGCCGCAAAGCCGCGCCGTCATCCGCAGCGCGCGTGGCATCGGCTACGTCCTGTCGCTCGAAGGGTGAGGCATGCGCTCACTCTACGTCCGCATTCTGGTCGCGCTGGTCGGGACGGTGCTGATTTCGCTGGTTGCGTTCCTGGCGACGTTTCTGGCCATGACGCGGCCGGCGGAGGAGCGGCTGCTGCGGCAGTTTCAGACCCGGCAGATCGAAGATGCGGTGAGCGCGTACGAACTGGGAGGACCGGCGCAGCTCTCCATCTATCTCGATCGCCTGGATCGCGCCTGGGACGCCAAACACTATTTCGTCGACGCGGACGACCGGGATCTGGTCACCGGCGGCGATCGCTCGGCGATCGCTGGCGCGCCTCGCTCGCTGTTCGGCGGACCACCGGTGCTCGATGGGCGCCTGTTGATTGTCCAGCGCTCACCGGACTCGCGCTACCGGCTGCTGATCGTGGCGCCGCCGCCATTCAACGTGCGCGCCTTCCTGCCTTATTACGTGTTGATTCTCGCCGCGGTGGCGCTGGTCTGCTGGCTGCTCGCGGTCACCATCGTCAGGCCGATCCGTCAATTGGCCGCGGTCGTCGAGCGCTTTGGCCGCAGCGACCTGGCGACGCGGGCGCGGATCGACCGGCGCGACGAAATCGGCAACCTCGCCGGCGCCTTCAACCGGATGGCCGACCGCATCGAAACATTGGTGACCGCCGAGCGGCGGCTGCTCCAGGACATCTCGCATGAACTGCGCTCGCCGCTGGCGCGCCTGAAGATTGGCATCGAGCTCGCCCGTACCGCGCTCGATCGCGAGAGCGCCACCGATCGCCTGCAGAAGGAAGTGGACCGGCTGACCGCGCTGGTTGGCGGGTTGATCGAAGTCACCCGCGCCGAAGGGGATCCGTCAACCCGCAAATCAGAGCTGGTCTTGCTGAACGAGGTCGTCGCCGAGGTCGTTCAGCGCTGCAGTCTCGAGGCCGAGGCGAAGCAATCGCGCATCGTCGTCGCGGGAACGGCAGCCGGCACCGTTCGGGGCGACCCGGAGCTGCTGCGGCGCGCGGTCGAGAACGTGTTGCGCAACGCCATCCGGCACGCGCCCGCGCCGAGCGAGATCGACGTGCGCATCGACAGCGACGATGGCGCGACGCACATTTGCGTGCGCGATCGAGGTCATGGCGTGCCCGAGGCGCTGCTGCCCCGCCTCGCCGAGCCCTTCTTCCGGGCCGATGATTCCCGCGATGCGACGACCGGGGGCGTCGGGCTCGGGCTGGCCATCGCCAGGCGTGCCCTTCTACTGCATCACGGCACGCTGGTGGCCGAAAACGCCAATCCCGGACTGCGGGTGACACTGACAATCCCCACCGCGCCGGCCTTCTAGCGGTTGCAGTCTTTACAAACCTTAACAGCCCATCACGCTCCGGTCGCCTACCTTAATTGGTATGGCAGACGAGACTTCGGGAAGCATCCAGGCGCGGCTGCACATGACGCCAGGCGCCGCGCGCCGGCGTCGGGCGATGCGCTGGTTCGTCTGGCTGCTGGTCATCGGCGCCGGGCTGGCGGGCGCTGCCACCGCGGCGCGCAGCATCCGCACGCCGACATCCATCCAGTATCAGACCGAGCCGATCGAGCGAGGGCCGTTGACCGTCAGCGTGACCGCGACTGGTGAGGTGAAGTCGCTCACCGAAGTCAAAGTGGGCACGGAAATCTCGGGCATCGTCGAAGCCGTCAACGTCGACTTCAACAGCCGCGTGCAACGTGGTCAGGTGCTCGCCAAAGTCAACACCGACAAAATGGAAGCACAGGCGGCGCAGGCGAAAGCCTCACTGGAATCGGCGCGCGCCGATGTGGCGAATGCCGAGGCCGGCGTCGAAGATACGCGCCGCAGCTTCGAGCGCGCGCTGGCGCTGTTCGAGCGCACCTTGATTTCACGGAGCGATCGCGATGGCGCCGAGGCGGCCCTGAAGAAGGCCGAGGCGTCGCGCTTGAGCGCGGTCGCGCGGGTCGGACAAGGGGAAGCCAACCTCTCGGCGCTCGACACCGATCTGAAAAAGGCCCTCATCCGTTCGCCAATCGACGGCATCGTACTCGACCGCCAGATCGATCCGGGGCAGACGGTGGCGGCGTCGTTTCAGACGCCGGTACTGTTCACGTTGTCGGAAGACCTGCGGCGGATGAAACTGAGCGTCAACGTCGACGAAGCGGACATCGGCAAGGTTCGCGCCGGTCAAGCGGCAACGTTTCGCGTCGACGCCTACCCGAATCGATCGTTTCCGTCACGCGTCACCGAGATCCGGAGCACGCCGAAGACGTCGAACAGCGTCGTCACCTACGAGACGATTCTGAGCGTCGACAACGCCGACCGCCTGCTGCAGCCCGGCATGACGGCGACCGCGGACATCGTGGTGACGACGATCGCGGATGCCCTGCTCGTCCCGAACTCCGCCTTGCGCTTTACGCCGCCGGCACAGGCGGCGACGTCGGGACGACGCGGCGGCTTTCTGCTCCTGCCGCCACCGCCGGGTCCGGGACGCCTCGTACCGTCGGCGAAAGGCCAGCCGCGGATCTGGGTCCTGGAGGGCAACGAGGCCACGGCCGTCGATCTGACGGTCGGGGCGACCGACGGCAAGGTCACGGTGGTGACGAGTGGCACGGTCAAGCCCGGCGCGCCGGCGATCGTCGACATCGCCACGAAGCCGGCGGCCTGAAGCAGCGGTATGGAGACCCCCGCGATCATCGAGTTCGAGCAGGTCCGGAAGATCTACGGCACCGGACAGGCGCAGGTGGTCGCCCTGGCCGGGATCGATCTTCGGGTTGGCCAGGGCGAATTCGTCGCCGTCATGGGGCCGAGCGGATCGGGCAAGTCGACCGCGATGAACATCCTGGGCTGTCTCGATCTGCCGACCAGCGGCGTCTACCGCTTTCGTGGGGTCGATGTCGGCGCCCTCGATCGCACGCAGCGCGCGCTCCTGCGCCGCTATTACCTGGGCTTCGTCTTCCAGGGCTTCAACCTGCTGAACCGCACGTCCGCCCTCGAGAACGTCGAGCTGCCGCTGATCTACCGCGGCACACCTCGCGCGGAACGGCACGCGCGCGCGCTCGAAGCGCTCGACGTCGTCGGCCTGCGCGGCTGGGAGGATCACACGCCCAGCGAGCTGTCCGGCGGGCAGGCCCAGCGCGTCGCCATTGCCCGGGCGATCGTGACGGAACCGTCCGTGCTGTTCGCCGACGAGCCGACCGGGAATCTGGACACCGCGCGCAGCGTGGAAATCATGGAACTGCTGGTGCGGTTCAACCGCGAACGCGGCCTGACCATCCTGATGGTCACGCACGAATGGGACATGGCCGCGTACGCGTCGCGGACGATCCGGTTCCGCGACGGCGACGTCGAGAGCGACGAGCGAACCGCGGCGGCAGGAAGGTCACACTGATGCTCTGGAACGCGCTGAATCTCGCGCAGCGGGAAATCCGCCGCAACGTGCTGCGATCGTCCCTGACCACGCTCGGCATCATCATCGGGGTCTCGGCGGTCATCATCATGGTGACGCTCGGCAACGGCGCCACGGCGGCGGTCACCGCCGACATCGCGAATCTGGGCAGCAACCTGTTGACGGTGATGCCCGGACAGCGGATGGGGCCCGGTGGATCGTCGGGAACCGCGAAGCCGTTCCAACAGCGCGACGTCGATTTCCTGGGACGTGATGTCACCTCGGTTGCGGCGGTGGCCCCGGTCTCGAGTCAGGGCATGAGCGCCATCGTCGGCAACAAGAATCGATCGACGACGGTGACGGGGACGACCAACGCCTACTTCGAGTCCGGCGGCTGGCAGCTCGCGGCCGGCCGGTTGTTTGCGGAGAGCGAATTGCGCTCCGGTTCGGCCGTCTGCGTGATTGGCGAGACCACGCGCCAGGAGTTGTTCGGATCAGCGGCGGCGATTGGCGAACGGATCCGCTTGCGTTCCGTCGCCTGCGAGGTCGTCGGCCTGCTTCGATCGAAGGGCAAGAACCCGTTTGGCATGGACCGTGATGACATTGTCGTGATGCCGGCGCGGACCTTCCAACGGCGCCTGGCAGGCAGCGACAACATCAGCCAGATTCAGCTCTCGGTGCGCGACTCGGTCTCCACGGAAAAGGCGCAGCAGGACATCGCGCGGTTCATGCGCGAGCGCCGGCATCTGGGTCCGGACGACAACGACGACTTCAGCATCATGGATCAGAAGGAGCTTGCCTCGACGCTGACGGGAACGACGCGGACCCTGACGGCGCTGCTGGCGGCGATCGCCGCGGTGAGCCTGCTCGTCGGCGGCATCGGCATCATGAATATCATGCTGGTGTCGGTGACCGAGAGGACCCGTGAGATCGGCATTCGGCTCGCCATCGGCGCACTCGAGCGCGATGTCCTGACCCAGTTCCTCGTGGAAGCGGTGGTGCTGTCGGCATTCGGCGGCGTCGTCGGCGTGACGTTCGCCGTGGCGGTCTCCGCGCTGGGCGCCCGGGCGCTCGGCCTGCCATGGGTGCTGGACGTGAAGATCGTGCTGTTGGCGTTGCTGTTTTCCGCCGGCGTCGGCGTCGTGTTCGGGTTCTTCCCGGCGCGACGGGCCGCCGGGCTCAATCCGATTGACGCACTGCGACACGAGTAAGGCCAGGCCCGTCCCGGGACGGAAAATGCCCGCGTGCGGTGGTTGGGAACGGCCGGCCCGCAATTCGCATGCACTCTGCCACAGTGACCGCCCAACGCCATGCCTTCATCATCGAACGCGACCGCGCCGTTCGCGATCGAGTCCGCAGCCAGTTGACACGCGAGGGGTTCGCCGTCGCTGAAGCCGACGATGGCGCGACCGCCATCGAGCGGATCGGGCGCGAACGCTTCGACTTGATCGTCCTCGATCGAACCAACGGAGACGTCGACGGGGTGACGCTCTGTCGTGCCATTCGAGCCAGGGGGCAGAACACCGCGACGCCGATCGTGATGCTGATGGCCGACGGCGGCGCCTCTGATCGGGCGTTGGTGCTCGAGAGCGGCGCCGACGACTGTCTGGCGCGGGCGTTCAACGCCCGTGAGCTCAGGGCCCGGATCCGCGCCATCCTGCGCCGCGCCTTCCCGGTCCCCGACGATCCAGCGTCGACACGGCCGCTTCATTCGCACGGCGTGGTGATGGACCCCGAGCGGCGCGTCGTCGTCGTTCGCGGTGCACCGGCTGATCTCACGGGGCAGGAATTCGATCTTCTCTACACGCTGGCGTCGCGGCCGGGGATGGTGTTCAGCCGATCGGCGCTCGTGGCGCGGCTCTGGCGGCTCGATCGCGAGGTGACCTTGCGCAGCATCGATACCATGATCAGCCGGTTGCGCCGAAAGATCGAGCGCGACCCTTCGGCCCCGGAGCTCGTGCTCACCGCCTGGGGCGCCGGCTACAAGTTCGCCGATCGGGCACACCCGTAGGCAGCCTCAGGGCGAGACGTTGATATACACGGTTTTGGTGAACGACTTCGGCGAGCTGGTCTTGTCCGTCATCGCGATCGCTTCGGTCAGGCGTGCCTCGCGCCGCCCGTTCGGCAGCGTGTACCACACCTGAAAGACGGTCGTCACCGACCCGCCGACGGCCGAGATCGTCGAGCCGCTCGACGACAGAATGATGGATTCGTAGTGCTCGGTGTCGCCGCCGGTGGGCGGTGTGACGATGCCGCCGGAGGCCTGCTCCACCTTGCCGGAGGCGGACGTGATGGTGACGGGGAACGTCAGGTCGACGCTGTCGTCGGTCGCGCTGGAATTGATCGACGTGGTCACCGTGAACACGGCCGTGTAATGGTACGGCAGCACCTCGTCGGGCTGGTTGTTGCCGCGGACGACGCGGTAGGTCTTGCCGCCCGTATCGGTCGACGCGTTGGCCGGGTTGGGCGAGACAGCGGCATCGACGAAATCGTCGACGTCCAGCACATCGCTGGCGCTGGTTGGACTCTGACAGGCGACGTGTGCGGCGACCGCCGCCAACACGAGCGTCGTTCGAACGCGATGCATCATGAACAATCTCCTCTGGTGGTCAGAACGTGGTGCCGACGGCGAACTTGAAGCCGCGGTACGGCTGAAAGGTGTCGCGGTAGATGTTGACGAAGTAGATGAGACGAAACGGCACGTTGAGCATTGGCACAAACACGCGCAGCTCACCGCCACTCGAGGTCCGCAGGTTGCTCAAGCTGAACCGCTCGGCTTCCCCGAATGCCTGGCCGGCGTCGTGGAAGGCGAGCAGGCGGACCGCACTGAACAGATCGAGGTAGTACTCGGCGTTGAACAGCACGAACCTGTTGCCGCCCAACGCCCGATTCGACGAATCGAGCGGTCCAACGGTGCGGATGTCGGTGCCTCGGATCTGGTTCTCGCCGCCGAGGAAGAAGCGGAGGTAGTAGGGGACGGTCGTGGTATCGCGGTAGGTCCGCAACAGTCCGGCATTGCCGCGCAGGCCGAATCCGGTCCGGCGGCTGGTCGGGAAGTACTTGATGACTTCGAGCTCCGGCTTCAGATAGTTGTAGCTGCCGCGCAGCGCCGCGCTGGCGAATTGCAGCGTGCCGGTGACGCGCATGCCCGAGTGTGCCGTGATGGGACTGTCGACGGTGTTGTAAACGAGGCTGGGCGCGATGCGGCTGTCGATGTGGCGCCCGTTGTCCATGTACGGATTGAAGAGCGGCGTGCCGGCCGCGGCGCCGCTCGAGGTGGTCGACAGCAGGTCGTCGCTGATGTTGACGTCGATGATCTCGTAGGTGTAACCGATGAAGCCGCGCATGAACCGCCTGAACGGCCGGCCCATCGACCAGGTCGATCCCTGACGCACTTCGCTGTACGACACCTTGGCCGTCGTCGCGAGGGTCGAGGTGTTCGACGAGTAGTAGTCGTACTTGTTCGAGTAGAGGCTGACCGAGGCGCTGATCGGGCGATCGAAGAGGTACGGCTCGGTGACGCCGACCTGATAGATCTTGGCGCGCGAGCCCTGCTGCGCCGTCAGTGAGAGGCTCTCGCCCCGCCCGAGCAGGTTGGTGGTCGTATACGACAGATTGCCAAACAGTCCTTCGTACTGCGAGATGCCGGCGCCGAACTGCAGCGAGTTCCGATTCTGCTCTTCGACCTTCAGCGTGACGTCGACGCGGTCGTCGACGTCCGGCGCCTTCTCGACCTTGATGTTCTTCTGGTCCTCGATCGGCTTGAAGTATCCGAGCTGATTCAACCGCCGCACGCTGTACTTGAGCGATTCGGTGTTGAAGACGCCGCCTTCCAGCAAGGCGACCTCCCGGCGGATGACGGCGTCATGCGTGGTGTGATTGCCCTCGAACGCGAGGCGACGCACGAAGAACTGCCGCCCCTCCTGGAGGCGCATCGTGACGTCGACAATGCTCGGCCCCGTGGCATCGTCGACGGCGGCCAACGCCTCCGGGATGGCGCCCTCGACCGGCCGGTCGCGACGGTTCAGGTCCGGATAGCCGGTGAATTCGAAATAGCCGCCGGCACCATAGATCTCGCGGGCCTTCTCGAGGCCTTGCCGGATCTTCTTCTCGCTGTAGAGCTCGCCGGGCTTCTGCATGAACAACGGCGTCAGGGCATCGGCCTTGACGGCGACATTGCCGGCGATGGAAAAGTCACCAACGCGATAGCGTCGTCCCTCTGTCACCGGCACGTGGAGATCGACCCAGCGGGTCTTGCCGTCGGGCGAATCGCTCAACGTGCGGGGTTCCGGAACGCCGATTGACGCCGTGACGTAGCCGCGATCGCGGTAGTAGCGCTGGAGCAGGTCCGCATCTTCGTCGAACTTCGTTTCCTGGTACGTGCTGGTGCCACCGAGAAAGGCCGGTCGCCACCACGGCGGCTGCTGATTGGTCTTCAGCTGCGCCCGCAGGACGCGGGCATCGACGGTGCGGTTGCCGGAGAACGTCACCGTGCGGATCTTCACGCGCGGCCCCTCGCTCATGTTGAAGGTGACGTGCACGAGCTTCGGCCCGCCCGGCATCTCGGTGATCGCATGGGTCACCGAGGCAAACTGGAACCCCTGTTCGATCAGCAGATTCCGCACCACGCCCTCGACGGCGCGCAGCAGACCGGCGTCGATGAACGTGTCGAGGCGGATCTCGGCGTTGGCGGCCTTCAGCTGCTCGTCGATCTTCAAGGTGTCGACAGCCTTGGATCCGGTGTAGTCGACGATCTTGACCCGCTGACGCTCTTCCAGGATGAACGTGATGTGCTTGCCGACGACGCCGTTGGCGTACGGCTCATCGGTGACCTCGACACGCAGGTCGTCGAGAAAGTTGGTGCCCCACAGCCGCTTGAAGTCCTCGAGAGGGGTCGCAGGATCGAACGGGACCCAGACGTTTTCCGACGGCCGGCTCGGTCGGGTGTGGATGTAGTACAGGTACGTTTCCGGCTCGACGACCGAGATGTTCCCCTGCGTCGGAAAGGCAATCTCGACAAGTCGGATCAGGGGTGGAGAGTCGGCCGGCGGTTGCGCGGCGGGCGACGGCGCCTGCGCAGCCGCCGTCATCAGTGTGAACAGCATGACGGTAACCATTGGTGAGTCTCGTCCATTAGACTGGGCGCTTGTGACGACGAGATCGCTGGCGCGGGACAAAAGTGTGACAGATACATTCGGCGGTGCATCTGTAGCGGCCGGTCACTGTCTATGAATGGCGACAGCTTGCGCCCCTCAGAGGACACGCCTGGTCGACGTGGGTTGTCTTCGCCATGCTCACGTGGCGGTCTGACGCTTGCAGGTCGACACTCCGGTCAGATGTCTTCGCGGATCTTGATCGTCGAACCGGATCACCGAATGCGCGAGTCTCTGCGCGTGCATCTGTCGCTCGAGGGATACGAGTGCGACGCGCGCTCCAACTTCGAGGATGTGATGACGCCCGGGGCGACAAACCGCTTTGCTCTCGCCGTCGTCAATCTGCTCACGACGCGCGGCCGCGGCCTGGAGCGGACGGCGGTGTTGGAATCGATGGGCGTGCCGACGCTGCTTCTCGCCGGCCCGGGAAGCGAAGAAGAGGCGCTATCCGCACTCGAGCGGTGGGCGGCCGACTACGTGATATTGCCGGTCGAGATGCGCGAGCTGATCGCTCGCGCGCATGCGCTGATCCGCCGGATCAACGCCGACGATCGGGCCGCGCTGCCCCCGGGAGGCGGCAGCGGCGGCGCCATTGTGCACGACGGCTTTCTGATCGACCCGTCGCGCCGGCACGTCGAGGTTGGAAAGCACACGCTGCCGCTGACGGAGTTCGAGTTCCAGCTGCTCTACACCCTCGCCAGGCGGCCGGGTGTCGTCTTGACGCGGCGCACGCTGTTGTCTGAGCTCTGGGGCGCCGACACGCTCGTGCCGCCACGGAGTATCGACGCTCTCGTGATGCGGCTTCGTCGTCGGCTGCGCACCGTTGCGAGCGGCTGGGAAGTCGCCACGCTGCGCCGCATCGGCTATCAGTTGAAGAACAGAGCGCACGATCAGCCGTGATCAGCCACGAGCCGCCAGGCGAATCCATCTAGAACCCTGCTGCAAACGGCATCGCGCGCAGGTGGAAGCACGACAGCGTGCCGTCGGGCAAATTATCCGCTCGATCCGCTCAGGGCAATGACACTGATGCTGATCGGCGCGTCGTCGACAACTATCAAGCGGCCCGCTCTTGCACCGGTCGCCGTGGGCGCGAACACCACGCTGACGGCACAACTGCCACCGGCGGGAAGCGAGCTCCCACACGAGGTCTGCACGATCTGGAAGTCTCCGTCGGCCGCGATGCTGCGAACCGCCAGCGCCAGAGTTGCCGCGCCATTCAATGGATTGGTCAGTGTGACGGTTTGAGGACCGCTCGTGGATCCGAGGACCTGAGTCCCGAAGGCCAGGCTGCCGGGGGTCAGGATCGCGGTCGCCGTGGTCACCGGCGGACCGCTCAACACGACGGACTGCGGACTGCTCGCCGCATTGTCGGTGATACTCACGGAGCCGGAGCTCGCCGACGGAAACGTCGCCGCGAGCGCCATGAACGTCACACTGATCTCGCAGGTGGCGCCGGCCGGGACTGTCGACGGGCAATCATTCGTGGCCATGAAGTTGCCGCTCGTCGTGAGACCGGCGATCTCGAGGGCCGCCGTGCCGGTGTTGGTCAACACGACGGTCTGGACACCCGTGCTGGTGCTGGCAAACGCCAGTGTTGTTGGCGTCAACGTCACGGTGGGTGTGCTCGTCGTTGTTGTCGTCGTCGTCGTCGTCGTCGGTGTGACCGGCGTCGACTCACCGCTGCATGCCACGTCGACCAAGGCCAGCATGAGCAGCATACCGGCGAGTGTCCCGACACGGATCCGGCGAATCATCAAGTCTCTCCTGCGCTCCGACTGCACAAAAATGTTGAAGCGTCAGCGAAACGCCAGACAACTGTTAGTTAGTTCCGCCGTGGGGGGCCAGGCGAGGGTCTCGGGCTGTCAACCACCGTGTAGTCCGGCGGCACCTGAAATAGGGACGCGGCTGGCTCCAGACGAACGATATTGAAGAGCTGATAGAGCACGGTGCCGTCACGCGGATCGGTCCGGCGCGACTCGACAACGACCTTGAGGTCAGCAGCGTACCAACGCTCGGTGACGACATCGATCGCGCGCACATTGCCGAATCTCGCCGCGGGTATCGTCAGCGTTTCCCGCGTGCCTTCCGCCTGGAGACCCGCGATGGGACGGGTGCCCAGCCGGATCGACGTGATCTCGGGCCGCGGGAGGTTTGGCGTTCCCCGCGACGGCAACTCGCCGCGCGACCGGGGCGACGAGGGCACCGTCGACTTGATCGCCATCTTCCGGACGGGATCCAGCAGATAGTGCACTCGCTGCGTTGGATCGCTGATGGTGATCATCCGGCGCTCCGGTTCGACGACAATTGGACCAATCGGGGGCAGCGCCTGTTCGCGGCGGGTGCGCCCGACGCTGTCTCGGGCGAGCGTGCTGGTCGAGCGCCGCTCGATGCGGTTGCCGTCGGGCAACGTCTGAGTCATGTCCGTGACGGCGTCAGCGCTGAAGGGCAGGTCGAGGATCGGCTCGCCAAATTCGATCGGCTCGACGCCCAGGATGTCGATGCCGGGCAACCCCGGACCGCCACCGCGCATCCCTGGCCCGGGGCCGCGTCCGCGCGGCGGTCCCGATTGAGCGCTGACCCCGATGCTGAATGCCAGACCCAGGGCCAGTGAAGCAGCGAGAATCGGATTGCTCACGGTGTAGTCCTGCTGACGATTACTCGGGCCAGATGCCGTTGACTCGGACGCGCCGGGCGGCGCCGTCGGGACCGACAATCATCTCGATTTCGACGGTGCCGTCACCGGTCGGGTCGCGAAGCGCATATCCTTGTGCGGCGAGGGTGGCAACGGCGACGCGCAGTCGGACGATCTGTAGAGACGTTTCATCACTGTCGAGCCACGCCATGTCACCACGTGACGGGTCGGTTCCAGCCGCGATCGCCTGCGTTGGCTCGGTGCGGCCGCCGGATGCCAACGTGGAACCGCCGTTGCCTGGCGCCCAGCGCGTCCAGAGTCCGACCGCCAACAAGCAGGAAGCGGCCAGCGCAAGAAGCGTCCAGGCGCCGCAGTGTGTGGTGCGAGCCGTTGACGGCCCCGGTGTCCGCGTCTCCCATGCCTTCATCAACGACTGTTCCACGCGTGGCGGCGCGGTCAGGTTGGCATCGGCCTCTGCCATCGCCCGGAGTGCGTCGCGCAACCAGACGGTATCCGGTCCGGGCGGTGGTTGTCTCATACGACGCACCCGCTACTCTGCAGAGGTACACGAGCGCCTACTTTCTGGCGCGCCTGAAGCTTCTCCGCGAGCAGACGACGGGCGCGGTGCAACCTCGATCGAAGTGTGCCGACGGGTAATTTCAACGCCAGCGCGGCCTCCCTGTAGGTCAGCTCGTGGACGTCACACAACAGCAGCACCTCGCGATACCGCGCCGGCAATACGGCGATGCCCCCACGTAACTGCCGGATCTGTTGCGACTGCGCGAGGTGCGCCGACGGATCGTCCACGGCGACCGCATTCACCACCGCGTCCAACGAAGTCAGCCGGCGCAGGCCCCTGATTCGATATCGGGAGATATTGCGCGCGACCCCGTAGAGGTAGGTGGTGAGGGCGGCGCGCGATGCATCGTACCGTCCAAGATCGTGCATCAGGACGAGGAAGACATCCTGAACGACGTCCTCCGCCAGAGTCGCGGATCCCGTCATTTGGCAGGCAAATCGATACACAACGCCCTGATGGCGGCGATACAGCCTCGCAAATGCTTCTCCGTCGCCTCCCTGAGCGCGCGCAATCAACTCGGAGTCGTGCAGTTCTCCAGCGTCACATGCCACCATTGTGTGATTGATCCGGTGCGGCGAAAAGTTCCGATTTGTTGACCCTTTTATTCCTGGACAACTCCTGGAATTTCTCAACGGCCCTGGCAATCACCCGGTGTTCATCGTCCGTCCGGCTCGTATACGAGCCGCATCGGGGAGGGGCGCCTGCCGGTGTCACTGTTCACCGACGTCAAGACGATCAGCTGTTCAGTGTCTGGCGAGACAGTGAAGCTGCGGGTGATCTTGGTTCCGCCTCCCACCTCCACGTCCTGACGCAGCTGAGGACCATCCCACCTGGTCTTCGTCTCGAGCGTGCCCGACTGAAGCTGGTGCTTCTCCTTCTTGCCGTTGGTCATGAACCGGCGCGAGCGACCGTCGGTCTCTGTAAACGTGATCGATTCGGCGCCCGTCGTGACGATCCAGTGGCCGGCAGGCGTCATGATTTCCTCGATGACGGCTTGCATCTTCCGCATCGCTTCCGGATCTACTGGGATTCCGCCGGAGCGACCGCCGGGTCCTCCAGCTCCGCCGCCAGGAAATCCGCCGCCGCCGCCTCGACCGCCGGGCCCGCCCCGGCCTCGGCCCTCGCGACCCTGGCCACCGCGGACGCCTTCGCCGGCCGCCGGTGGACTCGTGCTCAACTCCTTGTTCAGGGTCCATCCGCCATTGAACATCGAATGCTCACCTGAGGCGGGTGACTGCGCTCTGAGCACGTCGGCGGACAGCATCGCCAGAACAAGAGCCGTAGCGAAGACAGCGCGGGCGTGTACGGGAGATGAGGTGACGGAAATCATGTGACTCTCCGATCGAGCTGCGCGTCGCGCTGGCAAGTAAGGCGACCCCCTGCCGTCACGACCGGTGGGCAATGTCAGTGCGGCAGGTCAGGGCGTGCGATCGCGCGAGTCCAACCAGTAAACAACGGAAGTAGCCGGCGAGAAGGTTAAGAATTGTAAAAGGCAGGCACATTAGTCAGGGATGCGAGATGGCGACGGCGTAGACGACGGGTCCCAACTGGTTCGTGACATCGGACACTAGCCGACGGATCATGTTGCGCGCCTCCGTGCAAGCAATGCGCCGCCGCGTGTGCGCGGTGCGTCTGAGGCGTTCCCCAGCGAGAACTGTGACGAAGAGAAGTGCGCGACGACGCACAGCGTCCTCCAACGGCGTCATCGGCGTCCTCCATTTCTCCAACGCGTCTCGATTGTCACGACAGCAACCGGGCTCACGAATATCTTTTGGAACCCGTGTGCTCCCCGCCGCCAATCATCGATGTAACGAACTTGTAAACGGAGGTGCCGTTGCGTCGGCTGGTTGTCGTACTCTGCCTGCTGCTGCTCGTCATCGAAGCCTCCTCGCGCGCCCGTACGTCGCGTCCTCCAGGCTGGGACGACGCGACTCATGGCCGAGACGCGACGGCCGACTACGATCGCGTCTTCGCCGCCGACCGGGTCAATCGCATTGACATCACTGTCAGCGCGAGCGACTGGGCGGCGGCCATGGCGGATATGGCCGATCTGGCGGGCCCCTTCGGTGCCGAGCGGCAGCCGTCGACCGCCGGCGGCGGCTTCGGTGGGTTTCCCGTGCCCTCGCCCGAGGCGATCGCGTCCTGCGGCGGCAAGACCGTCGGTGATACCTGCTCGTTCGGCGCGCTGACGAATGGACGCTGCACCCAACAGATGAACGGCGGCGCGCTCTCCTGCGTCGAACTCGCCGCTCCGGGGGGGGCGCCTGAGGGCATTCCTGGCGGCGGCCCCTCTGGCGGTCCCGTCGTTGGCAGTCCCGGCGGCGGCGGCCGCGATCAGGGCGCCGACGACGTGGATATCTTTCCGCGCACGCCAATCTACGTGCCCGCCGACGTCGTCTTCGACGGACGGACCTTCACGAAGGTCGGCTTCCGGTTCAAAGGCAATTCCAGCCTGTCGAATGCATGGCGTGCCGGCAATGAGAAGCTGCCGTTGCGTCTCAATTTTGACGTTCTCGACGATCGGTTTCCGGAGATCCGGGATCAGACGTTCTTCGGCTTTCCCAATCTGTCCTTCACGAACAACGGCACCGACACGTCCTTTCTGCGGCACCGTGTGGTGACCGATCTCTTTCGCGAAGCCGGTGTGCCTGCCGCCAGGACTGCGTTCGTTCGTGTCTTCCTGAGCCATGGCGACGGGCCAATCTATCTCGGCCTCTATACCCTGACCGAAGTGCCCGATTCGCCGATGCTGAAGACGCTGTTCGGCAGCGATGGCGGCAATCTCTACAAGCCTGTCGGCACCGGTGGACGCTGGACACAGTTCTTTCCACTGTCATATCCCAAGAAGACCAATGCGGTGGACGAAGACTGGACAGACATTCAGGACGCGATCGCGGTGCTCAACGAATCGAGGGCCAGCGCCGCCACATGGCGGGCTCGCCTCGAGGCGCGCCTTGCCGTCAATGGCTTCCTGCGTTGGTTGGCGCTGAACACGATGGTTGGCAACTTCGACGCCTACGGCGGTCTGTCGGCGCACAATTACTATCTCTACGGCAGTCCGCGCCACCGGGATCGCTTGTATTGGATCCCGTGGGATCACGACCTTGCCATGAGTAGCAGTGGCGTCGGTGGCGGCGGCGCCGGCGGTGGCGGCGTCGGCGGTGGTGGTGCAGGCGGCGGCGCCATTCCCGGCTCGGGCACTGGCGGACTCGATCTGTTCCTGAATACGACGGCGGCGAACTGGCCGTTGATTCGCTATCTGCTCGACGATCCGGTCTATCGCGCGGCGTATCGGGGTCATGTCGAAGAACTCATCACGACGGTCTTCGACGCGGGACGCCTGACCGCCAGACTGCGGTCTGAAGCGACTTTGATCGCCCCGTACGTGATCGGCCCGGAAGGTGAGCAGTCCGGGCGGACGTTTCTGTCAAGCCCGGCCCAGTTCGATACCGCCGTGGCGAGCCTCGTCAACTTTGTCGAATCGCGTTCGGCAGCGGTCAAACAAGTCCTCGGAACGACTCGATGATGGCTGAGACCGGGCGCGTCGAGTTCAAGTATGCCGTTGGATTTGACGAGCTGACGTTCTCCTCGAATACCGGCGACGACTCGCAGGTCCGCGAGGCGTTCGCAACCGAGGTGCTGCGCGATCGGGGCATTCCGGCGGCGCGCGCGGCGTTCTATCGCGTGATGGTCGATACGGGTGCCGGACAGGAGTACTGGGGCCTCTACACCATGATCGAGGATCCGGCCGATGGCGCCATGCTCGAGTCGCAATTCGGCAGCCGCGCCGGGAACCTCTACAAGCCGGACGGTCCAGCGGCGACGTGGGCGACGTTCGACCGGGAGAGCTTTCCGAAAAAGTCGAACGAAGACGCCGCTGATCTCAACGACATCGAGCGCGCGATCCGCGCGTTGCACGCGCCGCGCACTGACGCGCGCGCGTGGCGGAACGGACTGGAGGCACGGTTCGATGCCGACCTGTTCCTGCGGTGGCTGGCAGTCAATACCGCGATTCAGAACTGGGACGCCTACGGCGCGATGCCGCACAACTACTACCTGTACGCGGACCCGGCAAAGAAGGGCCGTTTGCGCTGGATTCCCTGGGATCACAATTTCTCGCTGGGCGCCCGCCCGATCCTTCCGGGTGGGCGAGGATTCATGCGTGGCGCACCCCCTCCAGGCGGACCCCCTGGGCCGCCGGGAGGCACCGGATCGCCGTTGCCGTTTCCACCAGGACGTGGCGGATTTCCCGGGATGTTCGGCGCCGGGGAGACGGACATCCTGCACACCCGGGTCGGCAGCGAGTGGCCGCTGATTCAATCGCTCCTTTCCGATCCGGTGTACGGGGCGCGGTACCGTGAATACCTCCGGGACGCATTGGGCGGACTCCTGGCGCCGGACGCCGCGGCGCGGCGATTGCGCCAGCTGCACGACCTCGTCGCGCCGGCAGCGCTCGCCGAGCGCGCCGGGTTCACGACCGTCAGTTCCCCGGAGGCGTTCACGCGAGCGATCGATGGCCCTGGCGGAATGCTCGAGATCATCGAGGGCAGCCGCCGAGCCATCCGTAGCGCTCTCGCTGGAGGCAACGCACGCTGACGCGCCAGACGCCTCTTCACAACGCTCGATCGTCTCAGCGAGGCGGTGTTTCGTTGTCGTAGAACGTCAGGGAAGCTACCGCCGCATGACAGGGGACTCAAGGCGTCGCCCGTCCGACCCTGACGTCACGTTACCGCGAATCCTTCACGGTGCAACCGCGAACGCCGCAAGTGTGACAAGACTTAACAGTCCGCCCTCGGGGTGCAAGACGTCCCGGGTTGCAGGAGGAAAGGCGACTTCGGTGACCGGAGAGCAGGCTAACTAAACTAAGGTCTCTGGCGGGTAAGTCTGCGGGCGATGAATTCCTGGAAAAGATTACCGACGGCGTTGCCGCCGATCCCGATCGCGGCGTGTTCGATGACGATTCCAGGGCTGTTGCGGTCGGCCGGGGGGAAGTACAGATTGGTGAGAGCAGCGGCGGCGAAGCGACTGATCAGGCTTGAGTAGCAGAACTGCGCTTTCTTGTTGTCTCCCCGGCAGATAACCGAACGGCTGATCGCATAGGAAACGCGTGAACGCCTGGTGCCGGCGCCCTTGTAGAAATAGCGCGGATCCTGCTTGACGATCGTCGGCACGACGAACTTGTCGAGAAGACGACGTGTCACAAGAGCGGCGTAGTCGGCGCCGTAGCGTTTCGCGTAGCCCCGACCACCTCGACCGAAGCCCCGGTACAGATTTTGAGTGTGCGCGATTCCAGCACTGACGCCAGTGCCGATGAAGGCGGCTGGATCAACGAAACCCTTCCATGTGAGCTCGAATTTCTGTGTGGCAGTGAGCGGCGCCGCATTGGGATCGTAGGTGACGAAGTAGTTAGGCAGCAGACCGAGGATGCGCTGCTGTTCAGCTACCTTGACTTGGGTTGCGGTGTCGGACTCGGCTGGGGTGACGTCCACTTGCGTGCTGAAGATCCCGGCCGCCAGTGCGATCCTCGGCAACCTGACGTCTCGACCAGCGCCTAGGTCGCCGCTGACTACTTTCACGGCGAAGCCAGGCGCGGAGATAGACAATTGATAGCGACCGGGATCGACATTCGAAAACGAGAACCCGCCCTCCTCGGTCGATTCCGTCTGACGATCGCCATCACGGCCGTCGAGGAGCAGCGTCACCTGTGCGTGGGCGACCAGGGCGCCGCTGGTGTCGACCAGCGTTCCGCTGATCGTTCCCTGCTGACAGAGCGCCGGCGAGGCGACGGCCAGCGACAGCAGCAGCAGCACGGGTCTCGTTCCAGAGCGCCAGCCGCTGAGCAATAAGCTCAACAATTTCGCCGAATGGCCAACCATCTGCGCCGGCGTGCCGCTGCCGCTTGCCACCAGTCACATGTTACACCGCATGTTCCCTGCGTCTGAATGGTGGCGCCGGCGATTGGACTCCGACGTGGCGCGGGGAAGCGGTCCTCGACGTGCCGAGCGGCCACCGCCTGCAGCCGCGTGAGCGCAGCCGCACGTCATGCTTGATTGTGACGCACTGGGTGAGCTATTGGTCCCGCCCACACGGGAGCGGGACCTCGGCTCGATCGGGCTGGGGCTAGAACCCTTGAGAACCGGAAACTTGACTCAACAAGTCAAGTTTCCGGGCTCGCAAGTGACCTATAGCGGGCCGAGGCCCTGGCTGGGCCGGAGGCCCGCTAGAAATCGATCGACGCGCCGATCTTGACCACCCGGGCCGCCAGCACCGACCTCGGTGCGAGCCAGGTCGTCGTCGTCGGACTGTAGGTTTCGTTGTACGTCAGCACCGGGTTGGCATTGAGCGCGTTATAGAGGTCGAGCGATATCTTCGTGCGGGTGTTGCGATATTTCAGGACTTTCGCGAGCCGCAGGTCGAGCTCGTTCACGCGGTCGCCATAGACCGAGCCCGGCGTCACGAGGTTCACCGAGACGTTGGCGACGCCACCCGACGGAGCGCGGCCGAGCGACTGCGCGATGACCGCCGACGGAACATTGTAGTTGGCGGAAAGCTGCGCGCCCGGTTTGCTCTGGTATGAGGCCGAGACTTCGACATCGACCTTCGGCACCTGATACGAGGCCAGGCCCCTGAACTGCGTCAGGAACCCGGATGCGAGATGGCAGTACTGCCCAGGCGCCATGCCGGTCTGGCCACTACCGAGGGCCGAAAAGCCCGGTACTGACACGCCGACCGCTACCGCTTGCGACGCTTGCAGCGCGTCGGGCAGTTGATCCGAGACGCCACAGATGTCCTGCACCGTCTGACCGGTACTCGTGCCGCCCTGGAACGTGAGTCCATTGCTCGAGCGCAGCGCCAGCGTCAGATCCACGCCGCTCCAGTAGTTGGAGGTATCACCGTAGTTGGACGCCGGCTGGATCTGGTAGTTGACCTGTCCAAAGAGCGCCGGGGCGATGTCGTGGAGACCACTCACCGTGTAGCCGCCGCCGCCCGGCAGGCGCGAATCCGCCGGCGCGACAATGCTGTAGGTCGACCAATCGGACGGCTGGACGGCCAGGTTGCGGCTGACGTATTGCCCCTCGAACCACCGCTTGTTCCATTGCACCTCCGCGGAGATTCGCGGCGTCAGCTGCTGCTGGACGGCGATGCCGACCTGATAGTCCCAAGGCCGCAAGCCGTTCATCAGCTGGTCGTTATACGTGAAACCAGGGTTCAACGTGCCGAAGTTGAGATTCGACAGACCCCCGCAGCGGTCACCTCCGGACGCGGTCAGGTCCTGCGCCCCGACCGTGTTCAAATTGCAGTCGACCTGGTAATTCCCGTTGGCATCGACCCAGCTTCGTGTCGCCGCCGTGGCGATGCCCGACGTGGGGGCGGCGCCGGTGTAGATGCCGGCGTTTTGAGCCGGTGCGACGTAGAGGCCGCCGTTGACCTTCATCGCGGTTTTCCCGTTGCCGAACACGTCGTATGCCAGGCCGCCGCGGGGCATCGTGTTGTTGAAGTTGACCCCCTGGGCTTCCGGAATGTTCGTGAGCGTCGGGAAGAAACGGGTGCCGCCGATGCTCGACTCCGGGTAGTAACTCCACGCGTGCTCATACCTGACCGCGCCCTGTAGTGTCATCCGGCCGCGCGTCCAGGAATCCTGGACGAAGAACGCGTCGTAGCGGGTCCGCCATTGGCTCTTGAACTGACCCGACAGCTCCCAGAACTGATTGGGCACGCCGTTGTTGAACTGGTAGACCAGGCCCTCCGGGTTGGCGAAGTTCGAGTCCTGATTGTCGTAGTCGTAGAGTCCGTTGTAGCCGAACTTCACGCTGTGCGCACCGGTCACGTACGAGATGTTGGCGTGCCAGGTGTTGGCCGAGATCCATCCGGTCGAGGTCTGAAATCCGCCGCCACACAGCGTACTGATGGCGCGGTAGCACAATCCGGGAATGGCGCCGGCCTGCTCGCGGACCTGGATGAAGCTGCGCGTCGGATTGCCCGGCGCGGAGGGGCCGCCCCAGCGGTTGTTGTAGGCGCTGTAGCCGAACTCGAACAGCATCCGGGTCGTCAGCGTGTCGGTCCACGTCGCTTGCCAGATCCGGTTGGGCGCGGTTCCGTACGTCCCCGTTTCCGGGGCTTGCGTCGCCGAGCCGCCGACAATCCAACCGTCGTCCGGGGCGTCACGGCACGCGTTGCCGGTGGTCCCGACCCATTGTGCGCCGCTGCACCCCTTCTGCTCGTCCCAGAACAGGTTCAGCCGGTTCTTCTGGTTGATCTGCCACGTCAATCGAAGTCCGTGGGCCAGCGTCGAGCCGTCGCTCCTCGCCTGGCGCGAGGTGTCAGCTTTGTAGAGCCACGAACTCGGGTCGCCCGCATTGGCGTTGGCGAACATTCCGGTGACGGCGGTGCTGCTGCCGTACGACCGGCCGAGATAGAAGAACCACAGCCGGTCCTTCATGACCGGGCCGCCCAGTGCGGCATCGACGTCCCACAGCCTCAGCAGCCGGCTCGGCACGCTCAACTGCGTCCGCTGCGCGTCGTTGTAGTTGTCCCCCTGCAGCGAGGAGTTCGCGAACTGGAACGAACTGGACCCCTTGAAGGTATTGCCGCCGGTCTTCGGCACGATGTTCATCAACGGCCCGCCGGTCTCCGCCTCGCCGAGACCGCCGGAGGTGCGAAACGTGATTTCCTGGACGTTGGCGGTGTCCACGGAATAGCCCGACACCCCGCCGCCGCCGCGCGATGCGCCGACGTTCATGCCATCGACCTGCAGCCGCCCTTCGGTGGTGGGGCCGCCGTGAATGCCGAACAGCACCATGCCTGGCGTGAGCTGCACCGTGTTCGGATCGCCGGTGATGCCGGGCATCAGCAGCATGATGCCGTTCCAGCTTCTGGCAGCCGGCGTCCTGGCGACCAGGTCGCCGCTCAGGATCTGCTGGCGCGCCGCGTTCTGCACGTCGACGATCGGCGTTTCGCCGGTCACGGTGATCGTCTCTTCGAGGGTGCCGACTTTGAGGTCGGCGTTGACCTGCACCGTGCCCGAGCCGCCGAGCTCGACGCCCTCACGCTTGACGACACTGAAGCCGTTCAGCGAAAAAGTCAGCGTGTAGGTGCCTGGGCGTAGATCGACGATCTTGAACTGTCCGGTCGCATCGGTGGTGACTGAACGGACCTTCTCGATCAGCGCCGCGCTGGCGGCTTCAACGGTGACGCCGGGCAGCACGGCGCCTGACGCATCCTTCACGGTTCCCGCGAGGGAGGATTGCGCAGCGGCAGCAGCCGGTAGAAACAGTACGATCGCCACGACGATAGCCGAGCTGAGACGTCGCATATCACCTCCCCTGCGCAGGCGGATCATGGCAAAGCGAGCTGTCAGCCACGCCAGATCAGCGGTCAGCTGCGTGAGCGGCACGAAACATACGCTCGGCGAGTGTTCAGTGTCAACACACATGATAGGGCGCCACTTGCCCTTGTTGACAGGCTGCCGCGCCCCGTGACTGCCTTATTCCAAAGGAGATGCGGCGCTACGTCTGCGGTGCTTCGACGACCAGCGGGCAATACTCTGTTATTCTTCGTGCAGCGCGGGCGGCCCGGCCGCCGCCAATCAGATCAAGGCCGCTGGCAAGCGGGTGCTCGTCCCGGCTGACGCATCGAGGTCCGGCTACCAGGCTCACAGGCCCCCGGGCGCGCCGGTCCATTTGGTGACGCGCGTGCCGGCTATCTGAGCCCCCGACTGTAGTAGTAGAGGACAGCCTGGGCGAGTCCCGTCTGGAGATTGGGGAACTCCATCCGACCGGTCCAACTCGCGTCCCGTTCAAAGCGGCACTTCTCCAAGACGCGCATTGAGGCGTGGTGTTGCGGGTGGACCAGGGCGTAGAGCCGCTGGACGCCGATGTCGGCGGCGACCTCCACAACCGCAGTGAGCGCCTCCGCCGCGTAACCCTTCCCCCATGCGTCCGTCGCCAGCACGTAACCGGTGATGGCCCGCCTGTGCGGCTCCAGGCCGAGACCCGTACTGCCAAGCAGGCGACCATCGGCGCGGGCCCAGATCAGGTAAGGTCCGGCCCCCTCGCGCTCCCACTGAAGCGCGCTGAACGCCAGGAACCCTTGCGTGTCGGCGACCGAGCGGTGCGTCGGCCATCCCAGATACCTGGTCACGTCCTCGTCGCTGGCGTAGCGCTGGAAGACGGCGTCGGCATCCGCCGCAACGGGCGCCGACAACACGAGCCGGGCCGTCTCGACGAGCGGCGGCGCCTTCATGTGTGCCCTCGTGGTCTATCCCCGAAGCATCAGCATTTTCAGCTTCGCCCCAGTTTATGTCGTCGCATTCGTGAAAAGCGACGCTCCGCGGCGGCGCGGAGCTCCGACCGGCGTGTCGCCGTTCCGCTCGCGTGTCTCTTCGCACGATTGGCACCGGACTGCGAACGGCAGCGCCCGCAGGCGTCGTTCAGAAATCTCGTCGTCGCACTCCAGACAGGACCCGTACTTGCCGCGTTCGAGCCGCGCGAGTGCCTGGTCGATGCACATCAGGGTCTCGGCCTTGAGCTGCAGCAGCGCAAGTTCAATGTCCTCCTGGATGTCATCGTCAGAGAGTTCGTAGTGGTCGCGAACCTCGGGTGCATGGTCGGTCCGGCCGTCGCGGATGCGACGCTGCAGGTCGTCCTGCAACTCGCGCCGGCGGTTGGTCAGCATCTGTTTCAGCGCGACGAAGCGTTCAGGAGTGTCCGTCATCGGTATCCTCTGTCGAAGAGGATGCAACAAGTCGGCAGGATGAGTCTGTCCTTTCCAGCACCACGCCATACGCAACCCGTCAATCAGAATTCGGCGCGGGCGACTGATCCGTTTGGGGTAGGGCGGAGGGAGGGAGGCGGTGCGGCCGTCGGCAGGCATCCCAAGGAACGGCTGTGCTGGAGAAAACGGCCAGCCGGAACCGATCTGCCTGCAGGGTGGACCGTTCCGGTCCGTGGACTATGGTCGCGACAGCAGTTTCGGATCGATCGTGACCTTCTGGCCGTCCAGCAGGATGATCCGCTGCGCCTGTCCGGCGATGGCGTCGAGGAATGCTGGATCCTGCCGCTGGCCATCATCTTCAGACGGTGGTCGCCGGGCGAGGGCGGCGACGAAATATTCGCCGGGTGGCAGGCCGGTGATGACGAACCTCCCGTCAGCCTGGGGCCTCGCCGTCTGGTCGACGAACCGCGAGCCGGGATACCAGGACTCGCGGTCGACACCGAACGCGATGACCACCCAATTGTTGACGGCACGTCCATTCCCATCGCTGACGCGCCCCGATAGTTCCGTGACCCGGTCGGTCAGCACGACCTCCAGTCCGCGCACGGATTGCGCCGTGGTGCCAAATGGCAAGGGGCGATCGAGCACGTCAGCGCCATCCAGGTAAATCGCCTTCAAGGCCCAGCCGCGGGCGTTTCCCAGGCGAAACCGCCTCGGACCATTGATGCCGGCGAGGTCGAAGGTCCAGTCGGCGCGCACGTCCGCGCGAGCGACCTGGTCAGCCGATCGGTCGGGATCGACGGGGAATGGTGTCAGTTCAATCGAACCGGGCGCCACTGATGCCACGCCGTCCAGCGTGATGTGCCCCGAGATCGTCGAGCCCGACGACGCGCGGAGCATGAGGTCGGTGACATCGACGCCGTTGAGGGGCACGACGAGCGACGCCAGTTCGCCTTCCGTCGAGGGACTCCGTCGATTCGCCGCGGCCTTGATGACGTACTCGCCTGGCGCGAGGTTCGGGAACTCGAAGGTCCCGTCGCGATCGATGCGCGCGCCCAGGGCGAGCGGCGCCATCGTCCCCGACCGCACGCTCGGTCTGATGGTCAGGTTGCCCTGAACCGGGCCGCCGTCGGCCCTGAGCGCGACGCCCGCGATCCTGGCGGTGGCGGTCCGCTTGACCATGATGTCCGCGTCGCTGACCACCTGGGACAGTTCGACGGAGATGGCCTGGGCCTCCGCGGCGTGTTCCGTACTCGGGAAATAGGTCGGCGCGTATCCGGGAACGTCCGCCATCGGCATGTTCACCAGGACCTGGCCGATGAGGGAACTCAGATAGTACTGACCCGGCGCCACGCTTGACAGGCGGTACCGGCCGCGATCGTCGGTCAAGGCTGGCTGGATCTGAGGAGCCACCACGAGCTGTTGGCGACCCGCGACGAACCGAGACTGGAGCGCGCGCACGCGGGCTCCCTCCAGCGGGTCACCGTACTCGTCCAATAGACGACCCTCGATCGCCCCAAACGGGGACAGCGTGATGTCGATGCGATCGCGCACCTGGCCCGGCGTCACGTTGATCAGTTCGCCTTGCGCGCGCCGCCCGAACCTCGTCTCGACAAAGCCGCGTTTGGTCGCCGCGACCAGATAGTCGCCGGGAGCGATTCCCCGGAATTCATACGAGCCGTCGTCGTCGGCGTCCGTGACGCGTCCGGTCACGGGACCGCGCAGCAGCCGGGTGAGGCCGATCCGCGCCCGGCCGGCGGGCCGGCCATCCACGCTCACGATCCGGCCGCGAATCGCCCCGGTATCGGCGGACGTCGACGCGCGCGTCGCGTCGGTCGCGCGGACGGCTTCGCTCTGTGCTCGCGACTGGAGGACGAGGTCGACGCCTGACCGTTCCTCACCGCGTGACACGGAAATCGGCTGCGCGCCGGCCAGGTCCGTCACGCCGGGGTAGTACATGCGCGACGAGCCGGACGCCGGCGCGTCTCGAACGCCGACCGCGTTGTACATGAGCAGCAGCACCGAACCCTGGGCGGCGTTCAACATCGGTGTCGCGACCACGCTGATCGCGAAGCTCCCATCGCCGAGACCGGCGAGCCGATACTCGCCCAGATCGTTCGTGTGAGCCGTCCAGGTCGTTGACGGCTTCTTCGCCCCGGCGCGTGACCCCGACTCGCGGCCGATGTAGTCGGCCGTGACGGTGGCGCCGATCACCGGATCGCCCAAATCGTCCCAGACGCGGCCGGAGATCGCCGCGCTTCTCGGCATCCGGATCTCGAGTCGCTCGACCGTCACGCCGGCGGTGAGATCGACGGGGCTGGCCGGATCCCCGGGGCGACCCGCGGCGATCGTCTTGACGTACCCGGGCTTACTGGCCGACACGACGTACCGGCCGGCGGCGAGTGACGTGATGGCGAAACGGCCGTCGCTGTCGGCGAGCACGGTGGGAATCGATCCGGCTGGGGATGTCACGCTCACGCGCGCATTACGGATCGGCGTCCCGATGTCGTCGTCCCCGACGACCCGGCCGCGGATGCTGGCGCTGCCCGCTCTCGATGGCGGCGTCTCGCGAGCGGGTGTTTGCGCCTGTGCGACCAGCGCAACAGCGCTGAGGAGGAAGAGGGCCGCGGGCAGGCGCCTCATGAGGTGATGGTTCTACTGTCGCACTGTGCCGGTGACGCCTTCGCGCGAGCAGTTGAACGGCTCGATCTTCAAGTCCGACGGCGCAAACTCCAGCGTCCCGCGGGCAAACGGCTGCGTGAAGAAGTCGTGGTCGGCGAGATCGATGTCGACAACGAGCCGCTGGCGCGCGGCGTCGAGGTGCAGCCGCTCGACGGAGGTGAGCGCCGCCGAGTGCAGCAATCCCCTGGTCGGCTGGCCCGCCTGTTCGACGTACTGATTCAGCACGCCCGCGGCATAGTTCCCCGTTTCGATGACGAGCGAGTCGCCGTCGAAGCGGCCGATCGAGTGACCGAGCGAGCCGCGCGGCCCGCCTTTCGGATGGTCCTTCAGGTTCAGATTCACCACTCGCCGCACGTCCATCCACTCGTGGTGGAGCACGACGTTGCCGCCGTCGCGCACGATTTCGAGCGGCGTGCCCGGCGCGCCCCAGACGCGGCGGACGGCGACCGGATCGCAGCGGAACGTCGGGTCGTCCTTGAACGGATCGTAGGCGGCGACCGCCTTCTCGCCGGCCGGCGTCAGGAACTGAATCATCGGCTGCGGACCGCTCGTGCTCCGGTTCGGCGCCGGCGCCAGCAACCAGGTGCCGAAGATGTCGGTCCGCTTCGCCGCCGTCGCCGGGCGCGGCGGTCCGGCCGGGCCGTTGACGCTGATGATGCGGCCGTCCGCGAACTCAACGCTGTTGAAGAAGCACATGTAGGGGCTGTGACGCGACTGCGATCCCTTGACCCGGACGCTCGTGCCGGCTTTGAGGAGCGCCGTCGTCAGCCCGAGGCGCGAGAGCTGCGTGACGCCGTGCGATTCGCAGACGTATTGCCGGGTTCGTCCATTCTCGTCCACCGCCGAAATGTGGAGGTAGCTGTGCGGATTCCGCGCCTCGAACTCGGTCACCGTCCCGGCGATGTTCGCCGGCTTGTTGGCATCGAAATGCGGCGCGAAGCTGTGGTGCGCGTCGGCGTCAGCCGCGCCGAGCAGCGCGCCAACGATGACCACGACTGCTGAAACCGCGTGCCTGGAACGCATATCGCTCCCCCATTGGACCGGCCGATTGCCGCGAGTGTAACACCGAGCCGGTCCGGGCGGCGATCCAGTTCAGCGATTGATCCGGAGTCCGGCTGAAGCCGGACGCCACGTACGAGTAAAACGGCAGCTCGCCCTCGTCCGTGGGATCCGGCTTCAGCCGGATTGATCCGTAGTCCGACTGAAGTCGGACGCCACGTACCAGGGGGGAACCGGGCGGTCGGCGCCGCCGTCTATACGCGCGCCGGTTCGTCCCGCCGCGCGATTTGTCCAGGAGATCTGCCACCCCGTCGAGAGGAGCCGTGATGGACCTGTTCCGAGACCTTCGCTTCGCTGCGCGCCTGCTGGTCAAAGACCGTTGGTTCACGCTCATGGCCATCGCGGTCCTGGCGCTGGGACTCGCCGCCAACAATACCGTCTTCACGATCGTCAACGCGGTGCTGCTCCGCAACCTGCCGCTGCCGAATCCACACCAGATCATGTGGGTGGGCACACGGGATGCGCAGGGACGGGACCTCGGCGTCTCCCTGCGGGACTTCGAGGACTGGAGGGCATCCGCCCGCACGCTCTCCGGCATGACCTTCCTGTTCAACGGCTCGTTCAACGTCGGCAACGAAGGGTTGATCCCCGACGCCGTTCCCGGCGCCTACGCGTCGGCGAACCTGTTCAAGGTCCTGCAGGTGTCTCCCGTGCTGGGACGCGACTTTTCCGCACAGGAAGACACGCCCGGCACGGGGTTGGTGGTGCTGATCAGCGATTCGCTCTGGCGGCAGCGCTACGGCGGCGACCGGGCCATCGTCGGGAAAACGATCCGGATCATCGACGCCCCCGGCATCATCATCGGCGTCATGCCCCCGGGGATGAACTTTCCGTTCAACGCCGACATCTGGATTCCGGCCGGCGCGATGCCGGCGGCGATCCAGAGCCAGCCGCGCGAGGCGCGGGGCTACTTCGCGGTCGGCCGGCTGGCCGACGGCGTCACCGTGGACCAATCACGCGCCGAGCTTCAGGCCATCGGCAAGCGGCTGACGGATCAGTATCCGAAGACAAACCGGGATCTGTGGCCGCGCGCCGACCCATTCGTCGAGCGCATCCTCGGTCCGCAGATCGCCGTGCTGTTCTGGTCGTTGCTGGGCGCCGTCGCGTTCGTCCTGCTCATCGCCTGCTCCAACGTGGCGAACCTGCTCCTCGCGAGAGCGGCGCGCCGATCGGGGGAAATGAGCGTGCGCGTCGCGGTTGGCGCCAGCCGCTGGCAGATCGTGCGTCAGCTGCTGATCGAAAGCCTCCTGATGGCCGTCATCGCCGGCGGGCTCGGGCTGGTGCTGTCGATTGCCGGGATCCGCTGGTTCGCCGCCGAGGCGCAGAATATCGGCGTGCCCTACTGGATGGTCTTCACGATGGACTGGCGCACGTTCACGTTCCTCCTGGTCCTGTGTCTCGCGACCGGCGTCGTCTTCGGTCTCGCGCCGGCGCTCCACGCCTCGAAAACGAATGTCCACGAGATGCTGAAGGAGGGCGGCCGGACCGGAACCGGCGGCGTCCGCGCCCGGCGCTGGACCAACAGCCTTGTCGTCCTCCAGCTCGCGTTGACGCTGGTGCTGCTGGCGGGCGGCGGCCTGATGCTGCGCAGCTTTCTCACCATGTACCGGATGGACATCGGCATTCAAACGGCGCGGATGATGATGAGCAACATGATCATTCCCGCCCGCAAGTATCCCGGGTGGGAAGATCGCACGAGATTCCTGCAGGCGATCGACGACCACTTCGGGTCGGTCGCCGGCATCGACGCCGCATCGACGACCAGCGCGATGCCGTTTGGCGGCGGCGCCGTGCGGCAGCTCGAAGTGGACGGCCGCGCCGGCACGCCCGGCGTCCGGCTCCCCGAAGTCACGATGCTCAGCGTCGGCGCGCGGTATTTCGACGCGATCGGCGTCTCCCTGATCCGTGGGCGCCCGTTCACGAACGCCGACGGGACGCCGGGCCAGCAGGTCGCGATCATCAACCAGCGGCTGGCCGAGGTGTACTTCAAGGGGCAGGATCCGGTCGGCCGCCCGATCCGGCTGTCACAAGATATCCCCGGCGGGCCGCCGGCTGAATGGCTGACGGTCGTCGGCCTGGCGCCGAACGTCCGGCAACGGAACAACAACCAGGAACGCGGTCCCGATCCGGTCGCCTATATCCCGCATCGCCAGAACACGACGATGGCCAGGGCCGCGGTCGTGCTGGCGCGGACCAGGACAGATCCGGCACAGGCGACGCGAGTCCTCCGCGAAGCGATGCAGGCGGTCGATCCAGACCAGGCACTGCAGACGCCCAGGACGCTGGACGACGCGCTGGCGCAGAACCGCTGGTTCCTTCGCGTCTTCACGACCATGTTCGCGGTGTTCGCGGTGATGGCGCTGCTGCTGTCGGCGGTGGGCCTCTACGCGGTCACCGCCTACGCCGTGACGCAGCAGACCCGGGACATCGGCGTCCGGATGGTTCTCGGCGCGCAGTCAGGCCAGGTGATCTGGCTGTTCCTCAAACGATCGCTGGTGCAGCTGGCGATTGGCGTGGCGGTGGGGCTGGCCGCCGCCGTGGCGGTCGGGCGGGTGCTGCAATCCTTCCTCGTCCAGACGAGCACTCATGATCCGGTCACGTTGGTGTCGATCGTCGCGCTGCTGACCGTGGTGGCGATCGCCGCGTGCCTCGGCCCGGCCCGCCGGGCGACGCGCCTCGATCCGCTGATCGCGATCCGGCGAGACTAGCGGGGTGGAGCCACATCGTCTTGCCTTTCTCCACGGTCTGAGGCGGAGCCTCGCGAGCTAGAGAGAAAGCTGTGACAGAATGGCCGGCGGGAGCAACGACACATGGCCAACCCGCCTGGCAGTTTCATCTGGTACGAGCTGATGACGCCCGACCCCGACGCGATCGCGCCGTTCTACGCGGCCGTGATCGGATGGACGATCAGGGCAGCGGAACCGGCACAATCTGGCGGTATGGACTACCGGATGATCGGCCGCTCCGATGGGAAGTTTGCCGGCGGCGTCCTGCGCCTTTCGGCAGACATGCAGCAGCACGGCGCCGGGCCGCTCTGGCTCGGCTACTTGTCGACGCCAGATGTCGACGGCCAGCTCTCGGCCATCGTCGCCGACGGAGGGAAGATCCAGATGCCGGCGACCAACCTCCCGAACGTCGGCCGGATCGCCATGGTCGCTGATCCCCAGGGCGTACCTTTCTACCTGATGGCGCCGGTGCCGCCGCCGGGCGCGGCAGACGCGACGAGCGACGTGTTCGACCGTCACGCGACGCAGCGCGTCAACTGGAACGAGCTCGCCAGCCCCGATCTCGCGGCGTCGAAAGC
>JBDTRR010000018.1:0-90299 GCA_039931615.1 Acidobacteriota bacterium
ATTGACCCAGCCGGAGAACAGCAAGACGAAGAAGGCGAGCGGGGGAGGCAGCGGGGCCATGCGGGTAGCTTGCCTGAGCGCCGGCCGCCGTTCAACGGGTGCGAGATTGCGCATCCTGCCCGTCACACAGGGTAGAAATCTCTGAGGCGAACGCCTTCTCCGACGGCGTCGATAGGTCCGTGTTCCGGAGCTCCGCCCTCGGCCGGGTTTTCGCACAGGACGGGGTATGATGCGCGCATGGAAGACGCACGAATCTCCCGCCGCAGGATGATCGCGACAGCCGCTGCCGCCATGGGCGGCGGCGCAGCGGCTGTGGCTGGCGGCCCGGCGGTCGTCGCCCAGTCGCTCCCCTCAGCGGCTTCGCCGCCGAGCCAGCGCGGCCAGGCGTTCCGTGCCTACGTGCGTTTCGCGGCGGGCGCTTCGGTGCAGACGCTCAAGCTGCTGCCGATCGCGCCGCGTCAGGTCGTCGTTCGCACCGAGGCCGCTCAGATCTGCTACACGACAACGCCGCAGGGTCTCGGCGTGGGCGCTGCCACACGAGCGACCATCCCTTGTCATGGCGGCGTCGGCACCGTCGTCGAAGTGGGGTCGCATGTCGATCGCGTTCAGGTCGGCGACCGCGTCATCGTCGCCGGGCAGGCGCAATGCGGCGCCTGCTACAACTGTCTGCGTGGACGAGCCGACCACTGTCTGATGGGTAATGCCGGTGGCGATCCGAACCGGGCGATTGCCGAGATGAGTGATGGGACGAAGGTCGACGGGTTTCGCGGCGGCTGCGCCGAGCTGATGGTCACGTTCGAGGAATACTGCGTGCCGGTCGTCACCAAGGTGTCGTCGGTGGAGCTCGCCATGCTTCACGACGTCGGGATGGTCGGCCTGGCGGCGACGATGACGAAGGTCAAAGTCGAAGTCGGCACGGATGTCGTCATCCTGGGATGCGGGCCGGTCGGCTTGAGCGCCGTCCAGGGCGCCCGGATTCAAGGCGCGGCGCAGATCATCGCCGTCGAACCCATCAAGTACCGTCGCGATGTTGCGCTGAAGGTCGGCGCGACGATCGCGCTCGACCCGAACGTCGAAGGGGACAACCTGGTGCCCCACATCAGGCAACTGTGTCAGGGCCGGACCGGACCGCTGGCCGGCGGCGGCAACACGCTGCCCGATTTCGTCGTTGAAGCGGTCGGCGGCAACCTGTTCCCACCGAAGGCGGAGAACGGACCGGATCCCACCGGCGTCCTGTCGCTGCAGCAGGCGTGGCAGCTGTGTTCGCCGGTTGGTCACGTGGTGACCACCGGGGTCGGGCACGGGGCTGGCGCGACGATTACGTTTCCGGCCTCGCAATGGGCCAACAGCTCGAAGAGCCACCAGCCTGGTAACGTCGCCGGTGCCAGCTCATTACGAGACCTGCCGCGGTTCGTCCGCCTGATCGAAGCGGGGCTCTTCGACGCCAAAGCCCTGGCGACGTCGACCTTTCCGCTCGACCGCACGCGCGAGGCGTTCCAGGCGGTCGCCGATCGCACGACTGTGGCGGCAGTCATCGTCTTCGCGTGAGCCGGCGCCATCGCTCATGCCGTCACGCGCCGCGTCGAGCGATCGGCAACCACCGTGACCTGCATGTCTCTGGCAAGGTTCACGATCCGCTGCACCGAGGCCGCGGCGAACCACGAGCGCAGCGCGGTTGGCTTCTCACGCGCCACGAGGATTTGCGTGACGCCGCGAATGCGCGCGAAATTCACCATCGTTTCAGCGATGTCGGCTCCCTCGAGGACGCGGGTTTCGATCTGCAGGCCGCGCGCGAAGTTGAGGTGCCGTTCGAGGCTGTGGCGTTCATCGCCGGTCAAGTCCCGGAACTCCGGCGACCTGGTCACGTAGACGGCGAGGCAGTCGGCATGGATGTGATCGGCGACGCGCCGGCCACGGCGGATCAGCGCGGCACTCGACGGATCAGGTCCGACCAGCAGGAGTAGCCGCTCGCGCGCCTGCGAGTCAGCCGCTGATGTGCCGGCCGCCGGCGACAGTTCGTCGCCCGGCAGGCGGCTCTCGATGGCGTACGCCGCCTGACGCATCGCCAGCTCACGCAGGGCGACCAGCGTCGATTCCTTGAAGAAATTCTGCACGGCGGCCTGCGCCCGTTCCGGCGGATAGATCACCCCCCGCGCGAGCCGGTTGAGCAACGCCCCTGGTGTGAGATCGACCATCACCACTTCGTCGGCTTGTGTCACCACCCAGTCGGGAATCGTTTCGCGGACGCGGACGCCGGTGCTCTGCCAGATCTGGTCGTTCAGACTCTCCAGATGCTGCACGTTCATCGTCGTTAGGACGTCGATGCCCGCGTCGAGCAGCACGTGCACATCTTCCCAACGCTTGCTCCTCGGCGATCCGGGCACGTTCGTATGAGGGAACTCGTCGACGACGGCGACGTCCGGCCGGCGGCGGAGGATGGCCGCTGTGTCCATTTCCTCGAAGCGGGCGCCCTTGTACTCGAGAATCGTTCGCGGCACCGCTTCGAGCCCTTCGACCAGCGCGATCGTCGCCTTCCGGCCGTGCGGCTCGAAATACCCGATGACGATGTCGACGCCCCGCCGCTTCAGCTCCTGGGCTTCCGTCAACATCTGGTAGGTCTTGCCGACGCCGGCGGCGTAGCCCAGAAACACCTTCAGCCGGCCGCGGCTGCGCGGCTCGTTCGCCCGCGTCACTGCGGGAACACCCGCACGTCAATGCCTTCCGCATCTCTGATCAAGCGATCGAGCGGTGTGCCGCCGAGATGGGAGCGCCAGGTGCGGCGGAGGTTGTGACCGACGAAGATCTGGGTGATGCCCTCCTGGCGCGCATACTCGAGAATCGTCTGGATCGGGTCCTGCCCGTCGACGATCTCGACGTGCGCTTCCTGAGCGAGAGCGAGCGTCCGGTTGCGATCCAGGGCCATCCGATCCTCGGGTGTGAGGTTGTCCTGCCTGACGTAGATCGCGAACAGCTCGCCGTGGAAGCGATCCGCATTCCGCCGGCCGCTCGCCAGCATCTTCGAGGCGTTGGCCCGCGGCGTCATGCACACGAGAATCCGTTCCTGCGTCCCCCATGACGATTGCAGACCATGCCGCCCGAGATAGGCTTCGAGCTGACGATCGACGACATCGGCGGTGAGCAGCAGCGCCCGCTGGCGGAGCTGCGAGAGCTGCGGCGCTTCGACAGTCGAGTCGCCCCCGGGCGGAGCATCGACCACCACCACTTCGTCGGCGCGGTCGATGAAATCCTGCGGCACGGTGTGAGATGGGGTCTTGCCGAGGATGCCGCGAACGAACTCCTGCTGCTCGGCGATGTACTCGAGGTTGATCGAGGTGAGGACCGAAATGCCCGTCGCCAGCAGCTCCTCGACATCCTCATGGCGTTTGCGGTGCCGGCTGCCCGGCGGGTTGTCGTAGGCCACGCCGTCGATCAGACAAACCCGGGGGTGTCGGGCGACGATCGCGGGCACGTCGAGGACCGGCACGCCCCCGACGTCCCTGGTGAGAATGATCTCGAGGGTGCGGATGACCTGAACGACTTCCGGAGACGAATCGGGCTGCGTCGCGGCGATGACGACATCCTCGCCCCGCTCGCGCCGCCGCCGCCCCTCGTCGAACAACCTGAACGATTTTCCAACTCCCGACGCGTAGCCGAGAAAGATCTTCAGCTGGCCGCGATGTTCCGCCCGCTCGGCCGCCTCGATCTGCCGGAGCAGGGCCTCCGGGTCGCGATCGCCAGGGCGACCGGCATTGTCAACGCCCATGGCCGAGCGCCGATTCGTCGCCAGGCCTCGTCATTGGCGCGGAAACTGTGCGTCCAACGCCAGATTGAGCTCCAGGACGTTCACGTGCGGCTCGCCGAGGAAACCCAGGGTGCGGCCTTCCGTCCGCTGCGCGATCAAGCCCTGCGCCTGCTCGACCGAGATCCCCCGGGCCCTGGCGACGCGGGCCGCCTGCGCCTGGGCATTGCCTGGACTGATATCCGGGTCCAGCCCGGACGCCGAGGCCGTCACCGCATCGGCCGGGATCGGCGTCTTCGGCATGAACACCAACGGAGTCTTCTCGTCGTTGAAGGCGCCGATCAGCTTCGCATCGTCGAGAGTACCCTGGGCGTTCTTGAATTGGTCGAGCGGGACGGAGGACTCATAGGCAATCCCGTTGTCCAGACAGTAATGCACGATCCGGGCTTTGATGCCGAGGAAATCGGCCACCTCGTTGCCCTTCTCGTCCTTCTTCGTCGTGCCGTTGATGAACCTGGCGCTGGTCGGCCCCAGGTTCGATCCCGCACTGGCGGTCGGATCGTAGCCGCCGCCGGCGGCCGACGGCCGCGGTTGAAAGTACTCGGGCCTGGCGAAGCTCTGCCCGATGAGGCGGGAGCCGATCACCTGCCCGTTCGATTCGATCAAGCTGCCGTTGGCCTGATCGGGAAAGACGACCTGCGCGATGCCGGTGATGACGGCCGGATAGATCAAGCCGGTCACGATCGTCATGACCAGCATCATCATGAAGGCGGGCTTCAGTTCCTTGAACATGTCGAGTCTCCCTTTGGTCCGGCATCAGAGCGGGTGGCACAAATCGATCGTTTCACACGTTCTGACGCCAGACGATTCCGCCTCAGGCCAGGTGCAGCAGGCCGAGAATCCGATCGATCGCCCAGATGCACGGGAACGGGGCGATCAGGCCGCCGACTCCATACACCAGCAGGTTCCGCCTGAGCATCTGCGCCGCGCTTTGCGGTCGATATTTCACCCCGCGCAGCGACAGCGGCACGAGGGCAACGATGATCAGGGCGTTGAAAATCACCGCCGACAGCACGGCGCTCTCCGGGGTGCGGAGGTACATGATGTTGAGCGCGTTCAGCGCCGGATAGGTGACCATGAACATCGCCGGAATGATCGCGAAGTACTTCGAGACGTCGTTCATGATCGAGAACGTCGTCAGGGCGCCGCGCGTGATCAGCAGCTGCTTGCCGATGGCGACTACCTCGATCAGCTTGGTCGGGTTGCTGTCGAGATCGACCATGTTGCCGGCTTCGCGGGCAGCGGTCGTCCCCGTGTTCATCGCCAGGCCGACGTCGGCTTGCGCGAGCGCCGGCGCGTCGTTGGTGCCGTCGCCGGTCATCGCGATCATGCGGCCGCCGGCCTGCTCCTTCCTGATGTACTCGAGCTTGTCTTTCGGCGTCGCCTGGGCAATGAAATCGTCGACGCCGGCTTCGGAGGCGATCGCCGCCGCGGTCAGCGGGTTGTCGCCGGTGACCATCACCGAACGGATGCCCATCGCCCGGAGCTGTGCGATGCGCTCCTTCATGCCGACCTTGACGATGTCTTTGAGGTGGATGATCCCGAGCAGCCGCGTGCCGTCGGCGACCGCGAGCGGCGTGCCGCCGGTCCGCGAGATCTTGTCGGACAGCTCCATGACATCCGCCGGGATTCTCCCGCCCTGCTCCCTGACGAAGGTGACGATCGCGTCGGTCGCGCCCTTTCTGAGCTGGCGGCCTTCGATGTCGACGCCGCTCATCTTGGTGAACGCCGAGAACGGGATGAACTGCGCGTGGTGGGCGGCGACGTCGCGGCCCCGCAGCCCGTACTTCTCCTTGGCGAGGACGACAATCGACCGCCCTTCCGGCGTCTCATCCGCCAGGCTGGCCAGCTGCGCCGCATCCGCGATCTCGCCATCGGTGACGCCCGCCGCCGGCAGGAACGCCACCGCCTGGCGGCTGCCCAAGGTGATGGTGCCGGTCTTGTCCAGGAGCAGCGTGTTCACGTCGCCGGCCGCTTCGACTGCCTTGCCGCTCATCGCCAGGACGTTGTGCTGCATCACCCGGTCCATTCCCGCGATGCCGATCGCAGAGAGCAGGCCGCCGATCGTCGTCGGAATCAGGCAGACCAGCAAGGCGGTGTAGACCGCGATCGTCGGCGCCGCGCCGACGCCGGCGGAGTTGACGCTGTAGATGGCGAACGGCACCAGCGTCGCGACGGCGAAGAGAAAGATGATCGTCAGGCCGGCGATCATGATGTTCAGGGCGATCTCGTTCGGCGTCTTCTGCCGCTCCGCGCCCTCGACCAGGGCGATCATCCGATCGAGGAACGTCTCGCCCGGATTCGAGGTGATCTTGATCTTGATCTGATCGGAGAGCACCCGCGTACCGCCGGTCACGGCGCTACGATCGCCGCCGGACTCGCGGATCACCGGCGCGCTTTCCCCGGTGATCACCGACTCGTCGACGGTCGCGATCCCATCGATGACTTCGCCGTCACCGGGGATGACTTCGCCGGCGCCGGCGACGACGACGTCGCCAGCCCGCAGCTTCGATGACGACACCTGCTCGAGTCGTCCGCCCTCGGCGAGGCGATTGGCGATGGTGTCGGTCCTGGTCTTACGCAGCGATTCGGCTTGAGCCTTGCCACGCGCCTCGGCCATCGCCTCGGCGAAGGTCGCGAACAGGACCGTGAACCAGAGCCAGATGTCGATCTGCAGCTCGAATCCGATCGCGCCGGTGCCGGTCGCGATGTCGCGAATCAGGAACAACAACACCAGCGCGGCGCCGACTTCGACGACGAAGATGACCGGATTCTTCATCAGCGTCAACGGATTCAGCTTCAGGACCGAATCCTTCAACGCGCGGCGCAGAATCTCCGGGTCGAACAGCGGCCGCGCCCGGACGAGCTTCTTTGGAATCAGGCTCCCGGCGTCGGGCGGCGGGCCGGCCGGAGGGGCGGCATGAGGCAGAGTGGTGGTCGCGGTCATGACTCAACTCCAGACCGGGGACGCCGCGAACATCGTCGCGAACAGTCGGCCCTGGTGCATGAGGAAGTGTTCGACGATCGGGCCGAGCGAGAGTACCGGGAAGAACGTCAGCGCGCCGACGACGATCACGGTCGCGATGAGCAGGCCGACAAAGAGCGGACCGTGCGTCGGCAGCGTGCCGGCGGAGGTCGGGACGGCCTTCTTGCCGGCCAGGCTGCCGGCCGCCGCCAGCGCCGGAATGATGAACAGGAAGCGACCGAACAGCATCACCAGACCGAGCGTCAGGTCGTACCACGGCGTGTTGACCGTGATGCCGGCGAACGCGCTGCCGTTGTTTTCCGAGGCGCTGGTATAGGCGTACAACAGTTCGCTCAGTCCGTGCGGGCCGGCGTTGTTGAGATTGGCGATGGCGGGCCCGCCCGGATTCCAGTAGCTGCCCCTGGCAAACGGGATCACGATGCTGAGACTGGAGAACACGAGGATCAGGAACGAGGTGGCGAGAATCGCGAACAGCGCCATCTTCACTTCCTTCTGCTGGATCTTCTTGCCGACGTACTCGGGCGTGCGGCCGACCATCAGGCCGGCGATGAACACGCCGACGATGGCGTAGAGCAGCATGCCGTAGAGGCCGGCGCCGACGCCCCCGAAGATCACTTCGTCGGTCTGCATGTTGAACAGCGGCACCAGGCCGCCGAGCGGCGTATAGCTGTCGTGCAGGCTGTTGACCGCGCCGCTGCTGGCGTCAGTCGTGACGGTGGCAAACAGTGCCGACGCGGCGATGCCGAATCGCGTCTCCTTGCCCTCCATGTTCCCGCCCGATTGCGTGGCGGTCGCCGTGCTTTCCACGCCCAGCTTCTCCAGGACCGGGTTGCCCGCCTGTTCGGCCGGATAGGCGACGAACACGCCGATCAGGAACATCACCGCCATGGCCCAGAAGAGCGCCCAGCCTTGCCGTGTGTCTTTGACCATGTGGCCGAAGGTGTAGGTGAGGCTGGCGCCCAGGGTGAAGGTCAGGAAGATGTGGACGAGGTTGGTGAAGCCATTCGGGCTCTCGAATGGGTGGGCGGAGTTGGCGCTGAAGAAGCCGCCGCCGTTGGTGCCGAGCTGCTTGATCGCCACCTGCGAGGCGACCGGACCCTGCGCGATCGTCTGGGTCGCGCCTTCGACCGTCTTCGCCACCGTGTAGGGATGGAAATTCTGAATCGAACCCTGCCAGCACAGCACCAGCGCGGCGACGATCGAAAGCGGAATCAGGAGGTAGAGCGTGCCGCGGGTCAAATCGACCCAGAAGTTCCCGAGCGTGTCGGTCCCCTGACGGGCAAAGCCGCGGATCACCGCAATCGCGACGGCAAGCCCCGCCGCGGCAGAGACGAAGTTCTGGACGGCCAGGGCCGCCATCTGCACCAGGTAGCTCATCGTCGACTCGCCGCCGTACCACTGCCAGTTCGTGTTGGTCATGAAGCTGACGGCGGTGTTGAACGACTGGTCGGGGCTGACCTGGCTGGCGCCGAACCCCTGCGGATTGAGCGGCAGCAGTCCCTGGACCCGCATCAGCACGTACGGGAACAGGAAGGCGAACAGACTGAACGCCAGGAGCGATCCCGCGTACTGGGTCCACCGCTGTTCCTGACCTTCGCGCACCCCGCACAGTTTGTAGACCAGCAGCTCGATCGGGCGTATGACCGGATGGAGGAACGTGCGCTCGCCCTGGAACAGGCGCGACATGAACAGCCCGACCGGCTTGGTCACGAGCAGGATCAGGCCGAAGAACACGAGGATCTGCAGAATGCCGATGCTAGTCATCACAGGCCTCAAAATTTCTCGGGCTTGAACATCGCCCACCCGAGATACACGAGCAGCAACGCCGCCACGACGATGGACACGATGTAATCGAACATGGTCGGTCTCCTAGACCCGATCGCAGGCCTTGGTCACGGCCCAGAGTGCGAGGAATCCGACGACTCCGATCGCGATGTAGAACAGGTCGAGCATCAACTCTCTCCTTCAGCAACCGTCCCACTGTAGGAGGCGGGACCTTAGGAAGTCATTAGGCGGTCATCAGGATTTACGGGCACGGCGCGCGTGCCGGAGGAGAGCGTCCCGGGAGGCGTTCGCGTGCGTCCCGACGTCTTCAGCGGGTTTCTGGCGGGAGATGGAACCGGTAGCCGACCCACGGCTCGGTGAGGAGATGGGTCGGGCTCGAGGGCTTCGCCTCGATCTTCTTGCGCAGCTGGTTGACGAAGACACGGAGGTAGTCGACCTGATCGCCGTAGTCGGGACCCCAGACCGCTTGCAGAAGCTCCCGGTGCGGCAGCACCTTGTTCGCGTGGGCCACGAAGTAGCGAAGCAGTTCGAACTCTTTCGGGGTGAGACGGACATTGCGGCCGCGGGCAATCACCTGGCGGGTGTCGAAATCGACGTCGACCGACCCCAGCGTCAGACGTCCGTTCGGACCGTGGGTCCACGGCGTCCGCCGGAGGCCGGCCCGTATCCGGGCCAGCAGTTCGGGAGGATTGTACGGCTTCGTGACGTAGTCGTCGGCGCCGGCATCGAGCGCTTCCACCTTGTCGATCTCGCTGTCCCGGACCGTCAGCATGATGATGGCGATCTCGGATTGGGCGCGAATCGCCCGGCACGTTTCCAAGCCGCCCATCCCGGGCATATTCATGTCGAGCAGGACGAGATCGAACCGCTGTTCGCGAAGCCTCTCCAGCCCCGCCTCGCCATTCCGGGCATCGTCCACCTCGTAGCCCTGGCCCGTCAGTGTGACGCGCATCACCCGTCGAATCTGCGGGTCGTCGTCGACCACCAGGATGCGTCCGGCGCTCACGCTGCAGGCGCTCCGGATGGCAGCGACAGCGTGAATGCGGTGCCGGCATCCGGCGAGCTCGAAATCGTCAGGGTTCCCCCGTGCGCCCGCGCGATCTGCTGGACAATGGCGAGACCCATCCCGGTTCCCGGAATGTGCCGCGCCTGCGCGCCGCGATAGAACCGTTCCACGACCCGCGGCTGCTCGCGCTCCGGAATGATCGAATCCGAATTGCGGATGATGATCTCCGCGGCGCCGTTACCACGTGCTCGAATGTCGATCGTCGATGCCGGGGGCGAGTATTTCAGCGCATTGTCCAGCAGCTGTCGAAGCGCCAGCGCCAGCAACTCGCGATCGGCGTCGATCGTCAGATTCTCGGGGACGTGCTCGCGGAGCTGGTGGCCTTCGAGACGCTTCTCGAACTTTCGTACGATCGTCGCGATGACATCGGCGAGATTGTGGCGATCGAGATGCACGGTGAAGTTGCCGGCATCGATGCGCAGCATCTGCACCGCGTCGGTCACCAGTGCCTGGAAGCGATCCAGGTCTTCGTCGATGATCGATACCAGCTCGCGATCGCGGGCGCTGGTCGACGAGCTCGTCAGCAGATCGCCCGCCGCCGCTTTCATCGACGTGAGGGGGGTCTTGAATTCGTGGGCGAGCGCGTCCAGCACGGTCGCGCGCAGCTCGCTACTCTGGTGCGCCGCCTCCGCCCGCGCCGTCGCGTCCTGTGACTTCGCCCGTTCCAGGCCAATCGCCGCCAGGCTCGCGATTGAGTGCAGGACGGTGTCACTGAGCCCGACCTCCATGATGGCGACACTGCCAATCGGCGCCCCGCCGAGCTGAATGGCAATCACGACCCATCCTTCCGGCTCACGCAACGAGATGGCGCGCCGGGCGACGTCGCGAAGCTTCGAATCGAGGTCCGGCAGCTCCGTCGCGCCCGCCCACGACACGGTGTCGGCGCGCTGATCGTAGAGGGCGACTCCCTGCAGCTCGAAGGTCTCGGCGATATGACGCGCAATCGCTCCGGACACCGACACCGCTCCTTCGGAGAGCAGAAGAGCCCGGCTCAGCGCATAGAGCCGCTCCAGGTCACGCTGTCGCGCCGCGGCGTCGATCTCCCGCTGTCGCGCCCGGCCGGAGAGCTGGCTGGCGATGATCGCGGTCGCCAGGAACGCGACGAACGCCACCCAGTTCTGCGGATCGGCGATGGTCAGGGTTCCGACCGGGCCCAGGAAGAAGAAGTTGAAGCTGACGACGGCGGCGATCGAGGCGGTGGTCGATTCGACGATCCCCCAGCCGGTGGCGATCAGCAGAATCGCGACCAGATAGGAGAGCGCGACCGTCGTCGGGTTGACGTGGAGCAGTTCCAGATACAGGACGGTAACCAGCCCGACTGCGCCAATTGAAGCGGCGATACGGAAGATCGCGGTGAGGTTGCGCACACCTGAGGCTACTCAACGCCCGCTGGCCGGTCAATTTCGCCGCCGCGTGTTGGTCACGCACGATCGAGGGGCGACGCCGGCGCGGGCTCGAACCCGCTTACCGGGTCGCCGCGGGCGTGCGCCTCGCGAGCGCGTCGTGAAGTGCGCGCAGGCTGTCCTCGCAGGCGACCGTGAGCGTCCGCTTCTGGTCCAGCGACAACGCCAGCGAACGGACATTGGTGTTACGGCGGGAAAGCACGATGATCTGGCGGTTGAGATCCATGAACCGGTCGAGGGCGGCGGAGGCCTCGGCGAGTCGCGGCCGCGACCCGGGTTGGACGAGGTGCGTCAGCGTCTCCAGCGCCTTCCGGGCAGCCGTTTCCGACGTCGCCATCCGCGTCTCCATCCGTGTCATCACCGCCTCGTCGGCGTCGGCGATGTGCGGTGCCTGTAGCACCTGGATCTCACGCACCGTGGCGACGGCAGTGGCAACCAGCGCTTCGACGTGCCATGTGTCCCTGGCGGGCACAGACTGAGCGACGGCCGCCAGGGAGTCCCGGAACGCGTCGGCGGCCTCCTGCGCGGGACCGAACGACAGCCGCTGGGCCTTGAGGTTGCTGTTTTCGACGGCCAGCTCGATGATGCGGCGGTCCAGCTCGCGATATTCGGTGAATCGGCTGTCAAACGCCTCGAGCAGGCGCTTTTCGTCTGCGTAGCTCAGTTCCTGGAGAATCGGTCCCAGTGTATCGATGTCCTTCTGGACCCTCAGGGTCGCCTGCTCGGCTTCGCGGGCAAAGGCGACAGACGTGTCGTCAGTGTCCGCCATCACCGCCCGGTTCGCGGCATCGGCGGCTTTGGTGAATTGAACCAGCAGGTCCGCCGTGAGCTGACGCGCCTCGTACCGCCGCTCCAGGACGGCATTGACGTTGACGCAGCCGGTTGCCGCGCCGACGATGACTGCCGTGAGCCAGCAGGTGAGCGTCGCGCGCGCTCGTCGCGACATTTCCGGCCGACCTGCCAGGCCGGCCTGTAGCTGCCCGTTTGCCATGCCCGAAAATAGCACGAGATCGACAGCCGCGGCCCGGCTTCTCCTCGTAAGTGGGATCCGGAAGTGGAAATCGACAGCATCCGCAAGCTCGTCGCCAGTGAACTGAAATACGATCCCGCGCCGTTCATCAAGGAGGGCATGAGCGTGAAGGTCGTGTCCGGTCCGCTCCTCGGCGTGGTCGGCCGCCTGGTGCGCAAGGGCGAGAACGCGCGGCTGTTCCTGACGGTGGACCTGATCCAGCAAGCGGTCAGCGTTGAAGTTGATGCAGCCGACGTCCGAGCGCGATAGGACGAGGCAGTGCAGGTGAGGGGACGCCTCCCCACCTATCCCACGTGCCGCGCCGTCAACCCTGCCGCGGCCGCCACCTGCGTCTGCCGTGTATAGGCGCTCACGAAGAGCAAATCTGCACCGGGCAGGCGCGCGGCAAACAATCGCGAAGTACGCAGAAAAAAATACTCCCGACCCCTTTTTCACCTCTGAGGCTCCTCCCGGAATGGCCTCGGCACGCTTTACCCGAGGTGTGTACTGCGCCCGCCCCAGAACCGGTGCCTCGAGTTGACTGGAGGTCGCGTGATGCGAAGAGCTGTCGGGATCGCTGTTGTCTCCGCCTGCTGCGCTCTCGTCCCCGTCACCGTCTCCGCCCAGGCCGCCATCACCGGCGTCGTCAAGGATCCGTCGGGCGCCGTGCTGCCCGGCGTGACGGTCGAAACCGCCAGCCCCGCCCTGATCGAGAAGGTCCGCTCGGTCGTCACCGACGGCACCGGGCAGTACCGGATCGTCGATCTACGACCCGGCACCTACGCGGTGACCTTCACGTTGACCGGGTTCAGTCCGATCAAGCGCGAGGGCATCGAGCTCACCGGATCATTTGTCGCCACCGTCAACGCCGATCTGCGTGTCGGCTCGGTCGAAGAAACCGTCACGGTGACCGGCGCCAGCCCGATCGTCGACGTCCAGAGCGTGAAGCGGCAGCAGACGCTGAGCGGCGACATCATCCAGGCGATTCCCTCGGCGCGGGTCTACCACAGCCTGATGGCGCTGGTGCCCGGGATCAGCCTGTCGGGGACGAGCGACGTCGGCGGGGTCGGCGGTCCGGCCGTGATCACGTTCTCGATGCACGGCGGCCGGCTGAGCGAGGGACGCATCCAACTGGATGGCATTTCCACCGGCGCCGCCGTCGGCGGCAGCGGCACGTCGTACTACGTCGTCGACGTCGGCAACGCGCAGGAGGTGACCTTCAGCACGTCCGGCGGGATGGGTGAGGCCGAGACCGGCGGCCCGGTGATGAATGTCGTGCCGCGCCAGGGCGGCAACAGCATCAAGGGATCGCTGTTCGCCACCGGCGCCAACACAACGTCACGGTCAACCTGGTCGAGCCCGGTGCGCTCTACGGTGATCGGATCAACCAGCTCGATTTCCGCGTCGCGAAGATCCTGCGATTCGGCCGGACGCGGTCGCAGGTGGGAGTCGACCTCTAGGCTGCGCGACAAGTCTTTCGTACGTAGTGTCCGGCTTCAGCCGGACCGTGACAGGCTGCGCCACATCAATCGTCTCGAGCGCCGACGAACGGGAATTTGGATCACGTATTTCGTCAGTCGATGGACCCAGCATTTCGCTTGACACTCCCATGGCCCGGCATTAGTGTTCCGTCGCAATACACAAATGCGACTGTAATGTGCACAGTGGTCGAACACTGCTTTTCCCGATCCACGTAGTGTTTTCCGGCCCGGGGGGCACCACGCCATGGAGAGACCGATGCGAACGTTGCCCAGAGTGATTCTGCTAGTTCTGGCATGTCTTGCCGTTTCAATTGTCAGCTCGGCGCAAGGGCTTGGAACCATCGCCGGCGTGGTGCGCGACTCGTCGGGCGCTGTGCTGCCCGGCGTCACGGTGGAAGTTGCCAGCCCCGCGCTGATCGAGAAGGTGCGCAGCGTGGTGACCGACGGTTCCGGACAGTACTCGGTTATCAGCCTGCCGGTCGGGACCTACACCGTGACGTTTACGCTGCCGGGCTTCAGCACCAGCAAGCGTGAGGGTGTCGAGCTGCCCGCCAACTTCACCGCGCCGGTCAACGGCGAACTGCGGGTGGGCGCCCTTTCCGAAACGATCACCGTCTCGGCGGAGTCTCCGCTGATCGACGTCCAGAGCGCGGTGCAGACGCGCGCCGTCACCCCCGACCTGATCAAGTCGGTGCCGATCGGCGGCACCATGTATCAGCTCGCCGCGATGATGCCCGGCGTGAGCATCGTGGGCGGCGCCGCCGTGGTCGACGTCGGCGGCGCCTCGGGCTCTCCGGTGCAGGCACAGTTGAGCGCGCACGGGAGCGCGACCGGCGACGAGGTGCAGCTCCTGGACGGCCTGCGGATCGGCAACATGATGGGCGGGAGCCGGACCAACATCACGCTCTCCCCGCTGCTCTACGAGCAGGTGGACGTGCAGTTCTCGGGGCAGGGCGGCGATTCGACGACGATTGGCGTCACGAGCAACGCCATTCCGCGGTCGGGCGGCAACCGGTTCGCTGGATCGTTCCTCACCAACGGAGCGAACAGCAGCATGCAGAGCAACAACCTGACCCAGCGGCTGAAGGACCTCGGCCTGGCGGCAACGTCGAGCCTCAAGAGCGTCTTCGATATCAATGGCGGGGTGGGGGGGCCGATTGCCAAGGACCGGCTGTGGTTCTACGCCACGGGCCGCTACCAGACCAACACCAGCTACATCGCCGGTCTGTTCTTCCCGGCCGATCCCAAGGCATTCTTCCGGGCCGAGGATCGTTCGAACCAGGCGTATGACGATCAGTTCGTCTGGGATACGTCGGCCCGGTTCACCGCGTCGCTCAGCCAGAAGCTCCGGGTCAATGGCTTCTACGACGTGCAGCGCAAGTGGTGGCCGCACTGGGCGATCACGGCGGCCTTCTCGCCGGAAGCGGTCGGCATGGTCGACTGGCCGCCCCGCCTCTACCAGGGCACGCTCACCTATACCGCAACCAACCGGATGCTGATCGAGGTGGGCTACAACTACGGCGCCAGCCCCGACACGATCTTCCCGCGCGAGGGCGAAGTGACCGGCGGCCAGGGCGTCTACCGCGTCGTCGAAACTGGCGGCACGTTCAACGGGCAGGCGGTGGCGCCGATCACGTATGGTCCGTTCGGCCTCAGCATCTACGACGTCCCCCAGCATCAGCAGTCATGGCGCGCGGCGCTCAGCTACGTGACCGGCAGCCATACGTTCAAGGTCGGAACCGACATCCAGACCGGCGTGCGGGGCCGGGTCAATACCAACTTTGCCGATGACATCCAACTGCGGACGACGGGGTACACGCTCAACCAGGTGACGATCTATGCGCCGTCCGGCGCGTATCGCAGCAACCTCGATTACAACGGCGGCGTCTACGTGCAGGATCGGTGGACGCTCAACCGGATGACGCTCAGCGGCGCGCTGCGCTACGACGTCCAGCACGAGTCCTACGACGCGTATACGGCCGGTCCGACCAAGTACCTGCCGAACCGCAACGTCTCGTTCCCAGGGGCGGACATCGTCAACTGGAAGGAGCTGAATCCGCGCGCCGGTGTCTCCTACGATCTGTTCGGCAACGGCAAGACGGCGATCAAGGCGAGCATGGCCCGCGGCGTCGCGCAGGAATCGCTGGCGACGGCCGACGCGTTGAACCCGGCCGTCAGCCTGGTGACGACGACGGCGCGGACGGTCACCGACCGCAACAATAACCACATCCCCGATTGCGACCTGTTCAACTCGCAGCTCAACGACGAGTGCGGCCCGTGGCTGACCAGCACGTTCGGCAGCGTGGTACCCGGGACGCAGAACGATCCCGGTACCCTGTCCGGCTTCGGCGTGCGGCCGTGGAACTGGGAGTTCTCGACCGGCATCCAGCACCAGCTGATGCCGCGCGTGTCGGCCGGCTTTTCCTTCTTCCGCCGGGTCAACGGCGGCTTCCTCGTGACCGACAACATCGCCAACACCGCGTCGGACTTCACGTCGTTCCCGGTCACGGTGCCGAGCGACAGCCGCATCCCGACCGCGGGCACGACGCTGACCGTGTACGACATCAGCCCGGCCCTGGTGGCGGCGACGCAGAACATCAACACGTTCGCCTCGAACTACGGCAAACAGTACCGCCACTGGAACGGTTTCGACGCGACGATGGACGTGCGTTTGCCGAAAGGCATCACGTTCACCGGCGGTGTCACGGCGGGGCGCACGATGACCGACAACTGCGAGGTAATCGCCAAGCTCCCGGAAGTGTCGGTGGTCGCGGGCGCTGCCGTGCCGGTCGAGTTCTGCCACAACGAGACCGGCCTGCAGCCGCAATACAAGATGATCGGGTCCTACCTGCTGCCGGTGGGGGGGATCCGCGTGAGCGGCAACTTCCAGAGTCTCCCGGGACCGGGCGTCCAGGCCGGTGTGATCTACACCGGCGCGCAGCTCGCTCCGGCGATTGGCCGGGCGTTCAGCGCCGGCGCGAACGGTCAGAAGACCGTCAATGCATTCGACGCCAACACCACCTACTCGGATCGTCTGAACCAGCTCGATCTCCGCTTCAGCAAGATCTTCAAGATCGGCAGGAGCTCGCTCGATGCGAACTTCGACGTTTACAACTCGTTCAACTCCGACGCGATCCTCGGCTTGACCACGGGTTACTCCGGCGCGAATGGCGGAACCTGGCTCCGGCCGACGTCGATCATCCAGGGCCGCATCATCAAGCTCGGGATGAGGTGGGATTTCTAGGAGACGAGCGCTTGGAAGAACAGGGCGCTCGCTGTCGAGGGACGCAGAGGACGCAGCGGGCTGAGGACGCCGAGGACGGAGAGGACGCAGAGGCTGAGGACGGGGGGACAGGGAGTTGAGGACGCAGAGGGGACAGAGGACGCAGAGGGTGTGAAGTTGTCACGCCCGGCTCCTCCGCGCCCTGGGTGCCCTCCGCGCCTTCCGCTCCCTCGGCGTCCTCGTCGGGTGGTCAGCCTCTGTCTGGTCGCTGCCGCACTATTCATTCTCCCGCTCGGTGCCGCGGCACAATCGTCTGGCTCGCAGGCGATTGTGCCGTTCCGGATTCAGGTGTCCAACCAGGTGCTGGCGGATCTGAAGGCGCGGTTGCGTCAGACGCGCTTTCCGGACGAAATCACCGGCGCCGGGTGGGACTACGGCACCAACCTGGACTACCTGAAAGAGCTGGTGGGCTACTGGCGCGACCGCTACGACTGGCGCGCGCAGGAACGCCGGCTCAACCAGCTGCCGCAGTTCAAGACCAATATCGACGGTCTCGACATCCACTTCGTCCATCGCCGCTCCACCGTGCCAGGCGCCCTGCCGCTGGTGCTGCTCCACGGCTGGCCCGGATCGTTCGTCGAGTTCACGCAGATCAGCGACCTGCTCGTCGATCCCGTTGGACATGGCGGCCGTGCGGAAGATGCCTTCCACGTCGTCGCGATTTCGCTGCCGGGCTACGGCTTCTCGGACAAGCCGCGCGAGGCGCGGTTCACGCCCGAACGGATGGCGGCGGTCGTCGCCACCGTGATGAGTCGTCTGGGCTACCAGCGCTATGGCGTCCAGGGCGGCGACTGGGGCTCGGTTGTCGGCAGGATGGTCGCCCTCAACGACCCGACCCACGTCGCCGGTCTGCACGCGAACTTCTGCACGACTGGCCCGCCGCCCGGGGTGGCCAATCCGGACGCCGGCGTCCCCCCGGCGGAGCTCGAGCGCGTGCGTCAGCGACGGGCGTCGATGCAGAACGAGCTGGCCTACTTTCAAATCCAGTCGACAAAGCCGCAGACGCTGGGCTACGGCTTGAACGATTCGCCGGCCGGCCTGGCGGCGTGGATCGTCGAAAAGTTCCGATCCTGGTGCGACTGCGACGGCGACGTCGAGCGGAAGTTCAGCAAGGACGATCTGCTGACCAACATCACCATCTACTGGGTGACCCAGACAATCGCGTCATCGACGCGCATCTACTACGAGAACCAGCGCGCCAGCGACGCACCCGCGCGGCGGGTGGCCGCGCCGATGGCCTGCGCCGTGTTTCCGAAGGACATCGTCTTTTCGACGCAGAAATGGATGGCGGCGCAGAACAATCTCGTCCGCTGGACGGAAATGCCGCGCGGCGGGCACTTCGCGGCGATGGAAGAGCCGCAGTTGCTCGCCCAGGATATCCGTGAGTTCTTTCGGTCGCTCCGTTGAGTGCATTTTTTTCATTCGTACGTAGTGTCCGCCTTCAGGCGGACCTCCCATGGTCCGGCTGAAGCCGGACCCCACGTACGGAGTCACGGTCCGGCTGAAGCCGGACACTACGTACGTAGGCGGTAGGTGTACGCGGTACGTGGCCGTTGGTGGACGCGAGGTACGTGGACAGTAGGTACGAGATGAGTACTGCGATGACGCAGAACATGCGGCTCGCCTGCGCGGCGCTGGCCGGCGTCTCGATCGTCGCCCTCGCCGGGAGCCGGCCGGCCGGGCAGGGCAGTCCCGGACAGGGCAGTCCCGGGCGGACGACGACACGCGTGAGCTTCAACCGCGACGTGCGGCCGATCATGTCGGGCACGTGCTTTCGCTGTCATGGGCCCGACGAAGGCGCCCGTCGCGCCGGCATGCGCCTGGACATCCGCGACGAGGCGCTGAAGACGCGGCGGAGCGGCACGCCGATCGTTCCCGGCCAGCCGGACGCCAGCCTGATCATCGCGCGGATTTTCGCGGACGACCCGGCCCGCGTCATGCCGCCTGCCGCGATTCACAAGGAGCTCAGCGCGGCCCAGAAGGACACCATCAAGCAGTGGATTGCCGAGGGCGCCGAGTACGAGGGCCAATGGGCCTATCAGCCGCTCGTCCGTCCGGCGGTGCCGCAATTGCCGGGCGCCCAGCATCCGATCGATGCCTTCGTCCGGACCCGCCTCGCACGCGAAGGCGTGATCCCAGCCGTCGAGGCAGATCGCCGTACCCTGCTGCGGCGCGTGACGCTCGATCTCACCGGGATGGTGCCGACGCCGTCCGAGGTCGATGCGTTCCTGGCGGACCGCTCATCCACCGCCTACGAGAAGGTCGTCGATCGTCTGATGGCATCGCCGCGTTACGCGGAGAAGCAGGCGATCCCCTGGCTCGACGCGGTGCGCTACGCCGATACCGCCGGATTCCACGGCGACAATCCGTTCCCGGCCTGGCCCTACCGCGACTGGGTGCTGCGTGCGATTCGCGACAACAAGCCGTTCGACGCCTTCACCCGGGAGCAGTTGGCCGGCGACCTGCTCCCGAACGCCACCACCGATCAGAAGATCGCGTCAGCCTACAACCGCTTGAATCGCGTCTCGGGGGAAGGCGGCCTGCAGGAAAAAGAGTACCTGGCCAAGTACGGCGCCGATCGGGTCCGGGCGGTGACGACAACCTGGATGGCCAGCACGCTCGGGTGCGCGGAGTGTCACGACCACAAGTTCGATCCGTTCAAGGCGAAGGACTTCTACGCGATGAAGGCGTTTTTCGCCGACATCAACGAGAGCGGCCTCGCGCGCGACGGCGGCGGCCGCAACGGTCCCGAGGCGTGGGGCGTGAAGCTTCAATTGCCGACTGCCGGGCAGACGCGGCAGCTCGAGGTGCTGAACGGCCGTCTCGAAGACGCGAAGCGGCGCCTTGCCGCTGCCACCAACTCGGTCCTCGACCGGCGCCGACAGTGGGAGCGCGAGACCCTCGACCGCTACGAGCGTGGCGATCTGCGCTGGCAGTTTCAGCGTCCGGTGTCGACCGCTGCCGGGAGCGCGACGCTGACGATTCACGACGACCTGGGAATTCGCGTCGGGAGCCTGCTGCGCTTCATCCTGAAACCGGTCACTGGGCTGATCGTCGCGTCCGGCCCCAACCCGGACACGGAAACCTATACCGTCACCCTGAAACCGGGTCCCGGCACCTGGCAATCGCTCGGGATCGAGGTGGAACGGGACGACAGCCTCCCGGGCGGCTTCGTCGCCCGCGGCGGCCTTGGCGTGGAGCTGACGGAACTCGAGGCGGACTTGTCGGCTGACGCGCGACCGGGCCGGAAGCTGCCGTTCGTGCTCGGTGCGGCGGTCGCTGGTGGTCAGGGCAACATCGCGCTCGATCTCGGACCGGTGAATGCGATCGACGGAGATCTGAGCACCGCCTGGAGCGTCGGCGATTTCGGCACCTCGACCTCGAATCCCTTCGCGGCCTTCCACTTCGCGGAACCGGTCGTCACGACCGGCGACTCGAGCCTCGTCATCCGAATCCGGCAGCTGTCCGCCACCCGGCGCGCGACGATGGGCCGGTTCCGCCTGGCGCTGGCGAAGGAGCGGGCGTGGCCAGACGAGGCCGGACGTGCGGCGCTGGCAGACGAGGGCTCGACGAATTCCGACGCGAGGGAGTATTGGGGTCTGCCCGAGCGCATCGCGCGGACGCTGGCGCTGCCCGAGGACCAGCGGACCGTCCAGCCGGCGGCAGCCGGCGGCGGTGGTAATGGGGGTGGCGGCGGTGCTGGCGGCGGCGGGCGAGCGAATCGCGCCGCCGATGGCAGCGATCCGATGCAACCATTTTTTCAAGCGGGCGTGTCCGAGCTGGCAGCGTTGCAGGCTGACGTCGCCAAGCTGGACGCCGCCCGGGCGCGGCTGGAGGACGCCATCACGCGAGTGGTGGTCACCGAGACCCTGCCGGCGCCGCGGGAGACGCGCGTTCTGCCGCGCGGCAACTGGATGGACGACACCGGTGCCGTGGTCGAACCGGCGATTCCGGAATTCATGGGCACGCTCGACACGGGCGGCCGCCGGGCCACCCGGCTGGATCTGGCCAACTGGCTGGTGTCGCCGCAGAACACGCTGACGGCGCGGGCATTCGCCAACCGCACCTGGCGGCAGTTTTTCGGCACCGGCTTGAGCAGCACCCTGAGCGACTTCGGTTCGCAAGGCGAGTGGCCCTCACACCTGGAGCTGCTCGACTGGCTGGCCGCTGAATTCATGCAGCCGGTCTACCGCGCCAATCAAACCCAGGCGTGGGATATGAAGCACCTGGTGCGCACGATCGTGACCAGCGAGACCTACAAGCAGTCGTCCGCGCCGCGGCCGGAACTGGACGCGCGCGATCCCGGCAACCGGCTGCTGGCCCGGCAGCTGCCGCTGCGCGTCGATGCCGAAGTCGTGCACGACGTCGCGTTGCAGGTGTCCGGTCTGCTGGTCGAGAAGTTCGGCGGGGCCAGCGTGCGGCCGTATCAGCCGGACGGCTATCTGGCGCCGCTGAACTACCCGCGGCGTTCCTACTCCGCGGATCGCGGCGAGGATCTCTACCGGCGCGCCATCTACACGCACTGGCAGCGCACGTTCCTCCATCCGTCGCTGGCGGTGTTCGATGCCCCGTCGCGCGAAGAGCACGTGATGGAACGGGTGCTGTCCGATACGCCGCTGCAGTCGCTCGACCTGCTGAACGATCCGATCTACGTCGAGGCCGCGCGCGTGTTCGCCGAGGGCGTGCTGCGGCAGGGAGGGCCGACCCTGAACGGACAGCTGACGTGGGCGTTCGCCCGCGCCTTCGGCCGGGCGCCGGACGCCGACGAACGGCGGACGCTGACGACCCTGCACGCCAACAGCGTCGCCCGGTTCGAACAGAGTCCGGACGAGGCGCGGCGGCTGATCACGGCCGGCGAATATCGGGTGCCCTCGGACATCGCGCCGGTCAGGCTGGCGGCGATGACGACGGTCACGCGGGTCGTGCTCAATTTGCACGAGTTGATTACGCGAAACTGAGAGGCAGCATGAGTCCGTTCGACGACACGTCTTTCGATCTCTGCCGCCGGACGTTCCTGGGCCGGGGCATGGCGGGGTTCGGCGCGCTGGCGCTGAGGTCGTTGTGGCCTTCAGCGGTGACCGCGGCGGCTGCCGGCGCGGACATCGCGCCGCGCGGCGTCGTCAATCCGCTGCACCACGCCGCCAAAGCGAAGCGGGTGATTTTTCTCTACCAGGCCGGCGGACCGTCGCACCTGGAGACGTTCGATTACAAGCCGAAGCTGGCGTCGATGAACGGCGAGCCGATGCCGGAGTCGTTCACCAAAGGCCAGCAGCTGGCGCAGCTCCAGCGTCAGAAGCTGCTGTGCTTCGCCCCGCAGTTCGGCTTCAAGCGCTTCGGGCGGTCGGGCCAGGAGCTGTCCGAGATCTTCCCGCATATGGGCGGCGTCGCGGACGAGTTGTGCATCATCCGCTCGATGTACGGCGAGCAGATCAATCACGATCCCGCGCACCAGATCATGAACAACGGGTCGATACTGACCGGCCGGCCGAGTTTCGGTTCGTGGCTGCTGTATGGACTGGGTTCGGAAGCGGAGAATCTGCCAGGGTTCGTCGTTATGGTGTCGACCGGACGCGGCGGCAGCATGCAGCCGATCGCGACGCGCCAGTGGGCGGCGGGAATCCTGCCGAGCCGATTCCAGGGCGTGAAGATCAGCTCGTTCGGCGATCCGGTGTCGTACATCGACAACCCGCCGGGGGTGACGTCCGCCCTGCAGGCCGATTCGATCGAGGCGATCACGGCGCTCAACCGGCGGCAGCATCAGAAAATCGCCGACCCGGAAATCCTGACGCGCATCGCGCAGTATGAGATGGCGTTCAAGATGCAGACCAGCGTGCCCGATCTGGTCGACTTCGGCAACGAGCCGCAGAGCGTGCTCGACGCCTACGGCGCCAGGCCCGGCGACGGCTCGTATGCTTCCAACTGTCTGCTGGCGCGCCGGCTGGCCGAGCGCGGCGTCCGCTTCATCCAGCTCTATCATCGCGACTGGGACCATCATTCCGGGGTCAAGACCGGGATGACCTACAAGGCGGAGGAAGTCGATCGCCCGACTGGCGCGCTGATCAACGATCTCAAGCAGCGGGGCCTGCTCGACGACACGCTGGTGGTTTTCGGCGGCGAGTTCGGACGGACGCCGATGTCGCAGACCGGCGACGGCCGCGACCACCACATCAAGGCCTTCTCCTACGCGCTGGCCGGCGGCGGCGTCAAGGCCGGTCTGACCTACGGTTCGACCGACGACCTCGGCTATGCCGCGGTCGAGAACCCGGTCAGCGTCCACGACTTCCATGCGACCCTGCTGCACCTGCTGGGCATCGACCATCATCGGCTGGCGGTGCAGTTCCAGGGACTCGATGTCCGGCTGACCGGCGTCACCGGCGATGTCGTGCGGCCGCTGCTCGCCTGAAGAGTGTCCGGCCTTAGCCGGTAGTACGTAGTGTCCGGCTTTAGCCGGACCGTGAACACGGTCCGCCTGAAGGCGGACGCTACGCACGGAGACCCGGCCAAAAAAGTCAGGCCAGCGGCAGCGCGTTCCTGTCGTATCATCGTGTCAAGTGACGCTGTACAGTGTCGCAGGGGAGCCGATGTGAAGGTAGTGCGATTGATCCGCGTGGGCGCGCTGGCCGGCGTCTTGAGTTTGCTGAGCGCGCCGGCGTTTGCCCAGATGGACTTTTCCGGCGAATGGCAGCCGGTGCGGAACCAGGACAACACGGAGAATCCGCTGCCGGGCGACTGGATCGGCATCCCGCTCAACGAGGCCGGGCTGGCGCGGTCGGATGCGTGGGACGCCTCGATTGCCTCGCTGCCCGAGTGGCAGTGCCGGCCGCACGGCTGGGCCTACATCTACCGGGGGCCGACCGCTCTGCGCATCTGGCGGGAAATCGATCCGGTCTCGAGGGACGTCACCGCGTTCAATGTCCAGTGGCAGCAATCGGCCGCGACGCCGGTGTATCTGGACGGCCGGCCGCATCCGCCCGACTTCGCGCCGTACAGCTGGATGGGCTTTTCGACCGCCACCTGGGAAGGCAATGTCCTCAAGATCACGACCACCCATCTCAAAGAGGACTACTACCGCCGCAACGGCATCTTCGCCAGCGATCGGGCGACGGTCACCACCTACTGGACGCGCCACGGCGACTATCTGACCTGGATCAACATCGTCAAGGACCCGGTCTACCTGACGGAGCCGTTGATTCGCAGCGGCGAGTACCGGTTGAATCTGGGCGGCGCGTTTCCGGCGCATCCCTGCACACCGGCAGACGAGGGGCACGTCAAGGGCAAGGTGCCGGCGCACCTGCCCGGCCAGAACCCGTTCCTCAAGGAGCCGGCCGCGCTGATGAAGATTCCTGAAGAGCTGCTGCGGGCCGGCGCCGCCTCGATGTATCCGGAGTTCAAGGCCAAGGTGCCCCAGCCATGACGACTCGAGTCCTGGCCACGCTCGCTGCCGCCGCGCTGCTGGCGTCGAGCGGACCGCCCGTCTCGGGCCAGACGGCGCCCGGCGCAGCGCCCGGCGTAGCGCCCGGCGCAGCGTCTGCGCTGCAGGTGCTGCCGGTGCGCGGCAACGTGTTCATGCTGGTCGGGGCGGGCGCGAACATCACCCTCTCGGTCGGCCGCGAAGGCGTGCTGCTGGTGGACGCCGGCGGCGCGGCGGCGGCGCCGGACGTGGTCGCGGCGATTGCCCGGCTCGCCCGCGACGTCACCGCCGCGCCGACGACCGTCAAACCGTGTCCGGGCTTCGGCTGCGCCGGGGTGATGTATCCGTCGATGCTGGGGACGATCGCCTCGCCGGCGCCGGCCCGGCCGATTCAGTTCATCGTCAACACCAGCGCCGATCCGGATCACGTCGGCGGCAACGCGGTGGTTGCGGCTGCCGGCACCACCTTCGGCGGTGGTCCCGGCCTCGGGGCGTTCGCGTTCGTCAAGGAAAGCGCGATGATCTACGCACACGAGCAGGTGCTCGAGCGGATGACCGCCGCCAAGGTCGCGTCCGCCGGCCTGCCGACGGAGTCGTATCCGACCGACTTGAAGCAGTACTTCAACGGCGAAGGCATCCACCTCCTCCATCAGCCGGCGGCGCACTCGGACGGCGACACCATCGTCCACTTCCGCGGCTCCGACGTGATCAGCACCGGCGATATCTTTTCGACGGTCAGCTATCCGACCTTCGATATCGCCCGCGGCGGCAGCATCAACGGCGTCATCGACGGTCTGAACCGGCTGCTCGACATGGTGATCGCCGAGTACCAGACGGAAGGGGGCACGCTGTTGATCCCGGGGCACGGCCGGGTCTCCGATGCGGCCGATCTGGCGACCTATCGGGACGCCATCACCATCATCCGCGATCGGGTGCAGGACATGATCAAGCGCGGCCTGACCGTCGCCCAGGTCAAGGCGGCCCGACCGACCAAGGACTACGATCCCCGCTACGATGTCCCGACCTGGACCAAAGACCAGTTCGTGGACGCGGTCTATCGCAGCTTGACGCAGAAGAAGTGACCGTGGAAAAGAGTGCCGTGCAAAGAGTGAACGTATTCCGGCGATCAGCGCTACTGATGGCGGCGGTGTCGTGCCTGGCGATGCCGCTGGGACTGCAGGCTCAGCGGGGCGCGCCTGGAGGCGGCCGCGGCAACGCACCCGTCGAAGCGCCCTTCGATCCGACCGGCTACTGGGTCTCGATCGTGTCGGACGAGTGGCGTTACCGCATGCTGACGCCGGCGAAGGGCAACGTCGACTACGTCCCGGTCAATCAGGAAGGGCGCCGCGTCGCGCAGGAGTGGGACGCCGCGAAGGATGCGGCGGCGGGCGAGGCGTGCAAAGCGTACGGTCCGGTCGGCATCATGCGGCTGCCCGGGCGGCTGCACATCACCCGCCCCGACGCCGGCACGTTGAAAATCGAGATCGATACCGGGACGCAGACCCGTCTGCTGCACCTCGGCGAGGCCCAGGCGCCGGCCGGAGAGCAGCCCTCGGTGCAGGGTTACTCAGCCGCGCAGTGGGAGGTCTCGGGCGGCCGCGGCGCGCCCGGCCAGCCGCGCTTCGGCCAGCTCAAGGTGGTGACGACCCACATGCGGCCGGGCTACCTGCGCAAGAACGGCGTGCCGTACAGCGCCAACGCCGTGCTGACCGAGTACTTCGCCCACCTCACCGACGACGACGGGACGCGCTACCTCACGGTGACGACGATGCTCGAGGATCCCACCTACCTGCAGCAGCCGTGGGTGAGGACGTCGCAGTTCCGGAAACAGGCGGACGCCACCGGCTGGAATCCCACGCCCTGCTCGGCGCGGTAGAACACAAAAACCATCCGCGGAATGACGCGGAGAGCCGCGGATTCAGCCGACGTCCGGATCGTGCAATGTATCGTGTAGGTGGACGCTTTGTATCTTGAAACTTAACACCATCACGAACTACAATAATCGACGCCCCGAGCATCGCCGCGTCCCGGCCGCTCGACCGCAAGACACGACAGCTCGCCGGCCGCGGGCGCGTCACGCACTACAATAGCTGGCCGGAGAGCGGTTCCTGGCCGCCGTGAGGTCTGCAACCTCGAAGGATTTCAACATGTTGAGCGCAAGCGCAGGCAAGATGCTGGCGACGACCATTACCGGGTCGCTGCCCCGTCCGAGCTGGTACACGGAGAATCTCGGTCTCAAGTCGTTCCTCGACGCGATGGTGATCAGCCGCTTCCGCGAGCAGTACGTGGATGCCCTGTCGGTCTACCTGCGCGAGCAGGAGGTCGCCGGTCTGGACATCGTCACCGACGGCGACTGCCGGTTCGACCAGGATGTCGGCGGCCAGAGCTGGACCAGCTACCCGCCGCATCACATGGACGGGTTCGACGCCACCCATCCGAAGCTGGCGGCGGTGAACGCCGGCGGCATCGGCTTTCCGCGCGGCCACATCCTGCACGACTATCTCGAGGCGCGCGTCATGCCCCGGATCGTCGGTCCGCTCGGACGCGGCGAGATGCAGTACGCGGAGATCTGGAAGGCGGCGCAGCGGCTGACGAAGAAGCCGGTCAAGTTCGGCACCGTCACGCCGGAACTGGTCGCGTTCGCCGTCCAGGACAGCCACTACAAGAGCCTCCCCGATCGGATCATGGCGATGAGCGACGCGTTCAACGCCGAGCTGCACGACCTCGCCGATGCCGGCTGTCCGATCATCCAGCTGGAAGAGCCGCAGATCCACCTGCTCGCCGCCCGTAAGTACGTCGATGCCGTCATCAACCCCGAGTTCATGCTGAAGGTGTTCAACAACACCGTCAAGGGGCTGCGCGACAAGACCGAAGTCTGGTGCCACACCTGCTGGGGCAATCCGTCGCAGCAGCGGATGTTCGCCGAGGTGCAGAGCTACAAGCCGGCGCTCAAGCTGCTGAACCAGGTCGATGCCGACGTGATCACGTTCGAGATGGCGAGCTCGAACGCGATGGACCTCGAGGATGTCGGCCGGGAGATCACCGAGAAGAAGGTGGTCATCGGCGCCATCGATCACCACACGCTGCAGGTCGAATCGCCGGCCGAAGTCGCCGCGCTGGCCCGCCTGGCGCTGAAGGTCATTCCGGCGGAGCGGCTGATGTTCTCGTCCGACTGCGGCATGGGCCGCGAAGGCATGAGCCGCCGCCACGCGTTCTACAAGATGGTCGCGCTGGTCCAGGGCGTCAACATCGTCAAGCACGAGCTCGGGCTGCCGGTGACCGAGTCGCAGGCCGCGGATCCGAAGTTCTCGCTGATTAGAACGACTTAAACGAGGACGCCGAGGGGGCGGAGGACACAGAGGTTCAGCCAGGGTGGGCCCACCCTCTGCGCCCTCTGCGTCCTCGTCAGTGAGTAGCCATGATAAGAGCTGCGATCGTCGGCCTGGGTTGGTGGGGCAAGACCCTGGTCGAAGCGGTGAGCGACAGTCCCGACATCCGGTTCGTCGCGGGCGCGACGCGGACGAGCACGGCGGAGACCGGGGCGTTCGCCACGGCGAATGGTCTCCGGCTGGCGGCGAGCTACGAGGCGCTGCTCGCCGACCCGAACGTCGATGCCGTCGTCCTGGCGACGCCGCATTCGATGCACGCGGCGCAGGTGATCGCCGCCGCCGCCGCCGGCAAACACATCTTCTGTGAGAAGCCGTTTGCGATGACCCGCGCCGACGCCGAAGCGGCGGTCGATGCCGCGGCGCGGGCCGGCGTCACGCTCGGGCTCGGCTACAATCGCCGTTTTCATCCGGAGATGACGGCGCTGCGCGAGCGCATCCGCTCCGGCGATCTCGGGACCATCCTGCATGTCGAAGCGACGATGACGTTTCCGAATGCGCTGGCGCTCAAGCCGACTGCCTGGCGCGCCAGTCGCGACGAGACGCCGTGCGGCGGGCTGACGCCGATGGGCGTGCACGCCGTCGACGGCATGATCGATCTGTGCGGTCCGATCGACCACGTCTTCTGCCAGAGCTTCCGGCGCGTCGTCGAGATCGATGCCGACGACACCACCGCCATCCTGTTCCGGATGAAGGCGGGGATGTCGGGCTATCTCAGCACGATGACCGCGACCGGGCCCGGTTTCAGCTTTCAGGTCTTCGGATCGAAGGGCTGGGTGCGGCTCGAAGGGATGACGCACGTCGCCGGCGCGTCGTCGGAAGAGCGGCGGACGCGGCTGTTCGGCAACTGCCGGTTCCAGCCGATCAAGGGCGAAACGCAGACGTGGGAGGCGGCGCGGCTCGACGTCACGCGCGCGGCGCTCGACGCGTTCGCGCAGGCAGCCAACGGCGGGCCGGCCTACCCGATCCCCACCGATCAGATGATTCACGGCGTGGCGGTCACCGAAGCGATCGTGCGCTCGGCCGCCTCGGGCATCGTCGAACACGTGTAACGGAGCAGATATAAATGGATCTCGGCAACGGCCTCGGCCACCTGACCTACTCGACGCTCGTCCATCCCGCCGACAACTGGGATGAGCTGTGGTCGAGTCTTCAGACGTTCGTCCCCAAAGTGAAAGCCCGGGTGTCGCCCGACGCACCGTTCGGCGTCTGCATCCGGCTGGCCGCACCGACCGCGGAACTGCTGTCGGAGAACCAGGCGGCGCGGACGATGCTCAAGGGTTTCCTGGCCGACAACGACCTCTACGTTTACACGGCGAATGCCTTCCCCTATGGCGCCTTCAAGGGCACGGTGGTGAAGGAGCAGGTCTACGAACCGGATTGGCGGACCGAGGCGCGGACGCAATATACGATGGCCGTCGCCGACATCCTGGCCGACATCGGGACGGCCGCGGTGCCGCCGTCGATTCAGACCGCCCCGCTCGGATTCAAGCCGAACGTCACCGGTCCGGACGTGGTCGCCAGCTACACCGAACACGTGCTGCGGGTCGTCGCGCACCTGATCCAGCTTGAAGAGCGCACCGGCCGGCTGGTGACGCTGGCGATCGAGCCGGAGCCGCACTGCTTCCTGGAAACGACGGACGAGACCGTTGCCTACTTCACCGATCACCTCTACAGCGGTGCCGCGGCGGCCCGGCTGGCCAAGCTGGTGTCGCTGCCGATCTCAGAAACGCATGCCGCGCTCCGGAAGCATCTCGGGATCGTCTTCGACATCGGCCATCAGGCGGTCGGCTTCGAGCACATCCCGACCTCGCTGCAGAAGCTGGTCGATGCCGGCATCCCGATCTTCAAGCTCCAGGAAGTGGCGGCGATGCACATCCCCGAGGTGACGCAGCCGGCGGTCGATGCGCTGGCGCAGTTCGCCAAGACGGTCTACCTGTCGCAGACGGTGCAGAAGAAGGACGGCCGGATCACGAAGTTCCTCAACCTGGAGGATGCGTTTGCCGCCTGGAAGTCCGATCCGGGGCCGCGCGAATGGCGCACGCACTTCCATGTGCCGGTCTTCCTCGAGGACCTGGGCGCCTTCCGCACCACCCGCTTCGCGCTCGAGGAGGCGCTGGCGTTCCACAAGGCCACGCCGTTGTCGCGCCAGCTCGAGATCGAAACCTACACCTGGGACGTGCTGCCGGACCACCTCAAGACCGGCGACATCGTCGACTACGTGGTGCGCGAGATCGAGTGGGTCAAGGGACAGCTGCTGCCAGCCACGGTGCCGGCCGGGGCTTGAGCGTTATCGGGCATTCGGGTCCTTTCGGGGCAGACCGACCCGACAAATGCGCCACGAAGACACGAAGACACGAAGAAGAAATAATTCTTCGAATCTCCGTACGATGCGAAGAAGATTTGATCTCTTTGAGTTCCGTACGTGGGGTCCGGCTTTAGCCGGACCTTGTTAACCGCTATTTTCTGGCCTGCGTGCGGCTGTCGCCGTGGCGGTTGTAGACCACCCAGATCGCCTCCGCCGGCTTCTTGCCGATCGTCCACAGCCGGTGCGGCATCTGGGCGTCGAAGGTGATCGAGTCGCCCGGGCCGAGTTCGAACTCCTCGAAGCCGATTTTGAGGCCGAGCTTCCCGCTCAAGATGTAGGCGTACTCGTGACCGCCGTGGCGGATCAGCGACTCCTGCCCGCACGATTCGGCGCCGACCTCGTAGACCACCTTGAGGAACTCCACTTCAGGATCGGGGCGCGGCGTCAGACGCTCCCAGCGCACCCCCTCGGCGAGGCGAATCGTGTTGCGATTGTGGCCGCGCTGGACCGGGTCGGCGGCATCGCCGGAGGCGAGGGCGCGCTCGGCGCGGGGCGCGCCGGCATCGCGGAACAGGTCGTCGACGACCAGCTCCAGCTGGTTGGCGATGGCATAGAGGGTGCCGACGGACGGCATCACCCGGCCGCGCTCGATCTGCGAGACCAGGCTGGGCGAGACGCCGACGTAGCGGGCCAGGCCGCGGACCGTGAAGTTCTTGCGCTCGCGCCCTTCGCGCAGCCGTACGCCGAGATCGGCCGAAACGCTGGCGGGGCGCGGCGGGTCGACCGGCACCGGCTTCACCTTCTTTGCGGGCATGGCTGGAAAGTATACATGGCGGGGCGTTTGCGCTGTTTCAGACGTCCCGCCGGATCCCGATATGTTCATTGACAATGCACGATTTGTCGGGGTACTGTCCCGATGGACAATCCCAGATCGGCCGCCGTTTACGACAGCCCATGCATCACGCGATCAAGTCGTCGGACATTCATCTTGCGCCGGCCTACGCCGATCGCAGCCGCGCGTTCACCCGTGCGTCACTGGTTGACCGCTCGGTCGGTTCCGTCCACATGGGACTCGGGTTGTGCGCGCTCCAGGCCGGCGGCGAGATTGATCTGCACGTCCATTCGTTCGAGGAGAGCTTCTTCATCCTCGAAGGCGAGCCGACGCTGATCCTCGATGGCCGCGCCTTCCCGCTGATGCCCGGCGCCTGCGGCGTCGTGCCGGTCAGCGTGCCGCACGCGTGGCGCGGGCCCGGGCGCGGTTCGGCGCGCTGGATTGACATGCTGGCGCCGCAGCCGCGGATTGGCGGCGGCGCAGACGACACCTTCTTCCTCGGCCCGGCGGTCACCGGGAACGTCGAGGTGCTCGACATCCGCGACCCGCGCTCCCGCCATCTGTTTCGCATCGACGACAGCGACATCGCGCTCGCCGGATTGCAGACCGGGGCGGCCATCGACGCGCCGACGGTCTCTGCCAGCATGGCGACGGCGCTGCTCGCCTACAGCGGCATCGCGGTGAAGATGCTCGTCGATCAACGGCTCGACGCGCAGTTGTCGACGATGTTCATGGTCGAGTACCAGCCGGGCGGCGTCGCCCATCCGCACGACCACCCGATCGAGGAGTCGTACTACCTGCTCGATGGCGAGATCGAGGCGGTCGCCGACGATCAGACGTATATCCTCCGCCGCGGCGATCTGTTCTGGACCGGGGTCGGGTGCGTGCACGCTTTCTACAACCGCACCAACCGCACCGTGCGGTGGCTGGAGACGCAGTCGCCGCAGCCGCCGGGCAGGCACTCCTACCGGTTCAGCCGCGACTGGGAGTATCTGAAGCAGAAGCTCGCCGCCGCGACCGAGGGCTGCGCGACGGGAGATTCCCTGTCACGGTCCGGCTGAAGCCGGACGCTACGAACGCTTGTCGATATTCCGTAGGTCGTGTCCGCAGACTCCCTGTCAGCGGTCGGCTGAAGCCCGAGGCTACGGTCCCCTGGTCCGGCTGAAAAGCCGGACGCTACGAACGCTTCTTGACCTTCCGTCCGTAGTGTCCGCCTTGAGCCAGACCGTACGTAGTGTCCGCCTTCAGGCGGACCGTGCGAGCGATGCGGCCTGTGCAGCCGCAATCTCCAATTTGTCGGATTGCCGGCTGTTTCACCGCGAAATCATGCCCGGTTGTGTATTGACTGTAATTACAGTGGGCGATAGTGTGTCGCCGTGCTGCACGGTTGCCAACCAGAAAAAAGACGACGTTCCAGGGGGTCCGCATGCGTGTTGTAGTCCGCGTCGTGGCGATACTGTGCCTGAGTCTGCTGATCCCGAATGCCGTCCGCGCGCAGGCGTCCGCGCAGGCGTCGGTCACCGGCGTGGTGAGAGATGCGTCGGGTGCGGTGCTGCCGGGCGTCACCGTCGAGGCGTCCAGTCCGGCGTTGATCGAGAAGGTGCGCACCGCCGTCAGCGATGCGGCCGGTCAATACCGGGTGGTCAATCTGCCCGGCGGGCAGTACACGGTGTCGTTCTCGCTCACCGGCTTCAGTACGGTCAGACGGGAGGGCATCGAGCTCGCCGGCTCGTTCGCCGCCGTCGTCAACGCCGAGATGAAGGTCGGCTCGGTTTCCGAGACGATCACCGTCGTCGGCGAGGCGCCGATCGTGGACACGCAGAACGCCAAGCAGGAGCGGACCATCGACAGCGTGCTGCTCAAGTCGATCCCGATGGGCCGCACCCAGAACAGCCTGGTGACGCTGGTGCCGGGCTTGAACTACAACAGCAACAACGTCGGCGGCGTCAACGGCCCGGTGTCGGTGACGTTCAGCTCGCATGGCGGGCAGACCAACGAAGGCCGCCTTCAGCTCGACGGCATGCCGGCGGGCGCCGCGATCGGCGGGGCCGGCGTCTCCGGCTATCTGGTCGATGTCGCCAACTCCCAGGAAGTGAACATCAGCCTCTCCGGCAGCCTCGGTGAATCCGAGATCGGCGGCGCCGTCATCAACGTCGTGCCGCGGACCGGCGGCAACCGCCATTCCGGTTCGTGGTTCACCAGCTTCGCCGATGCCAAGCTGGTCGGGCAGAACCTCGATCGCTACCCGACGGTCACCCGGCCCGACAGCCTGATTCGCGACTACGACCTCAACGGCGCGCTCGGCGGCCCGATCCAGAAGGATCGCCTCTGGTTCTTCGCCCTCGGCCGCATCCAGGGGAACTGGAAGGGCGTCACCAACATGTACCGCAACCTGAACGCCGGCGTGTTTGCCGCGCCCTACGCGGCGGACCTCAATAACCCTGACCAGACCAAGGGGCAGTGGAAGAACGCCAACGGACGCGTCACCTGGCAGGCATCGGCCAGGAACAAGATCAATTTCTACTGGGATCAGCACCAGTGGTGCAATCCGTGCGGTGGCGGCAGCGCCACGACGTCTGCGGAGGCGAATACCACTGCCGCCGTCGGACCGAACGCCCACGTCATGCAGGCGTCGTGGACCAACCCGTTGACCAGCAAGATCCTGCTCGACGCGGGCGTCAACGTCCTGCAGCAGTTCTGGGGCATCTACCCCAGCTACGACGTTCCCTTCAACATGAACATCCCGCGGGTCACCGAGACCAACGCGCCCAACGTCAGGAATGCGTCGGTCACCACCGGCGCGCCAAGCCTGTGGGACGCCTATTCGCGCAACGCCAGCTTCCGCGCCGCGATCACCTTCGTGACCGGCGGGCACAACATCAAGGTGGGGTACCAGTCGTCGTTCCTGGCCGAAGCCGACACCTTCTCGGAGAACGCGACCAACCTCTGGTACACCGTCAACGCCGGCAACCCGACCGGGATCACGATGTGGGCCAGGCCGCGGACCTATCTGGAGCGGGCGAACTTCAACGCCTTCTACGCGCAGGATCAGTTCACGATGAACCGCTTGACGGTCTCCGGCGCGCTCCGCTACGACCATTCCTGGAGCTGGTTTCCGTCACAGACGACCGGGCCGACCTCGTTCGTGCCGCAGCAGTTCGGATTCGATCGGACCGACGGCGTCTCGCTCAACGACATCTCGCCGCGTTGGGGAGTGTCCTACGACGTGTTCGGGAACGGCAGGACGGCGGTCAAGTACAACCAGGGGCGCTACCTGTCCCCGACCCAGGTCGGCGGCCGCTACAACGCGGTCAACCCGATGCGGCGGATGACGGAGAGCGTCGCGCGCACCTGGGCGGACTCCAACGGCAACCGGATTGTCGATTGCGATCTGGTGAACCTGGCGGCCCAGAATCTCTCGACGACCGGCGGCGATGTCTGCGGCGGCGTCACCGGCAACTTCGGCCGCGATCCCAGAACGTTCGGCTTCGCCACCACCTACGATCCGAGCCTGCTCTCGGGCTGGACCAAGCGGCTGACCGACTGGCAGTACGGCGTCGGCGTGCAGCATCAGCTGTTGCCGCGGGTCTCCGCCGAAGTCACGTTCAACAAGCGTTGGTACAACAATTTCGAGTTGACCGACGATCTGAACCGCAACCCGGCCGACTACCAGCCGTACACCGTCGCGGTGCCGGTCGATTCCCGCCTGCCCTCCGACGTCAGCGGTTCGATCCAGACCGGGTACTACGACATCACACCGGCGGCCAACGTCCGGGCGACAAACAACATCGTGACCCTGACCAGCGACCGCTACGAATACTGGAAGGGTGTTGATGTGAATTTCACGGTGCGCGCGAGCGGCAGTCTCCGGCTCCAGGGCGGCACCAGCACCGGCCGGTCGGTCACCGACAACTGCGCCGTGCTGGTCAACAACCCCAACCCGCGCGGCTGCCACCGGGAGGATCCGTTCCAGACCAACGTCCGCGGCGTCGCCTCGTACGTCATCCCCAAGATCGACGTCAACGTCAGCGGCCTGTATCAGTACAAGCCGGGCACGACGCTGGCCGCGAACTACACGCTGTCGGCCGCCGACATCGCCGCGGTCACCGCGCAACTGGGGCGGGCGCCAACGACCGGCGCCGGCACGACCGTCAACCTGCTCATTCCGGGAGCGGTCTTCGGCGACGCCGTCAACGAACTGGATATCAAGATCGCCAAGGTGATCAAGTTCGGGCGGGCCCGCGCCAACGCCGGCATCGACATCTACAACCTCACCAACGACGATGCGATCACCGGCTACAACAGCACCTTCAGTCCAACCAACACGACGTTCTGGACGCCCTCAGCTGTGCTGCATCCGCGCTTTGCACGGTTCAGCGTGCAGATCGACTGGTAGGACGCACCACGACCGATGTTGTTCGGGTCCAGGATCGTACGTGGCGTCCGACTTTAGTCGGACTACGAATCAATCCGGCTGAAGCCGGATCCCACGTACAAGTTGAGCGGATGTTCGTAGGGATGAAACGGAGGCGACGGATGCGTCACGTGCCAGGAATTGCTGCCGTACTGCTATTCATGCTGCTGGTGCCGACGGCGCTGCACGCGCAGGCCAACATCGCCGGGATGGTCAAGGACTCGTCCGGCGGCGTGCTGCCCGGCGTCACGGTCGAGGCGTCGAGCCCGGCGTTGATCGAGAAGGTCCGGACCGCGGTCACCGATACCGGCGGTCAGTATCGGATCGAGAACCTGAGGCCCGGGACCTACCTGGTCACGTTTGCGCTCACCGGCTTCAGCATGGTCAGGCGGGAGGGGCTGGAGCTGACCGGATCCTTCACGGCGACGGTCAACGCCGATCTCACCGTCGGTGCCCTCAGCGAAACCATCACCGTGACCGGTGAAACGCCGATCGTCGACGTCCAGGGCGCGCAGCGTCAGCAGGTCGTCACCAAGGACGTCATCACCGCCCTGCCCACCGCCGGCGGCTATTCGAGCATCGTCGCCCTGGCGCCGGGCGTGGTCGGCGGATCGGCCGACGTCAGCACCGGCCCCTGCGCGTGCACGTTCAGCGCGCACGGCGCGATGCTGGCCGGGCGCGCCAACACCGAAGGGCGGACGATGCTCGACGGGTTGCTGATCGCGGTCCCCCAGGCGAGCTCGTCGAACTATTTCTCCGACACCAGGAACGCACAGGAAGTGACGGTGACCGTTTCCGGCAACCTCGGCGAAGTGGAGACCGGCGGTCCGGTGCTGAACCTGGTCCCGCGTACTGGCGGCAACACGCTGTCGGGCAGTCTCTACGGCGGCTGGTCGGGCGAATCGCTGCAGGGCAGCAATTACACGCCGGCGCTGCAGGCCGCCGGTGTCCTCCAGCGCACGCCGCTGACCAAGAACTACGACTTCAGCGGGGCGCTCGGCGGTCCGATCAAGAAGGACCGGGTCTGGTTCTTCGGATCGTCCCGGCGGCAGGGGAGTTCGCAGTTCGCGACGATGTACCACAACAAGAACGCCGGCGACCCGACGGCCTGGACCTACGTGCCGGACCTCAACCGCCAGGCCTTCCAGGACCGGACCAATCACAACTTCAATCTGCGCCTGACGTCACAGCTCACGCCGCGCAACAAGCTGAACTTCTTCTGGGACGAGCAGTACGCGTGCAAGAGCTGCGTCAACGGCGGGCAGGGCGCGTTGAACTCGCCCGAGGCGGGCAGCCGGGGCGATCAGTGGCCGATCCAGGTCAGACAGTTGACGTGGTCGTCGCCGATCACCAACCGTCTCCTGATCGAAGTCGGCGCCGGCCAGTACCGGGCCGACTGGGGCGGCCGGCAGAAGACCGACCCCTATACCGGCAATCTGATCCGGATGACGGAACAGTGCACCGCCGGGTGTCCGGACAACGGCAATATTCCGGGGCTGATCTACCGATCGCAGAGCGCCGACCTGTTCCTCAGCGGCCGCAACGGCAACCGGACCTACATGTGGCGCGCGATTCTTTCGCACGTTACCGGGTCGCGCACCTTCAAAGCCGGCTACACGGCGAACCTGCTCGGCGACCTGCGGTCGGCCAACCGCGCCCCCAACGCGCTGCTCTACCGCGTCAACAACGGCGTGCCGAATCAGTTCACGATGTACATCAACGACTTCCAGAACGACCTCTGGATGCGCAATGACGGCTTCTTCGTCCAGGAGGGATGGACGACGAGCCGCCTGACGGTGCAGGGTGCGCTGCGGTTCGATCACGCCTGGACCTGGGCGCCGCCCCAACAGGAAGGTCCCGCCACGTATCTGCCGCAGGCGCTCGTTTATCCACGGACGCCGGTGGTCGACAGTTTCTGGGACATCGATCCGCGCGCCTCGGCGGTCTACGACCTGTTCGGCAACGGGAAGACGGCGATCAAGGCGACCTTCGGCCGATATCTCGAGGCGACGGTGACGGGCACCAGCAGCGTCTACGCGCTCGGCAATCCGACCTCCCGGATCGCGCAGAACGTGTCCCGTGCCTGGACCGACGCGAACCGGAACTTCGGCATCGATTGCGACATCCTGAACCCGGCCGCGCAGGATCTTCGGGCCGGCGGCGGCGATTTCTGCGGAGCGTTCTCGAACAGCAACTTCGGCACCACCAACTTCAGCAACACGCTCGACCCTGAAATCCTGAAGGGCTGGGGCGTCCGCCCGTCGGACTGGAACATCGGGCTGTCGGTCCAGCACGAAATCCTGCCGCGCGTGTCGGTCGAGGCCGGCTATTTCCGGCGCTGGTTCAGGGGATTTCTCGTCACCGACAATCTGGCCGTCGGCCCTGACGACTTCGGATCGTTCAGCGTCACCGCGCCGGCCGACCCACGGCTGCCGCAGGGCGGCGGTTACACGGTCTCCGGGCTGTACGATGTCAACCCGGCGCTGTTCGGACGGACCAACAACTTCCTGACCTTCTCCGATCGCTACGGCGATCAGTACACCTACTTCAACGGCATCGATGTCAGCGTCTCGGCCCGGCTCAAGCGCGACGTGACCATCCAGGGCGGCTTCAGCGGCGGCCGAACGACGTCCGACAGCTGCGAGGTCCGGGCCAAGCTGCCGGAGATCGCGCCGTTGAATCCGTTCTGCCACGTCGTGACCGGCTACCTGCCGCATTACAAGGCGCTGGCGTCCTATGTGATTCCGAGAGTCGATCTGCAGCTCGGGTTGACGTTCACCAGCAAGCCCGGTCTGCAGGTCAGCGGCGCGGGTACGCCGACCAACGGCGGCCACCTGCTGGCGAACCTGACGGTGCCGAGCTCGGTGATTGCCACGTCGCTCGGCCGGGCCCTGTCCGGATCGGCGCAGAACGCCACCATCAATCTGATCGAGCCCGGCTCGTTGTATGGAGAGCGGCTCAACGAGCTCGATCTGCGGCTGGCGAAGGTGTTGAAGGTCGGCCGCACCAGGGCCAATGTCGGCGTCGACATCTTCAACCTGCTCAACTCGGCGGCCGGCCTCAGCTACAACCAGGCGTTCATCCCGGGCGGCGCCTGGCTGACCCCGACCGCGGTGATGACGGCGCGCTTCGCCAAGATCAGCGCGCAGTTCGACTTCTAGTCGACGCGGAGTCCGGCTTCAGCGCGTGATAAGAGATCGAGCGTGAGGCAGGCGTCAGGGCCTGTGATCTGTCGTAGTGCAGGCCTTCAGGCCTGCCGTCTCGGGCAGACCTAAAGGTCCGCACTACTTCAGACGAGGTTTTTCACACGCTCTTCAGGCCTGTCGTGTCTGGCTCAATCAGAAATCGAGCTGCACGCTCAACTTGACGAAGCGCGGCGGCACGATTGACGTCGGAATGCGCCAGCCGGTCAGCGACGCGTCGCGATAGGTGGTGCTCTCGGTCAGCACGACATTCGTGTTGAGCGCGTTATAGAGCTCGAGATTGGCACCGGCGCGCAGCCGCTGCATCTTGAACAGCTTGGTGAACCGCAGGTCGAGCTGATTGCGGCGCTCGCCGTAGGTCGTGCCGGGCTTGACCAGGTTGACCGTGACGTTTGCGGCATTGGCGGACAGGTCGCGGCCGAGCGATGCCCGGACCTCGGCATTGGGAATCACCCGATTGGCCGAGAGCAGCGGACCCGGGCGGCTGAAGAACAGCGCGCTGATCTGGACCTCCACCTTCGGCACGGTATAGGTCCCAACCAGTTTGGCGTCGGTCAGGAACCGGTCCTTCTGATGACAGTAGGGCGCCGTCAACACGGCCGCTTCCGGCAGTCCCGCGACGACCGCGCAGTTGTCGGTTTCCTGCCGCCCCGTGCTGACGCCACCCTGCAGGGTCATGCCGCGGCGCGGCCTGGCGTTCACCGTCAGGTCGAGCCCGTTCCAATGCTGGATCTGCTCGCCGTAGTTGCTGGCCAGCGTGAAGTAGTTGTTGGGCGCCCGGGTGACGGCGTCGGGATTCAGGTTGTAGAACCCGCCGACGGTGTAGACGCCGCCATCGGGAAGGCGGGCATCGGCCGGCGCGCTGACGCTGAACGTACTGAAATCGGCCGGTCCGAGGTTGAGGTTGTCGGTGACGCCGAAATTGCCATACCACCGCCGGAAGAAGCCGGCATCGACCGACACGCCCGCCCGCAGCTGATGCTGAACGCTGGTTGAAAACTCCCACTGGTAGGGCCGCGTGCCCCAGCCGTTGATCACACTCGGGTCGTAGCTGAGACTGGTTGTCGATCGGCCGAAGTTGGTGTCCGACACGGTCCCGCACAGATCGCCGCCGCCCGGCCGCAGATCCTGCAGCAGCACGTTTGTCAGATCGCAGTCCGGCCGGTAGTTGCCGTTGGCGTCGACCCAGCTTCGCGTGACGATGCTGGCCAGGCGGTTGACCGGATTGGCGGTGTCGCCATAGGTGCCCTGCAGGCCCTGTGCGGTGACGTACTTGTTGATGGTGATCTTCACGGCGGTCTTGCCGGTGCCAAACAGGTCGTATGCCGCGCCGACACGCGGGACGACGTCGGACCAGGCCGCCATCGGCGTCCTGGGGAACGACAGCGTCCGATTCGGCACCAGGATGCCGGGCTCGAGCGTCTGCTCGGGGAAGTAGGTGCTGAAATGATCGAAGCGGGCGCCGACGCTGAGCGTCAGGCGGCTGAGCGTCCACTTGTCCTGCGCGTAGATGCCGAGGTCCATTTTCTGCCGCTCGGCCCGATACAACGGGGTCGCCCGCTGGGTCAGCTGGTTGGGGACGCCGTTGTTGAACTGGTAGGTCAGGGCCGCGGTGTTGTCCCCGACATACGACGTCCGCTGCGCGGTGACGTTATAGAACCCGAACTTGGCCGAATGGCTGCCCGTGACGTAGGCGAGCGACGCGCCGAACGGGATGCTGACGCCGAGCGTCCGCTGGTACGGCTGCGTCGCGGTCGAGAGACCGCCGCCGCGATAAAGCAGCCCGGGGATCAGCCCGCCCTGCTCGATCACCGGGATCAGCTGGCGCAGCGGATCGTCGGCGGAGTCGGGGGTGTAGGCGAATTCCTCGCGCCGGATGCCGGCCCGCGCTTCGATCAGCAGCCGGTTGGTCGGCGTCGCGGTGTAGGCCGCCGATCGCAGATCGCTGATCGGATACTCGATCTGGTTGGCCGACTCTTCTGAAATCGTCGGGCTGGTGACCCCGCACTGGCACCGCCAGTGCTGATCGTAGAAGAAGTTGACCTTGTTCTTGGTGTTCGCCTGCCAGGTCAGCCTGACGTTGACGCTCTGCTCCCTGGCGTTGTTGACGGCGCGCTGGGTGGTGTCCGGCTCGTAGTTCCATTTCGTCGCGTCGAACGCGTTCTTGTTGCGGAACAGGCCGCCGACGTAATTGGCCTGGCGGGTCAACCGGGCGGAGGTGTAGATCCACAGCCGGTCGCGCGCCACCGGTCCGCCGAGGCCCGGGTTGATGTCGGACTGGTGCTTCAGGCTGTTCGGCGTGCGCAGCCCCCTGGCGATCAGGTCGTCGTTGCTGTTGCTCCCCTCGAATGACGAGTTCACGGCGGTCGCGAACAGCGATCCCGAAACCATGTTGCCGCCGGTTTTCGGAATCATGTTGATCAGCAGGCCGCCGGTGATGCTCTCCGCGGTCGACGAGGAATAGTCGACCGCCACTTCCTGCGTGCTGCCCATGTTGGGCAGCATGTTGGCCGACCAGCCGGTCCCTTCGGTGTTGGCGATCGTCACTCCATCGATCAGCAGGCGGGTGTCGGAAATGCTGCCGCCGTGGACGGACAACGACCCCCCGGTGGTGTTGATGATGTTGGTGCCGCCGACATCGACGTTGCTGAGATTGACGCCGGGAATCAGGAAGGCCGCAACCTGCGGCGTCCGTCCGGTCGGGATCGCGACCAGCAGTTCCTGATCGATGACCCGCTGCCTGGCGGCGCTCTGGATGTCGACCACCGGCGTTTCTCCGGTCACGGTAATCGATTCCTCGAGCGACCCGACCTGCATCTCGGCGTTGATCGCCGCGGCGAACGACCCCGTCAACTCGACCGCTTCACGCCGGACGGTCTTGAACCCGGTCAGCGCGAACGTGACGGAGTAGACACCGCCTCGCAGCTGCTCGATCCGGTACTGCCCGGTGCTGTCGGTGACGACCGATCGCACTTTTTCGATCAGCGCCGGGCTCGACGCTTCGACCGTCACACCCGGCAGCACGGCCCCCGAGACATCGCGGACGACGCCGGCGATGGACGCGGTCCCCTGCCCACGAGCTGGCGTCGCCCCGGCCAATAACAGCGCCACAATCCATGCCATGTTCCGGACGGTCTTGTGTGACATCGGTTTGCCTTTGCCTTCTGTCTACTCTTTTGCCTTTTGCCTTTTGCCTTTGCTTCTTGCTTTCCGCCTATGTCTTTGATTTCGCCTTTATTTTCGCCTTTTGCCTTTCCTTTTTACCTGTGTAGTGATGGCAGACGGTATGCCCGTTCGCGAGCAGTGTCAATGCCCGGATGAGCCCCGGATTGGCGCCGACGTTTTGCCGTTGCTCACGGGGCTGGACCCAGGTAGGATGTGCACTCCAGATGCACATCACGCCTAATCCAAAGTGGCGATTGATCGCCGTCTTGACGCTCCTCGTCTGCGTCGCGCTGGTGCCCGCCGGGACCCTGAGTGCCGCACGGCCGCAGGCCGGGGCGGTCGCGCCTGACGCCGCGTCGCCGCGTGCCGTCCTCGATCGGTACTGCGTGACCTGCCACAACGATCGGCTCAAGACCGGCGGTCTCACACTCGGCACCACCGACCTGACCGACGTGCCGGCCAATGCCGAGGTGTGGGAGAAGGTGATTCGGAAGCTCCGGGCCGGCGTGATGCCGCCGCCGGGCGCACCGCGTCCCGATTCGGCCGTTCGCGAGCAGTTGATCGCGTCGCTGGAAGCGCCGCTCGATCAGGCCGCGCGCACCCATCCCAACCCCGGCCGGCCGCTGGTTCATCGTCTCAACCGCGCCGAGTACGCCAATGCGATCCGGGATCTGCTCGCGGTCGACGTCGACGTGACGTCGCTCCTGCCGCCCGACGATGCCAGTTCGGGCTTCGACAACGTGGCGGACGTGCTCGGGGTTTCCCCGGTGCTGCTCGAGAGCTATCTGTCGGCGGGCGAGCGGATCAGCGCCCTGGCGATCGGCGATCGCAAGACGCCGCCGATCGGCGATGTCTACCGGGTCCGGCAGGACGCGTCGCAGAACCGTCACGTCGAAGGGCTGCCGATCGGAACGGTCGGCGGCCTGCTCGTCAATTCCACGCTGCCGCTCGACGGCGAGTACGAGTTCCAGGTCAAGCTGTTTCGGACCAACCTGGGAACGATGCGCGGGTTGGAGTATCCGCAGCAGCTGGAAATCTCGGTCGACGGCGTCCGCGTCCACCTGGCGGCGTTCGGCGGCAGCACGGAGGTCGCCGCCTCGAGCGAGAATCCGACCACGACCGGCGACGAGATCGACAAGCGGTTTACGGTACGGGTGCCGCTCAAGGCCGGTCCGCACGCGATCGGCGTCGCGTTCCTGGAGAAGTCGCAGGCCAGGAACTCGCGGCGTCTCCAGTCCTACACCCGGAGCTCCGCCGACACCATCGACTTTTCGGGCTATCCGCACATCGATCAATTCTTCGTGACCGGCCCCTATTCCCCGACCGGCGTCAGCGACACGCCGAGCCGCCGCCGGCTGCTGGTGTGCCGGCCGGCCAATCAGGGCCAGGAAGCGACGTGCGCCCGCCAGGTGCTGTCGACCGTGGCGCGCCGCGCCTACCGCGGCGAGATGAGCGACGCCGACCTGCGGGTGCTGCTGGACTTCTATCAGCGCGGCCGGGAAGAGACCGGGACGTTCGAGGGCGGCATCGAGCTGGCGCTGCGCCGGATTCTCGCCAGTCCGAAGTTCGTCTTCCGCGTCGAGCGCGATCCGGCGGGCATCGCGGCCGGCAGCGTCTATCCGCTTGGCGATTACGATCTGGCGTCGCGCCTGTCGTTCTTTCTCTGGAGCAGCATTCCCGACGACGAGCTGCTGCGGGTGGCGGGCCAGGGCACGCTCAAGACCCCGGCGGTGCTCGAGCAGCAGGCGCGCCGGATGCTGGCGGATGCGAAGTCCCGCGCCCTGATCGACAACTTCGCCGGCCAGTGGCTGCACCTGCGGAACCTGAAGAACAAGGTGCCGAACTCGAACGAGTTCCCCGATTTCGACGACAACCTGCGTCAGGCGATGTTGACCGAGACCGAGCTGTTCGTCAGCTCGATCATCCGTGAGGACCGGAACGTCCTGGATCTCATGACCGCCAGCGACACCTTCGTCAATGAAGACCTGGCGAAGCACTACGGCATCCCCAACGTCTACGGCAGCCATTTCCGCCGCGTCACCCTGGCCGAGGACGCGCGCAAGGGACTGCTCGGCAAGGGCGCCATCCTGATGGTGACCTCGCACGCGCACCGGACCTCGCCGGTGCTGCGCGGTAAATGGGTGCTGGAGAACATCGCCGGCTCGCCGCCGCCGCCGCCGCCCGATGTGGTGCCGCCGTTCGAGGAAGACGTCGAGGCCCGGCAGCCGCGGTCGGTGCGCGAGCGGATGGAGCAGCACCGCAAGAACCCGGCGTGCGCCAGCTGCCACCGGGTCATCGATCCGGTCGGCTTCGCCCTCGAGAACTTCGACGCGGTCGGCGCGTGGCGGACGCGCGACGGCGGCACGCTGGGGAACCCGGTCGACGCGTCGGGGCAGCTGTCCGACGGGACCCAGATCAGCGGCGTGGTCGAGCTGCGGCAGGCGCTGCTGCGGCGGCCGGAGACGTTCGTCGAGACGCTGACGGAGAAGCTGTTGACCTACGCCGTCGGGCGCGGCCTCGCCGCGCCGGACCTGCCGGTCGTCCGATCGATTGTGCGCGGTGCGGCGCCGCACGACTTCCGGTTTTCGTCGCTGGTGCTCGGGATCGTCTCGAGCGCCCCGTTTCAGATGCGGATCAAGGCTGCAGAACGTGAAGGCCGCCCGGCCGTCGGCGCCGCGGCCAGTCGATAGGTCAAAGGAGAATCTCACCATGTTCATCACCAAGCTGTCGTTGCCGCGGCGGACCTTCCTGCGCGGCATGGGCGCCACCCTGGCGCTGCCCCTGCTCGATGCCATGGTGCCGGCGTTGACCGCCACGGCACAGACGGCCGCCAATCCACCGCGCCGCTTCGGTGCCGTGTTCGTCCCGATGGGCGAGCGCCCGAGCCACTGGACGCCGAAGACCACCGGCCATGGGTTCGAGTTCAGCGACATCCTGAAACCGATCGAGAAGTTCCGCGATTCGCTGACCGTCGTCTCCAACCTCGATCGGCCCCTGCAGGGGACCCATGCCGTCAGCACCGGCACCTGGCTGACCGGCACCGCGCCGAAGCGCACCGAGGCGGAGGACTTCCTGGCCGGGACCTCGCTCGACCAGATGATCGCCAAACAGATCGGCAAGGACTCCGTGCTGCCGTCGATCGAGATCGGCACCGAGAACCAGACCGGCTACGTCGGCGCCTGCGACGTCGGCTACAGCTGCGCCTACATGAACACCATCGCGTGGAAGTCGCCGACCACGCCGCTGCCGATGGAAACCAATCCGCGCGTCGTCTTCGAGCGGATGTTCGGCCGGCCGGGATCGCTGGCCGACCGGGTGTCGCGGATGCGGGGCAATCGCAGCATCCTCGATTCGGTCAAAGGTGACATCGCCGGCCTCGAACAGGGGCTGGGTGCGCGCGACCGGGTGCGGCTCGATGAATACCTCGAGCACGTCCGCGAGATCGAACAGCGGATTCAGCGGGCCGAGCACCAGGTCACGTCCGAGTTGACCGTGCCGGACGCGCCGATCGGGATTCCGCCCTCGTTCGAAGAGCACGCCAACGTGATGTTCGATCTGATGGCGATTGCCTACGAGGCGGATCTGACGCGGGTGTTCACGTTCATGCTGAACCGGGAAGCCAGCCAGCTGGTGTTTCCGAACCTCGACATCAACGAGCCGTGGCATCACGTCTCCCATCACGGCAACGACCCGATCAAGCTGGCCCAGCTGGTCAAGCTCAACACCTGGCAGATCACCCTGTTCGGCAAGTTCCTCGAGCGGCTGCGCACCACGCCCGATGGCGACGGATCGCTGCTCGATCACTCGCTCATCCTCTGGGGCAGCGGCATGAGCGACAGCAACTCGCATTCGCCGCTCGACGTGCCCTACCTGATGGCCGGCGGGGGAGGCGGGAAGTTCAAGGGCGATCGCCATCTCGCGGCGGCCAAGGGGACGCAGCTGGCCAACGTGATGCTGACCGTGGCGCAGCGGTTTGGCATCGAGATCGACCGTTTCGGGGTGAGCACCGGGGCGTTCGAGCTGTGAGGCGGCAATGGCTGCGGCCGGGACTCCTGCTCGCGTTCGCGGTCGTCAGCGGGCTCGAGGCGGCGGACACCCAAAGCTCCCTGATCGACGCGGTGAAGCAGGGCAACCGTGAGGCGGTGCGCGCCCTGCTGGCGAAACCGGCCGAGCTGAACCGGCCTGAGCCGGACGGCACGACGGCGCTGCATTGGGCGGTCCGGGCGAACGATCGCGAAACCGTGGCGCTGCTGATCCGGGCCGGCGCCAAGGTGTCCGCGGCCAACCGCTACGGGGTGAAGCCGCTGACGCTGGCGGCGATCAATGGCGACGCGGCGATCATCGAACAGCTGCTCAAGGCCGGCGCCGACCCCGATACCGCGACCGCCGAAGGCGAAACCGCGCTGTTGACGGCCTCCCGGTCGGGCAGCGTCGCGGCGATCAAGGCGTTGATCGCCCATGGCGCCAACGTCAACGCCCGCGAGCACTGGCTGGGTGAGACGGCGCTGATGTGGGCGGCCGCGGAGGATCATGCCGAGGCGGTCCGGACCCTGGTTGCGGCCGGCGCCGATCGGAACGCGCGGTCAACCGTGCAGGATACGCCGGTGCTCGAGTTCCCGCGCAGCGGCGGGCCGAACGCGCCCTTTCCGCGCGGCGGCTGGACCCCGTTGATGTTCGCCGCTCGTGACGGTGCCATCGAGGCGGCGCGGGCTCTGGCCGAGCTGGGAGCGAATCCGGATCTGACGGCCATCCCCGAGACCGATGTCGACGCCAAGAATCTCAGCGCCGCCGCGTCGGGAGTCGGCACGACGGCGATGGTTTTCGCGATCATCAACGCGCACTACGACCTTGCCGCGATGCTGCTCGAGCAGGGCGCCGATCCGAACGTTGTCGATCTGGCCGGGATGGGGGCGCTGTATGCCGCGGTCGACATGAACAGTCTGCAATGGGTGCAGGGCCGGCCGGCGCCGATCTTCACCGATCGCCTGGACGGCGTCGCGCTGGTCAAGCAGCTGCTGCTGTACAACGCCGACCCGAACGCGCGGCTGAAGACGCGGCCGCTCAAACGGCATCACGATGCGGGGTCGACTCTCAATTTCGGCGAAGGCACCACACCACTGATGCGGGCGGCCCGGACCAACGACGTGGCGGTGATGAAGGTGCTGCTCGACGGCGGCGCGAATCCCTTCCTGACGCTGCCCGACCGCACCAATGCCTTGCTGCTCGCCGCCGGCCAGGGCTATGGCGGAACGCGCGGCGACGGTCCGCGGCTGCCGGCGCCGACCGAAGCGACGGCAATTGCCGCCGTGACACTGCTGCTCGACCGCGGCGCCGACATCCGCTATTTCAACGAGGCCGGCAACACCGTCCTGCACGCCGCGGTGCCGCGCGGCGATGAGCTGGTCGCGTTCCTGATCGAACACGGCGCCTCGATCACCGCGGCGAACAAGGCCGGCTTGACGCCGCTCGACCTGGCGCAGGGCGCCGGCGGCCGCCGCGGCGGCCGCGGCCCCGTCCGCGACAGCACGGTCGCCCTGCTCAAGCGGTTGAGCGCCTCTCGCTGAACAACCCGCCCTTCGTACGTAGTGTCCGCCTTTGCCAAGGCGTTGACGGACCGCCGCAGCTTCAGCGGGACTGATCGTACGGACCTGCCACAGCCCGGCCAGGGCGGGCAGCTGTCGGTCGGCGGACTGGCTGGAGAAGGAAGGCTGGAACAATTTACAATTTACGATTCACATGGCCAGCGCTTGTGAATTGTAAAATTGGAGATTGTGAATTCCCTGCGCGTGCGCTCAGTGAATGACCTGCCCCTCGATGTTGTCGTCGAGCCGTTCGACGTGCGGGATTTCGAGCGCCGACACCGCCTTGATCGCCATGGCGAGCGCTTGATCGGCCTGACGGTGTTTCTTCATGGTCTTTCGCGTCGCCCGCAGGACCCGGAGGACCTGCGCCCGATCGAACCGTTGACCTTCACAATGCTCGCAGAAGCTCATAGCGTCCTTTGTTTCGATCTGTGATCTCCGGTACGCCTCAGGGTGATTGACTGCTACCCAGCCCGACAGGGCACGCGGATGACTGTCGAAGTGTAACTCAAGCTCCGGCTGCATTGGAACCGCCGCGGAACACGCCTCGTACGTGCCCGTATGTGGGCCCCCGTACGTGGGATCCGGCTTTAGCCGGATTGCTTCCTGGTCCGTTCCCGGGTCTCGAGAATCAGCGGGTCGGGTGAGGCGCCCCGAAGCCGTAGGACTGCAGGATCCGGATGCCGTCGGGTGTCTTCAGGAAGGCGATGAATTGCCGCGCCAGCGCCTTCTGGCGCGACGAGGCGACGACGACGGCTGCCTGCGCGATCGGGGGGTACCACGATGCCGGGATGTCGGCGTAGCCGCCGGCGGCTTCGAGCGCTGGAGACAGGGCGATCGAGAGGGCCAGGATGCCGGCGTCAGCGCTGCCCGACTCGGCGAACTGGGCGGCCTGCGAGATGTTCTCACCCAGGACGAAATTTCCCCGCACGCGATCGTAGAGCTGTTCGTGGCGGAGCGCGGCGACGGCGGCGCGGCCATACGGCGCGTGCTCGGGGTTGGCGAGCGCGATTCGACGGACCCGTGCGTCGGCCAGCACGGCCAGGCCGCGCTTCAGGTCGATGCCGGAATCCGTCCTCGTCCAGAGCACGATGTGCCCGGTGGCGTACTGGTAGAGGCTGCCCCGATCGGCGTGACCCGAGTCCTCGAGGCGTTTCGGGTATTCGATGTCGGCCGAGAGGAACAGGTCGAACGGCGCTCCGTTCTGGATCTGCGCGAAGAAGTTCCCCGAGGATCCGAACGTCAGCCGCATCCGCTGGCCGGTGTCCTTCTCGAACTGCGCCGCCAGCGCCGGCAGCGCCGTCTGCAGATCGGACGCGGCGGCCACCGCCAGGCCCTGAGCCGACGCCAATCCGTCGGCCAGCATCAGCCAGGCCACGGCAACAGCCAACAAGCGGATCCGCTTCAGCAGCGGCACCCTGCCGCACGATTCCATCGGTCCGGGCATCGTCCCTGCGCGGGTTTTAGACCTGAGGTGGCGCATCAAGGTGGTGTTTATGGATACCCGATCGGGTCGGCTCAATGCAAGGGGAGCCGGTGCCTCGGCTGCGCCAATCCGATCCGATTCAAGCCGTTTCGAATCGGTCTGACTTCAGTTACGGGGCGGTTGCGTTTTCCGCTCGTCCGTGGGATCCGGCTTCCGCCTTCGCATAAAGCTTCGGCGGACCGCCGTAGCCTTGGCGGAGGCTGGCCAGCCGGATTGCTCCGTGGTCCGACTGAAGTCGGACGCCACGTACGAGGTGAGGTCGGCTCAACGGCCTGCCCTTCATCAGATGTAGGGGACGGTCTTTAGACCGTCCCGCGGGCATCCGGCGGGTCGCCTGGGACGCAGGGTAAGATCTGGCTGGCAATGGATACCAGAACAGACGAAACGAGGATGAGATGAAACCGACGGTAAGACTGACAGCTTTGACCCTGACCCTCGGCCTGGCCTGCGTCGCGCAGGCGGCCGATCGCACGGAGATCACGTTTTCCGACGGCCGGATTTTTCCCGAAAGCCTGACCTCGACCAAGAACGGCGCGCTCTACTTCGGCAGCCTCGGCCAGGACAGCGTCTATCGCGCCGCGCCGGACGCGTCGAAGGCGGAGACGTGGATCAAAGCGAAGTCGAACGGCCTGCTGACGGTCCTGGGCGTGTTCGCCGACGAGTCGGCCGGCACCCTCTGGGTCTGTGCCTCGGCCGGCGGCGGCCGCGGCGGGGCGCCGGTCGTCGGCGAAACGGCGCTCAAGGCGTTCAGCCTGAAGGACGCGTCGTTCAAGGCCAGCTATCCGTTTCCCGGCAACGGGTTGTGCAACGACATCGCGGTGGCGAAGGACGGCACTGTCTACGCCACCGATACGACCGGGGCGCGGGTGCTTCGGCTGAAAAAGGGCGCCAGCGCGTTCGAGGTCTGGGCGGCGGACGCCATGCTGCTCGCCACGGTCGATGGCGTGGCGCTGCTCGCCGACGGCGCGGTCTACGTCAACTCGGTTGGCCAGGGGACGCTGCTGCGGATTCCGGTCAAGGCGGACGGCTCGTCCGGGCCGATCGTCAAGCTCGAGACGTCGCGCCCGCTGCAGTCGCCGGACGGCATGCGCTCGGTCGGCGCCAGAACGATGCTGCTGGTCGAGGGGGCGGGACGGCTCGACGAGGTGACGATCGTTGGCGACAAGGCGGAGATCAAGGTGCTGAAGGAAGGGCTGGCCGGCCCGACCGCTGTGACGCTGACCAAGGACATGGCCTACGTCGCCGAGGCCAGGCTGAGCGAGCGCAACGACGCGACGAAGGATCCCGGCCCGTTCCGCGCCGTCGCGGTGCCGTACAAGGCGCCGAAGTAGCCGGCGCGGCCGCCGGACGAACGAAATTTACGATTTACAATTCACAATTCACAAGAATTCACAATTCACACCGACGGTTTGTGAATCGTGAATTGTGAATTGTGAATTGCATCTACGAATCAGGCACCAGCATCCGGATCATCCCGTCCTGCCGCGACGTGATGAACAGCTCGCCGTCGCCGCTGCGGCTGATGTGCAGGTCCGACCGCGTGACGATGGCGCCGTTGGTGGCTTCGAGGAGCTCCCGGAACGTCACGTAGATGCGGGTGCCGGCGGCGTCGCGCACCGACAGCTGCAGCTCTTCGACCGGCGCCACGGTCTGCGGGATCCCGTCGTCGGCTTTCTTCATCGCCGCCAGATCGGCGACGAACAGTCGGCCGCGGGCGATGTCGCCGAAGACGAACTTGCCGCGCAGCGCGGGAATGCGGCCGTGATAGGCGAAGCCGCCGGTCACCGCCTGTCCCTCTGTGTGGTCGTACATCGCGACGGGGTAGGTGAACTCGTCCTTCACCTTCCCGCTCATGATCTCCGCCGGCAGCGGGTAGAGCTGATTGAGGGCGCCGCCGGTCCTGGTGATGCCGTTCTCGAACAGCCCCTCACGCTTCATCCAGCCGTAGTTGTTGCCTTCCCGGACGATATTGATCTCCTCGATGTGGTTCATGCCGATATCCGCCGCGAACATCGTCCCATCGGTGAGGTCCCAGGACAGACGGTGGGCGTTCCGGAAGCCGTAGGCGTAGATCTCGCCGAACGTCTTCGGATCGCCGTCGGCGGCGAACTTGTTGATGGCCGGAATGGTGTAGTCGCCGAGTCCCTTCGTGCCGCCGGACACCGACGGGCTGCGCGGGTCGATGCGCAGGATGGCGCCGATCAACGTGTCGAGGCGCTGCGTCTGCCCTGGACTGTTGGCGTGCGGACCGCCGCCGTTGCTGAAGCCCATGTCGCTGCCGCTGGTATAGAACAGACCGTAGTCGGGCGCGCCGGGTTTCGCCGTCGGGTTGAACTCGACGGCGCCGAACGGGTGCGTCAGGGTGGTGGCGATATGCCCGATCCGGAGCAGTTCGCGCCGGGTGCCGTCGAAGGTGTTCGCCGCCGGATTGGTGGCGTGCCACTCGGTGAAGATGTCGTGGTAGTTCACATCCGCCGCGGTGAACCCCGGCGGGATGAAGTTCGCCGGGCGGGGATTGCCCATCGCGCGCTCGGCGTGCACGGTGTAGAACAGACCGTTGCGGGCGAAGTCCGGGTGAAAGGTGAAGCCGATGAAGCCGCTCTCCAGCCGGTTGTAGACCGACAGCGGGAAGGCGGCGCCGACGTTGGCATAGACCGACGTCTGATTGTTCCGGTCGAGCAGGTAGAGGAACCCGCGCGAGTCGTTGGCGAAGCGGCGGCCGTCGGGCAGGTCGCGGACGAAGCTGACGCGCGCCCAGCCGGCCGGCGCCACGTCCTGATCGGCGGGGCGGAGGCCGCGCGTATCAGGCAGGCGGACGACGTCCTTGACTTCGACGCGCAGCCCGCGCTTGACGATCGGGGCGGCAATCGGATTTGTCGTGATCTGCGCGTGAATGGCGCCGGCGGCGCCGATCGCCACGAACAGAAGCGTGCCGAGCGGTAGCGGTGTCCGCACAAACCCTCCTTGAACGGCTGATTATCCCTGAACACGCGGAGCTGTCAAAAAATTCCGCGGCATATGACGTACGTTAAGTTAAGGCGCACCCGGCGAGCGGACATCGCGGCGCTGTCTGATGAGGACCTCTTGACCGACCCGAAGCCGACCGTCGCCGTTCTGGCGACCCTCAACACCAAGCACAAAGAGGCCCGCTTCGTCGCCGACGCCCTGACACGAGCCGGGGCGATCCCGTGGGTGGTCGACCTCTCGATGAAGTCGCATGACGTGCCCGGGGCCGATGTCACCGGCGCGCGGGTGGCTGAAGCGGCCGGCACGTCCTGGCCGGCGCTCGACGACCGCACGCGGCAGGAGGCATCCGCCGTGATGATCGAGGGCGGCACCCGGATCCTGCTGGCGAAGGTCACGGCCGGCGAGGTGGCGGGCGCAATCGGGCTGGGCGGGGCCAACGGCACCGACCTGGTCTGCTCGATCCTGCGCGCCCTGCCCTACCTGGTGCCCAAGATCATGGTCAGCGCCGTTGCCGGCACCGCGGCGGTCCAATGGTGTGTCGCCGAGAGCGACATCTGCATGTTTCCCTCGATCGGCGACGTCTCGCTCAATCGCGTGACCCGTGTGGTGATGGAAAACGCCGCCTGGGCCGCCGCCATGGAGGCCAGGAACTGGCAGGCGCGACGCGAATCACGCACGGTTGACGCACCGCTGATCGGGGTCTCTTCCTTCGGCGGCACCGCCGCGTGCGTCGATCGGGTGAGTGAGCGTCTCGAGGCGCGGGGCTACGAGGTGATCCAGTTTCACGCCTCGGGCGTCGGCGGCCGATCGCTCGAGCGGCTCGCTTCCTCCGGCGATCTCGCCGGGGTCATCGACGTGACCACCCACGAACTGGCCGATCTGATCGTCGACGGCGTGTATTCCGCCGGCGAGACGCGGCTGACCGCGGCCGGAGCGGCCGGCCTGCCGCAGGTGATCGTGCCCGGCGCCATCGACCATTCGAACTTCTGGGCGGGCCAGGTGCCGGAACGCTATCAGGACCGCGAATTCCTCCGCTACAACGCGCAGAACGTTTTGATGAGAACCAACGCCGACGAGTTCAGCAAACTTGGTCTCACCATGGCCCGGCGTCTCGCGGCCGCCACGGGACCGGTCCGTGTGCTGATTCCACTCGAAGGCTTCAGTGAACACACCCGGCGGCGGGCGCAGGATCTTGCCGGCCACGACCGTGGGGCCTGGCGGCGCCCCGGCGAGTACCAGGCGTTCACTGCGGCCCTCGAGAGCGGATTCGATCGCGGCCGCATCGCCGAGCTGCCGCTCCACATCAACGACGCCGCGTTCGCCGACGCCTGCGTCGACGCCTTCATCGCGATCGCGCAGGACGGACCACGACGATGACGATTCCGCTCGATCCGCGCTGGCGCGACATTCCGGTGGTCCGCCACGCCACCGACGTGCTGATTGTCGGCGGCGGCGCGGCCGGCACGATGGCCGCGTTCGAATGCGCCGAGGCGGGCGTGCCCGTGATCCAGGTGACCAAGGGACGTGCGACGAGCGGCACCACGACGGTCGCGCGGGGCGGCTTTGCCGCGGCGATGGGCAGTGATGACAGCCCCGAGCTCCATCTGCAGGACATCCTGAAATACGGCGGCGAACTTGTCGATCCGGACCTGGCCCGCGTCTGGTGCGAGGACATCGTCGAGGTGGTCCACGATTTCGAGTCGTGGGGCGCCGCTTTCGTCCGCGACCCGAGCGGGGCGCTCGATCTCAAGCTGTTTCCCGGCCACTCACGCCCCCGCGCCGTCCATCACCACGACACCACCGGCAACATGATCACCAAGGTGCTGTCGAAGAAGCTGCGCGCCGACGCCCGCATCGGGCAGCATTCAATCACCGCCGTGCTCGATCTCATCACCCGCGATGGGCGGGTCATCGGCGCCTGGGGCGTCGACTACGAGAAGGGCGGGCTGGTGGTCTACAGCGCGCAGCAGACCATCCTCTGCACCGGCGGCGGCAGCGGACTGTTCTACGTCAACGACAACCCGCCCCAGGTCACCGGCGACGGCTACGTCCTCGGCATCCGGGCCGGCGTGCCGCTGCTCGGTATCGAGATGATCGACTTCCAGGCGATGTGCTGCTCGCCGCCCGAGCTGTTCGGCTTCGCGCCGCATCCGACCGGCTTCATCAATGCCGGGGCGGTGTTCCGCAATCAGGAGGGCGAGGAGTTCCTGAAGCGCTATTTTCCCGAGACGGCCGAAGCGTCGACCCGCTCCGAGGTGATCCTGGCGATGGCGCAGGAAATCCACGCCGGGCGTGCCACATCCACCGGCGGCATTTTCATGGACGCGACGAAGGTGCCGCTCGAAGTCCTCCAGAAGGTGATTCCGCACGTCTACAAGACCTGTCTCTACCGGGGCATCGACATCACCAGGGTGCCGCTGGAGGTGGCGCCGGGCAGCCACACCTGGCTCGGCGGCCTCGAGGTCGACGTTGACGGCAAGACGCCCGTCGACGGTCTGTTCGCCGCCGGCGAAACCGCCGGCGGGATCCACGGCGGCAACCGGATCGGCGGTTCGGCGTTATCGAGCGCGCTGGTGTTCGGCCGGCGCGCCGGCCGGCGGGCGGCGGGGCTGGTGAAGGACGTGCCTGAGCACGTGCCGGCGCCCGGAGAAGACGCCATTCCCATCGCCGAGCGGGAGTGGGTCGCGAGCCTGATGCGCCGCGACGATGGTCCGCTGCAGGCGGATGTGCGCCGGGCCTGCTGCATGCTGGCGCACAACACGCTCGGTCCGATTCGCGACGGCGAGACACTCCAGCAGGCGCTCGCCGAGTACGAACGCATCGAGCGCGAGGACGTCCCGGCGATGCGGCTCGACGAGAAGGCGGCCACCTCCAGCAAGGGGCGCGGCCAGGAGCTCGAGAGCGCGTTGTCGGTGCGAAATCTCGCTCTGCTCGGCCGCATCCTCGCCACCGCCGCGCTGCGCCGCACCGAGAGCCGCGGCGCCCATTTCCGGCTCGATCATCCGGAGGTCGACAACGCGAACTGGCGGGTGGTGACGCGCATCAACCTCGACCGCCACGGCGCGCCGGAGTTCCACACCGATCCCGTGACGTGAGATTCCAGGCTGTCTGACGGAACTGTATGATGTGGCTGACAGGGGCGCTCGTGTCCACCCGGGTGCCCACCAAGAGCCCTTTGCCGTGTGTACGTAGTGTCCGGCTTTAGCCCGGACCGTGGCGGGTCCGCCTTGAAGGCGGACGCCACGTACCAGATGAAAAGAGCACCAAGAGCCAGGAGGACACCGTGAATACAGTCGCGCTGGACAGCAGGCTGAGCACAGCGGCGTCGGAGTTTCTCTCGCGTCCCCACCAGCTGTTGATTGACGACGAGTGGGTCGAAGCGGCATCGGGCAAGACGTTCCCGGTCTACAACCCCGCCACAGGTACGGTGCTGACGACGGTGGCCGAAGCCGACAAGGAAGACGTCGAGCGGGCGGTCCGCGCGGCGCGCCGCGCCTTCGACGAGGGACCGTGGCGGAAGATGACCGCCTCGGAGCGCGGCCGGCTGCTGTGGAAGCTGGCCGATCTGCTCGAACAGAATCTGGAGGAATTCGCCCAGCTCGAGTCGGTCGACAACGGCAAGCCGCTCGCCGTCGCGCGCGCCGCCGACGTCCCGCTGGCGGTCGACATGTTCCGCTATATGGGCGGCTGGGCGACAAAGATCACCGGCACCACCATTCCGTGGTCGGTTCCCAACGACTACCTCTCCTACACCGTGCGCGAACCGGTCGGCGTGGTGGCGCAGATCATCCCGTGGAACTTTCCGCTGCTGATGGCGGCGTGGAAGCTCGCACCCGCGCTCGCCGCCGGCTGCACCGTCGTGCTGAAGGCCGCCGAGCAGACGCCGCTGAGCGCGTTGCGTCTCGGCGAGCTGTTCCAGGAAGCCGGTTTTCCGAAAGGTGTGGTCAACATCCTCGCCGGATACGGCGAGACGGCCGGCGCCGCGCTGGCCGCGCACCACGATGTCGACAAGGTGGCCTTCACCGGGTCGACCGAAGTCGGCCGGCTGATCGTCCAGGCGGCGGCGGGCAATCTCAAGAAGGTGTCGCTCGAGCTGGGCGGGAAGTCGCCGACGATTGTCTTCGACGATGCCGATATCGAAGCGGCGATTCCTGGCGCCGCCAGCGCGATCTTCTTCAATCACGGCCAGTGCTGCTGCGCCGGGTCGCGCCTCTTCGCGCAGAAGAAGGTGTTCGACCGTGTGCTCGAGGGAGTGGCGGCGCAGGCGAAGAAGATCACGCTCGGCTCGGGCCTCGATCCGACGACGCGGATGGGCCCTCTGGTATCGGACGAGCAGTTCCAGCGGGTCACCGGTTACATCCAGTCGGGAGTCCGGGAGGGCGCCACGCTGGTGACCGGCGGCAAGGCTGGCGGCAAGAGCGGCGGGTACTTCGTCGAGCCGACGATCTTCACCGATACCAGGCCGACGATGCAGATCGTGCAGGAGGAGATTTTCGGCCCCGTCGTCTGCGCCGAGTCGTTCGACGATGGCGACCTCGAACGGATCGCGCGCCAGGCGAACGACACGCCCTACGGTCTGGCGGCAAGCATCTGGACGAAGGACATCAGCAAGGCGCACAAGCTGGCGCGGCTGATCCGGTCGGGCACCGTGTGGATCAACTGTCACAACGTGTTCAACGCGGCGCTGCCGTTTGGCGGTTACAAGCAATCGGGCTGGGGACGGGAGATGGGCGGGGAAGTCCTGGCGAACTACACCGAGGTCAAGGCCGTCACCGCGCGGTTGTGACGCGGCCGGCGACCGAACGGATCTGATTCGGCCGGGGAGCCTTGGCGTACTATAAGGCGCATGACCCGCGTGCTGCTTCGACTCTACTTGAACCACGATCGCCCGCTCGGTCCCGGCAAAGTGGAAGTGCTCGAATCCATCCGCGACAGCGGATCGATCAGCGAGGCCGCGCGCGGCATGAAGATGTCGTACCGGTCGGCGTGGCTGCTGGTCGACAGCATGAACGCGCTGTTCCGGAAGCCGGTCGTGACGACCTCGCTGGGCGGCCGGGGCGGCGGGTCGGCGACGCTCACCGACTTCGGCGCCGACGTGATCCGCCGTTACCGGTCGATGGAGAGCGCCACCCGGCGGGCGATCGCGAAGGACCTGGCCGCGCTCGAACGGAGTCTTCGATCGGGCAGCCGGAAGACGCGGAAGGCGACCGCCCATCCGTCATGATCGGATGCCGCGTCCGGCCGAGCGGCGCGCGTCGCCGCGCCGTGCGGCTCGACCATCGTCGCGGCGCTCGAGGAGCAGATTGCCCATCGGCGCGAGTACTACAACGCCGCGGTGAATCTGAACAACGTCAGGATGGAGCAGTTCCCGGACACGCTGCTCGCCTCCGCTGCCGGATTGCGCCGCGCGCCGCTGTTCAAGGTGACCGCGGAAGAGATGGCGGACATCGATGTCGGGGAGCGGCTGCGGGTCTGATCGGCCGCGACAATCATGTACGTGGGGTCCGGCTTCAGCCGGACCTTGATGGGAAATCAGTCGTAGTGCAGGCCTTCAGGCCTGCTTGACATGGTCCGGCTGAAGCCGGCCCCCCACATCCAGTGAGAACGTGATCCAGACGCAGGACGAGTACGATTCGGCATGGGCGACCATCACACCAGCGCGACAGACGATGTGCGGATGCGCGGCTTCGCGCACCGCCAGACGGTCGAGGCGGCGCTGGCGTGGTTGGACGCGCAATACCGGCCGCCGCGTGAAGAGATGGTGCCGCTTCGGATGGCCGCCGGCCGCGTGCTGTCTGCCGCCATCGCCAGCGACGTGGACGTGCCCGGCTTCGATCGCGCCACGATGGACGGTTATGCCGTCGTCGCTGACAGCACGGAAGGCGCGACCGCCTACAACCGGCTCCCGCTGGTCGTGATCGGAGACTCGCTGCCGGGCCATCCCTTTCCGGACCCGGTCGCGATCGGTCAAGGCGTTCGGATCATGACCGGCGCCCCACTCCCGCCCGGCTGCGACGCAGTGCTGCCCGCCGAGTGGGTCGAAGACGCCGGCCAGACGCCGGGCACCGTCAGCGCGCTCGCCGCGGTGTCGCCCGGCAAGCATGTCGGCAGACGCGGTGAAGACATCGTGCGGGGCACGACGCTGCTGCAGGCCGGACGTGTGCTGCGGCCGCAGGACCTTGGCGTGCTCAGTTCGATCGGCGTCGGCGAGGTCGTCGTGTTCAGCCGGCCGGTCGTCCGGCTGGTCGTGACCGGCAACGAACTGCTGCCGTCCGGTTCGCAGCCGCGCGGCTATCACATCGCCGATGCCAACGGACCGATGCTCGCCGCGCTGGTCGAGCGCGACGGCGGCCGCGTCGATTTTCCCGGCCTGGTGGTGGACGATCACGACGCCATCCTGGAGGCGCTCCGGACCGACGCCGACGTGATCATCGTGTCCGGCGGATCGAGTGTCGGCATCGAGGACCTCGCGCCGACGATTCTCGCGCGGCACGGCGACCTGGCCGTGCACGGGATTGCGATGCGCCCGAGCAGCCCGACCGGGATGGGGCGGCTGGGTGATCGGCTGGTGTTCCTGCTGCCCGGGAATCCGGTGTCGTGTCTCTGTGCCTACGATTTCTTCGCCGGCCGCGCGATTCGCGCTCTGGGCGGCCGTCCCATGGCGTGGCCGTACCGCCCAATCCGGGGCCGGCTGACCCGCAAGATCAGTTCGCCAATCGGGCGGCTCGATTATGCCCGTGTCCAGGTGATCGACGGCGCGGTCGAGCCGCTTGCCGTCGGTGGCGCGTCGGTACTCTCGTCGACGACGCGGGCGGACGGCTTCGTCATCGTGCCGGACGACAGCGAGGGGTTCGCGCCCGGCACCGACGTGGAGGTCTGGCTCTATGCGTGATCAGGAGCAGTTCCTCCACGTCCTCGATCGCGACGAGGCGGAGCGCCGCTTTCGGGCCGCGCTCGATCTGACGCCGCGCGGGATCGAGACCGTGCCGCTCGACGCCGCCCTCGGCCGCGTGCTCGCCGCCGACGTCATCTCGCCCGTCGACGTGCCCTCGTTCGACCGCTCCAACGTCGACGGCTTTGCCGTCGTCTCGGAGAGTACTTATGGCGCCTCCGAGGAAGCGCCCCGGACGCTGGAGCTTGGCCCGGAGGCGATCGACACGGGCGTCGTGCCGGCGACGGTGATCCGGTCGGGGACGGCGGTGTCGATCGCGACCGGCGGGATGGTTCCGCGCGGCGCCGATGCCGTGGTGATGGTCGAGCACGCCGAGAGCCGCGGCGGCGAGCTGCGGGTGGCCAGGGCCGTGACGGCCGGGAGCGGGGTGTCGTTTGCCGGCACCGACATCACCGCCGGCGAGACGGTGCTCCGGCGCGGTCAGCTCCTGACCAGCCGGGACACCGGCGTGCTGGCGGCGATTGGCGTCGCGGCCGTCGACGTCTGGCGGAAGCCGATCGTCGCGATCCTGTCCACCGGCGACGAGATCATCGCCCCGGGCGAGCCGATGCAGCCGGCCAAGGTCTACGATTCGAATGCCCAGGTGCTGGCCGATGCGGTGCGCGAACTGGGCGGCGCGCCGGCGCGGCTCGGCATCATGCCCGACGAGATGGCCGGCCTCAGGGAACGGGTTCATCACGCCCTCGACTTTGCCGACGTCGTGCTGCTGTCCGGCGGCACCAGCAAGGGCGCGGGCGATCTGTCGTACCGGATCGTCGCGGAGCTCGGTGATCCCGGAATCGTGGCACACGGCGTTGCGCTCAAGCCGGGCAAGCCCATCTGCCTGGCCGCCACCCGCGGCCGGCCGGTGGTCGTGCTGCCCGGGTTCCCGACCTCGGCGATCTTCACGTTTCACGAGTTCGTCGCGCCGGTGCTGCGGCTGCTGGCGGGGCGCGGCGCCGAGGAGCGGACCGTGGTGCCGGCCCGGCTGGCGGTCAAGGTCAACAGCGAGATCGGCCGCACCGAGTACCTGCTGGTCGGGCTGGTCGACACCGGCGGCGAAGGGGGCGGCGAAGCGGGCGGGATATCGCTGGCCGCCTACCCGATGGGACAGGGATCGGGCAGCGTGACGACGTTCAGCCGCGCCGACGGGTTCGCGACGATCGGCCGGCATCAGGAGATTGTCCAGGCGGGCGCCCTGATCGACGTCCAACTGCTTGGCCGCGACCTGCAGCTGGCCGACCTCGTCGTGATCGGGAGCCACTGCATCGGTCTCGACTACCTGCTCGGCAGGCTGGAGGAGCAGGGCGTCCGCTCCAAGTTCCTCGCCGTCGGCAGCACGGCGGGACTGGACGCGGCCAAACGCGGCGAGTGTGATGTGGCGGGGATTCATCTGCTGGATCTGACGACCGGCGAATACAACCGGCCATTTCTCACCCCGGCGCTGGATCTGGTGGCCGGGTACGGCCGGGCGCAGGGGGTGGTCTTCCGGCGCGGCGATGCGCGGTTCGAGGGTCGTCCGGCGCCCGAAGCGATCGCCGGCGTCCGGCAGGATCCGGCGTGCGTCATGGTGAACCGCAATCAGGGCAGCGGCACGAGAGCGCTGATCGATCGGCTGCTCGAGGGCGTCAAGCCGGCCGGCTATGCCGTGCAGCCGCGCAATCACAACGCCGTGGCCGCCGCCGTGCGGCAGGGCCGCGCCGATTGGGGCGTGACGCTGGACACCATCGCCCGCAACGCCGGCCTCGGCTTCCTGCCGGTGCAGGAGGAGCGCTACGACTTCGTGGTGCCGAAGTCGCGGGCGGAGCGCCCGGCGGTGCGGACCTTCACGCGGCTGCTGCTGGAGCGGGCCACGCAAGACGCGCTGGCGCGTCTCGGGATGATGGTGTGAGCGCGCGAGCGTCTGCGCGCGGGCAGACCTGTCTGCACGACTACGTCACGTATCGGACGCTACGAACGGGCCGAGGTCGGGGGCACGTCCCCTCGTACGTGGGATCCGGCTTCAGAGCTTGAGAACACATCGATCGCAGGGCAGACGTGAAGGTCGGCGCGACCACAGCAGGCGTACGTAGTGTCCGGCTTCAGCCGGACCGTGAACAGGTTGAAAGCTCAAAATGGCTTGTCCCCAGCAAAGCAGGCATTCACGCCCTGCCGTGTCGGGCAGACTCGAGGACTGCCCTGCGCCAGAATCGATTTTCCACAGGCTCTTCAGCCGGATTGACCCGCAGTCCGACTGAAGTCGGACGCCACGTACGAGGCTGGTCTCCACGTCCATTCAATAATGCCCGGGCGGTCAGCCCAATCGATTCTTCACACGCTCTTCAGCGTGCCGTTTTCGGGCAGACCTGGAGTCTGCGCTGCGACAGTCTGGACCTGCTTCAATTGGCGGCAGCTTCGCGAATCAGGATTTCGCCGCGGCCGACAGCGACGTGGTCGCCATGGTAGAGACCGTAGCTCGCGTCCCAGCAGTCGTCCGGCACCGCAAACCCCAGCGATTGCAGCCGGCGGAAGATCAGCTGCAGCACCAGCGGCTGGCAGACGCAGCTCTTGCGGAACGACATCAGCACGTTGGGCGGGTTCGCGCCAAACAGACCGACCGTGCCACGGCGCATGCCGGCTGCCGGGCGGTTGCCGCACTGGCCGAACACCAGCACCGTGCCGGCCGCCATGTTGAAGCCGACGAAGTCGCCGCAGGCGCCGCCGACCGCCACCAGGCCGCGCCGCAACGTCAGGCCGACTTCGTTGCCGACCGAACCGTCAATCAGAATCGTGCCGCCGGTCATGCCCACCTTGCTGCCGCGATAGGCGCTGCCGATCAGGTGACCGGCGTTGCCGTGCACATGGATCAGACCGCCGTGCATCTCGCCGCCGACCCAGTCGCTCGCATGGCCGTGCACATGGATGACCCCGCCGGTCATCTCGCTCCCGATATGGCGGCCGGCATCGCCCTGGACGTGAATCTCTCCGTCGGCCATCTGGGCGCCGATCCAATGGACCCCGGAAAGGTTACCCTCGAACTCGAACCGCCCATCGGCCGGGTCCCCGCTGACGGCGAAGAACTCCGCCAGCGGCAGCTTGCGGTTCCCGTTGAAGATCTCGAACCGTTCGATCTCGGCCAGCGACAGGCCGCGAACGGCGGACGGTGTCAGGCCTTCGACTTCGACGGGGACCGACGTGTTAGCGTGGTAGCGGAGCGACAGCATTGCCGGAGTATACCAATCGACCCGATCCAGTCGTGAGCGCCGGCGGCATCATCCTGTGCGGCGGGAAGTCGACGCGGATGGGCTCGCCGAAGGCGTGGCTGCCGTTCGGCCCGGAGACGATGCTGCAGCGCGTGGTCCGGCTGCTCGGCACCGTCGTCTCGCCGCTGGTCGCCGTCGCCGCGCCGGAGCAGGCGCTGCCCGGGTTGCCGGCGGAGGTGATCGTGACCCGCGACGAGCGCGAGGGCCGCGGCCCCCTGGAGGGCCTGCGAGCGGGTTTGAAGGCGCTGCCCGCGGCGTCCGACATCGCCTACGTCACGAGCTGCGACGTCCCGCTGCTCGTGCCGGCTTTCGTGCGGCAGATGATTGCGCTGCTGACCGATCACGACATCGCGGTGATGGAGATCGACGGCTTTCCCCATCCGCTGTCGGCCGTCTACCGGCGCGGCCTGCTCCCGCAGGTCGAAGATCTGCTGGCGCACGATCGCCTGCGGCCGGTGTTCCTCTTCGACGCGGTGCGGACCCGCCGCGTCCAGCCGGCGGAGATGATCGCGGCCGATCCCGGCCTGCAGACGCTGCGCAACCTCAATACCCGGGAGGACTATCTGGAGGCGCTCACGATCGCGGGGCTGAGCGGCTGACCGCTCAATTCACAATTGACGATTCACAATTTACAAGCCGTCTCGTCAGGCGAGGCAGGCGACCAGCTCCGGATCGTGCAGGTAATCGAGCGGGACCGGGTAGTTGCGGAAGCGGACCGAATAGTACTTCTCGAACCACGCGCTGATGTCGGTCTCGATGCTGACGTCGTATTCAGGCGCGACGTACAGCAGTTTGCCGTTCGCCGGCTCGCGGACCTCGCCCTGCTCGACGATCACCACGCCGCCCTTGATGACGACGCGCGGCAGCTCGAACATCGTCCGCTTGTCGTCGTTCGGCGTGTAGAGGGTGATGTCGGCGTCGGCCCCCGGCCCGAGATGGCCCTTGTTGGCCAGGCCGAGAATCCTGGCCGGGCCGCTGCGCGTGATGATGCAGATTTCGTACAGGCTGTATTCCCGCGTCAGCCCGGAGAGCGAGCACCGTTCCAGCACCGCCGGGTGGACGAGCTTGAGCATCTCTTCGCGATAGGTGCGGTCCATCAACAGCTGGACGATCTGCGGGTAGGCGAGGAACGATCCGCCGTTCGGATGGTCGGTGCTCATCACCACCCGCCACGGATCCTTGGCCAGCAGATACCATTCCAGCCCGATCGCCCATTGCAGGGAATGCACCAGGCTGGTGTTCTTGTACTCGATCGGCGCGATGCCGCAGCCCGACTCCATCTCGGTGTCGGATGAGAACCACTTGCTCTTGAAGGCGTTGCTCAGGTAGTAGCCGAGCGGCCCGTCAGCGGTCATGGTGGTCGTTTCGCCGAACATCACCTGGCCGACGTCGACCGTCAAATTGGGATGGCTGTCGACGTACTCGACCAGCTCGGGCACCTTGCTGTTGAACGTGTTCTCGTCCGCCTCGCCGCCGCCGTAGCTGTGGAACTGGATATGCGACAGATGGCCGCGGGAGTCGCCCAGCGTCTTCATCGTCTCGAGCGTCGTCCGCCAGTTGCCGGGCATGCCGAGATTGTTGGCGTGGATGTGCACCGAGTGGGGCAGCCGCAGTTCGTCGACGGCGCGTGCCACCTGTTCGATGATCTGCCGGGGTGTGACGCCGAAATGGGCGACGTTCTCGTCCAGGCCGTGGACGTTGCCGCTCGGCAGCTGCTTCCACGTCTCGACGCCGCCGGGGTTGACCAGCTTCGGGGTATAGCCCTTGGCCGCGCCGAGCAGCCAGGCGATGAACATCCGCAGCCGCTCCGGCTCGTTGCGCTGGACCGACTCCATCACGAAGTGGTTGTTGCCCATCAGGACGAAGAACCCCTTGTCGATGCACGGGGTGTCTTCGAACTCTTCGTGGACGTGCCGGGCGGCCAGCGGCGGAATCGCGGCGTCGAAGGCGGTCGTGTAGCCCATGCCGGCGTACTTGTAACCGGTGGCGAACGTGCTCGGGACGCTGCCCATCGTGCCGCCGCGGGTGTTGGCCGTCCGCATGACCTTCTCGGCCTTGCGCTTCTGTTCCGGCCGCATCTTGCGCGCGGCGTTGACCTTGGGCCCGGCGATGTGACAGTGCATGTCGACGCCGCCGGGCATCACCACCAGGCCGTCGGCGTCGAGCGTGCGGTCCGCCAGGACGTCGGGATCCGACGGCGCGTCGACAATCTTCCCGTCGCGAATCCAGAGATCGCGGCGTTCGCCGTCGATGCCGTGGACCGGATCGTAGACGGTGCCGCCGGCGATCTTGAAGAGTCCGCTGCTCATGATGCCAACGGCATCGCTCGCCCCGTCACTGCCTCAGCTCGGTGACCCGGCGCTGGATCGCGGACAGGACGTCGAAGTCGCTCGGATGGTGCGAAGGAAATGCCGGCCGGAGGTAAATCGGGACGTCGTCCATGCGATAGACCGTGCCCGGCACGTTGATCCCGTAGGTCGCCGTGGTGAACACCACCGTCGCCGCCCGGGTCGTCGGCGTGTCCTTGGGATCGAGGGCGATGAAGGGAATCGACTGCAGGCGCTCGCGGGCCGGCTGACTGAAGTTGGCGATCGGGTCGCACGCCACGATCAGCGCGGCGTCGGCTTCGCCCCGGGCGAGGGTATCGGACGTGGTGTATTCGCCGGGGTTGAACCGCGGGTAGCCGCGCGACATGTTGACGCCGAACGGATAGCCGGTCTGCCAGGAGACGACGTTGTCGGCGCCGGTGACGTTGCCGTGGCCGCGCATCGGCTTGACCACGAACCGGGTGTGCGCGTTCATGTCGCGCGCCAGGGAGAGCAGCGCCTCGCTGTTGAGATGCTTGCCGCGGGTCATCGTCAGCCCCATGCCGAACAGGATGACGCCGAACTTGGCCGCCTTCATCCGATCCATCAGGTCCTGCCAGCGCGCCAGCTCGATGCCGGTGTCTTTCTGCACCTGCTGGGGATCGACGTCGATGCCCTTGGCCAGCGCGCGCAGCGTCCACAGCGCCTCGAAATCACTGCGCGGCTTGATCTGGAAGAACAGGTCCATCGCCTTGGCGGTCTTGGTCCGGCGAACGTCGACGCCGACGGCGGTGCGGTCCTTGCGGCCGTTCGGCACGAACATGCCCTTCGGCATCAGGCTGTACTTGGTGAAGTGGCGGGGATGGCTTTCCGCCGGGTTGCCGCCCCAGAAGATAATCAGGTCGCCGCGATTGGCCACTTCGCCGAGGGTGCAGGTGACCTCGCCGACGCCTTGAAACGCCATGCCGGACGGTCCGTGGCAGACGCTTGTCGTCGTGTCGACAGTCCCGCCGATCGTGTCGCCGATGCCGACCGCCACGCGCTGCGCTTCCGAGGTGGTATCGCTCAGCCCGTAGATGATCGGATACCGCGCCTCGGTCAGGATGCGGGCGGCCCGTTCGACTCCTTCAGCGACCGAGGCGGGCTGGCCTTCGATCAGGCAGCTCGGACGATCGTCGGCATGATGGTTGAGAAACCACGACTTGCCGAGCACGCAGGCCCGCTTGGCTTCGACGATGTGGTTGTCCTTGACGGTGATATCGATGTCATCGCAGACGCAGCCGCAGAAGGTGCAGGTGGAGTCCTCGATGACGGTCACGGACGGGTCGACCGGCTTGGCGACGGTAGCAGTGCTCATAACTCCCTAACCCAGCTTTTCCATGGTGACGTCGAATCCCTTGCTCGTCGGCATGCCCGACCCGTGCGTGTCGCCGTCCATCAGCTGGCTGGACAGATCGCCGTAGGCGATGAACAGCAGGCCCGGCGGCAGTTCGTCGCCGGCGGCCGCGGCGACGGCGACGTCGACCCGGCGTCCGCTCTCGGTCGTGATCCGGACCCGGTCGCCGTTGACCAGCCCCAGCCGCTTCATATCCGCCGGCGCGACCTGCAAGGTCGTGATTTCGTGCTGATATCCGTCGCCGAACTTCCCTTCGCTGATCCCGCAGCCCTGCTTGCTGGTTCGGCCGGGGATCAGGATAAACGTCTCCATCATAGGCACTTCAGTCCGGTCGATGGTACATGAAGCCCGACGGCGTTACCAGCCGCGCTGGCGATGGTACTCGGCGACCAGCAGCCCGAGCTGCTCGCGGCTGAGGGCGGCCGCCGGATCGCTCGGCAGCGGGGTGTTGAGAAACCGCTCGGGCAGCGTGTCCTCCTCCAGCGTCCAGCCGGCCAGCAGATTGAACTGGCGCTTGATGCCGACGATCCGCCGCGCCGTGTCGTGCAGTTCGTCCGCCGTCGTGTCCCAGCCGGTCACCCGCCGCAGCATGTCCGCCGCTTCAGTGTAGAAGTCCTCGAACACCCCGCGCAGGAACTTGCAGATGATCATCGAGTCCATCAGCGCGGCCTTGTCCTCGGTCTCGATCGCATGGTGAACCGCATCCAGCGTCACGTGGCGGCGATCGACCTTCTCCGAGAAGTCCACCTCGTAGGCGCCGCTCCGGTTGTGGTCGGCGCCGCGTGAGCCGACCGCGAAGCCGAGCGCCATGGTCTGCAGGGCGCGCGGCTCGTAGCCGGGAATCTCCAGGCCCTTGACCTGCGGCGCGAACGCGATGCTGTGGTGCCCGATGGCTTCCGCTGCCCGCCGGCTGCCCTCGGCCAGCAGCTCGCCGATGCCCTGGCGGCGGCCGATCAGCTCGATCGCACGGAGCATGGCGTCGCCGCTCCCGAAGGTGAGCCATGGCTCGTCCAGCCAGCCGCGCTCGACGCACTCCATGGCGAAGGCGATCGTGCCGCCGGCGCTGATCGTGTCGAGGCCGAGCTCGTCGCACAGCCGGGCGGCGCGGAGCACCGCATCCGGATCGCTGACGCCGCACAGCGACCCGAGCGCAAACAGGCTCTCGTATTCGAGACGGACGCCGTTCTCGTCGCCGATCGAGTAGATGTGCTCGCAGCCGATCGTGCAGGCGACGCAGCTGGCGCGGGTCCGCGTGTGGGTGGTGCGGATCTGCTCCGGGGAGATGCTGGCGGAACCCTCGAATGTGCCGCTCTGGAAGTTGCGTGTCGGCAGTGCCCCGAGGCGATTGAACGTCAGCAGGTTGGTCGCCGTTCCCAGTTCGCGGTACTTGGCGGTGGCCGGGCCGAACGACCGTTTCGACAGGTCCCGGCTCAGCTCGGTCAGCTCGCGCGGGTGCGCCCATTCGGCGCGCTGGGTGCCGCGGACGGCGATCGCCTTGATGTTCTTGCTGCCGAGCACGGCGCCGCTGCCGCCGCGGCCGGCGTGGCGGCCGTCGTGCGAGATCGTGGCGTAGCGGACCCCACACTCACCGGCCGGCCCGATCGAGGCGACCTGATAGTCGGCGCCGAGCCGGGCTTTCAGCGTCGATTCAGTCACCTGGCAGATGGCGCCGCGAAGGTCCTCGGCCGCTTCCAGCCGAACCTGCCCATCGTCGACGATCAACGCCGACAGCTCCGCCGCCCGGCCGACGATGACGATGGCGTCGCAGCCGCAGCGCTTGCCGGCAATGGCGAAGCCGCTGCTGGCGAGTGAATCGTTGATCCGGTCGGTCAGCGGGCTCTTGCTCACGACGGCAAACTTCGCCGACGTCGTCAGCGGACTGCCGACCAGTGGGCTGAACGCGAACACGAGGGGAGACTCGGGCGCCATCGCGTCGGCCCGCGGGTCGCCTTCTTCAAGCAGCAGCCAGGCGCCGAGTCCACTGCCGCCGAGATACTGCCGCAGCACGGCTTCCGGCAGCGGCACGCGTTTGACGCTGCCCTGGGCGGCGTCGATGCGGAGATAGCAGCCGTGGTAGCCGAATGGTGCGGGATTGGACATGGGCCGTCACCCGCCCGCGTCGGCGGACAGGATCAGGACCGAGTCGCCGCTGCTGAGGTGGGTGGCGGGGTCGCTGATGAACCGGTCGCCGTTCAGGTTGGCGACGACCGACGCCGGCAGACGGTCGGCGGTGATGAGCTCGCCAAGCGGCGGAAATCGAGCCGCCAGCGCCACCAGCAGCTCGCCCAGGGTGGCCGCCTGCAGCTCGAGCTCGGAGACGCCGGCCCGCTCACGCGGCACACCCAGGAGTTCAACACGCATGGTCTCTCCAGTGTACTAGGTCGCCACTGGGAACGGACACAGTGTGCCCTGCGGGACAGGTCGACTTCGGGCCGCACGCCCCCTCGTACGTGGGATCCGGCTTCAGCCGGATTGCTCCGTAGTCCGACTAAAGTCGGACGCCACGTACTCCACGCACGGTCCGGCTGAAGAAGCGCCACATACTCCGTGTAGGGGACGGTCTTCAAACCGTCCCCGCGGCGATCCGAGACGACGATGGGAATAGAATAACGAGGAGATGCCGAGGAACAAGCAGGGGCTGAAGCGGGCTCGCGGGGCTCCGAAAGGGCGGTGGGTCGAGCCTGATGCGCGCGCAGAGGTGCTCGCCCTGCTCGGGGATCGCCCGCGCCGGCGGGACCTGCTGATCGAGCATCTGCACTTGATTCAGGATCGCTATCACTGTCTTGCGGCGCGCCATCTGGTGGCTCTCGCGGCGGAAATGAAGCTGGCGATGGCCGAAGTCTACGAGGTGGCGACCTTCTACCACCATTTCGACGTGGTCAAGGAAGGCGAGGAGCCGCCGCCGGCGATTACGGTGCGGGTCTGCGATTCCATCGCCTGCGACATGGCGGGATCGCACCAGCTGCTGGCGGCGCTTCCGGGACGGCTCGGCCCCGGCGTCCGCGTCCTGCACGCCCCCTGCGTCGGCCGCTGCGAGACCGCGCCGGTCGCGGTCGTCGGGCAGAACCCGGTGCCGTACGCCGATGCCGACAAGGTCGCGGCGCTCGTCGAGGCCGGCGCCGTCGAGCACCCGCCGCGGCACGCCGCCGCGTCGCATCCGCATCTCGAGATCGTCACGCCGGGCCATCTCGACTATGCCGGCTATCGGGCCAGGGGTGGCTATCAGCTGGCGATCTCCTGCGTCGACGGTGCAACGCACCGCGACCAGGTCATCGCCGCGATGAACGACGCCGGACTGCGCGGTCTCGGCGGGGCCGGCTTTCCCGCCGGCCGCAAGTGGCAGGCGGTGGCCGCCGGCGCCGCGCCGCGGCTGATGGCGATCAACATCGACGAGGGCGAGCCCGGCACCTTCAAGGACCGCCACTACCTCGAGCGCGATCCCCACCGCTTTCTGGAAGGCGCGCTGGTCGCCGCCTCGACGGTCGGCATCGCCGCGATCTACATCTATCTGCGCGACGAGTATCACGGCTGCCGGGCGATCCTCGAACGCGAAATCGCCGCCCTGCAGGCCGATCCGCCGTGCCCGATTCCGCCGATCCACCTGCGCCGCGGCGCCGGCGCCTACATCTGCGGTGAAGAGTCCGCGATGATTGAATCGATCGAGGGGAAGCGGGGAGAGCCTCGCCTGCGCCCGCCCTACGTGGCGCAGGTCGGCCTGTTCAACCGGCCCACCCTCGAGCACAACATGGAGACCCTGCACTGGGTGCGCGACATCCTGGAACGGGGCCCGGACTGGTTCGCCGGCCAGGGCCGGCACGGACGAAAAGGGCTGCGATCGTTCTCGGTGAGCGGCCGCGTCAAGAACCCCGGCGTCCATCTGGCGCCGGCCGGGGTCACCGTGACCGAGCTGATCGAAGAGTTCTGCGGCGGCATGCTCGATGGTCACGTCTTCTACGGCTACCTGCCCGGCGGGGCGTCGGGCGGGATCCTGCCGGCGTCGATGGCCGATATCCCGCTCGATTTCGACACCCTCAACCAGCATGGCTGTTTCATTGGATCGGCCGCCCTGGTCGTCCTGTCGGAGCAGGATCGGGCCTCGGATGCGGCCCGCAACCTGATGAAGTTCTTTTCCGAGGAGTCGTGCGGCCAGTGCACGCCCTGCCGCGTCGGAACAGCGAAGGCGCTGACGCTGATGCAGCGGCCGAACTGGGATCAGCCGCTGCTGAAGGAGCTGTCGCAGGCGATGGTGGACGCGTCGATCTGCGGGCTCGGCCAGGCGGCGCCGAATCCGGTGCTCTCGGTCATCAAGTACTTTCCGCAGGAGATCACGTGAGGGGGGCCCCGTGGCTGTAGACGCAGCAGTTGCCGAGCGATCCGCCGCCCCGCCTGTGCCACCGGCGCCGCAGCCTGTGGAGTTCATGCTGAACGGTACCGTCGTCGCCGGCCGATCGGACGAGAGCCTGATCGACGCCGCAGCGCGCCTGGGCATCGAGATCCCGCACCTCTGCTACAAGGAAGGCATGCGGGCGGACGGGAACTGCCGCGCCTGCATGGTCGAAATCAAGGGCGAGCGGGTGCTGGCGCCCTCCTGCTGCCGCTACCCGACCGCGGGCATGGAAGTGACGACGGACAGTGCGCGCGCGGTCACCAGCCAGAAGATGGTGCTCGAGCTGCTGCTCTCCGACGTGCCGGAGACCTCCTATACCCTCGACTCCGAGCTCGATCGCTGGGCGAAGAAGCTGTCGATCGGCAAGCCGCGTTTCGCGGCCCGGCATCAGCCGGTCGAAGATGTCTCGCACCCGGCGATCTCCGTGCATCTCGACGCCTGCATCCAGTGCGGCCGGTGTGTGCGAGCCTGCCGCGAAGAGCAGGTCAACGACGTCATCGGCTACGCCTTCCGCGGACCGAATTCGAAAATCGTGTTCGACCTCGACGATCCGATGGGCGATTCGACCTGCGTCGCCTGCGGTGAATGCGTCCAGGCGTGTCCGACCGGCGCCCTGATGCCGGCCCGCGAGGTCGGAAAGATCGTCGCCGACAAACAGGTCGAATCGGTCTGCCCTTACTGCGGCGTCGGCTGCCAGCTCACCTATCACGTCAAGGCCAACCAGATCGTGTTCGTCCAGGGCAAGGACGGTCCGGCGAACTCGAGCCGGCTCTGCGTCAAGGGACGCTACGGCTTCGACTACGTGCAGCACAGGCATCGCCTGACGACCCCGCTGATCCGCAAGCCAGGCGTGCTCAAGCACAAGAGCTTCACGGTCGATCCGGACAACTGGAGCGAGGTCTTCCGCGAGGCGACCTGGGAAGAGGCGCTCGAGTTCGCCGCCGGCGGCTTGCGCACTGCACGCGATACTCATGGCAGGAAGTCGCTGGCCGGCTTCGGCTCTGCGAAGGGGACCAACGAAGAGGCCTACCTGTTCCAGAAGCTGGTCCGGACCGGCTTCGGCTCGAACAACGTCGATCACTGCACGCGGCTGTGCCACGCCTCGAGTGTCGCGGCGCTGATGGAGGGGATCAACTCGGGGGCGGTCTCGAACCCGGTCCGTGACGTCGCCAAGGCCGAAGTGATCTTCGTGATCGGCTCCAACCCGACCGTCAACCATCCGGTGGCGGCGACCTGGATGAAGAATGCCGCCAGGGCCGGCGCCAAGCTGATCGTCGCCGACCCGCGCCGCAGCGAACTGGCGCGGCACGCGACCTACTACCTGCAGTTCAACGCCGACACCGATGTCGCGCTGCTCAATGCGCTGCTGCACGTGATTGTCGAGGAGGGGCTGGTCGACGAGGCGTTCATCCGCGATCGCACCTCGGGATACGACGCCCTGGCCGAGAACGTCAGGACCTTCTCACCGGAAGCGATGGCGCCGATCTGCGGCATCGATGCGCAGACCATCCGCGAAGTAGCCCGGCTCTACGCGACGTCGAAGGGCTCGATGATCATGTGGGGGATGGGGATCTCCCAGCATATTCACGGCACCGACAATGCCCGCTGCCTCATCGCGCTGGCGCTGTCGACCGGCCAGATCGGCAAGCCCGGATCCGGCCTGCACCCGCTGCGCGGCCAGAACAACGTCCAGGGCGCGTCCGATTCCGGGTTGATCCCGATGTTCTATCCGGACTATCAGCGCGTTGGCACGCCGGACGTCCGGCAGCGGTTCGAGACGTTGTGGGGGATGGAGCTCGATCCGGAGCCGGGGCTGACCGTGGTCGAGATCATCAACGCGGCAAAGAAGCGCCAGATCCGCGGCATGTACGTGATGGGTGAAAACCCGGCGATGTCCGATCCCGACGTCGATCATGCGCGCGAGGCGCTCGCCGCGCTCGATCATCTCGTCGTGCAGGACATCTTCCTGACCGAGACGGCGTATCTCGCCGATGTGGTGCTGCCGGCGACCGCCTGGCCGGAGAAGGACGGCACCGTTACCAACACCGATCGGACGGTGCAGCTCGGACGCAAGGCGATCGACGCGCCGGGCGACGCCCGGCCGGATCTCTGGATCCTCAACGAGTTGGGGCGCGGCCTTGGTCTCGACTGGCACTACTCGCATCCGCGTGACGTCTTCAACGAAATGCGCCAGTGCATGGACTCGATCGCCGGCATCACCTGGGAGCGCCTCGAGCGTGAGTCGTCGGTGACCTATCCGTGCGAGAAGGAAGGCGATCCGGGGCAGCCGGTGGTGTTCGTCAAGAATTTCCCGACGCCCTCGGGGCGGGCGAAGTTCGTGCCGGCCGACCTGATCTCCGCGGCGGAGCGGCCCGACGCCCAGTACCCGCTGGTCCTGATCACCGGCCGTCAGCTCGAGCACTGGCACACCGGTTCGATGACCCGGCGCGCCTCGGTCCTCGACAACCTCGAGCCGGAACCGGTCGCCTCCGTGCACCCGCTCGATCTGGCGCAGGTCGGCGTCACGCCCGGCGAGACGCTGACGATCGAGTCCCGGCGCGGCAGGATCTCGCTCTACGCGCGCGCCGACGACGGCATGCCGCGTGGAGCGGTGTTCGTGCCGTTCTGCTACTACGAAGCGGCCGCCAACATCCTGACCAATCCGGCGCTCGACCCGGTCGGGAAGATTCCGGAATTCAAGTATTGCGCGGTCCGGATGACCAGGGGCGGCGACGTGCCGGCGCATGCGAGCTTCGGCGGCGGCACCCTGCTGACCGACGCCGTCTCGTAGAGGGACCGCACTGCAACTGATCCTCGTACGTGGCGTCCGACTTTAGTCGGACCACGGATCAATCCGTGAAGCCGGATCGCGACAGGCAGGCCTGAAGGCCTGCACTACGACTGGTCTTCCTTCAAGGTCCGGCTGACCAGCCTTCGCCAAGGCTACGGCGGTCCGCCGAAGCGCAGAGTTTCTGTTGCGCGCGAAGGCGGAAGCCGGACCCCAGGTACGGCAAGAAACCTCGGGCCTGCCTGTCACGGTCCACGTGGAAGGTGGACACTACGTCCGGCCCTTGAGCAGTCGTAGTGCAGGCCTTCAGGCCTGCCGTGTCTCGATCGGAGTATTCCGAGTAATATAGCGGTTCGCCAGACGTGCATCGCGTCGTCGAGACACATTTCTTGATATCGGTGCGGAGGTTGATCGAATGCGTTCGGTTGTGATCGAGTCTGTGTGTCGTGTCATGGCCCGCGTGCCCTGGCACGTCGTCGTCGTGCTGCTGTTGGCCCGGCCCGCGCTCGCCCAGCCGCTCGGGATCAGCGGCGTCGTCAGGGATCCCCAGCAGGCGGTCGTCCCGGGCGCCCAGGTCCTCCTGACCAATCCGCGGACGGCGGCCCGGACCTCGACCGTCACCGATGGCCAGGGCCGTTTCATCTTCATGAACCTGGCGCCGGACAGCTACGTCGCGGAAGTTCACGCGAGAGGCTTCCAGGTGATGACCAGTCAAGCGATCACGCTGATCGGCGGAGGGAGCGCGACTCGAGACTTCGTGCTGGTGCTGGCCGGCGCGGCCGAGTCGGTCACGGTCACCGCCGCGGGCGGCGTCGGGCGCGGCTACCGCGTCGACACCGTCAGTTCGCTCGGACCGCTGGGCAGCGCGCCGCTCCTCGATACGCCGTACACCGTCAGCATCCTGCCGAGCGAACTGATGACCAACGGGCAGGTCAAGAACTTCAAGGAGGCGTCGAAGTTCCTCCCGCTGGTCGAATTCCAGGAGATGCAGGGCTCCGAGATCCTCCGTCCTGAAACCCGCGGGATCCAAGGCTCAAACATGCAGAACACCCGCATGGACGGGATGGGGATCATCGTGACGGGGGCGAACAGCATCGAGACGCTGCAGCAGATCGAAGTGCTCAACGGCCTGGGCGGCGCGCTCTACGGCCCGGCCAATCCGTCGGGGATGTTCAACTTCGTGCCCAAGCGGCCGACCGAGCAGCCCTTCCGCCAGGCAACGATCAGCTACGACGGCCGCTCGATGGCCACCGTCCACGCCGACGTCGGCGGCCGTCTCGGAAGCGGGCGGAAGTTCGGCTATCGGGCCAACGTCCTGTTCGGCGACGGCGAAACCATCGTCACCGGCAGCAACCTCAAACGCGGCCTGGCCAGCCTGGCGGCCGATGCGCGCCCGTTCGCTCACACCACGGTCGAGGGGTTCTTCAGCTACTACAACGTGGTTCAGCGCGGCTTTCCCGGGTGGTTCACCTATGGACGCGCCAACAACCGGACTACCTTTATCGAACTGCCGGAGGATGCACCGGATCCAGCCCGTCAGGGCTACGGACAGTCGGACGCCGGCCTCGACCTCACGTCGCGGATTGGCCAGCTGCGCGTCAGGCACGACATCAACGACACCTGGCGTCTGAGCGTCGGCGTCCTGAGTCAACGCACCGATCGCGACATCAGCACGCAGGTCAACGCGCTGACCAGCAGCACCGGTAATTACAACGCGTCGCTTGCGACCGGCTTCGCGCCGCGCTTCGGCGTACTCAGTGATCTGGGTTACCTGAACGGCCGGTTCAAGACCGGGTCGATCAGCCATGCGGTGGCCTTCGGGAGCGCGGGCTACTCCTTCACGTCGTACTCGGATGTGACCAATCCAGGTGCGCCGAGCGTGCTGCTGGGACCGGCCAGCATCGAGAATCCCGTCGTCTTCGGCCTCCCGGCCGCGGGCATCCCGCGGCACGACAACCTGTTCGTCTCCAGCGTGATCCACCAACAGGGCTTCAGCGTCGCCGATACCATCACCCTCGACGAGCACTGGTCCTTCCGGGTGACCGCGAGCCAGGACTGGATCTGGACCGACAACCACAACAACGCCGGCGTCAGGACCGGCGGCTATCGCGCCAACGGCATCAGCCCGCTGGAGAGCGTGATGTACAAGCCGCTCGCCAACATGACCATCTACGGCACCTATGGCAGCAGCCTGCAGCAGGGCGACATCGCGGCGGGGACGACGGCGAATCCCGGCCAGGCGCTGCCGCCGTATCGGAGCGATCAGGCAGAAGTGGGATACAAGCTTGTGCTGCCGAAAGCGGCGTTCTCGACCGCCGTGTTCCGCCTGAATCGACCGTTTGCCAACACCGATCCGGTCGACAACGTCTTCAAGATTTCCGGCGACCAGGTCAACTACGGCGTCGAAGCCACCCTGTCGGGCCGCGTCGCCGAGCGGCTGGTCGTCGCGGGCGGGCTGACCGTGCTCGATACCAACGTCACCAGGACCGGCAATGCGACAACCGACAACAAGGCGTTCGTCGGCATTCCGCGCTTCAAGTCCAGCCTGCTGACGGAGTACCAGCTGCCGGCCGGCCGGGCGACGTTCGTCAGCGTCAACTGGCAGTCGGTCGGCCGCCGGCCGATCGACGACATCAACTCCACCTACACGCCGGCCTACAACGTCGTCGACCTCGGCGGGCGCTACGCGCGAACGGTGATGAACCGGGTGGTGACGTGGAGAATCGGCGTCAATAACGTGACCGACGTCCACTACTGGTCCACCCTCGGCCCGGGCAACATCACGGGCACGAATGTCGGCAGCTACACGGCCCACCTGGGATCGCCCCGCACCGTGGCGGCCTCGATGGAGGTGGCATTTTGAGTCGGCCTGGACTGATCCGGGTGGCGGGACCAGCGGTGCGCCGCCTGGGTCTGACCAGCGTCCTGATCGCAACCGCGGGCGGCGCCGCGGTCAGCCCGCAATCAGCCGGGGAGCTGATCGTCTGCCACGCCGGCAGCCTGCAGGCGGCGTTCAATCCGGTGATCAAGGAGTTCACGCGCCAGCACCCGACCGTGGTGGTGAAGGACGTCTCCGGAGGGAGTGTCGCGCTGGCCGGGCGGATGGCGGCGGGCACGCAGCGATGCGATGTCTACGCGGCGGCCGATGATCTGGACATCGATCTGCTGCTCAAGCCGCTGAAGCTCGCTGACTACACCGTTGTCTTCGCCAGGGGCCGCATGGTGCTGGCCTACCTGGACACGGATCCGGCGGCACGCGGGATTGCCGCGGCCGGCGAATTCAAACCGCCCGACTCGATCCCGGGCGCCGCGGCCGACTGGTATCGGATCCTGCTCCAGCCCGGCGTCCGTATTTCAGGCTCGCACCCGTTTCTCGATCCTTCCGGCTACCGTTCGCACATGATCTTCCAGCTGGCGGAGACGTTCTACAACGTCCCGAACCTCGCCAACTCGCTGCTGGAGCATTACACCATCCTGCCGGCGGTGGGCGGTGCGGCGGCCCCTGAACGGACGCTGGGCCGCGACTTCAACTTTCAGCTGATCTACGAGCACAGCGCGGCGGCGGCCGCGAAGCGCAATGCCGCGTATCGGTATGTCGCCCTGCCGGATCGCATCGATCTGTCGACCGACGGCAACAACCGCGGCTACGCCAAAGCGGGAGTCACCATGCCTGGCATCGCCCCGCCGGGAGCCAGGTCACCCGTCTCCATTCCTGCGGCGCGGGTGGCGTGGGGGCTGACGATTCCCACGCAGAGCGTCAATCAGGAGAACGCGGTGGCGTTCGTCAGCCTGTTGCTCGGACCAACTGGGACCGCCGCCCTGACCACACACGGTCCGGCGCCGATCACGCCGGCCCTGGTCAGCTCCGCCGACCACCGGCGGCTGCCCGGATCGCTGCAGCCACTGGTCAAGGCCGCGCGTGTGATGCCATGACGGATGCCGCCGTCCGCCGTTGTGTATTCCGGGTGTTTTGGTTTACTTGATCACCGTGAAGCACTACCGTTGATCACCATGAAGCACTACCTGAGTTGCACAGCTGCGGCGGCCTTGCTGATGGTCTCGCCGTTGATCGCGCAGAATCCTCCCGCCGCACCGCCGACCGCGCCGCAGGACGGCCGCCAGGGTCCGCCGCCCGAAGGACGCCAGGGCCCGCCTGGACGCGGCCGCGGCCCGGTGCCGCCGCCAGGACCCGGCCGCAGCAACAATCCCTTCGTCGCCCCGATCCCGGCCGTCGACGGCGTCATCAAGGTCAACTTCACCGAGTTCGCGTCGGTCCCCGACGCCGGCACCGATCCGGCACGTGTGGATCTGCTCCTCGACGAGCCGGGCACCAAGCGCATGTTCGTCAACACGATGCAGGGCATGCTCTACTCGGTCAGCTACGACGGCAAGTCGGTGAAGCCGTATCTCGATCTCAACGATCCGAAGTGGGGAAATCCGGTCCAGTTCGCCAACTCCGAACGGGGCTTCCAGAGCTTTGCGTTCCACCCGCAGTTCGCCCGCGTCGGCGCCCCGGGCGCCGGCAGGTTCTACACCTGGGCCGATACCACCAACATGACGGCGATGCCCGATTTCGTGCCGCTCGGCGCCGGCCGCACGCATGATGAGATTCTGCTCGAGTGGACCGCCAGGGATCCGAAGGCTGCGGCCTACGATGGCGGAGCGCCCCGCGAGCTGTTCCGCGTCGCGCATCCGTTTGCCAACCACAACGGGGGACAGATCGCCTTCAATCCGCTCGCCCGGCAGGGCACGCCCGAGTTCGGCCTGCTCTATATCGGCTCGGCGGACGGCGGGAGCGGCGGCGATCCCTACAACCAGGCGCAGAACCTCAAGTCGGTGTTCGGCAAGATCCTGCGGATCGATCCGCTCGGACGGAACAGTCCGAACGGCAAGTACGGGATCCCTGCGGTCAACCCGTTCGTCAAGAACCCCGAGGCGCTCGGCGAGATCTACTCGTATGGCCACCGCAACCCGCAGCGGTTCTCCTGGGACCCGCAGAACGGCAACATGTTCGAGGCGGAGATTGGCCAGAACATCAACGAGGAGGTCAACCAGATCACCGCCGGCGGCAATTACGGCTGGAATGTCTGGGAGGGCAGCTTCAAGTACTTCACCCGGGAAGTCAGCATCGAGGAGCAGCGCGGCGATCCGAAGATGGTCTTCCCGATCGTGGACTTCGACCACACCGATCCGCTGTTTCCGTCCGGCCGGCTGGCGGCCACCGGCATCTACGTCTATCGCGACAAGGCGATCAAACAGCTGACCGGCATGCTGATCTTCGGCGACAACCCGAGCGGTGAGGTTTTCTATCTGAACGCCGACAAGCTGCCCGCCGGCGGCCAGAATTTCCACCGGATCCTGTTCAACGACAAGGGCGAAGCGAAGACGCTGCTGCAGCTGATCAAGGACAAGAACACCCAGCAGGGGAAACCGCTCGCGAATCGTGCCGACCTGCGCATGGGCGCCGGCCTCGATGGCCGGCTCTTCGTGCTGAACAAGCATGACGGGATCATTCGCCTGCTGGTGCCGTAGCCGCGTACGTAGTGTCCGGCTTCAGCCGGACCGTGGGAGGTCCGCCTGAAGGCGGACACTACGTACAAGAAGGAAAACGTTCTCTGGAGAGGCCCTCTTCGTGGCTTCGTGGCCCAAGGCGCTTCGAAATACCGCGTTGCCTCGGAATGCGCGACATGTTCGAGCAACGAAGTCCCGAAGTAAGACTGTGAACGATACGACGCTCCTCGCAGCGTGCTGATTCTCCAGCCGGCTCACGCGATCTGTGCGCCATCCGGGAAATCGGTCGATCGCGACAGCGCCTCCCAGGTGCGAACCTCGTCGTCGAATGCCCGCCGTTCAGCCGCGATCAATCGCAGCGCGTCGGACCCGAGGACCAGATGCGCCGGCGGATCGGGCGCCGCGATGATCTCGAGGATGGCACGGGCCGCCTTGTCCGGATCGCCGAGCTGAATGCCGCTGGCTTTCTGCCGGTTGGCGCGCAGCGGATCGAACAGCGCGTCGTAGTCGGGAATCGAGCGGGGAGTACGGACCAGCGAGCGTCCCGCCCATTCGGTCCGGAACGAGCCCGGCTCGACCGCCGTCACGCGAATTCCGAGCGGCGCGACTTCCTTGCGCAGCGACGCGACGATGCCCTCCAGTGCGAACTTGCTGCCGTGATAGAACGCCAGACCGGGAAAGCTGATCAGCCCGCCCATCGAGCTGATCGCGATGATGCGGCCGGCCCGGCGCGCGCGCATGTGCGGCAGCACCGCTTTGAATAAAGCGACGGCGCCGAAGACGTTGACGTCGAACTGACGCCGCAGATCGGCCATCGACGATTCTTCGACCAGACCCTCGTGGCCGTAGCCGGCGTTGTTGACGAAGACGTCGATGGCGCCCACCGTCCGCTCCACTTCGTCGACCACCCGCGCCGCCGCATCGTCGTCGCCGACGTCGAGCAGCCGTGCGAACGCGGCGCCCCGGGAGAGCGCCTCGAACGCCGCGGCGTCGGCCGCGGTCCGAACCGTGCCGACGACGGTGTGGCCGTCCGTCAAGGCTGCGATGGCCAGCGCCCGGCCGAGGCCCGAGCTGACCCCGGTGATCAAAAGCGTCTTCCGCACCATCGCCACGATGTGTCCCTCCAATCGCGTACGTCGTGTCCGGCTTGAGCCGGACCGTGACGGGTGTCGGCGTGTAAAAAAAGCCCGCATTCCGAATCGTACGTGGCGTCCGACTTGAGTCGGACTACGGATCAATCCGGCTGACCAGCCTCCGCCAAGGCTACGGCGGTCCGCCGAAGCTTGTGCGAAGGCGGAAGCTGGATCCCGCGTACAGAGGGGGATGGCCTGCCGTCTCTGGCAGACTTAAAGGTCTGCACCACCCTGATCTTAACCGGCAGAGGGACCGTCCGGACCTACTGCTTCGGCACCAGCTTGAGGATCCGACCCTTGACGTTGTCGGTCAGCAGATAGAGCGCGCCGTCCGGCCCCTGCCGCACGTCGCGGATCCGTTCCCGCTCCGGCTGGAGATCCTGCAGCAGGCGTTCTTCGCCGATCACCTGCTCACCCTTCAGCGTCAGCCGCACCAGGTTCAGGCTGCCCATGCCGCCGACGAACAGGCTGTTCTGCCAGGCCGGGAACAGCGAGCCGGTGTAGAACGCCATGCCGCTCGGCGCGATGACCGGGTCCCAGTAGTAGAGCGGCTGCTCCATGCCTGCCTGCTGCTGGATGCCGCCGGTGATCGTGCCGCCCTGGTACTCGATGCCGTAGGCGATCGTCGGCCAGCCGTAGTCCTTGCCTTTGCGGGACACATTCAGCTCATCGCCGCCGCGGGTGCCGTGCTCGACTTCCCACAGCTCGCCGGTGGCCGGGTGCAGCGCCGCCGCCTGGACGTTGCGGTGGCCGAACGACCAGATCTCCGGCCGGACGCCCTGCTTGCCGACGAAGGGATTGTCCTTGGGCACCGAGCCGTCCGCGTTGAGGCGCACGATCTTGCCGAGCAGCCCGTCCATCCGCTGCGCCTGCAGGCGTCCTTCGGTGATCGAGCGCTCGCCGAGCGTGACGAACAGCGTGCCGTCCCGGCCGAAGACCAGACGTCCGCCGAAATGCAGCGGCGAGGCGAGCGACGGCGCCTGGTGGAAGATGACCTGGACGTTCTCGACCTTCGGCGCCGCGCCGTCGACGAGCCGTCCGCGCGCGACCGCCGTGTTGTTGACCTTGTCGCCAGGCTCGGCGTAGCTCCAGTAGATCAGTTGATTGGTGGCGAACGCCGGATCGATCGCCACATCGAGCAGGCCGCCCTGCCCCTGGAAATCGACCGCCGGCAGGCCGGCCACCGGCTCGGACATCTGCTTGCCGTCAGCGCTGACGACGCGCAGCCGTCCCGGCCGCTCGGTCACCAGCATCCTGCCGCCGGGCAGGAACGTCAGCCCCCACGGGTTGACCAGGCCCTCGGTCACCGTCACGACCGTGAACGCGACGTTGAGCTTCTGCTCCGGCGCGCGGGTCTGTGCGGCCGCCGCCGGTTTCTGTCCCTGTCCGTTGGGAGGACGGACGTTCATCCCGTTTTCGGGTCCGCCGCCCGGGGGGCCGCCACGCCGGCCGCCGCCGGGCGCGGCCGCGGGCGGAGGACCGGGCTGCTGAGCCGAGACATACAGCGTCGATCCGAGAGCGAGGGCGATTGCTGTCTTGAAGACGGTCTTGTCCACGTCAACCTCCGTGCGTATATCGATGACAGATGATGGGTATTCCGGGGCGCCAGCTTGAGGATTCGTCCGCTCGCATCGTCGGTCGGCGGATCGTTTCATAAAGATTACCTTATACGACGGGCTGAACGGGGAGCTCAGGAATGACGAGTCACGCCGGTGAGTACGGGGACGGTGACGGCAGGTGTCTGAGCATGTGAAAGAATCGGTCTGAAGAAGTGCAGACGTTGAGGTCTGCCCGGCGTTTCGATAGGAGTGAGGGCGATGGAATCCCGTCTCGACTTTCGCAAGTTCCACCCCGAGCCGCTGCAGGGCCTGCTGGCAGTCGAAAAGTATCTCGCCGGCTGTGGCCTGGATCACAAGCTGATTCACCTGCTGAAGCTGCGGGCGTCGCAGATCAACGGCTGCGCCTACTGCATCGACATGCATTCGATCGATGCGCGCGCGGCGGGCGAGACGGAGCAGCGGCTCTATGCGCTGGATGCGTGGCGCGAAACGCCCTTTTTCGACGCCCGTGAGCGGGCCGCCCTGGCCTGGGTCGAAGCGGTCACGCTGGTCGCGGAGACCCACGTGCCCGACAGCGTCTACGAGGAGGCGACGCAGCATTTCAGCGAGCAGGAGATCGTCGATCTGACCTACCTGGCCGCGACGATCAACGCCTGGAATCGTCTCGCCATCTCGCTGCGGGCGCTGCCCGGGCGGTATCGTGCGGCGAAGGCAGTCGGCTAGGCACCAGACCGCGGGGCCTGCCGACGCACGGTCCGGCTGAAGCCGGCCCCCACGTACGGGATTGCGGGGCACGGTCCGGCTTCAGAGCGTGAGACCAAATCGATCGCAGGCGAGACTTGAAGGTCGGCGCGACTACAGCAAGCGTACGTAGTGTCCGGCTTCAGCCGGACCGTGACAGGCCTCGTCTGTTACGTCGAACCCGTGGTATGACTGAGGAGCCTGCGCCTGCGGATGTCGGAGTTGCACCCATGTTGCGGTTTCCTGTCTGCGCCACGTTTGTCGCGTCTATCTTTGCCGGGCTCGGCGCCGCCGCGCCGCAGCAGCCCCCCTTCCGTGCCGGCAGCGACATCGTCCGGGTCTTCGCCACCGTGACCGACCGGGACGGCCGGCTCGTCACGACCCTGACGCAGGACATGTTCGAGGTGCGCGACGAAGGCAAGCCACAGCCGATCACCCAGTTCGACAACACGCCGCGGCCGATCCGGCTGATCGTCATGCTGGACGTCTCCGGCAGCATGGAGGGCAACCTGCCGCTGCTGCGCGGCGCCGGCGCACAGCTCTTCGCGCGGCTGCGGCCCGACGACGTGGCGCGCGTCGGGGCGTTCGGGCAAGACGTCACCATCAGCCCGTCGTTCACCCATGACCCTGCCGAGCTCGACAAGGCGCTGCCGAACGCGATCGCGCCGGATGCGCCGACCCCGCTCTGGCGCGCGGTCGACCAGGCGCTCGATGCGTTTGGCGACGCCGACGACCGGCGCAAGGTGATCCTCGTGCTGAGTGACGGCAAGGACACCGGGCCGCTGTCTCTTCGGCAACGGCCGATGAGCCAGGCCGAGGTCATCGACCGCGCCCGCCGCGATGACGTGATGATCTACGCGGTCGGGATGCGCAGCCGCAGCGGGCGCCCGGCGGCGCCGGGCATCGGACGAGGCGGCCTGCAGGCGATGCTGACGGCGGACATGGCCGACCCCGGGCTGGCGCGCGTCGCCGAGGAGACCGGCGGCGGCTATATCGAAATCCGGCCCGGGCAGGAGCTCGGCGCCGCCTTCGCGGGCGTCGCCGACGAGATCCACTCGCAGTACCTGATCGGCTTCGCGCCCAAACGGGACGGGAAGGTCCACGACATCGCGGTGCGGGTCGCGCAGGGCGGATTGAAGCCGCGCGCCCGCAAGAGCTACGCCGCACCGAACGGATAGACGTCTTGAGGGCCGGGAATCTGTGCGAACGAGTCAGGTTTTCTCGGCCTTCAAGACGTCGCGCCCCGCCGGAGGCGGGGCGAACAACGCTGCCACTAGCGAGGTGGCGCCAACACCCGCCTCGCGTTTCTCGGCGGTCTGAGGTGGAGCCTCGTTAGACTTCGTGCGTCACCGGACGCATTGTTGAGAAGAGGGAGGGATGGTGTCGTTGGTACCCCGCAGGACGCGATTGATTCTGGCGATTGGCGGCGGTCTCATCGTGGTGTTGGCGCTGGGCACCGTCCATCGATATGTCACCTCGGGCGGCATGACGGCGCGGCAGTCGCCCCACCCGATCGAGGCGGCCGCCGCCCGGTGGCTGCTCAACCTGAGCGTACCGTCGAGCGCGAGGGCGCGCACGAACCCAGTCGGCGTGACCGATGCGAGCGTGACCGCGGGCCGGGCCCTCTATCAGCAGAAATGTGAAAGCTGCCACGGCTACGATGGCCGCGGAAGAACCGAGGCCGGCAGCGGGCTGTTTCCGCCGCCCCGGGATCTGCGCGGACCCGACGTCATCGCCAGAACCGACGGCGAGCTGTTCTACTTCATCCAGAACGGCATTCGGAACACGGCGATGCCCGGCTGGCAGCTTCCTGACGACAACATCTGGCAGCTCGTCGCCTTCGTCCGTCAGCTGCCGAGGGTGGCGGCTCCGGTTCCGGACGGTTCAGGCGGCCAGCGCCCGACGACGGTTTCCGCGCGGTACGTCGGCTCAGCGTCCTGTCAGACCTGCCACGCCGACATCTACGAGCGTTGGCGCAAGACGCTGATGGCGAACGTGGTGCGGGATCCGAAAACCCATCCGGAGGCGATCACGCCGGATCTGTCGGAGCCGGATCCCCTGATCACGTTCACGAAGGACGACATCGCCTTTGTCTACGGCAGCAAATGGAAGCAGCGCTATTTCAAGCGGGTCGGTGACGACTACTTCCCGCTGCCGGCGCAATGGGACGTGACACACAAGATGTGGCGGCCCTATCACGCCGCGAAGGGTACCGACTGGTGGACACAGTTCTATCCGGACGACAATTTCCAGCGTCCCACCGGTCCGCTCTGCGACGGCTGCCACTCGGTCAATTACGACATCGCCACCAAGAGCGTCACGGAGTGGAACGTCGGCTGTGAAAAGTGTCATGGCCCCGGCAGCGAACACGTCAGGGATTCTCTGCCGTCAACCATCGTCAACCCGGCCCGGCTGGATTACGTGAGGGCCGGCAATGTCTGCGAGCAATGTCACTCGCAGGGGCAGCCGCGGGAAAAACCGATCGCCGGCAAGTACTACGACTGGCCGGTCGGTTACACCGTCGGCCAGGACTTGAGCGGGTTCTGGCAATTCGAGGAGCACCACCTCGGCACGACAACGTTCACACATTTCGCCGATGGCACGGCGCACAAGAACCGCATGCAGGGGAACGACTACGTGCAGAGCTCGATGTACGGCCACGGCGTGACGTGCTTCACCTGTCACGATTCGCATGGAACCACGAACGATGCGCTGCTGCGGAAGCCGGCCAGTCAACTGTGCGCCGACTGTCACCAGCCGGGCTCACCCAACGGGCCGCGCGCTTCGTCGCTCGAGCAGCACACGCATCACCAGGCGGGCAGCGCGGGCAGCGAATGCATCGCCTGCCACATGCCCAGGATCCAGCAGACCATCGCCGACGTCAACGTCCGCAGCCACACCTTCCGCTTCGTCTATCCGGCGGCGACCGCTGCCTCGAAGACACCGAATGCCTGCAACGCCTGCCACGCCGACAAGACGACGGAATGGGCGACGGCGGCGTTGAAGACGTGGACCGACCGTTCACCGTGGCGCGTGGGGGATTAGTCGCTGTTCGCGCGGTCGGGCTTTACAGAATGAGAGGAGGCCTCCGTGTTCCAGAGTCGTAAGTGGCGTCCGACTTTAGTCGGACTACGGATCTCGCGTACAAAGGGAGTGTGCCGCCCGCCCTCAGCTCGTTCGTAACGTCCGATACATGACTGGACGCTTGTCAATCGGATCGTGACGGGAGATCGGTCACTGCAGCATAGTGATTCCATGGGCCACGCCACCGATTCAAGCCCTCGAGCCGCAAGTACTGCCGTCGACGCCGACCTTCTCGGCGACGCGATGCGACGGGCGGCCGCCTACCTGGCACAAATCGGGAGCCGTCGTGTCGCCCCCGCGTCCTCGTCGGTCGAGGCGCTGAGCGAACTCGATGCCCTGCTGCCGGATTTACCAACGGCGCCACCCGATGTGCTGGCGCTGCTCGACCGGGTCGGCTCGCCGGCGACGGTCGCCAACGCGGGCGGCAGGTTTTATGGATTCGTCAACGGCGGCGCGCTGCCGGCGGCCGTAGCGGCGAGCTGGCTGGTGAGCGCCTGGGATCAGAACGCCGCGCTGCGGGTGATGTCTCCCGCGGCGGCGGCGTGTGAAGACGTGGCGATTGCGTGGGTGCGCGACATCCTCGGCCTGCCGGCCGGCAGCGGCGGAGGCATTGTCACCGGCGCGACGATGGCGAATCTCTCGGGGCTCGCCGCGGCGCGGCACGTCCTCCTGCAGCGGGCAGGATGGGACGTCGAACAAGACGGCCTGTTCGGGGCGCCGCCGCTGACGGTCGTGGTGGGAGACGAGGTGCACGTCTCCCTGGTCAAGGCGCTGGGCCTGCTCGGACTCGGGCGCCAGCGCGTGCATCGCGTCCCGGTCGACGGTCAGGGCCGTCTGATTCCCGAGGCGCTCCCGGCGCTCGACACGAGGACTGTCGTGTGCATCCAGGCCGGCAACGTCAACACGGGCGCCTTCGATCCGGCCGGAGAGATCTGCCGCCGTGCCCACGACGCCGGCGCCTGGGTCCACGTCGACGGAGCGTTCGGGCTGTGGGCGGCCGCCTCGCCGCGCTACCGCCATCTCGCCGCAGGATGTGCCGACGCCGATTCGTGGGCGACCGACGGTCACAAGTGGCCCAACGTCGGCTACGATTGCGGGCTCGTTTTCGTCCGCGAGCCTGGCGCGCTGCGTTCGGCACTGGCCCTGTCCTCGGCCTACCTGGTGCCAGGTGACCATCGCGAGGGATCGCAGTTCGCTCCGGAGTTGTCGCGCCGTGCGCGCGGCGTCGAACTCTGGGCGGCGTTGCGCTCGCTGGGCCGCCAGGGTCTGGCCGAGCTGATCGAGCGGACCTGCCGTCATGCGCAGCGCTTCGCGGACGGGCTTCGCGCCAGCGGCTATCGGATTCTCAACGATGTCGTGATCAACCAGGTGCTGGTCTCGTTCGGCGCACCTGGCGTGACCCGCGCTGTCATCGAGCAGGTCCAGCAGGACGGCACCTGCTGGTGCGGCGGGACCGAGTGGCAGGGTCAGACCGCGATGAGGATCAGCGTGTCGTCCTGGGCGACCACCGACGATGATGTCGACGCCAGCCTCGCGGCGATACAGCGGGTCGCGGCCATGATCATCGGTCGTCGCTAACCGAGCCAACGAAGGACAGGATCCCCAATGACCCGGATTGCCGCCACCGTCACCGTCGTTCTGGGCACGATGCTGCTGCCGGGTTCCGTCGGTGCACAGTGGCCCGATCGGCCCGCGATCGGAATTCCGCGGACGCCGGACGGGAAGCCGGATCTGTCCGCGCGGCTGCCGGCAGGGCCCGACGGGAGGCCCGACCTTTCCGGGATCTGGTTGCCGGACCCCGGTTCCGCCGGCACCAAGGGCATCGGGGAATCGCTGCGATCGCCGTATTTTGTCGACGTCACGTCCGACCTGGATCCGGCAAAGGTGCCGTTCCAGCCCTGGGCCGAAGCGCAATATCGCCGGCATCGGGAGCGCAACATGATGGACGATCCGACGGCGCGCTGCCAGCCGACCGGCGTGCCGGCCCTGGATACCTATCCGTTTCCGTTCAAGGTTCTCCAACTGCGCGGACTGGTCGTGATTCTCTACGAGAACAACACGGACTTCCGGCAGATCTTCATCGACGGCCGCGAAGCGCCCCGGGATCCGACGCCGACGTGGATGGGCTACTCCGTCGGGAAATGGGAGGGCGACACACTGGTAGTGGAGTCGATCGGATTCAACGATCGCAGCTGGCTCGATCGTTCCGGGCATCCGCACTCCGAGTCATTGCGCGTGATCGAACGGTTTCGCCGGATGGATGTCGGCCGGATGGAGATCACGATCACGATCGACGATCCCAAGACCTACACGGGACCGATCACCTTCACGCAGGCACAGAAGCTCCTCCCGGACGCGGAATTGCTCGAGCACTTCTGCACGGATAACGAGAAGAGCTCGCAGCACTTCCAATGACGTCGTGTCCGGTCAGCCGAGCTGACGGCTACTAAAAGTCAGCCCTCGCGCGTGCTTTACATGCTCGGCCGGCCGTGTTCCAGCGAACGCGGCGAGGCCGACTCCTGGATCTGTTGCAGCCGGGCGTAGAGGCCCTTCTGTGCGAGCAGGTCATCGTGCGTGCCGCGCTCGACGATCCGCCCCTGGTCGAGCACGAGAATGCAGTGCGCGTTCCGGATGATGGCCAGATGGTGGGCAATCACGAACGTCGTCCGGCCCTCGAGCAGGTTGCGCAGGCCTGCGAAGACGAGCCGTTCCGATTCCGCATCGAGGCCGGAGCTCGGCTCGTCGAGGATCAGGATCTTCGCATCCCGCACCATCGCCCGCGCGATGCCCAGCCGCTGCCGCTGCCCGCCGGACAGCGGCAACCCGCCCTGGCCGACGACCGTGTCGTAGCCCTCGGGCAGGGCCTCGATGAAGCCGTGCGCCTGCGCCAGGCGCGCCGCCTCGACGATCTCGTCGCGCGTGGCGTCCGGCTTGCCGTAGGCGATGTTCTGCCAGACCGGCGCATGGAACAGCTGCGTGTCCTGTAGCACGAAGGCGATCTGCCGGCGCAGTGATCGAATCGTGCAATTGCGGATGTCGACGCCGTCAATCAAAATGCTTCCCGACACCGGATCGTAGAAGCGCGGGATCAGACTCATCAGCGTCGATTTCCCGCTGCCGCTCGGACCGACGATGCCGATCAGCTGACCGGGCTCGGCCACGAACGAGACGCCGGTGAGCACCGGCCGGGTGGCGTCGTAGCCGAACGTCACCTGATCGAACTCGACCCGTCCGTCGATCGGGCCGAGCACCCGCGCTTGCGGTGATCGCGGCAGCCGCTCGTCCGCGTCGAGCACCGCTCTCACGCGCTCGAGGCCGACCGCCGCCTGGGCGACGTTGGTGCTGGCGCGCGCCAGATCCTGGATCGGCCGGAACAACTTGCCCAGGTAGGTGATGAAGACGACCAGCGCGCCGGCCGTCATCGCATCGGCCAGCACCAGCCGGGCGCCGAACCAGAGCACGCCGGCGGTCCCCAGCGCGACGATGCCGGTGACGACCGGGCCGAGCAGCGATCGGACCCGGCGGGCGTGGAGGGCGGCCTGGACGCTTTCCAGGCTCTTGGCGCCCAGCCGCTCGCGCTCGAACGCGCCCTGGGTAAATGCCTTCACCACCCGGATCGCTCCGAGGCCTTCCTGGACGATGGTCACCAGCTCGCTCTGGCGGCGCCGGACGTCGCGGGTCGCCGCCTTGACGGTGGAGCGCAGCCGATGCGCGAACAGCGCGACCAGCGGCGTGACCGCCAATGCGATCAGCGTGAAGCTCCAGTTCAGCGTGAACATCACCGCCAGCATGCCGACGATCGTCAAGGTGTCGATCAGGATGTCGAGCAGCGACGTCGAGACGAAGTCCTGGACCGCATTGACGTCGTCGGTAATCGTGCTGATCAACGGCCCGATCTGCTGCCGGTCGTAGTACGACATCGAGAGCCGCTGCAGGTGGGCGTAGATGCTCTGGCGCAGGTCGTGCGCGATCCATTGCCCGATGCTGACGGTGTAGTAGGCGTTGAGGTAGGCGCTGGCCGCCTGCAGCACGGCGATCAGGACGGTGGCGGCGACGGTGACGTTGAGGAGCGCCAGCCGATCGCGCGAACCTCCGAGCAGCCAGGCCAGCGCCGCCGGCATCGGCCGCGCGTCGATCACCGAGTCGAGGACGATCTTGATCGGCCACGGCGCGGCCAGGCTCATCGCCGTCTCGATCACCATCGCCGCGAGCACGAGGATGAGCCATCTCCAGTAGGGCCGGACGAGTCTGACGGAAAAGCTGAACACCCTGACGATTCTACCGGCCGCCGGGATACTATTGGCCGTTCCTGAACGGAGGATCCATGGCTGCACAGAATCGAGCGTTGTCCCACTCAATCACGTGGTGTGCGATCGCGATGGTTTGTCTTGCCGCGCCAGCCCTTCACGCACAGTGGGTGAACTACAAGGTTCCGGGCATCCCGCGCACTCCGGACGGCAAGGTGAACCTCACGGCGCCAACGCCGAGAACGGCGGATGGAAAGCCCGACCTCTCGGGCACCTGGCATACCGATGGCGGCTACTTCGGCAATCTCGCCAGGGACTTGAAGGGGGACGAGATCCAGATGCTGCCGTGGGCGGAAGCCCAGGTGAAGGACAACCAGACCAATCTGCATAAGAACGATCCGATGGTCGCCTGCATGCCGCCGGGCGTGCCTCGCGTCGGCCTGGGCGGCAGCCGCGGCATGCCGCACCCCTTCAAGGTCGTGCAGACGCCGCCGCTGGTGGTGCTGCTCTACGAAACGTCCACCAACCAGACATTCCGGCAGGTGTTCCTCGACGGCCGTCCGCACCCGGAGGACATGCAGCCAAGCTGGCTCGGCTATTCGATCGGACGCTGGGAAGGCGATACGCTGGTGGTCGAGACGACCGGGTTCAACGGCCGCTCCTGGATCGACACCGGGTCAGGCCACCCGCAGACCGACGCTGGGCGTGTCACCGAACGCTTCACGCGCCGCGACATCGGGCACATGGAGATCGACATCACGATTGACGATCCCAAGGCCTATGTGAAGCCCTGGCACGCGAAGGTGCCGGTCAATCTGCTGCCGGACTCCGACCTGATCGAGACGGTCTGCGAAAACGAGAAGGATATCCACCTGATGGACCGGTCGGCCAAGCCGATCGACGGGCGGCGATAGCGCTTCCGGTCTGTACGTAGTGTCCGGCTTGAGCCGGACCGTGGGAGGTCCGCCTGAAGGCGGACACTGCGTACGAGGCCGTACCTGAAGAGTTTCTGAATTTTCCGTCAGTGTAGAGGCGCGGCCAAACCCGACGCATATAATCGAGTCGTCGATGGGGTCGCTGTCTCGAATGCTGGCGGTCGTGTTTCTCGTGCCATGGCTGGCCGTCTCGGCCGTGATCGCGCGGGAGCACGTGCACGAGTCGGTTTCGGCCGATCACGTCGCCCATAGTCACTTCGCCCCCCACACTCGCACCGATCACGACGCGCTCCAGCTCGACCATGACGGCGCCGAGGTGTCGGACGCGGATGTCGACGAGGATGTCGTCTGGATGAACGACGTCGCCCTCGTCCAGGCGCCCCGCTCGTTTCCGCCTTTGCTGGTCGTGGTTGCGGCGCCGCTCGCGATCGTCCCCGAACGGTTCGAGCCCATCATCGTCGTCGCCGACCAGG